>JANJTP010000042.1 GCA_024711025.1 Solirubrobacteraceae bacterium
ACCTTGAACAGCGGCAGGTACATCGAGATGACGATGAACCCGACCATGCCGCCGACGACGACGAGCATCAGGGGCTCGAGGATCGAGGTGAGGGCCTTGACGGAGGCGTCGACCTGGTCCTCGTAGAAGTCGGCGATCTTGCTGAGCATCGAGTCGAGGGCGCCGGTCTCCTCGCCGACGGCGACCATCTGGACGACCATGCCGGGGAAGACGGGAGCGCCGCGCAGCGGCTCGGCGATCGTGCCGCCCTGCTTGACCGAGTCGATGACCGCGCCCATCGCGTTCTCCACGACGCGGTTGCCGGCGGTCTTCGCGGTGATGTCGAGCGCCGCGATGAGCGGCACGCCGGCGCTGACGAGCGCGCTGAGCGTCCGCGAGAAGCGCGCCAGCGAGACCTTCTGCACGATGTCGCCGATCTTGAACGGCACTCGCAGGCGGAACGCGTCCCACTGCCCGCGGCCCCGCTCGCTGGTCTTCCAGCGCCTGAACGCGTAGACGGCCGCCGCGACCCCTGCGATCACCGCCCACCAGTAGCCGGTGATCGCATGTGAGACGGCGACCGTGATCTTCGTGATCAGCGGCAGGTCGCCGCCGAACTGCTCGAAGACGCCGATGAACACCGGGACGAGGAACGTGACCAGACCGATCAGGATCGCCCCCGCGAAGGTGATGACGACGATCGGGTACATCATCGCCGACTTCACCTGGCGGCGCAGCGAGTCGTCCTTCTCGAGCTGGTCCGCGACGCGCTGCAGCGACTCCTCGAGCACGCCGCCGGTCTCCCCCGCGCGCGTCATCGCGACGAACAGCGGCGAGAAGATCTTCGGGTGGCGCTCGAGCGCGTCGGACAGCGGCAGGCCGGCCTCGACGTCCTTGCGCACCTGCGTCAGCGCCGTCGTGAGGAGCTTGTTCTCCGTCTGCGCTTCGAGCACGTGCAGCGCGCGCAGGATCGTCATGCCCGAGCTGACCATCGTCGAGAGCTGACGGGTCATGATCGTCAGGTCGGCCGGCTTCACGCGCTCGAAGAGCGCGATGTTGATCTCCTTGGAGCTGTGCTTGTCGGCGATGTCGAGGACGATCAGTCCGCGCGACTTGAGCTGGTCGGCGACCTGCTGCTTGCTCTCGGCGTCGACCTCCCCGGTGGCCTTCGCCCCCGTGAGATCCATCGCCTTGAAGACGTACGTCGACATCGTGCGCTCCCGGTCAGGCGACCATCGACATGCCGGTGGACCCCATCAGCCGGCGTAGCTCGTCGGGCGTGCTCGAGCGCGACTCGGCCATCCGCTGGGTGATCCTGCCCTGGCGCACGAGAGTCGCCAGCGCCGCGTCCATCGTCTGCATGCCGGCGGCCGCGCCGGTCTGCATGACGGACATGATCTGGTGCGTCTTGCCCTCACGGATCAGGTTCCGCACCGCGGGCGTCGGCACGAGCGCCTCGATCGCGGCGACCCGCGAGGAGCCGTCGGCGGTCGGCAGCAGCTGCTGCGTCAGCACGCCCTGCAGCGCGACGGAGAGCTGCACGCGCACCTGCCCCTGCTGATGGGCGGGGAAGACGTCGATGATGCGGTCGATCGTCTGCGGCGCGTCCTGGGTGTGCAGCGTCGCGAAGACGAGGTGGCCAGTCTCGGCCGCGGTCAGCGCCGTGGAGATCGTCTCCAGGTCGCGCATCTCGCCGACGAGGATCACGTCCGGGTCCTGGCGCAGCGCGGCCCGCAGCGCCAGCGCGAAGCTCGGCGCGTCGGCCTCGAGCTCGCGCTGGTTGACCATGCACTTCTTGTGCGAGTGCAGGAACTCGATCGGGTCCTCGATCGTCAGGATGTGCTCTTCGCGCGACTCGTTGATCTCGTCGACCATCGCCGCCAGCGTCGTCGACTTGCCCGAGCCGGTGGGCCCGGTCACGAGCACCAGCCCGCGCGGCTTCTTGCACAGCTCGTGTGCGACCGGCGGCAGCCCGAGGTCGTCGATCCGCTGGATCTCCGCGGGGATCAGGCGGAACGCCGCACTCAGCGAGCCGCGCTGGAAGAAGGCGTTGACGCGGAAGCGCGCGTGGCCGGGGATCGTGTACGCGAGGTCGACCTGCCAGTCGGTCTCCAGCCGCTGGCGCTGGTCGTTGCTGAGGATCGAGTAGATGATCTCGCGCGTCTCGACGTTCGAGAGCCGCGGATAGCCGTCGAGCGGCGCGAGCCGCCCGCGGGTGCGCACCATCGGCGGCACGCCCGCGGTGATGTGGAGGTCGGACGCCTTGCGGCGCATCACCTCGAGGAGCACGTCGGCGAAGTCGAATTGCATCCCGGCGGGTATCGGAAGGCCGGCGGGCGGGCTTGAGCGCGGGCCGGCTCAGGCCGTGGGAAGCGGGGCGCGCTACTGCAGGCCCGCGCTGCCGCCGGATCCGGTCACGCGCGCGATCTCCGCGATCGACGTTCGCCCCAGGCGGACCTTCTCCAGCCCGTCGTCGCGCAGGCGATGCATGCCCTGGCGCACCGCGACCTCGGTGATCGCGCCGGCGGATGCCCGCTCGACCGCCAGCTCGCGGATCTCCTCGGTGATCGGCATCACCTCGTAGAGGCCGAGGCGCCCCTTGTAGCCGGAGCCACCGCACCGCGTGCAGCCGACCGGCTCATAGACCTCGAGGTCGACGCGCGCGGAGAAGCCGTTGCGGGCGAGCACGTCGCGGGTGAGGATCGTCGGGCGCTTGCAGTGGGAGCACAGAGTGCGCGCCAGGCGCTGCGCGACGACGCAGTCGATCGAGCTGGCGACGAGGAACGGCTCCACCCCCATCTCGACGAGCCGCGTGATCGCGCTCGGCGCGTCGTTGGTGTGCAGCGTCGAGAGGACCAGGTGGCCGGTGAGCGCCGACTCGACGGCGATCTGGGCCGTCTCGCGGTCGCGGATCTCGCCGACCATGATGATGTCCGGGTCGGCGCGCATCATCGCCCGCAGGCCGCCGGCGAAGGTCAGCCCGGCGCGCGGGTTGACCTGGACCTGCGTGATCCCATCGACCTGGTACTCGACGGGGTCCTCGATCGTGATGATGTTCTTCTCCGGCGAGTTGAGCATCCCCACGGCCGTGTAGAGCGTCGTCGACTTGCCCGAGCCGGTCGGTCCGGTGACGAGCACCGCTCCGTAGGGCTGGCGGATCGCTCGCTCGAAGCGCTCCTTGTCGGCGGCCAGGAAGCCGAGCGCGTCGAGGTCCAGCTCGACGCCGCCGTCCTGGTCGAGCACGCGGATCACGACCGACTCGCCGTGGACGCTCGGCAGCGTCACGACGCGCAGGTCGACGTGCTTGCCGTCAACCTGCAGCCCCACCCGCCCGTCCTGGGGGACGCGGCGCTCGGAGATGTCCAGGTCGCTCATGATCTTCACGCGGCTGACCGCGCCGGCGACCATCCGCCGCGGGATCGTCGTCGTGTCCTGCAGCACCCCGTCGACCCGGAAGCGCACCCGCAGCTCGCGCCCGTCGGGAGCCATATGGATGTCCGAGGCTCCCTGCTCGACCGCCTGGGCGATGATCGAGTGGACGAGCTTGATGACCGGTGCGTCGTCCGCGCTCTCGCGCAGGTCGACGACCTCCGCCGCCGCGGCGTGCTCCTCCTCGATGCTCGCCGACTCGACTACGTCGTCGAGCCGGACGAAGCGGCTGATCAGCGCGAGGACGTCCTCGCGCGCGGCGACCGCCGGGACGATCTCGTAGCCGGTGACGAGCGCGATCTCGTCGAGCGCCATCACGTTGCTCGGGTCGGCCATCGCGACGAGCAGGCGCCGCTCGCCGACGAGCGCGACCGGCACCGCCTCGTAGCGCTTGGCCTGCGCCGCGCTGATCAGGCTCGCCGCGGCCATGTCGGCCTGGAAGACCGCGAGGTCGAGGTGGTCAAGGCCGTGGCGCTCGGCGATCGCCATCGCGAGCGCCTGCTGGGTCAGCACGCCGTGTGCCAGCAGCACGCTCTCGAACGTCGCCCCCGTCATCCGCGCCTCCTCGTGGGCGCGCTCGACGCGCTCGGCTTCGGCCAGGCCGAGCGCGAGGATGACGTCCTTCAGGAAGCGGTTGCCCGACCGGCTGCGCGGGCGCGTGACGCCGTCCCAGGCGGCGTCGCCGCCGGCCTCACGCGCCAGGGCCCCCTCGACCGGCGGCGGCGTCGAGGCCACCGAGCGTAGGTGGGGATGGTCGTGCTGGCTCATTGCTGGCTGTCGCCCCGCGGCTCCGGGCGGCCTGGCGCATCCGCTCCAGCGGCGCCGGCAGGCCGGTCCAGGCCTCGAGGCTGAGCGCCCCCTGGCGCACCAGGATCTCCAGCCCGTCGACGGTTCGGCAACCCACGCGCGCGGCCGCGCGAATCAGCTCCGTCCCGTCGGGGCGGTAGACGAGGTCCACCACGGTCGCGTATCTCCTCATCTCTTCGGCCCGCAATGGCAGTTCCTTGAACGAATTCGACGCAGATCGCAGTCCGACCGCCGTGCAGTTGACGAGCAGATCGGCCTCCCCCATCTCATCCCCGCGCTCAACGGCTGCGGCGCCGAGCTGAGCGGCGAGTCGCTCCGCGCGCGCGGGCGTGCGGTTCCAGACGCGCACGCGCACGCCCGCCTGCGCCAGCGCCCAGACGACGGCGCGGGCGCTGCCCCCGGCGCCGAGCACCAGCGCCCGCTCGCCGGCCCCCGGCGGCCGCGGGAGCGCGGCGACGAAGCCGGGCGCGTCGGTGTTGTCGGCGTCGATCCGCCCGTCCGGCAGGAACGTGAGCGTGTTCGCGGCGCCGATCGCACGCGCCCGCTCACTCGCCTCGTCGGCCAGCGCGAGCGCCGCCTCCTTGTGGGGGATCGTCACGTTGGCGCCGCGGAACCCGGCCGCGCCGAGCGCGCGGACCGTCTCGGCGAAGGCCTCGGGCGGCACCGGCAGGTGCTGGTAGCGCCAGCCGTCCAGGCCCAGCTCGACCAGCGCGGCGTTGTTCATCGCCGGCGAGCGGCTGTGGGCGACCGGCCAGCCGAGCACCCCCAGGCGATTCGCCGCGGTGCCCGCCTCCGGGCTCACTTCGGGCACACAGAAGGGTCGCGGCCGCCGAGCTGGGCGCGCTTGGCGTTGTAGGCGTCGACGTCACGCTGGAACTCGACGTCGCTGCTCGAGAAGTTGTGGGCGCCGTTGCCGCACGGCTTGACCACGTAGTACAGGTAGCTGCTGCGCGCCGGACGCGCCGCGGCCTCGATCGACGCCAGGCCCGGGTTGCCGATCGGTGTGGGCGGCAGGCCCTTGTTGAGGCGCGTGTTGTAGGGGCCGTGGCGCCGCAGCTCGCTCTGGCGCAGCGGCCGCGTCCAGTTGCCCTCCGCATAGCGGATCGTGGCGTCGATGCCGAGCGGCATCCCCGCCCGCAGGCGGTTGTAGATCACGCTCGCGACGAGCCGTCGCTCGGCCGCTCTCGCGGTCTCGCGCTCGATCATCGAGGCGATGATCAGCACGTCGTAGGCCGTCAGGTTGCGGCTGCGCGCGGCACTCAGGCTGACCTGGGCGAAGCTGCGCCGGAACGCCCGAAGCTGCTCGCGGACGAGCGCGTCGGCGCGCGCCGGGGTGCGCAGCTCGTACGTCGCCGGGAACAGGAAGCCCTCCAGGCTCGCGTCACGCGGGGCGCCGTAGCGGCGCGGGTCGAGCGCTGCGGAGCGTTTCGAAGCGGCGACGTAATCGCCCACGACGCCCGCCTTGCGCACCAGTGCGGCAGACTCGCGACGCGAGGGCCCCTCGGGGATCGTCACGCGGATCGTCGCCGCCGCCTTCGGCGCGGCGCTGAGCGCGGCGATCGCCTCGCCGTTGCTCATGTCGCGGCGCAGCGTGTGACGGCCGGCCCGGAGCCCGTCGCCGTCTCCCCCGATCGACGCCCTGATCGCAAAGAAGAGCCCGGAGCCGACGACGCCGCGTCTGGCGAGCAGGTCGCCGATCTCCTTCGTGCTGGCGCCCTTCGGCACCTGGACCGCGACCTTCCCGCTTCCCTCTCCCTTGAACGGCGTGAATGTCGAGAGCAGGGCGAAGGCCAGCGCCGCGGCCAGCGTGGCGCCGATCGTGACGAGCGCGATCACGCCGCCCGGCGCGCGGCGCCGGCGGTGGACGATCAGGGGACGGTGTGGCAGGCCCGCCGCGCCGGGCTGCGGCCGGTGCCTGCGAACCGTGCCGAGCGGCTGATCGGCGGCGGGGGGCTCGGTCCGGGGCTCGAGCTCGGTGGGGGGCTCGAGCTCGGTCCGCTCGAATTCGGTTCGGGGCGTGAGCTCGACCGCGGGCTCTACCTCGAACGTCGGCTCGTACGCCGGCTCGAACGTGGGCTCGGCATCGGTCGCGTCTGCGGTCTCGGCCGCGGGCGTCTCATGCCGGCCGGACACGCTCTCCGGCGCCAGGACCTCGTCCGCCTCGACGCTTGCCGCCGTGAGCGGCTCGCCGAGCCGCTCCGCGCGGCGTCGCTCACGCTCGATCCGGGCGGCCTCGCGCTCCTGCGGCGTACGCCCGGGGCTCATGGCGTGCCCACCCCGCGCTCGTGACCGTGCCGCGCCAGCCAATCGTCGAGCAGCACTGCCGCTGCCCGCGAGTCCTCGGCCGCGCGGTCGCCGGCGGCCGCTGCACGCTGGGCGATCGCCGTCGTGAAGCGCTCGTCGTATAGCTCGACCGGCACCCCCTGGCCGAGCGCCCCGCGCAGCCGATCGGCGAACGCGCGGGTTGCCCTCGTCTGGTCGGAGTCCCCGCCCGACAGCGACAGCGGCAGACCGACGACGACCCGCCCCACCTCCTGCTGAGCGACCAGCTCCCGCAGCGCGGCGAGGCCCGCCTTGGAGCCGGCGCGAAGGACGGGCTCGATCGGCGTCGCGAGCGTCCCCGTCGGGTCGCTCAGCGCGCAGCCGCAGCGCGCCGATCCGTAGTCGAGGGCAAGCACGCGCACGCAGCCAGGCTAGGCGAGCGCCGCCTCGATCGCCGCCCTGGCGGCGTCGAGCGCCGCGGGCAGCCGTTCGGGGTCGCGGCCTCCGGCCTGGGCCATCGTGTCCCGGCCGCCTCCTCCACCGCCGACGATCTGCGCGGCGACCTTGACGACCTCGCCGGCGCGCACGCCGCGGGCGACGAGCGAGGGCGTCACGCTGGCGACGAGGTGCACGCGGCCGTCGCCGGCGGCGCCGAGCACGATCGCCGCCTGCTCGCCGAGCTGTCCCTTGACGACGTCGGCGGCCTCCATCAGCGCCTTCGCGTCCGCGTCGGGGACGACCGCCGTGAGCACGCGGGCGCCCGCGATCTCGATCGCCCGCGAAGCCAGCTCGCCCACGTCGACGTGGCCGTTCGCACGCGCGCCGCGGCCCGTCGCGCGCCGCGACTCCTCGCGCAGCCGCTCGATCGCCTCCGGCACCCCCTCCGGGCTCGTGCGCAGCTCGACGGCGGCGCGGCGCAGCAGCTCGTCGTGCTCGCGCATCAGTCGCACCGCCGCCGGCCCCGTGATCGCCTCGATCCGGCGCACGTTCGCCGCGCTCGAGCCCTCGCTGACGATGCGCAGCAGGCCGATCTCCGACGTGGAGGAGACGTGGGTGCCGCCGCACAGCTCGCGCGAGTAGCCCCCGTCGCCGATCTCGACCATCCGCACGACGTCCCCGTACTTCTCGCCGAACAGCGCCATCGCCCCCAGCCGGCGCGCCTCGTCGAGCGTCGTCGTCAGCGGGCGGACCGGCAGGCTCTCGAGGATCCGCGCATTGACCTCGTCCTCGACGTGGCGCCTGTCCTCCTCGCTGAGCTTGGCGGTGTGCGTGAAGTCGAAGCGCAGCTTGTCCGGGCCGACGTACGAGCCGGCCTGGCGCACGTGGTCGCCGAGCCGGGCGCGCAGTGCCGCGTGCAGCAGGTGGGTGGCGGTGTGGTTGCAGGCGGTGGCGTGCCGCGCGGCGCGGTCGACGCTCGCCACGACCCGCGTGCCCGGGCTCATCTCGCCCTCGAGCACGTCGACGACGAGCGCCTGATCCTCGCCGGCGCGCAGCACGTCGACGACCTGGGCGACGCAGCCGCCCCGCTCGCAGCGCACGAGCCCCTCGTCCGAGACCTGGCCGCCGCCCTGCGCGTAGAACGGCGACTCGGCGAGCTTCACGATCGTCCGTCCGTCCTGCTCCCCGACGCCGGCCACGGCGGTGTGTACGTCGAGCTGCTCGTAGCCGACGAACTGCGACGGCTCGGCCGCGACCTCGCGGACCAGCTCCTCCGAGCGACCCACCTTCTTCGACGTCGATGCGGCCGCCGAGCGGGCGCGCTGCTCGTCCATCAGCCGCCGGAAGCCCTCCTCGTCACCGAACGGGACGCCGCGCTCGCCGGCGATCTCGCGCGTCAGCTCGATCGGGAAGCCGAACGTGTCGTGCAGGCGGAATGCGTCGACGGCCCCGATCTCGCCGGCGGCCAGCAGGTCGTCCAGCAGGCGCGTGCCCTGCTCGAGCGTGCGCCTGAAGCCGTCCTCCTCGGCGCGAGCCCACTTGAGGATCGTCTTCCGCTGGCGCTCCAGCTCGGGGTAGGCCCCGCGCATCAGCTCGATGACCTGCTCGACCAGACGCGGCAGGAAGACGCCCTCGATGCCGATCCGAGTGCCCTGCTGGATCGCACGGCGCATGACCCGGCGCAGGATGTAGCCGCGATCCTCGTTGCTCGGGACGACGCCGTCGCCGATCAGGAACGCCGTCGCACGCGAGTGGTCGGCGATGATCCGCAGCGCGCGCTCGTCGTCCTTGCGGGTCGCCAGCTCGCGGCCGAGCGCCATCAGCGGCGCGAACTGGTCGGTCTCGAAGATCGTCGGCACGCCCTGCTTGATCAACGCCATCCGGTTCAGCCCGAGGCCGGTGTCGATGCTCGGCGCCGGCAGCGGCGCGAGCGTCCCCGGCGGATCCTGGTCGAACTGCATGAAGACCAGGTTCCAGTACTCCAGGAAGCGCTCGTTCTCGCCACCGGGAAGGTCGTCGGCCGAGCCGAAGTCAAGCCCGCGATCGAGGTAGAGCTCGCTGCACGGGCCGCACGGCCCCGTCGCGCCGGCCTGCCAGAAGTTCTCCGAGCGCGGGCACAGGACGATCCGCTCGCGCGGCACGCCGACCGACTCCCAGGCGGCGATCGCCTCCTCGTCGGGCCCGAGCCCCAGCTCGTCGTCACCCTCGAACACTGTGATCCAGATGTCCTCGGGGCTGAAGCCGAAGCCCTCGAGCGAGAGCCTCCAGGCGAGCTCAATCGCTCCCGGCTTGAAGTAGTCGCCGATCGAGAAGTTGCCGAGCATCTCGAAGAACGTCAGGTGGCGGGCGGTGTTGCCGATGTTCTCGATATCGGTTGTGCGGAAGCACTTCTGGCAGCTCGTCAGACGCCGCGACGGCGGCTCCTCGATGCCGAGGAAGTAGCCCTTCAGCGGATGCATGCCGGCGGTCGTCAGCAGGACGGAGGCGTCGAACGTCGCCGGGACGAGCGAGGCCGACTCGAGGCGCCGGTGGCCCTCGCGCGCGAAGAACTCCAGGAAGGTCTCGCGGATCTCGTCCGACGTCGTGCTGCTCATCGAACGATTGTCGCGCATCCCACGACGCGGTCGCCGCTACGCAGGACGGCAACCTGCCCTGGTGCGACCGCCCACGCCGGCTCGCGCAGCTCCAGCAGCTCCCCCCGCAGCACGCAGGGCAGCGGCCGCGCCCGGTAGCGCAGCTGCACCAGCTCGACCTCGTCGGCCGGTCGATGCAGGCGCAGATCGGTCAGGCGAACGGTGTCGGCGACGAGCGCCTCGCGCGGCGCGACGGCGACGGTGTTCGCGCTCACGTCGGTCGCGCGGACGTAGCGCGGCTCGTCGGTCCCGCCGATCCCCAGACCGCGCCGCTGGCCGACGGTGTAGGCGTGCGCCCCGCGATGGCGCCCGATCCGCCGGCCGCGCTCGTCGACGATCGCGCCTGGACGCTCGCGCGGGCCGCCATGGCGCGCGAGGAAGGCCTCGCGCCCCGTGCCGGCGAGGAAGCAGAGGTCCTGGGAGTCCGGCTTGTCGGCGACGGTCAGGCCTGCCCGCGCGGCGATCGCGCGGACCTCGGGCTTCGTCAGCTCGCCCAGCGGGAAGCGCAGGCGCGCGATCTTCTCCGGAGAGAGCGCGGCGAGCACGTAGCTCTGGTCCTTCGCGGGATCGGCGGCTGTGCGAAGCAGGCCGTCGGCCGAGATCCGCGCGTAGTGCCCGGTCGCGAGTCGCGCCGCGCCCAGCCGCGCGGCCAGCTCGAGCATCCCGTCGATCCGCACCGCGCCGTTGCAGCGCACGCACGGGTTCGGCGTCAGCCCCCGGGCATGATCGGCGACCCACGGCTCGACGACTCCCGCGCGGAAGGCGTCCCGCAGGTCGAGTGTGAGATGCGGCAGGCCGAGCCCGTGGGCAAGCGAGCGAGCGGCGAGCACCGCGCTCGCCGAGCAGCATGAGCGCTCCGCGTCGTTGTGCTCGTCGCGCCACAACTCGAGCGTCACGGCAACGGGCTGCGCGTCGCGCCCGGCGAGCAGCGCAGCGACCGCGCTGTCGACGCCGCCGCTCATCGCGACGAGCACGCGGTCGGCGCGCGGCGCAAGCGCGGCGCCGGCGATCGCGGCGCCGCCGAGCGCACGGGCGAGCGCGTCGGCGGCAAGATCGGCGGCGTGGAGCTTGCCGGCCGTCAGGCCGCCGAGCTCAGCGGCGACTGCGGCCGCGTCGATCCGTGCGGCGTCGAGCAGCGAAGCCCCCTCGGCGAGCTCGACGGCGGCGCTCGCCGCCGCGATCGTCGCACCGCAGCCCTCGGCCTCGAAGCGGGCGCTGGTAACGCGATCGCCATCGACGGCGACGGCGAACCGCACGAGGTCGCCACAGGCGACCGAGCCGGCGCTTGCGGCGTGCGCGCCCTCGACGGCGCCCGCGATCCCACGGCCACGCGGGTGGCGCAGGTGCTCCTCGAAGCGCTCGTCGGCCATCGCCGGCGAGTCTAGGAGCCGTCCCGCTCGTTAGCGAGCGGCGCGGCGGCGCACGTCGCCGACCGCCTGGGCGATCTCGCCGGCGGTCGTGAAGCCGACGATTACGCGAGCGCGCCGCGACGGCCCGACGACGAGCGTCGTGGGCGCCTGCGAGACGGATGCCGAGCGCGTGAAGACGGCGTAGCGACCGACGTCGGCGATCGACGCCACCCGCACGACGACTCGGCTCGCCCGTGCCCGGGAGCGTGCCGCGGCCACGACCGCGGCGCTGTCGGCGGAGCCGTTGCGAAAGACGAGCACGACCGTCCTGCCGCGATCCAGCGCCGCGACCAGCGAGCGCGACGGACCGGAGCCCAGCCGGGCCCGTCGGCGCGCGCCGCGCTCGGACGTCTTCTCGGCCGCGCCCGCGCCGGATGCGGTTCGCGGCGTCACGTGCCGCTCGCCGGCCCGGCCTGCGGCGGCCTCGCTGCGTGCCGCAGCCGCGTCGGCGACCTCCTTGGCGCGCCGCGCCTGCTGGACGTCGCTCGCCAGTCCGCCGGCCGCAACGGGCGGTGGCTCGATCGGCGGCTCCGCGACCTCCTTGGGGCGCAGGACGACGAGCCACAGAGCGCCGAGCGCGAGCACGGCGACCAGCGCGATCCGAAGCGGCTGCGAGACCTGCTGCACGGCTCTTCCATCGGCCGAGCGCGCCCCCGGCTTGAGCCGGGAGCGGCCCCTGCCGGGATCAGCCGCGCGCCTTCACCGCCACCGGGCGGAGCGCCAGCTCGCGCAGCTGCTGCTCCTCGACGGTGGCCGGGGCGCCGGTCATCGGATCGTGTCCGCTCGCGGTCTTGGGGAACGCGATCACGTCGCGGATCGACTCGCGGCCCGCGATCAGCGCCGCGATGCGGTCGATCCCCATCGCGATCCCGCCGTGCGGCGGCGCACCGTAGCGCAGCGCGCCCAGCAGGTGGCCGAAGCGGGCCTGGGCCTCGTCGGGCCCGAGGCCGAGGACGTCGAAGACCGCCTGCTGGACGTCGAGCGTGTTGATGCGGATCGAGCCGCCGCCGATCTCCACGCCGTCGAGCACGAGATCGTAGGCCCGCGAGCGCAGCCCCGCCGGGTCGGACAGGTCGCCGCGTGGCGCCGTGAACGGGTGGTGCAGGGCCGTCCAGCCGCCGCTCTCCTCGTCGCGGGCGAACATCGGGAAGTCGGTGATCCAGACGAGGTCGTGACGGCCCTCGGGAATCAGGCCGAAGCGCTCCCCGAGGTGCAGGCGCAGGCCGCCGAGCGCGGGCGCGGTGACGTCGACCTCGTCGGCGACGAACAGCAGCAGGTCGCCGTCGGTGGCGTCGAGCGCCTCGTTGACGGCCGCGACCTGCTCGGCGGCGAAGAACTTCGCGAGGTTGCCGGTCCAGCCGCCGTCGCCGACGACGATCGGCGCGACCGCCCGCGCGCCGTGCACGCGGACGACGTCGTTCAGCCCCTCGAGCTCCGAGCGCGACATCTCCCGCGCGCCCGCATTGATCGCCCGTACGACGCCGCCGCTGCCCAGGACGCCCTCGAATACACGGAAGTCGCTGCCGCGCACGAGCTCCGAGACGTCCCGGATCTCCAGCCCGAAGCGCGTATCGGGGCGGTCGAAGCCGAACCGCGCGATCGCCTCGTCGTAGTGCATCCGCGGCCAGGGCGTCGGCGCCACGGGGAAGTCGGCGGCCGCGAAGACGGCGGCCATCACGGCCTCCATGAGCTCGAGCACGTCGTCCTCGGAGACGAACGCCATCTCCACGTCAAGCTGGGTGAACTCCGGCTGGCGATCGGCGCGCGTGTCCTCGTCGCGGAAGCAGCGCGCGATCTGGTAGTAGCGCTCATAGCCCGCGATCATCAGCAGCTGCTTGAAGAGCTGCGGGCTCTGCGGCAGCGCGTAGAAGGATCCCTGCGCGGCGCGGCTCGGCACGAGGAAGTCGCGCGCCCCCTCCGGCGTCGAGCGCGTCAGGATCGGCGTCTCGATGTCGACGAAGTCGCGCGCGTCGAGGATGTCTCGCATCGTGCGAACGACGAGCGCGCGGGCGAGCATCGCGTCGAGCATCCCGCGCCGGCGCAGGTCGAGCCAGCGGTAGCGCAGGCGCAGGGTCTCGTCGACCGGCGTGTCCTCGTCGATCGGGAACGGTGGCGTCTCGCTGTGGGCGAGCACGTCGCAGGCGCTCACGCCGATCTCGATCTCGCCCGTCGGCAGCGCGGGGTTGACGTTGCCCTCCTCGCGGCGCTCGACGCGCCCGGCGACGGAGATGACGTGCTCGGCGCGCAGGCGCTCGGCGAGCGCGAACGCGTCGGCGCTCGTCTCCGGATGGAAGACGAGCTGGACGATCCCCGAGCGGTCGCGCAGGTCGATGAAGATCAGACCGCCGTGGTCGCGGCGGCGATTGACCCAGCCCGCCACGCGCGCCTCGGTGCCCTCGCGCGAGGCGTCGAGGTCGCCGGCCCAGGTGTCGCGGTAGGCGTTCGGCCGCGGCGGAGCGATCACGCGTGCCTCCCGCGCAGCACGTGGGCGACGACCGCCCCCGCCGAGTCGACGCTCTCCTGCTGTGCGCTCTGCATGTCCTTCAACTCGATTCCCTCGTCGGCGACGATCGCAACGTAGCGGGCACCCAGCCGCGCGGCCTGCTTGAGCTGGCCCTTCAGCGAGCGGCCGGCCAGCTCGATCTGCGTCGGCACGCCGGCGCGACGGGCCTCGGCCGCGAGCGCGAACGCGGCCACGGCCGCCGGCCCGCCTGCCCCCGGGACGTTCCCGGTGACGGCGACGTAGAGGTCGCAGATCGGTGCCGGGACCGGTCGCTCCTCCGCCGCGAGCAGGATCCGCTCGATCCCCGCGGCCCAGCCCATGCCGGGAACGTGCGCCCCGCCGAGCTGCTCGGCGAGCCCGTCGTAGCGTCCCCCGCCGCCGACGCCGCTCTGGGCGCCGAGCGCGTCGCTGGTCAGCTCGAAGACGGTCCGCGTGTAGTAGTCGAGCCCCCGCACGAGCGTCGGATCGATCTCGTAGGGCAGCTCGGCCGCGTCGAGCAGCTCTCGCACCTGGGCGAAGTGCTCGGCGTCGGCGGCGTCGAGGTGGTCGAGCAGGAGCGGCGCGCTCGCCATCACCTCGCGCGTGCCGGGGTGATCGCTGTCGAACGCCCGCAGCGGGTTGAGGTCGATCCGCGCGCGCACCTCCGCGGCGAGGCGGTCCTCGTGGGCGCGCAGGTGCCCCTGCAGCAGCTCCCGATAGCGCGCCCGGGACGCCGGTGCGCCGAGGCTCGCGATGCGCAGCCGAGTCCCGCGTACGCCGAGCTCGTCGAGGATCGTGGCGAGCAGCAGGATCGACTCGGCGTCGACGGCGGGATCGTCGGACCCCAGCGCCTCCGCGCCGAGCTGCCAGAACTGGCGGTAGCGACCAGCCTGCGCGCGCTCGTAGCGGAAGCACGGTCCCAGGTACCAGAGCTTCACCGGCTGGGGAAGCTTGTGCATGCCGTGCTCGATGTAGGCGCGCACGATCGGCGCGGTCACTTCGGGACGCAGCGTCAGCGAGCGTCCGCCGGCGTCCTCGAAGGTGTACATCTCCTTCTGCACGATGTCGGTCGACTCGCCGACGGTCCGGCGGAACACGTCGGTGTCCTCGAAGACCGGGGTCTCGATCCGCTGGTAGCCGGCCGCCTCGAGCGCGCCGCGGGCGCAGCGCTCGACCGCCAGCCGCAGGGCGGCCTGGTCGGGCAGCACGTCGAAGGTGCCGCGCGGCGCCTGCGGGCGCTCGCTCACGCGGCGAGGCCCTGCAGGAACGGGTTGGCTCGACGCTCCGCCCCAAGCGTGGTCGTGCCCATGTGGCCGGGCAGGACGATCGTGTCGTCGTCGAAGCGCGCGAGCAGCCCGGCGATCGAGCGCAGCAGCTGCTCGTGGTCGCCGCCCGGCAGGTCGGTGCGCCCGATCGAGGACTGGAAGAGCACGTCGCCCGAGGCCAGGACGACGGGCACTTCGGGATGGGCCGCGTCACGGGCGAACGCATACGTCACGTGGCCGGGGCTGTGACCGGGCGTGTGGAGCACGTCGATCTCGAAGCCCGCGAGACTCAGGCGCTCGCCGCCGGCGACGGTCTCCTCCGCCTCCCAGCTCTCGAACGGGCCGACGCCGGGCCAGCGCACGAAGGCCATGATGTCGGCGAGGACCGCGGTCTCGAGCGCCGGGCAGTAGACGGGCGCCCCGCCGGCGCGTGCGACCGGCGCGACGGCGCCGACGTGGTCGAAGTGCGTGTGCGTCAGCAGGATCGCCTCGATCCGCGCGCCGGCGTCCTCGACGGCGGCGAGCAGCCGCTCGGGCTCGTCGCCGGGGTCGACCAGCAGCGCGCTCTGCGCCTGGCCGTCGCGGCGCAGCAGGTAGCAGTTCTCCTGCACCGGCCCGACGGTCAGCATCCGCACGTCCACCGGCGCTCAGCCCTTCGCTCGGCGCTCGTCGCGGGCGCCCTTCGCCGCCAGCAGCTTGCGCTGATGGCGACGGTACAGCCACAGGTCGGTGAAGTAGCTCATCGGGACGTAGAGCACGAGCAGGAACGCGCCGAGCGACAGCGCCGCGGCGATGTTCTGCTTGAGGAACAGCACGAGCACGGCGACGAAGATCACGACCGCGATCAGCGAGCGGTTCGCGGCGCTGCGCCAGGTCGGCGGCTTGGAGAAGCGGTCCTGACGCCCGCGACGCGCCGTCTGTCCCGCGCCCGCGCGCTCGCCCTCGGTGAGCTTGCGCCCCGTGCGACCGCGGCTCTCGACGATGCCGGCGGCGTTGCCGCGGTGCTTGGTCCGGCGTCGCTTCTTCGTCTGCGCCATCGGTCCCGGATCGTAGAGCGTCATCCCGACCTGCCGCCCGCCCGGCCCGCGCGGGCCGCCCTCGGGGGTGGGCGGCCGGCCGGCCGCGCGGGCGGCGAGGCTCTAGAGTTTTGCCTCCCTCCCGACGCGGCATGCAGTCCGCCGCGCCCCCTCCCCCCACCAGCAGGATTGCCCATGACCGTCACCCCTGCCGTCTCCGGTACGGCTCACACGACCCTCGACGACCGCCTCGAAGGCGTCTACGAGGCGATCGTCCGGCGCAACCCCGCACAGCCGGAGTTCCACCAGGCGCTGCGCGAGGTCTTCGAGACCGTCGGCCCCGTCGTCGCAAAGCACCCCGAGTACGTCGAGGCCAAGCTCCTGGAGCGCATCTGCGAGCCCGAGCGTCAGATCATCTTCCGTGTCCCGTGGACGGACGACCGCGGCGAGGTCCACGTCAACCGCGGCTTCCGCGTGGAGTTCAACAGCGCGCTCGGCCCCTACAAGGGCGGCCTGCGCTTCCACCCCTCCGTCGACCTGGGGATCATCAAGTTCCTCGGCTTCGAGCAGCTCTTCAAGAACGCGCTCACGGGCATGCCGATCGGCGGCGGCAAGGGCGGCTCCGACTTCGACCCCAAGGGCCGCTCCGACGCCGAGATCATGCGCTTCTGCCAGGCGCTGATGACCGAGCTCCAGCGCCACATCGGCGAGTACACCGACGTCCCCGCCGGCGACATCGGCGTCGGCGAGCGCGAGCTCGGCTACCTGTTCGGCCAGTACAAGCGGATCACCAACCGCTACGAGTCCGGCGTGCTGACCGGCAAGGGCCTTGCCTGGGGCGGCGCGCGCGTGCGCCGCGAGGCGACCGGCTACGGCTGCGTCTACTTCGTCGAGCGGATGCTCGAAGCGCGTGACATGAGCCTCGAGGGCCGCGACGTCGTCGTCTCCGGCTCGGGCAACGTCGCGATCTACGCGATCGAGAAGGTCGGGCAGCTTGGCGGCCGCGTGATCGCCTGCTCGGACTCGACCGGCTTCGTCCACGAGCCGACGGGCATCGACGTCGAGCTGCTCAAGCAGGTCAAGGAGGTCGAGCGCCTGCGGATGTCCGACTACGCCGAGCGGCGAGGCTCCGGGGCCCGATTCGTCGACGGCTCCGGGCTGTGGGAGATCCCCTGCGAGGTGGCGCTGCCGTGCGCCACGCAGAACGAGCTCGACGGCGATGCCGCCGCCGCACTGGTGCGCAACGGCGTGATCGCCGTCGGCGAGGGCGCGAACATGCCCTGCACGCGCGATGCCGTCCGGACGTTCCGCGAGGCGGGCACCGCGTTCGGGCCAGGAAAGGCAGCGAACGCCGGCGGCGTGGCGACCAGCGCGCTCGAGATGCAGCAGAACGCCTCGCGTGACTCGTGGACGTTCGAGCACACCGAGGAGCGGCTGCTCGAGATCATGACCGACATCCACGACGCCTGCTTCGAGACCGCCGACCAGTACGGCGCCCCCGGCGACTACGTGACCGGCGCCAACGTCGCCGGCTTCACGCGCGTCGCCGACGCGATGCTCGCACTCGGGCTGATCTGAGCCCGAGCGCGTCGCGCAGGGCGCGGGGCACGGAGCGCGCCTGACGTGGTCAGCCGGTCCGCGGCGGTCCGCGGCGCGTGGTCGCGTGGTGGTGTCGCGCCGTGGCGGTTCCGCGGCGCTCGTGTCGCGTCGTGAGCGCCGCGGCCGTCCGCCGCGCTCGTGTCGCGTCGTGAGCGTCCGTGGCCGTCCGCCGCGCACGCGTGTCGCGTCGTGAGCGCCGCGGCCGTCCGCCGCGCACGTGTCGCGTCGTGAGCGCCGTGGCCGTCCGCCGCGCCGGCGAAACCGTGTGAGCACCGTCACACGCCGTGACCCGCGACATGACGTGCCTCGGCCCGTGCCGGCGCCGTCACGCCGTCGCGCGCGGGGAAGCGTGAGCCCGTGCCGACCTTCGACGCGACCCCGGGTCACGCCGTCGCGCGTGTTGGAAACGCCGACCTCGAGCTCCCGCGCCACCACCGGTGAACGTCGACCACGCTCCGGTGTGGCCTTCGCCGAGCCGTGCCGTGGCGATCACGCCAGGTCGACGTTCCCCACACTCTCGACATAGACGACGACATCCTCGACGCCGAGCCGTGCCGTGGCGATCACGCCAGGTCGCCGTTCCCCACGGTTATCACTCGAGGAACGCCTCCCGAAGCCCGCCGCGACGGCGCCCGAACGGCGCTCGACGCTCGCGGTCCCGGCACGGGCCCGCGCGCCGCGCCGTCCCGCAACCGCGCGCCGCGCCGTCCCCACGCCGGCCGGTGCTCCGGCCGCGGCCGACCAACCCGGTCCGCACCGTCCACCACCGCCGTGGTCTGCAGCAACCCACCGCCCGAGAGCGCCCCAAGACGCTGTTGCGAAGCGGGCTGACGCGGGCTGACCGGGGGCCGCACACGACCTCTGACTTGCCAACCCCCGCAAGATTTGATCAAATATGACGCAGCGGCAGGCAGGCGCGGCATTGCGGCGCGAGCCAGGCAGCACGCAATCGCGATCTCCGCAACCGACACGACGAGGGAGAGTTACGAGAATGACCAGCGTCCCGTTCCGCATCGGGGTCATGCAGCTCACGATGGAGCCGGTGGACGAGATCCTCGAGCATGCCCGCCAGCTCGACCGCCACGGCTTCGACACCATCTGGCTTGCAGAGGCCTACCCCTGGTGGCGCAAGCACCAGATGGAGGCCCGCTCCTCGACGGCGCTCTCGCCGCTGATCGCCCGCGACACCGAGCAGCTCGCCGTCGGCTGGGGCATCATCTCGCCCTATACCCGCCACCCGATCCAGGTGGCGATGGACGCGCGCGTCGTCCAGGAGGTGACCGAGGGCAGCGATCACCCGCGCTTCCTGCTCGGCTACGGCGCGTCGAAGATCTTCATGAACCACGCCGCGATCGGCAAGCGCGAGCCGGCCAAGCCCTACACGGTCACGCGCGATGCGCTGACGATCGTCCGCGGGGTGCTCGAGGGCGAGCAGTTCGACTACGACGGGCCCGCCTTCTCGGCGCACGTCCCGGCGCTGTCCGATGAGGCCGAGTCGCCCCGCGGCTCCGTGCCCCTCTACGTCGCCGGCACCGGCCCGCGCATGCAGGAGCTCGCCGGCGAGCTCGGCGACGGCCTGCTGACGGCGAGCATCACGACGCCGGCGTTCGCCGAGTATTCGCGCGCGAACATGCGCGCCGGAGCCGAGAAGGTCGGACGCGACCCCGACGCGCTCGACCTCGGCTGCACGATCGTCGCCTCGATCGACGAGCACGACTCCGACAAGGGTCGCGCCGGGGCGCGCGAGATCGCCGGGATGTACCTCGCCAACAAGGTGCAGAACATCAAGGGCTCGGCCGACGTCCTGCTCGAGAAGGCCGGTATCGACCCCGAGGAGATCCAGCCGATCGCGGACGCGATGGAGAGCGGCGGCCGCCTCGCCGCGGCGGCTGCGGTCAGCGACGACCTGCTCGACCGCTGCAAGCCGATCGCCGGCACGCCGGATCAGTGCATCGAGGCGATCGAGGAGTACCGCGCCGCCGGCTGCACGCACATCATGCTCGAGCTGTGGGGCGACGACCGCGCGCGCCAGATCGAGCTGTTCGGCACCAAGGTCCTCCCCGCCGTCAAGCAGCACGCCTGATGAGCGGCCACGCGAACGCCGTCACCGCATGCGTCGACGAGGCGCGGCTGGTCGAGACCGCATGCTCGCTGGTCGCCGTCTCGAGTCCGACCGGCAGCGAGCAGGGCATGGCCGAGCGGATGCGCGAGGTCTTCGAGCAGATGGGCCTCGATGTCGCCTGGCAGGAGGTCGAGGAGGGGCGTCCCAACGTGCTCGGCACCTGGGACGGCCTCGGCGGCGGCAAGACCCTCATGTTCAACGGCCACATGGACACCTCGTACTCGGGGCGCGAGCCATGGCTACGTGACAAGCCCGGCTTCCGGCCCGACCCGTTCGTGCGCGACGGGCGCATCTACGGGCTGGGCATCTCGAACATGAAGGGCGCCCTGGCCTGCTACGTGGAGGCGGTCCGCGCGCTCCAGGACGCCGGCGTACGCCTGCGCGGCGACGTGATGATCGCCGCCGTCGTCGGCGAGATCGAGAAGACCCAGTGGGGCGAGGACTACCGCGGAAAGGACTATCGCGGCTACGCCGCGGGCAGCCGCTACCTGCCCACGCACGGCGGCGCCGCTGACATGTGCATCCTCGGCGAGCCGACCGAGCAGCGGATCGTCCTCGGCCACTACGGCGCGATGTGGTGCCGCGTCTCCACCTCCGGGCCGTTCGTGCACACCGCGTTCAGCAAGGGGCGTCTGCCGGAGAACTCGATCGTGCGCATGCGCGAGGTCATGGACGCCGTGATGGAGTGGATCCCCACGTGGGAGAAGGAGGCCGCCTACCGCGGCCTGGACGGCGTCGTCAACGTCGGCGCCGTGAGCGGCGGCTACCCCTGGCGCGTCAGCCGCACGCCCCATCGCACCGATCTCTTCCTCGACGTGCGCGTGCCGCCGACGATGCCGATGGCGCAGGCGCGCCGGGCCTTCAAGGACCTCGGCCGCGAGCTCGCCGGGCGGTTCCCGGACTACGGCATCGAGACCGAGGTCTACGTCACCGCGCCGGGAGCCGAGATCTCCGAGGAGCACCCGCTGATCGCGGCGATCGACGAGAGTCACGCGCACGTCTTCGGAGCCCCGCCCGAGCGCGACACCGTGCGCTGGTTCTCCGACGCCTCCGCGCTGACGCGCTACGGAATCGAGACGGTCAACTACGGGACCTCGAGCGGGCTCCCGGGAGCGGAGGGCGAGAACCTCGACATCAAGGGGCTCGTCGACATCGCCAAGGTCTATGCGCTCGCCGCCGCGAGCGTCTGTGAGGTCGCCTGATGAAGCTAGCCACGTTCACCCACGATGGGATGACGCGGATCGGTGTGGTTCGCGAGGACCACGTCGTCGCCATCGAGGGATACGCCGACATGCGCGACCTCTTCGCCCACGGCGATGCCGGTCTGGAGCGGGCGGCGGGCGCCTCGGGGCCCGAGCTCGCGCTCTCCGCGGTCACGCTCGAGGCGCCGATCGTCCCGCGCAAGTTCTTCCACACCTCCGGCAACTTCCGCGAGCACGAGGAGGAGTCCAAGCGCGTGAACTGGAGCCACGAGATCGCGCCCTGGATCATCTTCTTCCAGAACATCGACGCGATCGTCGGGCCGGACCAGCCGATCGTCTATCCCGACCATCTCACCTCGGAGCTGGACTACGAGCTCGAGCTGTGCGTCGTGATCAAGAAGAGCGGCAAGCACTTCTCCGCCGACGAGGCGGCCGACTACATCGGCGGCTACACGATCTTCAACGACATCACCGCCCGCGACATCCAGCGTGAGGAGATGCGCTCGGGGGTCTTCTCGTTCTGCAAGTCGGTCGACAGCTTCAGCCCGCTGGGGCCGTGGATCGTGACCCCCGACGAGCTCGGCGACCCGCACGACCTCGACATGCGCCTGCGCGTCAACGGGGAGCTGCGCCAGGAGTCGAACACCCACCGCATGTCGGTCACGCTTCCCGAGCTGATCGCCCACTACTCGCCACTCGGCTACAGCGCCGGCGACATCATCTCCACCGGCACCGTGTCGGGCGTCGCGGGCTTCCGTCCGGACGCCGAGGACTACTACCTCAAGCCGGGCGACATGATCGAGTGCGAGATCGAGCGCATCGGCGTCCTGCGCAACCCGGTCATCTCGTGGGAGCAGGCCTACGGGAAGCCGGCACCGGCCATGGCCCCCTAGGCTCGCCATGTCGTGGCCGGTCGACGAGCTCAAGCTGGAACGCGTCCGCGCGCTGATGGGGGACCGCGGGCTGGACGCGCTCGTCTGCCGCGCGCCGGACAACGTCCTGTACCTGACGAGCTACTGGTGCATGAAGGGCTACGACTACGTGGTGTTCCCGCGGGTCGGCGAGCCCACGCTGATCGTCATCGAGCCGCAGGAGGCGGACGCTCGCCGGACCGGGTGGGTGGCGGATGTCCGCACCTTCCGCGGCTATGACCCCGACGACCCCCGTCCGCCCGTCGCCCGTGCCGTCGACCGCGTGCGCGACGTCCTGCGCGAGCGCGATCTGACCGGCCGGATCGGCATCGAGCGCTCGACCGCCAGTCAGGCGGCCGACCGGATGGTCGGCGAGCCGACGA
Source organism: Solirubrobacteraceae bacterium (assembly GCA_024711025.1). GTDB lineage: Bacteria > Actinomycetota > Thermoleophilia > Solirubrobacterales > Solirubrobacteraceae > F1-60-MAGs163. Next base: position 21,938 of record JANJTP010000042.1, read on the forward strand.
TCCCGAGCGCCGACTGGTTCGATGCGCTCACGGACATCGCCCGCGAGGTCGTCGACGGCCAGCCGCTCCTGACCGAGGCCCGCACGATCAAGACCGCCCAGGAGATCGAGCGGATGCGGATCGCGAACGAGCTCGCCGCATTGGCCATGGAGCACGTCGCCGAGCGGATCCGGCCGGGGATGCGGGAGAGCGAGGTCGCCGCGCTCTGGGAGGGGCACGTCCACGAGGTCGGCGTCGGCTACCAGGGGCGCGTGGAGATGGCGCGCGGCTTCTCGCTGGTCTGGTCGGGGTCCGGGATCGCGACCTTCACCGCCACCCGCGACAGGCCGATCGTCGCCGACGAGCCGACGCTGCTGGAGATCTGGGTCTGCGCCGACGGCTACTGGTCGGATCTGACGAAGAACCTGTGCCCCGGGACGCTCGCGCCGCGATATGTGGAGCTGCTCGACGAGCTCCTGGCCGTCTACCGAGCGGCGATCGGCCATCTGCGGCCCGGCGCCGACATGGCCGAGCTCGATCGGCTGATCCGCAGCGCGATCGCGGACGCCGGCTATCCCGGCCAGCCCTCTCATCCGGTGGCCCATGGCGTCGGGGCCCGCGCGCACGAGCCACCCTGGCCGCACCAGGCGGGATCGGGGACGATCGAGGCTGGCATGGTCCTCGCGATCGAGCCCGGCGTCTACTGGCCCGGCGGAGGAGGACTGCGGATCGAGGACAACTTCCTCGTCACGGCCGCGGGCGCCGAGCAGCTCTGCCGCTACCCGGACGACTTCCGATGAGCCTGACGCGGCGCGCCCGGCGCGCGCGCCGATGAGCTCCCCGCGGCACGGGGCGAGCGGGCTCCCGCGGTCGGCGGCTCGCAACATCGCCGGCGCCTGCGCGCTGGGCTTCGCGGTCACCTGGCACGTCACGAGCATCGGCGCCATCGCCCAGCCGGTCGCCGACCACTACGGCATCGCGCTCGCCGCCGTGGGCCTCTTCGCGACGGTCCTGTTCCTCGCCGAGCTCGTCGCGATGGTCCCGGCGGGGCGGCTGATGGACCGCATCGGGCCGTGGCACGTCGGCATGCTCGCCTTGCTCTTCACGACGGCGGGCAACGCCCTGGGCCTGCTCGTCGACGGCGTCGTCCCGGCGCTCGCGTTTCGCGCGCTCGTCGGCATCGGCGTCGGCACGGGCTTCATCGCCGGCGCCGCCTACGTGCAGTCCGTGAGCGGGACGGCGCTCGCCCAAGGCGTCTACGGCGGCGTGTCGCTCTCGGCCGGGGGGCTCGCGGTCGCGGTGGTCCCCGCGCTGCACAACGCGCTCGACTGGCGCAGCCCGCTGATCACCGGCACCGTCGTGTCGCTGATCGGCATCGCGGCCTTTGCGCCGGCTGCGCGCCCAACGGGCGCGCAACACGCCGGCGGGGCGTCGCCGTACCGGACGTTGATGCTCGACCGCCGTCTGCTGCGCTTCGCGGCGGTGCACGCCAGCTCGTTCGGGCTGGCGATCGTGCTGAGCAACTGGGTGGTCACGGTGCTCGAGCGCCGCGGCGGCCTGGGAGTCGAGGCGGCGGGCGTGATCGGCGGGCTGATCCTCGTGATGGGCGTCGTCGGACGCCCGCTGGGAGGCCTGCTGAGCCACCGTAGGCCGGGCTCCGCGCGGTCCGTGCTCCTCGTCGCGATCGCCGCCGGCGCGATCGGCACGCTGCTGATCGGCCTCGGCCGGCCCCCCGTCCTGCCGGTGATCGGCGCCTCACTCGTCGGCCTGGCCGCCGGGCTGCCGTTCGCGCTCGTGCTCGCCGGGGTCGCGCGCATCTTCCCGCGCGAGCCGGGCACGGCCTTCGGAGCGGTGAACAGCTACGCCCAGATGACGATCATCGTCGGCACGCCACTGCTCGGACTCGGCTTCTCGCTGCCCGGCGACGGCCTGGTGGGCTTCGCCGTCGTCGCGCTCCTATGGGCGCTGACGGCGCTCGTGCTGCCTCGCGCAAAGCTGCTCGAGTCGGGCGCCCAGCCACAGCCGGGACTCGAGGTTGCGCCGGCCGGCTCCATTTGATCAAGTATGCGATTAATATGATCGACAGAGCGAACGTCTGGACGGGGCATCTCAACGAGCTCGCCCTGTCCGAACAGCCGGCCACGCCGAACGCCCGGATCGGCCTGTACGACACGACGCTGCGCGACGGCGAGCAGACGGTCGGCGTCGTGCTGGACCCAGAGGCCAAGCTGCGCATCGCCCGCGCCCTCGACCGGCTCGGGATCGCGCGCATCGAGGCCGGCTTCCCGCGCGTATCCGCCGAGGACACCGACGCCGTCCGGATGATCATGGACGCGGGGCTCGATGCCGAGGTCTGGGGCTTCTCGCGCGCCCACCCGGTCGATGTCGAGGCGCTGCTCGACCTCGGGATCAGGAGCGCGGTCATCGAGGCTCCTGTGAGCGAAGGCAAGCTTGCCGCCTACGGGATGAGCCACGAGAAGGTCACCGGCCGCGTCGCCGACGCTGTCGCCCACGCCACGCAGGCCGGCATGACGGTGTGCTTCTTCGGCGTCGACGGCTCGCGGGCCGAGCTGGGCTTCCTGGAGCGCATCTACAACGCCGCGCGCGAGGCGGGCGCGAGCGAGGTGGCGATGGTCGACACGCTCGGGATCGCGACCCCGGAGGCGGCCGCGCTGATGGTCTCCCGCGCACGCGGATGGCTGGGGCCCGAGGTCCCGGTCCACTGGCACGGCCACAACGACTTCGGGCTGGGGACGGCGGCCGCGATCGCCGCCGTGCGGGCCGGCGCGACATGGGTCCAGGGCACGATCAACGGGATGGGCGAGCGCGCCGGCAACACCAACCTCGGTGAGGTCGCGATGGCCCTCGAGGCCCTCTACACCGTGGACTCCGGGATCCGATTCAGCGAGCTGGTAAGCGTCTCGCGCCTCGTCCAGGAGCTGTCCGGCTATGAGCTGGAGCCCTGGAAGCCGATCACCGGCGAGAACCTGTTCGTGCGCGAGAGCGGCGCCGTCGCGAGCCAGTTCCACGACCCCTCGGCCGTCGAGCCGTTCTCGGCGACGATCCTCGGGGTCCCCCGCGGCATCGTGCTGGGCAAGAAGAGCGGCCTGGACAGCATCCGGATCAAGGCCGCCGAGCTCGCGCTCGACGTCGACGAGGAGCACCGCGCGACGGTCCTCGCCGAGGTCAAGAGCCTGGGTGCCCGCAAGCGAGGCCTCGTCACCGACAACGAGCTGCGTGCCATCGTCGCTCGCGTGGCCGACGAGGCGGAAGGCCGATGAGCATCGAGCGCGTCTGCGTGATCGGCGCCGGAGCGATCGGCAGCCTCTACGCCGGTCACCTCGCCGCCGTGGCCGACGTACAGGTCCTGACCAGGCGCGAGGCGCACGCACACGCTCTCAACGAGGAGGGCCTGCGTGTCAGCGGCAAGAGCGAGCGCCATGCCCGACTGCGCGCGAGCGCCGACGCGGGCGACCTCGACGACTTCGACCTCGGCATCATCTGCACCAAGGCGCCTGACCTCGAGCAGACTGCGGCACGGCTCGAGGGCCGCTTCCCCGCGGCGACGATGATGACGATCCAGAACGGGCTCGGCGCCGAGGAGCTGCTGCGCCGCCATGGATCGTGGAAGCTCATCAGCGCGGTCACGTTCATGAGCGGCCACCGTCACGGCGATGCCCACGTCGAGTACGAGCTCGACACCGCAACCTGGCTCGGCCCCTATGCCGAGGGCGGCGCAACCTACGAGCTCGCGCGGCAGATCTGCGACCTGCTGCTCTCCTCCGGCCTGGTCGCGGAGGCGATGCCCGACCTGCGGCCCGCGCAGTGGTCCAAGCTGCTCTTCAACTCGGCGGTCAACGCCGTCGCCGCGCTCACCGATCTGCCGCACGTGCGGGAGTTCGCCGGCGAACGCGAGCCGGCCGACCTCGGCCACCTCGTCCACGACCTGATCGACGAGGGGCGACGCGTCGCGCAGGCCGCGGGGATCGAGCTGCACGAGGACCCGTGGGAGATGAACGTCCGCGCGGTGAGCGTCGGCGAGACTCAGCACGGCGAGTACGCGCACCTGCCCTCGATGCTCGAGGACGTGCGCGCCCGGCGCCGAACCGAGATCGACTCGATCACCGGCGCGGTCGTACGCGAAGGCGTGCGCGTCGGCGTCCCGACGCCGCTGCACACGGCGCTCTGGCGACTCGTGCGCGGCATGGAGCTGTCGTGGGAACGGAATGCGGCGGCGCCGCGCGAGGAGGCAAGGGCATGAGGATCTGCGTAGTCGGATGCGGGGCGATCGGCAGTCTGTTCGCCGCCCATCTCGCGTCCCTCGATGACGTCGAGGTCTGGGCATACGACCTCTCACAGGCGCACGTCGCGGCGATCAACGCGAACGGGCTTCGCCTCAGCGGCGCCAGCGAGCTCCTCTCCCACCTGCGGGCGACGAGCGACGCCGCCGAGATCCCGCCGTGCGACTTCGGGATCGTCGCGACGAAGGCGCTGCACACGCGGGCGGCGATCGAGGCGACGGCGCACGCCTTTGCCGACGGCGCGGTCTGCAGCGTCCAGAACGGCGTCGGCAACGAGGAGATCATCGCCGAGCACTGCGAGCGGGTGATCCGCGGCACGACCTTCCCCGCGGGGCACATCGTCGAGCCGGGGTGGGTCGAGCAGGACACCGGCGGGGCGACCTGGGTCGGCCCGTTCGAGCCCCGACCGGCCTCGATCGACGAGGTGCGCCTCCTGGCCGACACGCTGACGCGCGCAGGGATGCAGGCCGTCCCGATGAGCGATGCGCGCGGCGCTCAGTGGACGAAGCTGATCTTCAACGCCGCGACGAACCCGATCGGCGCGCTGACCCGCCTGACCCACGGGCAGGCATGCGACGAGGAGCCCCTGAGGGCGCTGATAAGCCGACTGGTCGCGGAGGGCGTGGCGGTCGCCCACCAGCTCGGCATCGTGCTGGACTCCGACCCCGATGCCCTCGTCGACCACGCGCGCGAGGTCGCCTACGACCACAAGGCGAGCATGCTGCAGGACGTGCTCGCCGGGCGGCCGACCGAGGTCGACGCGCTCAACGGCGGGATCGTCCGCGAGGGCCGCGACGCCGGCGTCCCCACCCCGCTCAACGAGGCGATCTACGCGCTCATCAAGGGGCTCGAGAGCTCCACACGCAGAGACCAGGAGGCCCCAGCCCGATGACCGAGCCCGCTTGGACACCCAGCGCCGCGGAGATCGCGCGCCGCCACGACGCCATCCGATCCGCCGCCGAGGCTACGTCGCTCGACGCGGTCATCGTGTGCGGCAGCGAGTACACGGGCTTCGAGGGCGCGATCACGTACGTCTCCGGATTCCGGATCCTGCACCGCTACGCCTACGTGCTGCTGCCCGTGGAGGGCGAGCCGATCTGCATCTACCCGCGCGAGGCGCGCTGGGTCGGCGATCACGACGAGACGTTCGTCGCCGAGAAGGCATTCGCCGAGAAGCCGGGCGCCTGGATCGCCGACCACCTCCGCGAGCGGGGGCTCTCGCGCGTCGGCGTCTACGGCATGGACTACGTGATGCCGGTTCGCGACTACGAGGCACTCGTCGCGGGTCCCGCCGAGCTGGTGCGGTTCGACGAGGAGTTCGACCTGGCGCGGGCCGTCAAGAGCGAGGAGGAGCTCGTCTCCGTGCGCCACTCGATGGACGTCAACAAGGCCGGCGTCTGGGCGGTGATCGACGCGTACGAGCCGGGACTCACCGAGGCCGAGCTGATGGCCGTCGCCGAGCAGGCATTCGTCTCGCGCGGGACGACGCGCCTGACGATGGACATGGTGCTGCTCGGCCCAGACGGGCACGCGGTCCCGCAGATGACGCTGCCGCGCTCCGACCGGCGGGTGCAGGACACCGATCTGCTCGTCTACGGCCTGGAGGTCGCCGGTGCCGGCGGCCACTGGGTCGAGTTCTCGCGGCCGCTCGCACCGAGCGGCATGGACGAGGAGACCTCCCGGATGATGGAGGCCTACGTCGAGTCCTACGAGATCGCGCGCGAGGTCCTGAAGGACGGGGCGACGGCGCGCGAGGTCCACAGGGCGGTCTCTCGCCCGTTCCTCGAGCTGGGCCACAGCCTGGGACACGTGACAGGCCACTCGATCGGCATGACGATGATCGAGCACCCTCGGGTCGGCGAGGACTTCGACGTCACGCTGCGCAAGAACATGGTCGTCTCGATGCACCCGCACGTGATCTCCGCCGACCAGCAGCGGTCCCTCTACTTCCAGGAGACCTGGCTCGTCGGGGAGCATGAGGGCGAGGCGCTGTCGGGCGTTCCGTGCCGGGCGTTCGACGGGTCCGAGTCGCTCGCGGCGCTGAGCGTCCTCTGAGGCGCGCGCTCGGTGGACGGGCCGCCGGTCATCGGCCGAGCGGGCGCTCGCGGCGCTGAGCGTCCTCCAAGGCGCGCGCAGGCGCCTCGGGGACGTACGTCCAGATAGGCGCGCGCCGGCGCCTCGGGGACGTACGTCCAGATCACGCCCGAGAGAGCAGTCGCGCCGCCGGAGCACGAGCGAGGCTCCGGCGGCGCGTGCCTGCTCGACGCTCAGTCGGTCCTGCGTCGCAGGAGGACGAGCAGCAGCAGGAAGGCAAGCGCGATCGGCGCGATCGCGCGGGCGCGACGGACGAGCTCGGTCTGCGAGAGCACGGCACCCACGTCGAGCACCTCCGGCGCGGGCTGAGAGGCCGGCCGCGCTCCGTTGACGCTCTCCCCGGCCGCCCCCGGCTCGGGCTCGGGCGGGCCGGTGATCTTCTGCTCCAGACGGCTGGAGAACTCCTCGAGCATGCGGCCCGCGACGTCGTCCATGACACCGCGGCCGAAGCGCGCCTGTGGGCCGGTGATGTGGAGGTCCGTCTCGGCCATCACCCGCGCGCCGCCGTCCACCGGCTCGACGCGGTTGGTGATCGTCGCCATCGCGGTTCCCTGGCCCTTGGCCTCCCGCGCGCTCAGCGCGATCACGGCGCAACGGGCGGACTCGTCGATCTCGGCCAGCTTGGCGGTGCCCGAGTAGCTCACCGTCATCGGGCCGATCTTCATCCGCATCGAGCCCTTGTAGACGTTCTCCTCGTCTGTTGCCTCGATCGTCGCGCCGGGCAGGCAGCTGGCCACACCCTCCATGTCGAGCAGCGTCCGCCAGACCTTCTCGACGTCGGCGCCGACCGTGAACTCGTTGGTCAGCTTCATCGGGTTACGACCTCCACGCCGCGCGGCGCATTCGGCTCGTGGTTGATGAGCCGGTAGATGCGCTCCCACGAGTTGTGGCTCTCGGACACGACCGGCGCTCCGTCGTCCAGCGCGTTCTGGATGGCAGCGCAGACGGCGTGCAGCGGAGCGCCACCGCCCTCGCCCATGCCCTTCGCCCCGTTCGGCGTGAACGGCGACGGGGTCTGCACGTGCTCCGTCTTGATGTGCGGGGCGTCGAGCGCCGTGATCGCGTGGTAGTCGTAGAACGACGACTGCATGAGCTGTCCCTCGTCGTCGTACTCGAAGGTCTCGAACAGCGCCGCGCCGATGCCGAGCGCCGTGGCGCCGTGAACCTGGCCGTCGACGATCATCGGGTTGATCACCCGGCCGCAGTCGTCGGCGACCGCGTAGTCGAGGATCTCGACGTGGCCGGTCTCCTCGTCGATCTCGAGCACGCAGACGTGCGTCTGGCTCGCGTACGTGAGCGTCAGGTTGCCGGTCTTCGCCTCATGGTCTGGAACCTGGAAGGGCGGCACGTAGACGTGGCGGCAGTTCAGGCTCACCGATCCCGCGAGCTCTGGTGAGAGCACCGCGTTGTTCGAGTACACGAGGTTCGCGATGCCGATGAACGGGATCGCCCGTTCGCGATCGCCGCGCACGAACACCTGGCCGCCACCGAGATCGAGGTCGGCCTCGTCGGCCTCCAGCGCATACGCCGCGACCTTCAGGATCTCCGCGCGGAGCTTCTCCGCCGCACCCATCGCCGCCCCGAGCCCCGTCACCGCGAACTGGCTGGCGTAGGTGCCGGAGAACGCCACGTACGTGTTGTGACGCTGGTCGAAGCCGGCGGTGACGTTGACGTCGTCCGGCGACATGCCGAGGATGTCGGCGACGACCTGCGCCGCCGTCGTCTCGTGACCCTGCCCCTGCGGCGTCGTGCCGAGGTTCAGGTTCACCTCACCGTAGAGGTCGAGCTTGGCGTATGCCGCCTCGCCGTTGCCCGAGAACGGAAGCTCGGGGTTGATGATCCGCGCTTGGCCGAAGTTGTTCGTGCCGGAGTCGAGCGTCGTCCCGATCCCGATCCCGATCCGCTTGCCGCTACCGGTGCCGAGCTCCTCCTGGCGCTTGAGCCACGCCGGGTAGTCGACGGCGCCGAGCGCCAGGTCAAGCGCCTTGGGCAGGTCGCCGGAGTCGTAGACGCACGCGTTCGGCGTCTCGTACGGGTAGTCCTCCGGCTGGATGTAGTTGTGCTTGCGCAGCTCCACCGGGTCGAAGCCCAGCTCGGTCGCGACGACGTCGACGATCCGCTCGATCAGCCACAGATGCTGCATGCGCGAGTACCCGCGATTGGGGATCGTCGGGCACTTGTTGCTGACGGTCTCCGTGAAGTCGACCTGGACGTGCTTGATCTTGTAGCAGCCGGGCACGACCTGCGACCAGATCACCGCGCCGAGCGGCTCGTAGTGCAGGTAGGCGCCGGCGTCGTCGAATGCGCGGACCTTCACCCCGAGGATCGTCCCGTCGGCCATCACCGGAACCTGGATGTCGACGAACGTCCGCTCGTTGCCGTGCCCGGCGGAGAGCATGTGATCGGTTCGGTACTCGGTCCACTTGGCCGGCCGGCCCAGCTTCTTCGAGAGCAGCGCGAGCGCCGTGATCTGCGGATAGCTGCCGATCTTGATCCCGAACGCGCCGCCGATGTCCTGCGACTGGAACTGGATCTTGTTGCTCGGGACGCCGAGCGCGGGGCCGATCACGAGCGAGGCGAACATCGGCATCTGGTTGTTCGAGAAGATCTCGATCACGCCGGTGCCCTGCTCCCAGTTGACGACCGCCGCGTTGCACTCCAGCGGCGTCGACGAGAAGCGGTGGAAGTGCAGCCTGTCGATCTTCACGACATGGTCTGCGTTCTCGAGCGCCCAGTCGATGTCGCCGTAGTCGTACACCCCGTGCCACACGATGTTGCTGCCCACCTCGTCGTGCAGCAACGGCGCGTCCGGGTCGGCCGCCGCAATGCCGTCGACGATCGCCGGCAGCGGCTCGTACTCGACCTCGACGAGCTCCGCCGCATCGCGTGCGATCTCACGTGACTCCGCGAGCACGACGGCGACGGCGTCCCCCTGGTAGCGGACCTTGCCGACGGCGAGGCACCACTCCTTGAGGTTCCCACCGGGCGGCGGCGCGATCTGGAAGAACGGCTCGCTGAGGTCCTTGACCTCATCGCCGGTGAGAGTGCCGAAGACGCCTTCGAGCGCTTCGGCCCGCGACGTGTCGACCGACACGATCCGTGCGTGGGCGTGCGGAGAGCGCACGAAGTGCGCGTAGCCCATGCGGTGCTGCCACTTGTCGTCGGTGAACAGCGCCTGGCCCTTGAGGTGGCGCCCGTCCTCCTTGCGGGGGATGCTCTTACCCGACCACTCGCCGAGGCGGTCTGGCTTCTCGACGCTCTCCACGGTGGTCTGGGCGACGGGAACGCTGCTCATCGCGACGCCTCCTCGGCTGCTCCGGCGCCGGCCTCTGCCGCCGCCTTGATCGACTTGACGATGTTGACGTAGCCCGTGCAGCGGCAGATGTTGCCGCGGATCCCGTGGCGAATCTCGTCCTCCGACGGATTGGGGTTGCGGCGCAGCAGATCGGTCGCCGCCATCAGCATCCCGGGCGTGCAGTATCCGCACTGCAGCCCGTGGTTCTCGTTGAACGACCGCTGCAGGACGTTGAGCTCGCCGTCCTGCGCCAGGCCCTCCACGGTCTCGATGCTTGCCCCATCGACCTGCGGCGCGAGCATCATGCAGCTCTTGATCAGCTGCCCGTCGACGATCACCGAGCAGGCTCCGCAGCTGCCGGTGTCACAGCCGACATGGGTGCCCTGAAGCCCCAGCGTGTCTCGCAGGAAGTGGACGAGGAGCTGGCGAGCCAGCACGGTCCGCTTATGGGTCTCCCCGTTGATCGTCACCTCGATCGCGTGGGCCGTGCCCTCGTCGCTCACGACCGGATCCCTCTCATCGCTCACGACCGGGCTCCTCTCATCATTGCCTCGTACACGGCGCGCCTCGCCAGGACGCGCGCCACCCTGCGCCGGTAGTCGGCGCTGCCGTGCGCGTCGGAGATCGGCTCCAGGCCGTCCCCGTCGCCGATGGCCTCGCTCGCGCGCTCGACCGTCTCGGCCGAGGCAGGCGCTCCGTTGAGCAGGTCCTCCATCGCCGAGTGGCGGACCGGCCGCGGGCCGACCACCGCCAGTACGACGCGCGCGTCCTCGATGGTGTCGCCGCCGCGGACATGGGCCGCCGCCCGGACGATCGCCTTCGAGTCGTGGCCCACCGAGAGAGCCTGATAGCCGACGCCGGCGTCGTCGGCGAGCGGCGGGATCGAGATGCTGCGCAGGATCTCGCCGGGCTCCAGCGCCGGCATGAAGTAGCCGAAGAAGAAGTCCTCGGCGGGAACCTGGCGCCCTCCGCCCGGCCCCTGGACGTTCATCGTCGCCCCGAGCGCGATCAGCAGCGGCGGCAGGTTGTTCGACGGGTCGCTCAGGCAGCAGTTGCCGCCGATCGTCCCGCGGTTGCGGATCTGGCGGTCCTCGATGTGCCCCGCGGCCGACGCGAGCATCGGCTGGGCGCCCCGGATGTCGTCGGATCGCTCCAGCTCGTCGTACGTGACGCAGGCGCCGATCTCCAGCCCCCCATCCGCGCCGACCTCGATCCGACGCAGCTCATCGAGCCGGCTGACGTCGACCAGGAGGTCGACCGACGCGACTCGGTTCTTGAGCACGTTGACCAGGCTCTGACCGCCCGCGAGCACCGCGGCGCCCTCCCGCGATGCGAGCGCGCGCAGCGCCTCGTCGAGGTTTCGTGGCCTCGTGTACTCCACACTCTCCAGCAGCATCAGGTTCCCTCGTCTCCGGGGTGGTCTCGGTCGGGACCGTTCCAGAGATTTGATCAAACGTCAAGTCCGGAGCAGAATACCCGGGCCAGGCAAGACGGGTCGAGCCCGGTCACGGCGCGGCATCGGGGCGCATCGTGGCGTCGCATGTCGGCTGTCCCCCGCCCAAAAACTTGATCTTTGATCAACCGGACGGTAGCGTCGCTCGACGGCCATTCCATGACCGGCGCAAATGGCGCCACCGGTCAGACGAGAAGGCCACGACGATCTTCCTACAACCGCAACAGGAGAGGCAATGGCAACCACACGCGAGGTGCTCACGCCCTCGGAGATCCATCCGGCTCCGGGCTTCAGCCACATCGCGATCGCGCCCGAGGGCGGGCGGATCGCCTACATCGCCGGCCAGGTCGCGCTCGCGCCCGACTTCAGCCTGATCGGCGGAGACGACCTCGGCGAGCAGACGAAGGCCGCGATGCGCAACGTCAAGATCGCGCTCGACGCGATCGGGGCCGACTGGGGCGACGTCGTCCGGCGGACCATCTACACGCTGCACCCGACCGAGTACGAGACGATCACGGCGGCGATCGAGGAGGTCCAGGGGTCGAACGAGCACCCCGCGCAGACGATCGCGGGCGTCACCGGACTGGCCGTGCCCGGTCTCCTGATCGAGATCGAGGTCACCGCACACCTGCGGTAGCAGCGCGACCGAGCCCCCACGCACAGCAAGACCCGATGAAGGAGATGACGTGAGAGCCGCGAGGATCCACGAACACGGCGGGCCCGAGGTCCTGCGCGTCGAGGACTGCGACGATCCGCGGCCAGGGCCACGCGAGGCCCTGATTCGCCAGACCGCGACGTCGGTCAACCACCGCGACATCTGGATCCGCAAGGGGCTGCCGGACGACACGTTCCAGTACCCCCTGCCGACGATCCTCGGGATCGACGTCTCCGGCGAGATCGTCGCGGTCGGCGACGAGGTTGGGGACCTGCGGGTAGGCGATCGGGTGATCTGCAACCCGTACATCGCCTGCGGACGCTGCCACGCCTGCCTTCGCCAGCACCCGCATCACTGCGCGCGCATCGACATCTCGAACGGTGCCTACGCGCAGCTCGTCGCGGTCCCGGAGGAACGCCTGATCAAGCTCGATCCCTCGGTCCCCGCCGAGCACGCCGCATGCTTCGCGAACACGTACATCACCGCCTGGGAGATGCTGATCACCAAGGCGCGCATCATGCCCGACGACGTCGTGTTCGTCTGGGCGGGCACCAGCGGGCTCGGCAGCGCCGCGATCGACATCGCCAAGGTCGTCGGCGCGACGGTCATCGCGACCGCCGGCCGGTCCGAGAAGCTCGAGGTGCTCAAGGGACTCGGCCCGGACCTCGTCCTCGACCACTACAACGACGACATCGTCGCCCGAGTCAACGAGCTCACCGGCGGGATGGGCGCGAACGTCGTCTTCGAGCACGTCGGCCACGCCACCTGGCAGCGCTCGATCGATCTCGCCGCCTCGGGCGCGCGAATCGTCAGCGCCGGGCTGACGAGCGGCCAGATGCTCGAGATGGACGTCGTCCAGATGATCATGAAGCAGTTCACGATCACCGGCTCGTGCCTCGGCACGATGGCCGCGGCGCGGGGCGCCGTGAGCCAGCTCAACAAGGGGCGGCTCAGGCCGCTGATCGGCAAGACCGTCCCGCTGAGCGAGATCGTCTCGGCGCACCGGATGCTCGACGAGGGCGAGATCGCCGGGAAGCTGATGATCGACCTGGAGGCCTGAGCCGACGAGCCGACCGACCGCTCGACATCGGGCCCGCACGCTGATGGACCAGCCGGCGCGCCTACCCGCCGATCGCGTGCGGGCCCGCGAGACCTCAACCTGGGCGCGAAAGCGCCCTTGCGCATCGGGAGCAGCCGCTATGAGCCTCACCCTCCTGCAGATCGACTTCCCTCACGAGGGCCCGTGGGGCGACGAGATGGCCGGTGCCTTCGAAGGGCTGGCGCGCGACATCGCGGCGACCCCCGGTCTGCGTTGGAAGATCTGGACCGAGAGCCGCGACGCCGGCCGCGCCGGCGGGATCTACCTCTTCGACGACGCCGCGAGCGCGGCCGCGTACCTCGCGATCCACGTTCCGCGCCTGGAGAGCTTCGGCGTGCGCGACATCCGCACGCTCGAGATGCAGGTCAACGAGCAGCTCGACGAGATCACGCGCGCGCCGCACTGACGTTCACCGGCGGAGACCGGCTGCTCTCCGGAAGTCAATCGCCGGGCGGCAACCTCCCGGCGGCAATCTCCCGGCGGCACAGTGTGGTGTCTGCCGAGCTCGCGGCTGGCGTCCATCACGAGTCTGCGTTGCCCACACCGGAGCGGGGTCTTCGCAGAGCCGTGCGCCCGAGACGCCTCGAACCTGACGTTCACCACACCGCTACGCCGTCCCCTCACGGGATGGCGCACGCTCGCACGCGCCGTGACTCGCGCGCCGCGTCCCGCGCGGCGCCCGCGCGGCGCGGCGCACCTCACCCCCCGCGTCCGCGCGGCGCGCCCCCGCCGGTGCCCCATC
>JANJTP010000051.1 GCA_024711025.1 Solirubrobacteraceae bacterium
AGCGCCTGCCGAAGTCGGCGCTGACGGTGGTTCCGCCGCGACCGCGCACCGGCGAGCCGCTCGCGATGCCGACCCCGACCTCGCGCAGCGAGGCGCTGTAGATCACTGCCGCGTGCGGCGGCGATCGCAGCCAGCGCGAGACGGTGGAGATCGGTGTGCCGGAGAAGCCGCTGCCGAACGCGATCGTCTCGCCGACGGTGCTGCTGGCGTAGCCGGCGCTTCGCGCGCGCGTGACCGGTGTCGAGCCGCCGGGGCTCACGTGGCTGAAGAAGCCGCGGCGAACCATGTCTCGTGCGTGGCGGCGCGCGGCTCGCGACAGGGCGCGACTCGCGCGGAGCCGGGGAAGGCCGCGCCGCGCCCGCGCGGCGTTGAGCAGGCAGCGCACGGCGTGCTCACGGCGCTTGTCGCCGTGGCGGGCGTACGCCCCGCGGCACGAGCTCGCGGCGGTGGCGACGGGGGGAGCCGGCGGCGGCGACGCGGGGCTGAACGTCAGTGCCGCGGTGGCGACGAGAGTCGCAAGCACGGCGAGGAAGGGTAACCGCACCCGGGGTCGGCGTGCCGTGCGAGGCCCGCCGCGCCGCCGACGCCCGCCGTGACCTTCGCCGGACGCCCGTCGCCGCCGGCTAACTCCGACCTCGTTGGTAGGATTCGCTCATGATCTTCACGACGAAGGCGGAGTACGGCGTGCGCCTCCTCGTCGAGCTCGGCCGGCAGGAGCGGTCGGCTCCCGTGTCGCTCAAGGTGATCGCCGAGGCCGAGGCGCTGCCGCTCGCCTATCTCGAGCGGATCGTCGCGCTGCTGAAGCGCGCCGGCCTCGTCGAGAGCACGCGCGGCGCCCACGGTGGATACCGCCTCGCCCGTCCGGCCGCCGAGATCAGGATGGACGACGCCGTGCTGGCGCTCGAGGGCGTCGTCGCGCCGATGTCCTGCTTCGTCGACGACCGCGTGGACGGCCGCGTGCTCTGCTCGCACCTGGACGACGGCCACCACGGCTGCGGGACGCGCCTGCTGTGGATGCGAGTCCAGGGCGGCGTCGTCGACGCGCTGCGGCGCACGACGCTGCAGGAGCTCGTCGACTTCGCGGCGCGTGAGCCGCAGATCGCGGCGCCCGTCGCCGAGGACGGGCGGTTGCCGCTCCGCGTCGCCTGACCAGAGAACCAAGACAGAACGCCCAGCCAAGACCAGAACGGAAAGCCCGCACGAAATGGCCGATCTCGAGATCCACAACCTCCACGTCAGCGTCGGCGACAAGCCGATCCTCAAGGGGCTCGACCTGACGGTCAATGCCGGGGAGGTCCACGCCCTGATGGGGCCGAACGGCTCCGGCAAGAGCACGCTGGCGAACGTGATCATGGGCAACCCGGCGTTCGAGGTCACCGAGGGGCAGATCGTCTTCCGCGGCGAGGACATCACCGAGGCCGAGCCCGACGAGCGCGCCAGGATGGGGCTCTTCATGGCCTTCCAGTACCCGGTCGCGATTCCGGGCGTGACGGTCACGAAGTACCTGAGGACGGTCATCAACTCCCACCGCCAGCAGCGCGGCGAGTCGGAGATCTCGCTGAAGGACTTCCGGCGCACGGTCGAGGAGGCGATGACGCTGACGAACGTGCCGAAGGCGTTCGCCGCCCGCTATCTCAACGACGGCTTCTCCGGCGGCGAGAAGAAGCGGCTGGAGATGCTCCAGCTCGCGCTGCAGCGGCCCGCCGTCGCAGTGCTCGACGAGACCGACTCCGGCCTCGACATCGACGCGCTGAACGTCGTCGCCGGCGCCGTGAACGCGATCTCCGAGCAGAGCGGGATGGGCGTGCTGATCATCACCCACTACCAGCGGATCCTCCACATGGTGAAGCCCGACCGCGTGTCGATCATGTTCGAGGGGCGTGTCGTCCAGGAGGGCGGCCCCGAGCTCGTCGAGCAGCTCGAGAGCGAGGGCTACGGCTGGGTCAAGGAGCTCGCCGGCGCCGGCGCGTAGCCCGGGGCCGTCGAAGATGACGCTCGCTGACGTCGCGCTCGCGGACGAGTTCCCGATCCTCTCCCGGGAGGGGCTCGTCTATCTCGACAGCGCGGCGACCTCGCAGAAGCCCCGCGTCGTCCTCGCGGCGATCGAGGACCTGCTCGCCCACCACAACGCGAACGTCCATCGCGGCGTCTATCCGCTGGCCGCAGAGGCCGACGAGCGCTACGAGAGCGCTCGTCGGCGGATCGCGGCGCTCACGGGCTCGACGCCGATCGAGACGATCATCACCAAGAACGCGACCGAGGCGATCAACCTCGTCGCCTACTCGTGGGGGCGCTCGAGCGTGGGCGCCGGTGACGCGATCGTGCTCACGCAGGCCGAGCACCACTCGAACGTCATCCCCTGGTTCCTCCTGCGCGACGCGGTGGGCGCCGAGCTGCGCTGGCTCGAGATCGACGATCGGGGGACGATCTCGCTCGGGCAGCTCGACGAGCACCTGGCCGATGGGCGGGTGAAGCTCGTGACGGTCGCGCACGTCTCGAACGTCCTCGGCACGATCTTCCCGGTGGAGGAGATCGTGGCGCGGGCGCGCGCCGCCGGCGCGACCACGCTCGTCGACGGCTCGCAGGCGGTTCCGCAGCTCCCCGTCGACGTCGCGCGCATAGGCGCCGACTTCTACGCCTGGACCGGCCACAAGGTCTACGGCCCCACCGGGGTCGGCGTGCTCCACGGGCGACGCGAGCTGCTCGAGGCGATGCCCCCGTTCCTGGGCGGCGGCGACATGATCAGCTCGGTCAGCTTCGAGGGTGCGACCTGGAACGATCTCCCGCTCAAGTTCGAGGCCGGAACCCCCCCGATCGCCGAGATGGTCGGCCTCGGCGCGGCGGTCGACTTCGTGTCGGGGATCGGCCTCGAGCGGATCCGCGAGCACGAGCTCGGCCTGACCGCCTACGCGCTCGAGCGCATGCGCGAGGTGCCCGGCCTGCGGGTCCACGGCCCCGCCGCCGCCGCCGACCGCGGCGCGCTCGTCTCGTTCTCGCTCGACGGCGCACACCCGCACGACGTCGCCGAGATCGTCGCCCGCGACGGCGTCTGCATCCGCGCCGGCCACCACTGCGCCCAGCCCCTGATGCGCCGGCTCGGCGTCGGCGCGACGTCGCGTGCGTCGCTGGCGATCCACAACACGAGCGAGGACATCGACCGGCTCGTCGAAGCGCTCGGCCGCGTGCGCGAGGTGCTCAGGCTCGACTGAGCTCAGAGGCTAGGCTCAGAGCACCCCATGGATGACGCGCTATACCGCGAGGAGATCCTCGAGCACTACAAGCGCCCCCACAACTGGGGCGAGCTCGAAGAGCCGGACCTCGTGTTCGAGGACACGAACCCGCTGTGCGGCGACGAGCTGAAGGTCATGTTGCGAGTCGGCGAGGGCGGCACGGTCGAGGACGTGCGCTTCAGCGGCCACGGCTGCGCCATCAGCCAGGCATCGGCGTCGATGATCTCCGACGAGATCAAGGGCATGCAGGTCGACGAGCTGCTGCGGATGGACCGCGCGACGATCCTCGACATGCTCGGGATCGAGATCTCCGCCACGCGGATGAAGTGCGCGCTCCTGTCCCTGAAGGTGCTGAAGAGCGCGGCGCTCGGCGGCGCGGTCGACTGGGAGTCGGAGACGCCGCAAGCCGATCCGCCGGACGCCGCGCGCTGAGCCTGCGGCCGTCCGGTTGAGGCGGCCGCGCCCGGACGCGGCCGGCCCCGGCGGCACGCGGGGCCAGGTCTCGCCCCGGGGATCGATACAATCCCTGCCGGAGCGCTCGGATTTAGCCGGGCGCGACCTCCCCGCCATCCCGCGACCCCTTCCCGGCACCACACACATGACACCGATCATCGACGTCTGCGCCCTCGAAGACCTGCCGCACGGTGAGCGGCGCATCATCGAGTGGGAAGACCTCGAGATCGGCGTCTTCAACTGCGGCGGCGAGCTCCTCGCGATCGAGGACCGCTGCTCGCACGACAACGGCCCGCTTGCCCATGGGGAGCTCGATCCGCTGCGCTGCACCGTCGAGTGCCCGCGCCACGGCTCGGTGTTCGACCTGCGCACCGGCAAGCCGCTGACCCTGCCCGCCTACGTCCCGGTGGACGTGTTCCCCGTCCTGCTGGAGGACGGCCAGATCAAGCTCGAGGTTGACTGACATGGCCACGCCCGACACAGCAACGCCCGACGCCGTCGCGGAGTTCCGCCTGACCGACGAGGAGGCGGCGCTCAAGGACCTGAACGCCGACTACACCGAGCGCTACGGCTTCCACGACGCCGAGAACTACCTCTACAAGGCGCCGAAGGGGCTCTCGCGCGAGCTCGTCGAGAAGATCTCCGACTTCAAGAGCGAGCCCGACTGGATGCGCGAGTTCCGCCTGCACGCGCTCGAGCACTTCCTCGAGCGGCCGATGCCGACGTGGGGCTCGCCGATGCTCGCCGAGGTCGACTTCGACAACATCCACTACTTCGTGCGCGCCTCGGCACGGGCCGAGCGCTCGTGGGACGAGGTCCCCGACGACGTCAAGAACACGTTCGACCGCCTGGGCATCCCCGAGGCCGAGCGCAAGTTCCTCTCCGGCGTCGGCGCGCAGTACGAGTCCGAGGTCGTCTATCACCAGATCCGCGAGGACCTCGCCGAGCAGGGCGTGATCTTCCTCGACATGGACTCCGGGCTGCGTGAGCACCCCGAGCTCGTGCGCGAGTACTTCGCGACGATCATCCCGCCGAAGGACAACAAGCTCGCGGCGCTGAACAGCGCCGTCTGGTCCGGCGGCTCGTTCGTCTACGTGCCGCCCGGCGTTCACGTGGAGATGCCGCTCCAGGCCTACTTCCGGATCAACACCGAGAACATGGGCCAGTTCGAGCGCACGCTGATCATCGCCGACGAGGGCAGCTACGTACACTACGTCGAGGGCTGCACGGCGCCGACCTACTCGAGCGACTCGCTGCACTCGGCGGTCGTCGAGCTGATCGCCAAGCCCGGCGCGCGGATCCGCTATACGACGGTGCAGAACTGGTCGTCGAACGTCTTCAACCTCGTCACCAAGCGCGCAGTCGCTCACGAGCGCGCGACGGTCGAGTGGGTCGACTGCAACCTGGGCTCCAAGCTGACGATGAAGTACCCGAGCGTCTACCTGCTCGGCGAGGGGGCGCACGGCGAGATCCTGTCGATCGCGTTCGCCGGCAACGGCCAGCATCAGGACGCCGGCGGCAAGATCGTCCACGTCGCCCCGAACACGACGTCGAACGTCTTCGCCAAGTCGATCTCCAAGGACGGCGGGCGCTCCAGCTACCGCGGCCTGCTGGAGGTGGCCAAGGGCGCTCACGGCGCGCGCTCGAAGGTCGTCTGCGACGCGCTCCTGCTCGACGAGGACAGCCGCTCCGACACGTACCCGACGATCCGCATCGGCGAGGACGACGTCGACGTCGGTCACGAGGCGACCGTCTCGAAGGTCGGCGAGGAGCAGCTCTTCTACCTGATGTCGCACGGCATCCCGGAGGAAGAGGCCGGCAAGCTGATCGTCAATGGCTTCATCGAGCCGATCGTCAAGGAGCTGCCGATGGAGTACGCAGTCGAGATGAATCGGCTGATCGAGCTGCAGATGGAGGGCAGCATCGGATGACGCGCGGGCGTCTGAAGGCCGCCGGCTGCGTCCTCGGTCGCTCGCGTGCGGCTCGGCACGCCACGCCCCCTGCGTCCTTGCCGGACGGCCTTCAGCCGCTCCGCGCGTTGCTTCGCCCGTCGCCGGCCTGACCCTGAGTCCGCTTCAAGCCCGAGTCGTTCCCGACGTCCGCTCCACCACGAACCCCGAACGAGACCAGCGATGACCACGATCACCGAGCCCGAGTTCCTGCAGAAGCGCCGTGCCGACGCCGCCGCCGAGGCCGCGGCGCTGGCGCTGCCCGAGTTCAAGGGAGAGGTGGGCTGGGAGTTCACACCGATCACCGAGCTCGATCTCGCCGGGCTCGACGTCGCCGCGGGGGGCGCCGAGGACGAGGCCGAGCACGTGCTCGACGTCGGCCTCGAGGTCATCCGTCCCGACGACGAGCAGTCGGTCGCGGACGGCGTGCTCGTGATGGGGCTGTCGCTTGCCGCCGAGCGCCACCCGGAGATCGTCGAGCGCCACCTCGGCAGCGTCGTCACCGCGCGCACGCGCTTCACCGCCGAGAACGACGCTCGCTGGACGGACGGCACGCTGGTCTACGTGCCCCGCGGCGTACGCGTCGCGGAGCCGATCTCGCTCACTACCGTCCACCGCCAGGCGGGCAGCGCCCTGCACCACCGGCTGCTCGTCGTCCTCGACGAGGGCGCGCAGGCCGAGGTCTGGCATCAGACGCTGTCAGCCGACCTCGAGGCCGACGGGATGACGAACGGCGTCGTCGAGCTGGTCGTCGGACAGAACGCTCACCTGCGCTTCGTCGACGCGCAGGCGCTGTCCGAGCGCGCGTTCGTGTTCGCCGCGCAGCGCGCCGTCGTCGGGCGCGACGCGACGCTCGACTGGGTCACGCTCGGCCTCGGGTCGGCAAACGGCAAGGTCTTCCTGGAGACGAAGCTCGCCGGGCAGGGCTCCCGCGCGAACGTCACCGGTGCGTACGCGACGCGCGGACGCCAGCACCTCGACTACGACACGCTGCAGGAGCACGCAGCGCTCGACACCGACTCCGACCTCGCCTTCCGCGGCATCCTCGCCGGCCGGTCCAGCACCGTGTGGCGCGGGATGATCCAGGTCGATCCGGGCGCCCAGCGCACCGACGCCTTCCAGGAGTCGCGCAACCTGCTGCTCAGCAAGCAGGCACACGCCGACGCGATTCCGGGACTCGAGATCCTCGCCAACGACGTGCGCTGCACTCACGCCGCGGCGATCGCCCAGATCGATCCCGAGCAGCTCTTCTACCTGCGCTCGCACGGTCTCGCGCCGGACGACGCGCGGCGGCTGGTCGTCGAGGGCTTCCTGGAGGCGATCGTCGGACGGCTCGAGGAGGGTCCCGTCCGCCAGGCGGTGGCCGCTGCGATCGAGCGGCGCCTCGCGCAGATGCTCGGCGGGTAGCGCACTGCGCTGAGCCGCACCGCGGCCCGGCGCCGGCTAGGGCGACGTGACGATCAGCAGGAGCCAGCCGGCCAGGCAGGTACCCGCTGTGAGAGTGAGCGCGGGGTGCCAGACCGTGCGGTCGCCGCCGGTCGCGCGGTCGCCGATCGCGATCGCCACGACGACGAGCGCGAGCGCCCCACCGATGCCGACGAGCGACTGCAGGGCCGCGCCGGCGACCGAGAACATCGGCCCGTCCGGGTTGTCGGGCAGGGAGAGGTAGACGAACGCCAGGACGCTCGAGGCCCAGAAGAAGGCGCCGGTTCCCAGGACGACGGCGAGTGCGAGCATCCAGGCGCGACGGGCGTTGCCGGGACGCTCGCCCGCCTCGTCCTGGTCGTCCCCGGTGGCGGCGGGCTCGAGGTCCCGCTCGGCCATCAGTAGCCGAGCCGGTCCAGCACGCTGTTGCGCGCGGTGCTCTCCTGCTCGCCGCGGTTCCTGCCCCGTCGTCCGCGCCGGTCGTCCTCGGTGACGATCCTGATCGTCGCTCCGACGCGCCCGTCCTGGGCCTTCTGCAGGTCGGCGCGGCTGACGCGGTCGGCACGCTGGTCGCGATCTCTTGCGCGCTCGACCCTTCGCTGATCGCGCTGCTTGGCGGCGCGCACGCGGCCGAGCTTCTCTGCCGCGAGCTCCTTGTCGAGCGCCACCGACCAGAGATCCTCGTGCCGCGCCATCGCGACGATCGTGGCGCTCATCGCTTTGTCGATCCTGCCGGCGCCCAGCGAGCCATTGGCGATGTTGCGCGCCCGCGGCCGATGGTCCTCGTCGCGCGCGATGAGGACCGACAGGTCGCGCCGCTCGCGCTGGGCGAGGATGCCGAACGCCTCGCGCACGGCCTGGCGGCCGAACAGGTCGAGGGTCGAGCGCGAGGCGTCGCGCAGCTCGTCGAGCGGCAGCGCTGCGCGCGAGCGGGGCAGGTCACGCGGGACCTGCGGACGCCCGCCGCGCCGCGAGCGCGGCTTCGCCCGACGCGCGCGGGGCGCCGCCGGGGCCTGCGCGTGTGAAGCGTCGGCGGGCGGGGTGGCCTCGGCCTGCGGGGTGGGCTCGGCCTGCGGGGACGGAGCGTCGGCGGGCGGGGTGGTCTCGGCCTGCGGGGACGAGGAGTCGGCGGGCGGGGTGGTCTCGGCCTGCGGGGACGGGACGTCGGCGGGCGGGGTGGCCTCGGCCTGCGCGTGTGGAACGTCGGCGGGCGGGGTGGGCTCGGCCTGCGGGAACGGGATGTCGGCCGCCTGAACGGGGCCGGCTTCGCCGACGGGCGCGGCGCTGGGATCGGCTCCGTCGTGCATGGCGACTACGCCGATCGCCGGCTCGCCGGCGTCGTCGGTGGGATGATCCGCGGCCTCGCTGCTCACGCTTCCAGGCTACCGCTAGGGTCGCCGGCATGACGCCAGACGGCGACGCCACCCACGTTCCGCGCACCGCGGACGAGGAGCTGCTCGGGGCTCAGGCGCCGCTCGTCGTCACCGAGCGCAGCGACGTCCAGCGGGTCGTCGGCATCGGGGAGGAGCTCGAGGACGGCTTCCAGGCGCTCTCCGGGATCACCTGCGGGATCTCGCTCTTCGGGTCGGCGCGCCTCGGCGAGACCCATCCCGACTACCTGCTCGCTCGCGAAACGGCGCGCCGCCTCGGCGAAGCGGGCTTCACGATCATCACCGGCGGCGGTCCGGGGATCATGGAGGCCGGCAATCGCGGCGCGTGGGACGCCGGCGCGCTGTCCGTCGGCTTGAACATCGTCCTGCCGCAGGAGCAGGAGCCCAACCCCTACCAGGACATCGCGCTCACGTTCGAGCACTTCTTCACTCGCAAGGTGATGTTCGTCCGCTATGCGACCGGCTTCGTCGTCTTCCCCGGCGGCTACGGGACGCTCGACGAGCTGTTCGAGGCGCTGAACCTCATCATCACCGAGAAGGTCCATCACTTCCCCGTCGTGCTCGTCGGCGGCGACCATTGGACGGGGCTCGTCGACTGGCTGCGCGAGCGGGCGGTCGGCGAGGGCATGCTGACGGCGCACGAGGTCGGCCTCCTGCGCGTGTGCGACGAGCCGGCCGCGATCGTGCGGCTGGCGCAGGCGGGGGCTCGCGCTCAGGGTCGGCTCAGCTGATCCACGTTTGCTTCCGGCTCGCTCGGGTTGCGCCCCGGCGCTCCGCGGCGCTCAGCGATGCGCGAGCGGCCCGTGGCCCCCGAAGTCGCCGTGGCCCGCCGCGCCGACCGGCGGGAACCGCGCGCGGACCTCGTCGATCCAGGCGGCCATCCGCTCCGCGAGCGCGGGGTCCTCGATCTCGAGGACGTTCTCGGCGTTCTCCTCACCTGAACGCGAGAGGTTGTACGAGCCGACGAACACCGCGTCGTCGATCACGGTGAGCTTCGCGTGCATGAAGTCGTGCGGGGTGTCGGGCGCCCACTGATGCGAGGGCTTCCCGCTGAAGTGCAGCCCGTCGAGCACCCGCTCGAGCAGCGGCGCCTTCCAGCGAACCTGAGCGTTGTCCCGCCACTGGTGCAGGACCTGCTCGATCTGCGTGCGGTCGACCACGCCGGTGGCGTCGATCCGCCGCTCCTCGAGCACCTCGGCCAGCGCGGCGAGCACCGGCGCGCTCGTCAGCACCGGCGAGGCGACGCGCACTCGCCGGCGCGCGCGGTCGATCCTCGTGGCGATCCGGTGTGCCAGCTCTCGTCCGCGCCCGGGGCAGAACCAGGGCCGCACCGAGATCCCGCCGACGCTCACCGCCGGTGCGTCGAACTCGCCGCTGTCCTCGATCCGCCGCCGCCGCCACAGCTCGTCGAAGACCCGGGAGTACGAGCGCACGAGCGTCGGCGAGCGCGCCGTCACGATCACGTTCTCCTGCAGCGACCAGGAGTCGAGCGTCCAGTTCGTAGAGCCGGCCCAGAGCGCCTCGTCGTCGCGCAGCGCGAACTTGTGGTGCATCAGATCACCGTTCCCGTCGATCCGGCGGATCGCGGCGCCCGTGGCGGCGAGGATGTCGGGCTTGGTGCGGGGCGGCGGGCTGGCATGGCCCGGCGGCCTGGCCTCCGGGTCGTGAACGGCGATCCGCACCTGCACGCCGCGCCGGTGAGCGGCGTGCAGCGCGCCCGAAACGGAGTCGCCCAGCGCTCCCGGGATGCGCACGTCGTAAAGCGCGAGGTCCAGCGTCCTGCGCGCCTGCGCGATCCAGTCGACGACCGACGCAGCCACCTCCTCGGCCGCCTGGCCTCCCTCGGTCAGCGTGTGCAGCTCGAGCGCGCGGTCGCCCATCGCGGCCAGCCTACGCGGCCGTCCCGACGCGAGCCGTTCGCCCTGCGGCGCGAAACGGACGGGAGGAGGGCCGGCCTCGGAGGCGGCCGGCCGGAGGGCCGTCTCGACGCGAATGGTGGGAGGGTACGGCGCGATGCCCGCAGCCTGGATCGAGGAGCACGCCGAGCGGCTCGCCGCGCGCGCCGAGCGCGACGCCGAGGCGCTCGTCGCCGTCTCCTCGCCCTCGGGGGACGCCGCAGCGGCCGAGGAGGTCGTGGCGGTCGCCGCGGCGCTCGCGCCGGCCGAGGCGGAGGTCGACCGCATCGAGTGCTCCTCGTCGGGCCATGCGCCGGACCTCCTCGTGCGCCTCGCCGGGCCCGGCGCGTGCCGGATCCTGCTGCTCGGCCATCTCGACACCGTCGTCGCGCACGGTGCGCACGTGCCGGCGCGGCGCGCGGGCGCGCTCCTGTACGGCTCGGGGACGCTCGACATGAAGGGCGGCGTCGCGATCGCCCTCGGTCTGATGCACGCCCTCCGCGACCGTCCGGAGGTGGGTGAGGCGGCCCTGCTCCTCGTCAACGACGAGGAGTGGCGCACGGCGCCGTTCGCCCACGCGAGTCGCTTCGCCGGCTTCGACGCCTGCCTCTGCTTCGAGGCCGGCGAGCGCGATGCGCGAGGCCGCGAGGCGGTCGTCGTACGGCGCAAGGCGGCCGGGGCGATCCGCGTGACGGCCCACGGGCGGGCGGCACACTCCGGCGCGGCGCCCGATGCCGGGGTGAGCGCCCTGCTCGCGCTGGCCGACGTCGCGCGCCTGGTCGCCGGGCTGAGCGATCCTGGCGGCGCCGACCGGCTGACCGCCGTCCCGACGATCCTGCGCAGCGGTGAGGCGCTGAACGTCGTGCCGGCCGCCGGCGAGCTCGTCTGCGACGTGCGTGCCGACAGCGTCGAGGCGCTCCGCCGCGTGCGCGCGGCGATCCCGGAGCGCATCGGCAAGGCCCGGATCGAGGCCGTCCTCGAGCGCGAGTGGCCGGGTATGGACGCACGATCGGCCGTCGCCCCGATCCTCGACCACGCGGGGGAGGCGCTCGGCCGCCCGGTCGTCGCCGCGGACCGCGGCGGCGCGAGCGACGCGAGCCATTTCGCGACCGTCATCGAGGCGACGATCGACGGGCTCGGTCCGATCGGCGAGCACGGCCACCACCCCGACGAGCACATCGACCTCGGCACGCTCGCCGCGCGCTCCGAGGTCGCGCTCGCCGTCGCCGATGCCGTCCTGCGCCGAGGTTTCCCGTAACCCGCAAGCCATCCGTCGCAGGACTCCGGTAGTGTGCCGCGAACGTTGAACCAGCCGAGTCCCCGAGGAGCCCAACCTCGGGGAGCGGGGGACCCAATGGCCACCAGCTAGGTGGCCGGGGGCGAATCGTCGCCATCGAGCGGCGTAGCGCGGCCCTTTTCGCGCGAGCCCGACAGCTAACCCCGTAGGCGCTCCAAGAGGGGGTTTCCCCGTGCTGCACCTACGTCGCACCTTCCTGCCATTGCTCGCCCTCGGCGCGCTCGCCGTCACGGCGGCCCCGGCCACCGCGCAGACCGCGGCCTCGTCGCCGTCGGCCACCGTCGAGTCGGGCGCCGTCTCCCCGTCCGCGCAAGGACCGCTCCATCGCGTCACGGCGAAGAGCCTGAAGGTCGGCGCCACCGGTACGAACGTCCGCCGCCTGCAGGCGCTGCTGACCGGCGTCGGGCTCCCGACCGAGATCACCGGCGAGTACGGCTCCGAGACCGCGCGCTCCGTCCAGCGCTTCCAGTTCGTCTCCGGCCTGCAGACCAGCGGCCTGAGCGGCCCGATGACGCTGAGGGCCCTGCACGCCGCCGCAAGCGCCGCGCACAGCGCCGGCTCGCGTGGCGGCCTGCGCTTCGGCCAGAGCGTCGTCACCCCCAAGCGCCTTGGCAGCCGCATCCCGGTCGTGCGCGGGATGAGCGGCCAGGACGTGCTGCGCCTCCAGGACTACCTGCGCCGGGTCCGCGTCAAGGGCGCTCCTCGACCCGACGGCGAGTTCGGCTCGCGCACGCTGGCGGCCGTCAGGCGCTTCGAGCGTACGACGAAGCGGCCGGTCGACGGGCGGATGGACGCCGGCGATCTCTTCCGACTGCTCACCGAGGTCGGCGGGGATGCCGCACCCGGCGACCTGGGTGACCCGGGCGACGCGGAGCTGCCCGCCCCGCAGCTCGCTCCCGGCGACAAGGCCAAGCTCGGCTCCAACGGCCTCGCGATCGCGCCCGAGGACGCGCCGGAGGAGGTCAAGCAGGTCATCGCGGCCGGCAACAAGATCGCCAAGAAGCCCTACAAGTGGGGCGGCGGCCATGGGCGCTGGGAGGACTCCGGCTACGACTGCTCCGGGTCGGTCTCCTACGCCCTTCGGGGAGGCGGCCTGCTCAAGAGCCCGCTGCCGTCCTACGGCTTCTTCAAGTGGGGCGACTCCGGCAAGGGCACCTGGATCACGATCTACACGAACTCGGGTCACATGTACATGGTCGTCGCCGGCCTGCGATTCGACACGAGCGGTCGCGGCGCCAAGGGCTCTCGCTGGCAGAAGGCGATGCGTGACCCGTCGAGCTTCAGGGTCCGCCACCCCGCGGGCTTCTGACGCGCCGCTCCCCCCGGAGCGGTGAGGGCGACGGGACTGCGCCCCCCGGTCCCGTCGCCTCCGCGCGGCGCACGGGCGCCGGCGATCAGTCGCCGGCGTCCGGGCGCCTGCGCTCGGCCTTCCGCCGCGCCCGGCGGTGCTTGACGGCCAGGCGCTCCTCGCGCGCCGCGCGGCTCGGCCGCGTCGGGTGTCGAGGGCGGCGGACCGCGAGCGCCCGCCCAAGTCGCTCGCGCAGCCGCTCGAGCGCGAGCTCGCGGTTGCGCGCCTGGCTGCGCGCGTCCTGGGCGACCGCGCGCACCACGGGACCGCAGCGCCCGGCGACCCGCGCGCGCTGCTCGGCGCTCAGCGTCTCGGACGCGCCCACGTCGAAGCTCGCCTCGACGCGTGAGGCCGTGACGTTCGCGTGCTGGCCGCCCGGGCCGGACGAGCGACTCGCGCGCAGCACTATCTCGCGCAGCGGGATCGCGACGTCGGCCGTGATGCGCAGCGGATCCTCCATCGCGCCACATCGTCTCGCAGACGCGGGACGGCGCCGGCGCCGGCCTCTTCGTCGCCGGCCCGCCGAACGGGTGCCCTGCGTCATCCCGCCTGCGTCGGCCGTCGACAGCGATGCCGAGGCAGGGGCCGTCCGGGCGTCAGCTCGCCGCCCGCCGGCGGGTCGTTAGCGTCACGGCGATGGCAAGCGACAGCTACGACCTCGTCGTCTGCGGCCTCGGCTCGGCCGGGATGGTCGCCGCGCAGCTCGCGCACCGACTCGGGCTGCGTGTCGCAGGCGTCGAGGCCGGCCGGATCGGCGGCGACTGCCTCTGGAGCGGCTGCGTGCCGAGCAAGGCGCTCGTCGCCTCGGCGCGCGTCGCGCACGTCATGCGCGAAGCCGGCCGCTGGGGGATCGAGCCGGCTCCGCCGCGGGTCGACCTGGCCCGTGTCTGGCGGCGGATCCACGAGGTCCAGGAGGAGCTGGCGGCAAGTGACGACAGCCCGCAGCGACTGCGCTCGCTCGGGATCGAAGTCGTCGAGGGCCGCGCCTCGCTGGGCGCGGTCGGCGAGGTGCGAGCCGGCGATCGCGTCCTGCGCACGCGCTTCGCGCTGGTCTGCACCGGCAGCTCGCCGTCGACGCCGGACCTGCCCGGGGTCGAGGACGTCGACTTCCTCACCACTCGGTCGCTCTGGGCGCGCGAGGCGCCTCCCGCGAGCCTGACGATCCTCGGCGGCGGCCCGGCGAGCGTCGAGCTCGCCCAGTCGCTGCGACGGCTCGGCGTCGAGACGACGCTGCTCGTGGAGGAGGGGCGCCTCTTGATGGACGAAGAGCCGGTCCACGCCGACGAGCTCGCCGGGATCCTGCGCGCCGAAGGCGTCCGCCTGGCGTGCGAGGTACACCCGCTCGCCGCCCGCCGCGAGGGCTCGGCGACGGTTCTCGAGACCGCTGCGGCAGACGGCACGGAGGCGAGCTGGCGCGCCGACGCGCTGCTTGCCGCGAGCGGTCGCGCGCCGAACGTCGCCGCCCTGGGGCTCGAGGCTCACGGCATCCGCTGGGGTCCGAACGGGATCGTCGCCGACGGCAGCGGCCGCACGGCGGCACCATGGGTCTACGCGGTCGGTGACGTGACGGGAAGGCATCTCTCGGCCCACGCCGCGGCAGCCGAGGCGGCGCGGGCCGTCCGCACGATGCTGTTTCCCGGCGTTGCTCGCGGGCCCGCCGTCGTCCCGCGCTGCACGTTCACCGACCCTGAGCTCGCCGCGGTCGGGCTGAGCGAGGACGAGGCGCGCGAGGCGCACGGGTCGGGGGTCGTGTGTGTATGGGAGCGCTCGCTGGAGAAGGTCGACCGCGCGCGCATCGACGGCCGTACCGCCGGCTCGATGCGAATCGTCACCGCTCGCGGACGGGTCGCGGGCGCGAGCGTGCTGGCGCCCTGCGCCGGCGAGCTGATCGGCGAGCTGACCCACGCCGTCGAACAGCGCTGGAAGCTCGCGCGGCTCGCCGCCGCGGTCCACGTGTATCCGTCGCTGGCGACCACCATCCAGGAGCTCGCCGCGGACGCGGCGATCGCCGCCTCGCGCCCGGTCCGCGGGGTCGCTCGCTTCACCCGTAAGAAATCCTGACGCGGCGCCTCGGAACTGCTAGCGTGCGCTACGTTCGGCCGGTGTTTTCACCGGCACCATGAAGGTGCAAGTTCGCAGGTAGCGGTCGCTTCCTTCGGGCAGCATCGTAGGACCAGGAGGAACGACTGGCTATGCCCACCGGAACCGTGAAGTGGTTCAGCGACGAGAAGGGCTTCGGCTTCATCACCCCCGATGAGGGAAGCCGCGATCTCTTCGTGCACCACTCGGCGATTCAGGGCGACGGCTACCGCTCGCTCGCTGAGGGCGCGCGCGTCTCGTACGAGGAGGAGCCGAGCGACAAGGGCCCCAAGGCCGTCAACGTCGCCAAGATCTGAGCTGAGCCGAGCTGCTCGGCCACCGGCGCCGGATGCTCGTCCATCCGCGGGCGCCGGTTTCAGGATTCGCTCGAAGGGCTTCCGTGAGGGAGCCCTTCGTCGATCTCGGGGCGCGTCGATGGTCAACCGGGGATGGCGGCCAGCGATCGAGGCTCGCGTACCCTTCGTAGCATGTCCGCTGCGGCGACCGGCGCCTACGAGCTCCCGCGCGAGCACCTCGACTTTCGCGACGCGATCCGCCGGATCGCCCAGGAGCGGATAGCGCCGCGCGCGCACGACATCGACGAGCGGGCCGAGTATCCCTGGGACGTGCGGCGGCTGCTTGCCGAGAACGACATCCTCGGCCTCCCGTTCGACGAGCAGCACGGCGGCACCGGCACCGGGCAGCTCATGCTCACCCTCGCGGTCGAGGAGATCGCCAAGGCATGCGCGTCGTCGGCGCTCATCCTCATGGTCCAGGATCTCGGCACGCTGCCGATCCGGCTGTTCGGCTCCGACGATCTGAAGTCGCGGCTCCTGCCCGCCTGCGCCAGCGGCGAGCGGACTCCGGCGTTCGCGCTCTCCGAGGCCGATGCCGGCTCCGACCCAGCGGCGATGCGAACGACGGCGTGGCTCGACGGCGACGAATGGGTGATCAACGGCTCCAAGAGCTGGATCACCAACGCCGGCATCGCCGACTTCTACGTCGTCTTCGCCTCGACCGATCGCGAGCTGCGGCGCACGACGGCGTTCGTCGTCGAGGCCGATCGGCCCGGCGTGTCGGTCGCCCGGCTCGAGAAGAAGATGGGGATCAAGGGCTCGCCCACCGGCTCGCCCGTCTTCGAGGACGTGCGCGTGCCGGTCGCCAACGTCGTAGGCGAGCCCGGCACGGGCCTGCAGGTGGCGTTCGGGACGCTCGAGCGCTCGCGGCTCGGCGCGGCCGCCCAGGCGGTCGGGATCGCCCAGGGTGCGATCGACTACGCCAACGGGTACGCCAAGGAGCGGGTGACGTTCGGCAGGGCGATCCACGAGCACCAGGCGATCGGCTTCAAGCTGGCGGAGATGGAGGCGCGAACCGCTGCCGCTCGCGAGCTGACCTACCGCGCGAGCGCGGCGGCGGACCGCGACGAGCCGGACCTCGCCAAGTGGACGTCGATGGCCAAGCTCGTCGCCGCCGACACGGCGATGTGGGTCGCGACCGAGGCCGTCCAGATCCTCGGCGGCTACGGCTACGTCAGCGAGTTCCCCGTCGAGCGGATGATGCGCGACGCCAAGATCACGCAGATCTACGAAGGCACGAGCGAGATCCAGCGGCTCGTGATCTCGCGAGCGATGCGCTGAGCGGGACCGATCCGATGCCGTCCGTCCGCCGTATCGCCACCGCCGCCGTCATCGCCCTCTGCGCCGGGCTGGCAGCCGCGGCGCTGCTCGGCGGCTTCAGCGCGAACCCCGTCGTCAAGGCGCTGCAGACCGCCGGGATCATCGGGCTGGTCGTCGTCGTCCTGTTCGGCGGCGCTATCGCGGTCGGGCTGCGGATCGCCGACTGGAGCGAGCCGGAGTCCGAAGAGGACTTCGAGCGGCTCGTCGTTCGCAGCGAGCGGCTCGCCGCCGCGGGACTCGCCGACGAGCCCCGGGAGCTCGACTTCCTCGAGCCGGATCCGTTCGACGACGAGGACTTCGAGGAGCTCGTCCGCGACGCGCTCGACGACCTGCCCGACCTGCTGCGCCGGACGCTCGACCACAACGTCGCCGTCGTCATCAGCGACGGCGGTCGTCGCCGACGGGCGTACGGGCTCTACCAGGGCGATGGCGCGAGCCGCGACGACCACCCCGACCGCATCGTCATCTTCCGCGACACGCTGCGCCGCGACTTCGGCCACGACCCCGAGCTGCTGCGCCGGCAGGTCACGATCACAGTGCGCCACGAGCTTGCGCACCACGTCGGCTTCGACGAGCTCGGCGTGCGTGACCTCGGCCTGTGAGCCGCAGGCGGTCCGGGGCGCTCCCCGGCGCCCTACCTCGGCACCATCCGGATCGGCAACGGTCCGGGGCGCTCCCCGGCGCCCTACCTCGGTGCCATCCGGATCGCGCCGTCGAGGCGGATCGTCTCGCCGTTGAGCATCGGGTTCTCGACGATGTGCTGGACGAGCTGCGCGTACTCCTCGGGCCGACCGAGCCGACTCGGGAACGGAACCTGCCCGCCGAGGGAGGCGCGCTGCTCCTCCGGCAGCGCCCCGAGCAGCGGCGTGTCGAACAGGCCCGGGGCGATCGTGCAGGCGCGGATGCCCTTGTCGGCGAGGTCGCGGGCGGCGGTGATCGTCATCGCGACGACGCCGCCCTTCGAGGCCGAGTAGGCGATCTGCCCCACCTGCCCCTCGAACGCGGCGACCGACGCCGTCTGGATCAGCACTCCTCGCTCGCCCTCCTCGCCGGGCTCGTTGCCGAGCATCGCGAACGCCGCGAGGCGCATCAGGTTGAACGTGCCGACGAGGTTGATGTCGACGATCACCTTGAACGCCTCGAGCGGATGGGGGCCCCGGCGCGAGGCGATCTTCACGGGGATCGCGGTGCCGGCGCACGAGACCGCGATCCGCAGGGAGCCGGCGACCTCGACGGCCTTGTCGACCGCCGCCTGGACCTGCTGCTCCTCCCGCACGTCGCACTGGACGAAGGGGATCCCGAGCTCCGACGCCAGCGGCTCTCCGCGCTCGGGATTCACGTCGGCGATCACGACCTTGGCTCCGGCCTCGTGCAGGCGTCGCACCGTGGCCGCGCCGAGGCCCGAGGCGCCGCCGGAGACGACGGCGCCGGCTCCCTCGATGTTCATACCGCTCCTCCCGCTCCGTGGACGTGGGCACGGATCGTAGGACAGCCGGACCGTGCGGCGGCGCTCCCGTGCGGCGGCGCTACGCACGGCGGCGCTCCCGTGTGGCGGCGCTACGCATGGCGGCGCTCCGGCGCGCGCCCTTGCGCGCCCTTGCGCGCCCGCGCCGCTCTAGACTGGCCTTTGGCGGCCGGGCGCCCACGCGACGCCCTCGAGCCGCCTCGTCGGATCCCCGTGGAGTGCGACCGCCGGGGCCCTGCCCGTGGAGTGCGACCGCCGGGCTCGACCAACAGGAGGACAACCGAAGATGCCACAGGCCGTCATCGTCGACGCGATCCGCACGCCCGTCGGGCGTGCCTTCAAGGGCTCGCTGGCGCCGCTGCGCCCGGACGAGACCCTCGCCCACGTCATCGACCGGCTGCTCGAGCGTCAGCCGGGGCTCGATCCCGCGAGCGTCGAGGAGGTGATCGCCGGCTGTGGCCTGCCGCAGGGGCTGCAGGCCAACAACATCGGCCGGATCGCCGTGCTGCTCAGCGAGCGACTCGGTCAGCAGACCGCCGGCAGCACGATCTCCCGCTACTGCGCGTCCGGCCTCGACGCGATCCGCGTCGCGGCGAACAACGTCGTGGCCGGGCAGGGCGACGTGTACGTCGCCGCCGGCGTGGAGTTCGTCTCGCGATACAACGCGGCGCAGGAGGCCGCGCATCCCGAGGACCAGAACGAGCGCCTGCAGGGACGCGAGCCCGGCCAGCCGGACGCGTACATCGCGATGGGCCTGACCGCGGAGAACGTCGCGGCGAAGTGGGGCGTCTCGCGCGAGGCGCAGGACGCGTATGCGCAACGCTCGCAGGAGCGAGCGGTGGCGGCGCAGGTGAGCGGCGTCTTCGCCCGGGAGATCGTGCCCGTGACGCTGCCGGACGGCAGCGTCGTCGAGAAGGACGACGGCCCGCGCCCGGACTCGACCCTCGAGAAGCTGGCGTCCCTGAAGCCCGCGTTCAAGGAGGACGGCACGGTCACCGCCGGCAATGCCTGCCCGCTCAACGACGGCGCGGCCGCCGCGCTCGTCATGAGCGAGGATCGCGCGCGCGAGCTCGGTCTGACGCCGCGCGCGCGGATCGTCACCGCCGCGACCTGGGGCAACGAGCCCGAGCTGATGGGCGTCGCGCCGATCGGCGCGATCCGCACGGCGCTGGAGCGAGCCGGCATGGCGATCGGCGACGTCGACGTCGTCGAGCTCAACGAGGCGTTCGCCGCTCAGGTGCTGCCGATCGCGGACGAGATCGGGATCGACATGGATCGCCTCAACCCGCACGGCGGCGCGATCGCGCTCGGTCACCCGTTCGGCATGACCGGAGTGCGGATCATGACGACGCTGCTCAACGACCTGGAGACGCTCGACGGCGCGATCGGCCTGGAGACGATGTGCGTCGCGCAGGGCCAGGGCGAGGCGATGATCGTCGAGCGCCTCTCGTAGTCGCGGAGGGCGCGGGGCGCCTCAGACGGCGGCTCGCCCCGCCGGGTGCCCGGCGAGCGCCTGCTCGTCGGCGATGACGATCAGCCCGTCGCGGCGCAGCAGCGAAGCCGGCACGTCGGCGGTCGGCTCGGCGAGCGTCGCGGCGAGCGCCCGCGCCTTCTCGGCGCCGGTCGCGAGCAGCAGTCGCTCGCGTGCGCCGTCGAGCGTCGCGCGGGTCAGCGTGACGCGCTCCGGCGGCGGCTTGGGGGCGTCGTGGACGGCCGCGACGCGCCCCGCGGCGTCGAGTGCCCGATGGCGTGGGAAGAGCGAGGCGGTATGGCCGTCCTCGCCGATCCCGAGCAGCGCCGCGTCGAGCACGACGTCGGCCAGCTCGCGCTCATATGCCCGTGCCGCCGCGTCGGCCCCGCGTTCGGCTTCGATCCGGTGCAGACGCGCACCGGGCGCCTCGAGCGCCTCGCCGACGAGGCGGCCGTTCGCCCGCGGGTCGTCCGGCGCGACGCAGCGCTCGTCGCAGAACCAGAGGTTGACGCCGCGCCAGTCGTCGACGAGCCCGCCGAGCAGCTCGTAGACGCGAATCGGCGTGCGCCCGCCCGACAGCGCCACGTGCGCAGCGCCGCGGCGGCCGAGCGCCCCTCCGATGAGCCGCGCCAGGTCGCGGGCGCAACGCTCCGCGGCGGCCTGGGCGTCGGTCGCGCGGACGACGAGCGGCGCGGGGGTCAAGGCGCGAACGTGTCCACCGGACTTGCGACCGTTCCGACCGCAGTCGCGATCTTGCCCGGCGAGGGCGCCGCGGCGAGCATCGCGTACTCCGTCTGGACGAGCCTCTGGACCGCCCGGATCAGCGCCAGGTGCGTGAATGCCTGGGGGAAGTTGCCGAGCTGGCGGCCTGTGCTCGCGTCGATCTCCTCGGCGTACAGGCCGAGCGGGCTCGCGTAGGCCAGCAGCTTCTCGCCGAGCTGCCGGGCGCGGTCGAACTCGCCGATCTCGACGAGCGCCGAGACCAGCCACCAGGAGCAGATCGCGAACGATCCCTCACCGCCTTCCAGGCCGTCGTCGGTCTCCTCGACCAGGTAGCGGCGCACGAGGCCGTCGTGCGAGAGCTCGTCGGCGATCGCGAACACCGTCGCACGTACGCGCGCGTCGTCGGCGGGCAGGAAGGAGACCATCGGGATCATCAGCAGCGCCGCGTCCAGCGAGGTCGTCTCGTAGTGCTGCACGAAGCAGCCGCGCTCGGGGTCGACGCCCAGCTCGCAGACCTCGGCGTGGATCTCGTCGGCCGCTGCCTGCCAGCGCTCGGCGCGCTCGCTGTCGCTGCGCAGCCGCGCAAGGCGCGCGCCGCGGTCGCACGCCAGCCAGCAGAACACCTTCGAGCTGGTGAAGTGCTTCGGCTCGCCGCGTACCTCCCAGATGCCGCGGTCGGGCTCGCGCCAGTGCTCGATCGCCGCCTCGACCTGGCGGATCAGGATCGGCCACGAGGACTCGGCGAGCTGGTCGCGGTACTTCGCGTGGATGTAGACCGAGTCGAGCAGCACGCCCCAGATGTCGTGCTGGTTCTGGCTGTAGGCGGCGTTGCCGATGCGCACCGGGCGAGAGTGGTCGTAGCCCTCGAGGTGGTTGAGCTCGTGCTCGGTGAGCTCGCGCTCGCCGCCGACCCCGTAGAGCACCTGGAGGTCGCGCTCGCCCGACGCGACGTCCTCGATGAACGAGTAGTAGTCGACCGCCTCCTGCTCGAAGCCGAGCGAGTGCAGGGCCCACAGGATGAACGACGAGTCGCGGACCCACGAGTAGCGGTAGTCCCAGTTGCGCTCGCCGCCCGGATCCTCCGGCAGCGAGGTCGTCGCGGCGGCGCACATCGCGCCGGTCGGCGCATACGTGAGCCCCTTCAGGGTGAGCGCGCTGCGCTCGAGGAAGGTCCGCCAGGGGTGATCGGGGAAGTTGCCGTGAGCCAGCCAGTCGTGCCAGTAGTCGGCGGTGAACTGCATCCGTCGGTGAGCCTCGTCGTAGCTCGCCGGCGCGGCGTGCTCGGTCCACGTCAGCGCCACGTATGCGGTGTCGCCCTCGTAGAGCGTCGTCCGGGCGCGGGCCCGCCCGCGCCCGATCCCGAGCCGCAGGTCGGTCGTCAGCGCCAGCTCCGGAGCGTGACCGGCGGCACTGGTCACGGCGCGACCATAGCCCTCGCCGTCGTAGCGCCAGATCGCCGAACGGCGCCCGTAGTCGAGCTTCGGCTCGCACTCGACGTGCATCTCGACGTGGCCGTTGACGCAGCGCATCATCCGCAGCAGCACGTGGTCGGCGTCGGTGTCGGTCGGCGACCGCCGATGCGTCGTCGACCGGTCCGTGTCGTGATGCCACGGACCGATCAGCAGCAGGTCCTCGACGACGACCCAACCGGTGCGAGTGCCCCAGGTGGTCTCGAGGATCATCGTCCCGGGCAGGTAGCGGCGGCCCGTCGGCACGAGCTGGCCGACCGGCGAGACGCGGAAGGATCCCGCGTCGCGGTCGAGGATCGCACCGAAGATCGATGGCCCGTCCATCCGCGGCAGGCACATCCACTCGATCTTCCCGCTCGGGGCGACCAGCGCGGTCACCTCGCAGTCGGAGAGGAACGCGTACTCGCCGATCGGCGGGTAGGCGCTCCGCCTCAGAGTTCCCCCCTGGAGCACGGCCGACATCCGACTGCACGGTACCGGTCACATCGACGTCGAGCGCCGGCTGCTCCCGGCGTCCGATCGTTCGCCC
This sequence comes from Solirubrobacteraceae bacterium, assembly GCA_024711025.1. Classification (GTDB taxonomy): domain Bacteria; phylum Actinomycetota; class Thermoleophilia; order Solirubrobacterales; family Solirubrobacteraceae; genus F1-60-MAGs163. The sequence continues at coordinate 22,401 of JANJTP010000051.1, forward strand.
ACCAGGCTGCGGACGCCGCCGCGCCGGCCACGTCGCGCGCGGTCAGCGCGGTGAGCGCAGTGAGCGACGTGAGCGCGGTCAGCGACCGACGCGGACGATCGCTCACGCCTCCTCTGCCCGGCGCGTATCGAGGCCCGACGATAGGGTCCGTTCCATCCCAGCGACATACGTGGAGCACCGATGACCGACACCGCCAGCACCCCCGACCGCAACCTCGCACTGGAGCTCGTTCGCGTCACCGAGGCCGGTGCGCTCGCCGCCGCGCGCCTCGTCGGCATGGGCGACAAGGAGGCCGCCGACCAAGCCGCCGTCGACGCCATGCGCCTCGCCCTTGCACGCGTGCAGATGGACGGGGTCGTCGTGATCGGCGAGGGGGAGAAGGACGAGGCCCCGATGCTCTACAACGGCGAGCACGTCGGCGACGGCAGCCCGCCCGAGGTGGACATCGCCGTCGACCCGCTCGAGGGGACCACGCTCACCGCGAAGGGCATGCCGAGCGCACTGTCGGTCATCGCGATCGCGCCCCGCGGTGCGATGTTCGACCCCGGCCCGTGCGTCTACATGGAGAAGCTCGCCGGTGAGGCCGACGTTGCCGACCTGCTCGACCTCGACGTGCCGATCGGCGAGGTCTGCCGCAAGGTCGCCGAGCGGCGCGGCATCGGCGTACGGGACGTCATGGTCGTCGTGCTCGACCGCCCGCGCCACGCGGAGGGGATCGCCGCGATCCGCGAGGCCGGCGCCCGCGTCCGGCTGATCAGCGACGGCGACGTCAGCGCGGCGCTGCTCGCCGTCAGCGAGCGCTCGCCGGTCTCGCTCCTCTGGGGCGTCGGCGGCACCCCCGAGGGCGTCATCTCCGCGGCTGCGATCAAGGCGATCGGCGGCGCGCTCGTCGGCCGGCTGTGGCCGCGCGACGACACCGAGCGCCAGGCGGCGCTCGACGCCGGCTACGACCTGGATCGCCAGCTCACCCAGGACGACCTCGTCAAGGGCGACGACTGCTTCTTCTCGGCGACCGGGGTGACCGACGGCGACGTGCTCCAGGGCGTGCGCTACGAGGGGGCCGGCGTCGCCTCGACCGAGTCGATCGTCATGCGCTCGCGCTCGGGCACCGTGCGGCGGATCAAGGCGCGGCACAACCGGGCGAAGATGCGGACGTTCGCCACCGGCCTCTTCGGCTGACCCGACGGCGGCCGCGGGCTTTCGCCGGGCGTGGTCATCGGCCGGGCCCGTGCGGAGCACTGTGCCCGGCCTGCTTCCCGCGCCGGGCTCGGCCCGGGGTCGCCGTGACGGCGCGCGGGCTGTCGCCGGGCGCGCGATCATCGACCGGGCCCGTGCGGCGGCTCAGGGCGTCGCCGACGGCACGCGGCGGGCCGCGGTCGCGTCCGCGCGCACGTGCGGCAGCGGGCCCGCCGGGTCGGGCACCTCGTCGATGTCGGCGAGGGCCAGCAGCCCGACCTTCGACACGGCCAGGTCGAGCCGGGCGAGCGAGCGCAGGAACGCGTACGTGACGAGCACGTGCACGCGCGACTGGGTTGCCGCGTAGGCCCACTGCGTGAGCGCCGAGGCGATCCGCGGGTAGTAGTTGGCCACCTCGACCTCGACGTGCAGGCTCGCGGTTCCGGGCCTGTCGCCCGGTCCGCGTGAGACGTCGATCTCCAGGTAGCCGTCGGCGGCGACCCCGGGCGGGGCGACGAGCACGCCGCGCTCGATCTGCCAGCGGACGATGCCGCGCTGCTGGTCCATCCAGTACTCGGGGCGCTTGAAGGCGAGCAGGACGAACGGTCGGCGCACGAGCACCACGAAGCGCTCGCCGTCGGTGTACTCGACCCGCACCAGGCCCAGCGTCGCGCGGGTCAGGAAGCGCCAGTAGGTGCGTGCCAGGCGCTCGAGGTGCATCGGGGACCAGATCGCGTCGACCGCGGCGGCCGGCATCTGCATGTCGGCCGACTGGACCGAGCGGCAGGCTCCATCGGCGTCGACGGTCGTGTCGTCGTGCAGCGGCCCGATCAGCGCCTCGCCGACGCGCGTGGGGCGGCCGAGCGTCCGCGTGGCCACCCGCGACAGCGCCGCGAACATCGCGGCGAGCAGGCCGGCGGCGATGAGCGCGGCGCGCGGACGGGTCACAGCTCGATCAGCTCGACCTCGGTGCCCGCGGACAGCGGCCCCTGCTCGCCCCGCGGGATGACGACGAGCCCGTCGGCGAGCGCCATCGAGCGAAGGACGTGCGAGCCCTGCGGCCCGGTCGCGTAGGCGCGCCCGTCCCGCAGGCAGACGCGGACGCACTCGTCCCGCCCGGGGTGGCGCTCGAAGTCCTCGCCCAGCACGGTGCGCCCCGTAGGCCGCGCGGCGGCGCCCTGCAGCGCCGCCAGCGCGGGGCGCACGAACAGGATGAACGTGACCATCGCCGATACCGGGTTGCCTGGCAGCCCGAAGACGAGCGTGCGGTCGTGGAGGCCGAACCAGGTCGGCTTGCCGGGGCGAAGCGCGACGCGCCAGAAGCGCTCCTCGACGCCGAGGTCCCGCAGCGCGGGCTTGACGTGATCGTGAGGGCCGACGGACACGCCGCCGCTCGCGATCACGACGTCGGCGACGGCCAGCGCCCGTTCCAGCGCCGCTCGAGTGGCGGGGCCGTCGTCCGGCACGTGCACCGCCTCGACGACGTCGGCTCCAGACTGCCGGGCCAGCGCGGACAGCGTGACGAGGTTCGAGTCGTGGATCTGGCCAGGCCCGAGCTTTCCGCCCGGCTCCACCAGCTCGTCGCCGGTGGCGAGCACGGCGACGCGCGGGCGACGAGCGCAGGTCAGACGCGCACGGCCCGCGTGAACGGCGACCCCGAGCTCCGCCGGCCCGAGCCGCTCGCCGGCTCTCAGGACGCGCTCGCCGGCGCGCAGATCCTCGCCCGCGCCGCGTACGTTGCGAGCCGGCCGCACGTCGTCGAGCAGCGTCACCCGCCCGTCGTCGGCCTGCGCCAGCTCCTGCTGCAGCACCGCATCGGCGCCGGGCGGCAGTGGCGCGCCGGTGGAGATGCGCACCGCCTGGCCGTCGGCGAGCGTCTCCTCGAACGGATGGCCTGCTCGGGCCTCGCCGACGACCTGAAGCGAGCGCCCCGACGGCCCGGAGCGAACCGCGTAGCCGTCCATCGCGCTGCTTGCGAACGGAGCGACGTCGGCGATCGCGCGGACGTCCTCGCCGAGGATGCGGCCGAGTGCGTCGGGCACCGCGAGCTCCTCCCGATCGAGCGGGGCGACGGCGTCGAGCACGCGCTCGCGCGCCTGCGAGATGCTGAGCAGCGGCTTGTCTGTCATGGGGCCGCAGCATGACGCACGCGGCGCCGTCCGGCGGCGCTGGTATCCACCTCGGATGCTCACGGGTCCGCTTCCCGCCCGCCCCGCACGGGCTGTGGCCGACGCTCCCGTGGATCTGCTCCCGGACCCCGAGTCGCTCGCCAAGGGCTGGCTGCTGACGCTGATCGCCCAGCAGCCGCTGGAGGCCGCGAGCCGGCTGCCGCTCACGGAGCTCGCGCACGAGGCTCCGGGCCTGTGCGCCGCGATGGCGGCGGCGCTGCCGGCCGACCCGGCTCTGGATCGGCTGCGGGCCGGCGGCGATCTGTGCGCGACCGCCGCCCGAGTCGCCGTGCTGGCCGGCGGCGAGGGCCCGGCCGGCGCGGTGGGCGCGCTGGCGGCTCTGCGCGCGACCCTCTGGGTGGAGCTGACCGCCGTCCTCATGCGGCCGGACCCCGAGCTGGTCGCCGCGCTCGCGGCCCGGCTGGCGCTCGTCTGCGACATCGTCACGGCCGCCGCTCTCGAGTCGCCGCCCGCCGCCCGGACGGTCGAGGAAGCTCCGGCCGCGCCCGGCCCATCGCCGGAGGAGCCCGCGGAGCCGCTTGCGCCCGAGCGGCCTGGGCCCGAGCCGATCGTGCCCGAGCGCCGATCCGCGCCGCAGCCGGCGGGACCGCCGGCCGCATCCGGCGCGAGCGAGGCTCGCGAGGCCGCGACGCCCGCCCGGCTCGCGGGCACACCCCGGCTCGCGGCCGTTCCAGACCCTCGGCTGACCGGGCCGCCGGCGCCGGTGGAGCCCGCGTCGGGTGAGCCCGAGATCGGCGAGTGGCGCGAGCCGTGGGCCGCCGCCGTCGTGCGACGCCTGGACCAGACGCTCGCCACGGGCATCGGCTGCGGCCTGCTGGTGGTCGAGATCGAGGACGTCGAGCGGCTGCTGGCGGGGGATATCGGCGGTGAGGCGCGAACGGCGCTCGACCGTGCCGAGCGCGCGATGCGCGACGAGCTGCGACCCGGCGACGGCGCGGTTCGCGAGCACGAGGGCCGGCTGTGGGTCATCGCGCCCGGAATCGGCGTCGAGGGCGCTCGCTCGCTCGCCCGCCGCCTGGTTGCGGCCGCGGCCGCCGCGGCGGCCCCACATGGAGCGCCCCTGCGGGCCGCCGCGGGAGTCGCGGTGAGCCCCGACGACGGAGTGGACCCCAGGGCGCTACTGGCGCACGCCGACGAGGGCGTCTTCGCCGCGCGCGCCGCGGGCGTCCCGTTCGCCTGACGGCCGGTCAGCGACCGGCCGCTAGGCCGCCCGCGCGGCCCGGTGCTGCCACGCCCAGAGGGCTCTGCGGAGCCCGCTCGCCGGCGGGCAGCACGCCGACCCGCACGCGGCCGGCGGCGACGAAGCGCAGCACCTTCGCGGCGGCGAGCGTCAGGTCGTAGTGCACGCCGCGGACGAACGGCCCGCGGTCGATCACCGGGACGCTGAGCGTCCGTCCGCGGTAGGTGACGTCTACGAGCGAGCCGCACGGCAGCGTGCGGTGCGCGAGTCCGATCGTCGAGCGGCGCAGACGGGTGCCGCACGCGGTGCGGCTCCCCGGCTGGCTGTACCAGGTGGCGGTGGCGCCGCGGTAGACGGTCGCGACGGTCGTCGGCGGCGCCGTCGCCTGAACGGCGTGGGCGGTGCTCGCCAGTCGCGCGCGGACCTCGTAGCGGCCCGCGCGCGTGCCGCGCCAAGCCGCCCTGAACGAGCCGTCGCTTGCCGCCTGCGCCCGCGCGATCTCGGTCCAGTCCTGTTCGGGGCGGGCACGGGCCTCGAGAACGACGGCGCGACCGGCGGCCTCGGCGCCGAGCGTGCCGTTGAGGCTCAGGGCCTTGCCGGCGATCGCCGGTCGCGCGACGAGCAGCGCGTCGCCGATCGCGGTTCCGCCGGCCTGCTGCGCGCCGGCGAGCGGGACGCACAGCATCAGCGCGAGGGCGCAGGTGCCGACGACGGCAGCGAGGTTGGGGGTTCGCAGGCGGATCGATCGTCCTCGTTCTCGGCCTACGGGGTGAGCTGACGGGCTCGCGCCGAACGAGCGGCGCTACGCGCAACTGCGCGATTCGCCCCAGCAAGCCTGACGGCTCGCAGTGGGTCCCCCGCCCTCCACGGTTCGGACCGTGGAGGCTCGGCGTGCGCGAAACCCTAGCGCACGGGTAGCGCCCGCGCCATGCTTCGAGCCGCTCGGGAGACGGGCGCGCTCCCGACGTGGCCCGACCGAGGCGATGATTGCCCGAGCCGTTCGGGCTCGTCAGACGGGCGCGCCCCCGACGCGGCCCGACCGAGGCGATGAGATGCCCGAGCCGTTCGGGCTCGTCAGATCGGCAGGCGCTTCAGCAGGCCCCGGACGAGCGCGGCGAGCTGCGCCGCCGGATCGGCCGAGCCGTGCGCCCCAGCGGGGCGCGGGGTCGCGTAGCCGGCCGCCGGGATGTCGCGCCTTGGCGCGGGCGCGGCACGGGGCGGCTTGCTCGGTGGCCGAGCGGCCGGCGCCGCGGGTGCGGCATCGGCGGAGGCTCCCGCGGCGTCGACGATCGTCGCGGCGGTCGCGGCCGCGGCGACGCGCGCTCGCGCGGCCTCGCGCCTGGCGCTCGGCCGCTGACGGCGGCTGCGAGGCAGCCCGGCAAGGACCTCGCCGCGCGGTCGCGATGCATCGTCGCCGTTTGCCATCCGGCCATTCTGCCACCCTCGGACGCGAACCGGGAGGGCCGCCGGGCGGGTGGTCCGGGCGCCGTGAGGCAGGCGAATCGGGCCGTGCTCAGGCGCTCGTGGGCGGCTCGCGGAAGGGCGGGGAGCCGACACGCGACGATCCCTTTGACCGGGTTTCGCGGACGGCAGTACCCTGGGGGTCACGCTCGACGGATACGGTCGCCGGTGCTGCGGTCGGCCGCGAGTGTGAGTGCTGAACACCACGCAGCGCCGCTGGTCCGGCGCGGCCGGAAAACCAAACGGAAGCGATGTCAGTCACCGACCTTCAGGAGCTCGAGGAGATCAAGGCGCTGGTCGCTCGCGGCCACGTCAACGGCGTGCTCTCCCACAGCGAGATCGCGCAGGCCACCTCAGAGCTCGATATCGACGACTCCGACCGCGAGGAGCTCAATCACTGGCTCGAGGGCCAGGAGATCGAGCTGATCGAGGACGACCCGTCGGCCGACGCGCCGCAGGTCGAGCGCGCGCTCGACAAGCGCGGGCGCCGACAGCGCAAGACGCCGGGGCTCGACCTACGGGCCGACATGACGACCGACTCGCTGCAGCTGTTCCTCAAGGACATCGGCAAGGTCCGGCTGCTGACGGCCCAGGAGGAGGTCGACCTCGCCAAGCGCATCGAGCGCGGCGACCTCGACGCAAAGCAGAAGATGGTCGAGTCGAACCTGCGGCTCGTCGTGTCGATCGCGAAGAACTACCGCAACCAGGGTCTGCCGTTCCTCGACCTGATCCAGGAGGGGACACTCGGCCTGGTCCGCGCCGCGGAGAAGTTCGACTATCGCAAGGGCTTCAAGTTCTCGACGTACGCGACCTGGTGGATCCGCCAGGCGATCGCCCGTGCGCTCGCCGACAAGGCGCGCACGATCCGCATCCCGGTCCACGTCGTCGAGAAGCTCAACAAGATCGGGCGCGCGGAGCGCAAGCTCGTCACCGAGCTGGGACGCGAGCCGACCGCCGACGAGATCGCCGAGGTCACGGGGATCGACCCCGAGGAGGTCGACTCGATCAAGCGCTCGGCGCAGGCGCCGGTCTCGCTCGAGAAGCCGGTCGGCGACGAGGAGGAGTCGGAGTTCGGCCAGTTCATCGCCGACGAGCGTGCCGAGTCGCCGTACGAGCGCGCCGCCGAGATCCTCACGAAGGAGGCGCTGCGCGAGGCGCTGGAGAATCTCTCCTACCGCGAGCGCCGCGTGCTCGAGCTGCGCTATGGCCTCGGCGGCGAGCATCCCCGCACGCTCGACGAGGTCGGCAAGACCTTCAACGTCACGCGCGAGCGCATCCGCCAGATCGAGAACCAGTCGCTGAAGAAGCTCCAGTCGCTCGCCGAGGCGCAGAAGCTGCGCGACGTCGCCTGAGTCGCTCGTCGGCCTGAGGCGCATCGCCTCATCGCGGGCTGTGGCGCATCGCTCGTGTGCTCGTGGTCGGAACGGCCTGACGTCCGCGGGCGGACGGTGGCGGCGACTCGCCCGCGCGCGGACATCGGGCCCTGCGGCCCGTCGTGGTTCGTGCCGGTGGGCCTCTGCAGCCTCGGCCGGTATCACAATACGTAGTACGATGCAGTGTGTGAGGCGAACGGTCCAGGCTCGACTCGATGCGCGCGCCGAGGATGATCTCGCCCTTCTGCGCAACGAAGGCCACAACGACTCGGATGCAATCCGAGTCGCGCTGCACGAGGCGGCGGAACACAGGCGCCGTCGCAGCACGCTGAGACTCGAAGCGCTGCAGGCCGCCGCGGATCCCGCGGATCTGGCCGAGACACGTGAGGTTCGCGCGCAGATGGACGCACTCGCCGCACCGTGGCCGGAAGACTGATCGCGTGGTTCGCGGCGAGGTCTTCCGCCTCCGTGCGCCTCGCGGCACCCGGATGAGGGAGCAGACTGGCTCGCGCTTCGCCGTCATCGTGCAGGCCGACGAGCTTCTGGCGCTCAGCACCCTCCTCGTCGCGCCCACCTCGCTGTCCGCGCCTCCCCGGTCGTTTCGACCGACGATCGAGATCTCGGGTCAGACGACGCGCGTGCTCGTCGAGCAGACGACCGCGATCACGCCGGACAGGCTCGGTGACTCGGTCGGGCGACTGAGCGCTTCCGAGCTGCGCGACGTCGACGCGGCCCTCGGGCTGGTCTTCGCGCTCTGATCGTCGCGCATCCGGCGGATCGACGCCGCGCTCGCTCGCGGTCGTCGGGCCCTCCCGACGACCTGCGCCGCTGTTCCCTTCATCCCGGCGCTGGGCCTCCGGTGGACAGCATCCGAAGCAAACCGGGTTGACAGCGGCCAAGATTTGGCGATAATGCACAATCTACTATGCGAGCAGGGACGACAAACGGGCGGCGGATCGCGGACTGGGTCTACGACGGGATCCGCGACTCGATCCTGTCCGGCGAGCTTCCGCCCGGCCACCGGCTGCGCCAGACCGACGTCGCGAACGAGTTCGAGGTCAGCCACACACCCGTGCGCGAGGCGCTCGCGCGGCTGGCCAGCGAGGGCCTCGTGACCCTGCGCCCGCATCGCGGAGCCGAGGTGAACAGCCTCTCGGCCGAGGAGATCCACGAGATCTACCAGGTCCGTCAGCTCCTCGAGCCGTACGCCGCGGGCCTGACCGCCAAGAACGCGAGCGACGAGGAGCTGGCTCGTATCGAGCGCGCGGCACAGGCGGCCTCGAAGAGCGCCAGGCCGCTCGATCTCTTCACCGCCAATCGGGCGTTTCACCTCGCGCTCTACCAGCCGTGCGGGAACGGGCGGCTGGTCCAGATCCTGGACTCGCTCTGGGACTCGGTCACGGCCGTGCGGATGTTCGAGGTGTACGTGTCCCGTCCCGAGGACCTGAAGAAGATGCACGCCGAGCACCGCGCGATCGCGCAGGCCGTCGGCGCGCGGGACGGGGAGCGCGCCGCGGAGCTGCTGCGCTCCCACCTGGACTTCGCCCATGACGAGCTGGTGAGCCTGCTGACCGGGGAGAGGTGACCTCTTGCTGTCTGTCGTGAACCGATACGAGCGCTGCCGCAACTACCACGAGCTGACCGCCTCCACGGCGTTTCTCGAGGAGCTCGAACAAGCCGAGGAGCGCCTGCGCGCAGCCGGCGTCGAAGGCGTCTACTTCACGATGCCCTCGATCGACGGCCGCGCACTCGGGAAGCTCGTGACGATCGACCACTTCCGCAGCACGGCGATCGGCGGCATCCGCCTGCACTACGGTGCGCTCGCGGACGCTCGCGAGAACCTCTTCGGCGAGCTGATCGGCTTCGACGAGGAGGAGCAGGAGGGCATCGGCATCCCCGACCTCCCGACGCTGCGCATCCTCCCGTGGGAGCCGCGCCTCGCGTCGATCCTGTGCTTCTTCCACGACGAGGACACCGGCGAGCTGCTCGACCACGACTCGCGCGGCAACCTCCTGCGTCTCGAGCACCTGCTCCAGGAGGAGACCGGGCTGCGCATGTTCTGCGGCATCGAGCCGGAGATGATGTGGCTGCGCAAGGACGGTCTGGAGAGCGATGCGCGGCACACCACCAAGGCGCTTTCGTTCTACGAGCTCACGAACTTCCACGAGCTGCAGCCGGTGCTCCTGGACCTGCTCGAGTACGGACGCGGGCTGGAGCTCGACATCTCGCACGGCGACTCCGAGGACTCCTCGCAGCTCGAGATCAACCAGGGGCCCGCGACGCCGCTCGACTTCGCCGACGACTTCTTCCGCTACCGGCAGATGTGTCGCGTGGTCGCCCGTCGCCATGGCCTCATCTGCACGTTCATGCCCAAGCCCTACATGGGCTGCTCGGGCAACGGCCACCACCACCACGTCTCGCTCGTCGACGAGGGCGGGGAGAACGCGATCCTCGGCACGCTCAAGGGGCGGGCGCGTCTGTCGGAGACCGGCGCGCACTTCCTCGGCGGCCTGCTCGAGCACGCCGATGCGATCACGCTCGTCGGCTCGCCGACCGTCAACTCGTACAAGCGCTACTGGGACGTGGGCTACTGGGCCCCGTTCCACAAGTCCTACGACTACAACAACCGCACGAGCCTGATCCGGATCCCCGCGCCCGGCCGCTTCGAGGTGCGCCAGTTCGACGGCTCCTGCAACGCGCATCTCTCGCTTGGCGCGTGCCTGATGGCCGGGCTCGACGGCATCCGCCGGCAGCTCGACCCGGGCGAGCCCCTGCACGCGAACGCCTCGGCGGACCTCAGGATCCCGCGCGAGGAGCGCGTGCCGGTGACGCTCGACGAGGCGATCGCGGCGTTCGAGGCCGACGAGCTGATGCGCGAGCTGTTCCGTCCCGGGCTGTATCGCGCGTTCGTCGAGCTCAGGAAGGACGAGCTGCAGCGCTACTGGGCGCAGGTCTCGAGTTGGGAGACGGACTTCTACCTCGAGCGCTGGCCATAGTCGCCGGCGGCAGGTGAACGAAGAAGCACCAACGCAGGGCCCGTTCGTTTCGCGCACGGATAAGGAGGAGAGGGATGTTCAGCAGGTTGCCAGGGCTCGCCGCCCTGTCGCTCGTCGCTGCGCTCGCCGTCGTGGCGACCGGCTGCGGCGGGTCCGACGACACCAAGGCGGATGAGACCGCCGCCTCGAGCGGGCCGTGCAAGGTCGAGGGGCCGCTCAACGCCGTGCTGTGGGAGGGATACGCACCGCCGGAGTCGATCTCGGCCTTCGAGAAGAAGTACGGGATCAAGGTGAACGTGACCTCGATCGGGTCGAACGACGAGGTGTTCGCGAAGATCCGCACGAAGTCCGGGCAGTACGACCTCGTCCCGGCGACGACCGATGTCAGCAAGCAGTACGTCGACCAGGGCCTCGTGCAGCCGATCGACCTCGCCGAGGTGCCGAACTCGCAGAAGCTGTTCGAGCCGTTCATGAGCCTCTCGCAGGCGACCAAGGACGGCAAGACGTACGGCGTCGCGCACACCTGGAGCGCCGACCCGATCCTCTACAACGCCGATGTGGTGAAGAACCCCCAGGCGAGCTACAAGGCGCTCTTCGATCCGCAGTACAAGGGCAAGGTCTCGCTGTACGACGACCTGGGCTCGCTCTGGGTCGGGGCCGCGGTCAAGGGCTATTCGCCGTTCACGCTCGACGAGCAGCAGATGAAGGACGTCGTGGCGCTGATGCAGCAGCAGAAGCAGCTCGACCGCAAGTACTGGTCGACCGGTGACGACCTGGTGAAGCTGATGGCCTCGGGAGAGGTCGTCATCGCGACGGGCTGGAACTACATGTACACCCAGCTCAAGAAGGACGGCGTGAACGTCGAGCGACTCGTGCCGCAGGAGGGCAACCTCGGCTGGGTCGACACGCTGATGGTCCCGGTCGGTGCCGAGCACAAGTGCGCCGCGGAGAAGTGGATCGACTGGGCGCTCTCCCAGGAGGGCGGCTCGGCCACGGCGCGCGCGTCGGGCTATTCGATCGCCGCACCGCAGGTCGCGGACGCGCTGAAGCCCGACGAGGTCAAGGACCTGCACATGGACGACCCGGAGTTCATCGGCAAGATCGTCCTCTGGGAGCCGGTCAACCGGCCGATGTACCAGGATGCCTGGAACCAGGTCAAGAACGGCTGAGAGAGCGGCCGTGACGCGGGATCCGATGAGCGAGCCGCTGCTCTCGCTGAGAGCGGTCGTGAAGCGCTTCGGCGAGGTCGACGCCGTCGCAGGCGTCGACCTCGACGTCCCGCGCGGCGCGTTCCTGACGCTGCTCGGGCCGTCCGGGAGCGGCAAGACCACCTGCCTCAACATGATCGCCGGCTTCGAGCGTCCCGACGCCGGGGAGATCGTGCTGGGCGGGGAGCGCATCAACGAGCTGCCGCCGCACCGGCGGCAGCTCAACACGGTGTTCCAGGGCTATGCGCTGTTCCCGCACCTGAACGTCGGTGACAACGTCGCCTTCGGCCTGCGGATGAAGCGCACGCCGAAGGACGAGATCCGCGCGCGCGTCGCCGAGGCGCTGGAGACCGTCCAGATGGCCCCGATGGCCGACCGGCCCGTCGACAAGCTGTCGGGCGGCCAGCAGCAGCGGGTCGCGCTCGCCCGCGCGCTCGTCAACCGCCCGCAGCTCGTGCTGCTCGACGAGCCGCTGTCCGCGCTCGACGCTCAGCTCCGCAAGTCGATGCAGGTCGAGCTGAAGCGCATCCAGGAGGCGGTCGGGCTGACGTTCGTGTATGTCACGCACGACCAGGAGGAGGCCCTGGTCATGTCCGACCTCGTCTGTGTGATGAACGCCGGACGGATCGTGCAGCTGGGGCCGCCGGACGAGCTCTATCACCGCCCGGTCAGCCGCTTCGTGGCGGGCTTCATCGGCCGCAACAACTTCCTGACCGGCGACCTCGTGCACGACGGCGGGCGCGTCTACCTCGCGCTCGGCGATGGCGTCCGCCTGCCGCTGGAGGACGCTGCGCAGCCCGCTGGGCCGGTGGTCGTCGCCGTCCGGCCGGAGCGGCTGGCGATCACCGACTCGGCGGCCGACGACACGCTGGCGGCGACCGTCCGCGGCACGCGCTTCCTCGGCGACCGCGTCGAGGCCGACGTCGAGCTCGAGTGCGGTGGGACCCTGTCGCTGTTCGTCAACGGACGCCCCGTCGAGGCCGCCGAGCGTGTGCACGTGCGCGTGCCCGCCGGGCACTGCTCGATCCTGCGCGCGGACGACCACGGGCGGCCGTGAGCGCGATCGACCACTCTCCGGCCGGCCGGCTGTCGGCGGCCAGGCGGACGAGGCGCGCCGGGCCCGCTCGCTCGCGCACGCTCGCCCTGTTCGGCGGGCCGGGGGCGGTCTGGCTGGCGCTCTTCATCCTGATCCCCTACGCGGGGATCCTCGTCTTCTCCTTCTGGCGCACCGACTTCGCCAACCTGATCCCGGCGTTCACGCTGGACAACCTCCACCGGGCGCTGACCGACGAGGTGGTGCGCAACGTCCTGCTGCGGACGCTGTGGATCGCGCTGGCCGTCACCGCGGTGACCTTCGTCGTCGCGTTCCCGCTGGCGTACCTGGGCGCCTTCTACGTGAAGCGCAAGCGCCTCTTCGTCTTCCTCGTCGTGGCGCCGATGTGGGTCTCCTACATCGTGCGGCTCTACTCGTGGCGGCTGCTGCTCGGCTCCGACGGCGTGCTCAACAAGGCGCTGATCGGCGCCGGGGTGATCGACCACCCGCTCGAGTTCCTGCTGTTCTCGCCGTGGGCGGTCATCCTGACGCTCAGCTACGTCTACCTGCCGTTCATGTTCATCTCGCTGTTCAGCGTGCTGGACGGGCTCGACAAGTCGCTGATGCGCGCCGCCGGCGATCTCTACGCCGCCCCGGCGCGGCGCTTCGCCCGGGTGACGATCCCGCTCTCCAAGCCGGGCATCGCCGCCGGCGTCATGATGGTCTTCCCGCTGGCCTTCGGCGACTACATCGCTCCCGGGCTCGTCGGCGGCACGGGCGGGCAGATGTTCGCCAACCTCGTCCAGAACCAGTTCGGGACGACGTTCAACTACCCGTTCGGCGCGGCGCTGGCGGTCGTCCTGCTCGCGATCGTGATGGCAGTGCTGTGGCTGCTCGAGCGGTGGCGGCGCGTCGAGGACGTGAGGGTCTTCTGATGGCGGGCCGCCGTCCACGCGGGCTGTGGGTGTTCGCCGCCCTCGCGCTCGTCTTCGTCTACGCGCCGATCGCCGTGATGGTCCTGTTCTCGTTCAACACGACCGAGATCGCGGTCTGGCCGATGCGCGGCTTCACCTTCGACTGGTACGGCGAGATGGTGCAGTCCGAGAAGATCCGCGCCGCCTTCCTGCTGTCGGTTCGCGTGGCGCTGATCGCAACCCTCGTCGCCGGGGTCCTGGGGACGACCCTCGCCTACGCCGCTCACCGCTTCAGGTTCCCCGGCAAGCGGCTGCTGCAGCGGATCGTCCTGATGCCGCTCGTCGTGCCCGGCGTCGTGACGGGCATCGCGCTGCTGACGGTCTTCGACCAGATCCAGGTCCAGCTCTCGGTCACGACGATCGTCCTCGGGCACATCACGTTCCTGATCGCCGTCTTCTTCACGACGGTGTTCGCACGGCTGCAGGGCCTCGGCACGCACATCGAGCGCGCGGCTATGGACCTGGGCGCGTCGGAGGCGCGCGCGTTCTTCGTCGCCGTCCTGCCGAACCTCAGGACGACGCTGATCGGCGCCGCCGTGATCGCGTTCACCCTGTCGTTCGACGAGATCGCCGTGACGTTCTTCCTGACCGGCACGCAGAACACCGTTCCGATGCTGATCTACTCGATGCTGCGGACCGGGCTGACTCCGACGGTCAACGCGCTGGCGACGACCTCGCTGCTGATCTCGCTCGTCCCGATCGCCGTCGCGGCGGCGGTCGGCGCGCGGATCGCCCGCGAGGGCCGGGCGGAGGTGCTGCCGTGAGCGTGGGCCTGCCGGCGGCATCGCTGCTGCGCCCGTCGGAGCTGCCCTGGGGCGAGCTCGGTGCCGGGGGCGGCGTCTCGCGTGTGTGTCGGGTGATCACGAGCGAGCACTCCGACACGCTCGGCGCCGGCCTGTGCCTGTTCGAGCGCTGCAGCTTCCCGTGGCGGCTCACGTACGACGAGTGCGTCCACGTGCTCGAGGGCGAGATGGAGGTGGAGGTGGAAGGGGAGAGCCTGCGCGCCGGAGCCGGCGACGTCGTGTTCCTCAGGGCGGGCAGCCAGGTGACCTACCGGTTCGGGGAGCGCTGCCGGCTCTTCTACGCCACCTATCCGGTGAACTGGGACGAGCTGCTGGAGGTGGACGGTGGCTGAGCGTCCGACGATCGGGCTGACCGGCGGTGCGGCGCACGTGCCGATCCCGGAGGGGCGGCTCGACGCCCACTACGTCGGTCGCGCCTACACCGCCGCCATCTGGCGGGCCGGCGGGTCGCCGATCGTGCTGCCCGCCGTCGACGGTGCGGGCGCCGACCTGGCGCGGGCCCAGCTCGAAGGCGTCGACGGGCTCGTGCTGTCCGGCGGCGTCGACATCGGCCCCGAGGCGTACGGCGCCGACTGGCCGCCCGTGCAGCCCGTCGACGAGGACCGCGATCGGCTGGAGGTGGAGCTCGTCCGGGAGGCCGTTCGGCGCGGCATGCCCGTGCTCGGCATCTGCCGCGGGATGCAGATGATCAACGTGGCCTTCGGCGGCACGCTGCACCGGCATGTCGCGCACGACGACGTCGAGGCCCGCAGCGAGGACACGTTCGACGGCGTCAGGCGCCACGTCATCCCGCTGCTGCCGAACAGCCTGGTGCGTCGCGTCATGGGTCGGGACAGCGTCGAGATCCTCTGCCTGCACCATCAGGCGCCGGCGCTGATAGGCGCCGGCCTCACCGTCGGCGCGCGGGCCGCGGATGGGATCGTCGAGTCGGTGGAGGGCGAGGGCGACGGGTTCCTGCTCGGGGTCCTCTGGCATCCCGAGCACATGTACGAGAGCTCGCCGCTGCAGGATCGGCCCTACAAGGCGCTGGTCGCCGCGGCGCTCGCGCGACGCGTCGATCGCTCGGCGGTCGGGGAGCCGGCATGAGCGACGTCCAGAGGCTCGCGCCGGCTCCGCCGCGGCCGCCGCAGGCGGTGCGTCGCCCGCCGCTCGACGGGATCCGCGTTGCGGACTTCTCGCGCATCTTCGCGGGCCCGCTGTGCTCGATGACGCTCGGCGACCTCGGCGCCGACGTCGTGAAGGTCGAGCCGCCGGGCGGCGACGAGGCGCGCGGCTTCGGGCCGCCCTGGCTGGGCGGTGAGGGCATGAACTTCATGGCGCTGAACCGCAACAAGCGGTCGATCGCGCTCGACCTGAAGTCCGCCGGCGGACGAGAGGCGGCGCTGCGGCTGGCCGCCGAGGCGGACATCGTGATCGAGAACTTCCGCCCCGGGGTGGCCGAGCGCCTCGGCATCGGCTGGGAGGAGCTCTCGGCGGCGAACCCCGGGCTGCTCTACTGCTCGATCTCCGGCTTCGGCCGCAGGGGTCCGAACAGCGCCCGGCCGGCGCTCGACCTCGTGCTCCAGGGGGCGTCGGGGGTCCTCGATCGTCAGGGTCGGGGCGGACCCCCGCAGATGGTCGTGATCACCATCGCCGACTGCTACGCCGCGGCGCTGGCCGTCCAGGCGCTGCTCGCCGCGCTGATCGCGCGAAGCCGGGACGGCATCGGCCAGCGGGTCGAGGTGACGCTCTACGAGGCGATGCTCGCGGCGCAGGCGTATCGCATCGTCTCGCCGGCCGGCGACGAGCCGCAGCTTCCGGCCGCCTCCGACATCGCGCCCTACGGCGCGTTCGAGACGGTCGACGGCTGGATCACGTTGGCGATCGTCACCGATCGCTCGTGGGATGCGTTCTGCCGCTCGCTCGACCTCGACGAGCTCGGCGCCGATGCGCGTCTGGCGACGAACGCGGGGCGCGTCGAGCACCAGGACGAGGTCGTCGCCAGGGTGGCCTCGGCGCTGCGCGGGCAATCGACGCGTGAGCTGCTCGGCACGCTCGAGGCCGCCGGCGTGCCGTGCGGCCCCGTCACGCGGGTCGAGGACCTGTTCTTCGACGAGCACGTGCTCGAGAACGAGATCATCGTCGAGCTCGAGCACCCGAGCGCCGGCCGGATGTGGACGCTCGGCGTCCCGTTCGCGATGGCCGGCACGCCGCTCAGCATCCGCCGCCCGGCGCCGCGGCTGGGTGAGCACTCCCGCGAGGTTCTGGCCGAGCTCGGCTACGACGAGGGTCACATCGACCGGGTCCTGCGCGAGACCGCCCCCGTCGGGGATCTCGAGGGAGCTTGACAGCATGATAGATTGTATATTGTGGCTAATGACCAGGGGAGCAAGCAGGTGAGCGCAAGGCATGAGCCGCGGGTCCTCGCGATCGACGCCGGCGGCACGATGACCGACACGTTCATCGTCGACCGGCGAGGCGACTTCGTCGTCGGAAAGGCGCAGACGACGCCCTCGGAGGAGGCCGTCGGCTTCATGTCCTCGGCGTGCGACGCGCTGGCCTACTGGGATCTCACGCCCGAGCAGGCGTTCCCGGGCATCGTCGCCGGCGTCTTCTCCGGGACGGCGATGCTCAACCGCCTGCTCGAGCGCAAGGGCCGCCGCGTCGGCTGCATCGTCTCGGGCGGCCTCGAGGACTACTTCCGCTTCGAGCGCGGCGTCCAGACGTGGCTCGGGATGTCGTACGCGGACCGCCTGCACGTCATCACCCATCACCACAACGAGCCGCTCGTGCCGATGTCGCGCATGCGCAGCGTGCGTGGCCGCATCGACGTCTTCGGCGACGAGGCGATCCCGCTGTACGACGACGAGGCGCGCGTGGCCGTCGGCGAGCTGCTGGACCAGGACGTCGAGGGGATCGTCGTCTGCCTGCTGCACAGCTATCGCAACCCCGCCCACGAGGAGCGCGTCCGCGACATCGCGCTCGAGGTCAAGACCGAGCGGGGGCTCAACGGCGAGGTCCCGATCTTCCTGTCGTCGGAGCTCTACCCGATGCGCCGCGACTTCCCGCGGCTCAACTCGACGCTGATCGAGGCATACGCGGCGGAGCCCTCGCGCGGTCAGCTCGCGAAGGTCGCGGGTCGCTGCGCCGATGCGGGGGCCGGCTTCGAGCTGCGGGTCATGGCCTCGCACGGCGGCACGATCTCGATCGACGCCAAGGAGCTCGCCCGCACGCTCGTCTCGGGGCCGATCGGCGGCGTCGTCGGCGCGCGCCACCTCGCGCGTGAGCGGGGCACCCCGAACCTCGTCTGCTCTGACATCGGCGGGACGAGCTTCGACCTCGCCCTCGTGACCGACGGCGAGGTCACGATCAACCAGACGCCTGAGATCGGGCGCTTCCTGCTGAACCTCCCGATGGTCGACATCGAGTCGATCGGAGCCGGGACGGGCTCCCTGGTGCGGATCGACCCCAACTCGAACCGGCCCGAGATCGGCCCCGAGTCGGCCGGCTCGCGGATCGGCGTCAGCTGGCCGGAGGGCGGCGTCGACACGGTCACGGTCACGGACGTCAACCTCGTCCTGGGGCGCCTCAACCCGTCGTACTTCCTCGGCGGGCAGGTGGAGCTCGACGTGGAGCGCGCTCGCCACGAGGTGGAGCGTCAGATCGCGCGCCCGCTCGGGCTGAGCGTCGAGGACGCGGCGGGCGGGATCCTCGAGCTCTTCGAGGAGCAGCTGCGGCTCGCGGCGCTCGCCAAGGTGCTCGGCAGGGGCTACGCGCCGGTCGACTACGCCCTGCTCTGCTACGGCGGCGGCGGACCGCTGCACGTCGCCGGCTACACGGAGGGCATCCCCTACTCGGACGTGCTCGTCCCGACGTGGGCCGCGGGGTTCTCGGCGTACGGCTGCGCCTGCGCCGACCACGAGTACCGATACGACCTCACGACCGACATCGCGATCGCGTCCGACGTCGCACCCGACGACGCCGAGCGCGCCGCACGCGAGCTGGAGACGGCCTGGGCGACGCTGCGCGAGCGGGTCGCCGCCGAGTTCGCCAAGTCGGGGATCGCCCCGGGCCTCGTCGACTACAGGCACCTCGTGCGGATGCAGTACGCCGGCCAGCTGAACGACATCGAGGTCGTCGCCTCCGGCAGCGGCGCGAAGCTCGTCGCGTCCGTCGTCTCCGGGTTCGAGGAGGCGTACGGGAAGGTCTACGCACGATCCGCCCGCTCGCCGGAGCTCGGCTACGTCGTCACGTCGGCGATCGTCACCGGCTCGGTCCCCGTCGAGAAGCCGGCGCTTCCCTTCGAGGACGAGGCGACCTGCGCACCGGAGCCCAAGGAGCACCGCAGCGCCTGGTGGTCGGCGAGGCACGGCTTCGTCACCACGCCGGTCTTCGAGCAGGACGACCTTCGCGCGGGACACCGGATCGAGGGGCCGGCGGTCGTCGAGGCGCCGTCGACCACATTCGTCGTGCCGCCCGGGCGCACGGCGTACCTGGACCGCAACCGCATCTTCCACCTGTCGGCCGGATAGCCGACGCCAGACGACGAGTACGGAGGGCAGACGAGCATGGCCGACAGCGCCTCAGTCGCGGACCCGGTGGTCGCGGGCCGCCCCGACGGGGGCTTGCTCCACGAGCGGCTTCTGGCGAGCGAGCGCCTGTTCGCGCAGACCGGCAGCTACCACGGGCTGACCGGGGCGCTCGAGCTGAAGGAGCGCTCCCCGATCCTCTACGAGAAGATCTTCTCGCGCCTGCGCGGCGGTCTCGTGACCGCACGTGAGACGGCGGTCAACATCAGCGCGAGCCCGATCGTCAAGGAGCTCGGCGAGCTGTGCTTCGCGCTCTACACGCCGGAGGGTGACTCCGTCGCGCTCTCGACCGGGATCATCGTCCACGTCCACACGATGTCCGACGCGATCAAGTACATGATCCGTCAGGGCTACGAGACGAACCCCGGGATCGAGCCCGGTGACATCTTCTGCAACAACGACGCGATGGTCGGCGACGTGCACAACGCCGACGTGCAGACGATCGTCCCGATCTTCTGGGAGGGGGAGCTGATCGGCTGGGCCGGCGGCGTCACCCACGAGCTCGACATCGGTGCCCGCACGCCCGGCGGCGTGCCGCTCGGCCCGATCAGCCGCTTCGAGGACGGGATCGACATCCCAGCGCGCAAGATCGGCGCCGGCGACGAGCTGTTCCGGGACCACGTGCTGGCGGGGATGAAGGGGACGCGCACGCCGCGCTACTGGATGCTCGACGAGCGCACGCGCCTCGCCGGCTGCCACATGGTGCGCGACACGGTGCTGCGGGTCGTCGCCGATATCGGGCTGGACGTCTACCGCGACTTCATGCGCGAGGTGATCGAGGACGGGCGGCGCTCGTTCAAGGCCCGGGTGCGAGAGATGCTGATCCCCGGCACGTACCGCGCGCCGGCCTTCTCCGAGTTCACGTTGGCCGAGGAGCAGATGCTGCCGGAGCACGCGCGGCGCGACTCGATGATGCACGCCCCCGTCGAGCTGCGCGTGACGCGCGACGCGACGCTCGAGCTCGACTACGAGGGTGCCTCGAGCTGGGGCTACCACTCCGCCAACTGCACGCCCTCGGCGATGCAGGGGGCGCTCTGGGTGCTGCTGACGCAGACGCTGATCTGCAACGACAAGATCAACGACGGCGCCTACTTCGGCCTGCGGACGAACTTCCCGCCCGGCTCCTGGGCCAACCACCAGAACCCGCAGGCGTCCACCGGGCTGGCCTGGCACTACCTGATTCCCAGCTACACAGGGGTGCTCAAGTCGATCTCGCGGGGGCTGCAGGCCCGCGGGTTCGTCGAGGAGGTGCTGGCGCCCTACGCGATGTCGTCGAACACCTTCCAGGGAGGCGGCATCGACCACTACGGCGAGCAGTCCTCGACGACCAACTTCGCGGTGTCGTGCGTCGGCGTCGGCGCTCGCATCTACGCCGACGGGCTCGACCACGCGGCGGCGCTGTGGAACCCGCAGGGCGACATGGGCGACTACGAGATGTGGGAGATCGTCGAGCCGTTCCTGTACCTCGGGGCGAGGGTCAAGCCGAACACCGCGGGAGCCGGGCGCCGGCGCGGCGGCTCCGGATGGGAGGCGGTGCGCTACGCCTGGAAGACCCCGTTCTTCGAGACGCAGAACCTCGGCAACGGCCCTGTCTTCATCCAGGCCGGGCTGTGGGGCGGCTACCCCGGCGCGACCGGCTACCGCCACAACGTGCGCGACACCAACATGAAGGAGCTATTCGGGGAGCGCCTGGCGTACCCGGTCTTCGACGGCGACCCCGAGTCGTCGGAGATGGAGCGCCTCGTCACCGGCCGGCGCGACTTCGACCAGCGCACCCTGACGCTGCCGGAGACGATGAAGGAGGGCGACCTCTACCTCTCGGTGTATCGCGGCGCCGCCGGTCTCGGGGACCCGCTGGAGCGCGATCTCGCCGACGTCCAGGCGGACATCGATGGCAACTACCTCCTGCCCCGCCTGGCGTCGTCCGTCTACGGCGCCGTGGTCCGCGACGGAGCCGTCGACGTCGAGGGCTCGCTCGTGCTGCGCGAGCGGATGCGTCGCGAGCGCGCCGAGAGATCGGTCCCGGTGGCGCAGTGGATGGAGGCCGAGCGGCGACGGATCCTCGCCCACCTCGAGCCGCCCGCCGGCGAGGAGGGGGCGGCTCGCGACGGCGATTCGTTCATCCCGGTCGTGCAGCACATGTACGCCGAGTCGCTGCGGCTCTCGCCGCGCTGGGCCGCGTTCTTCCGCGGCTTCTGGGACCTGCCCGCCGACTTCGACTTCCCCGTGGCGACCCCGACCGTCGAGATCTCGCGCCGGCTGCTCGGCGAGGGCCTCGGTGCCACGACGCTCCATCCGGACGACCCGGCGAGGCCGCAGGGCATCCCGATCGGCCGGCCGGCGGCGGCGGAGAGCGACGTCACCGAGGAGGTGCTCGAGGAGCTGATCGACGGGCGGCTTCCCGAGCCGCGCGTCCGGGCGATCCAATCCGGCTACAAGGACGCGGACCGCTTCCAGAAGTACGTGCGCGTGCTGCAGCGCCGGGTCCCCTGGCCGGACCGGATCCTGCTGCCGTTCGGCGAGCACCTGCACATCGTGCAGACGGGCGACGGGCGCCGGATCGTCAAGTGCGACTGCGGCCACGAGTTCCGCGACTACCGGGAGAACTGGAAGCTCGACGCCCATGTGAACGTGCGGCGGACCGAGCCGGAGCTGCGCGAGATCTACCCGGCGAAGATGCACGGCGACCCGCGCTGGAACGAGTTGCGCGAGCTGTTCTGCCCCGGCTGCTGGACGCTGCTCGAGGTGGAGGCCGTGCCGCCCGGCTACCCGCTCGTCCACGACTTCACCCCGGACCTCGAGGGCTTCTACGAGGAGTGGCTCGGAGAGCCGCTCGCGCCGGTGGCGTGATGACGGTGCTGCGGCCGGCCATTCCCCACCGGGCGACCGGCCAGTACGGCCTGTGGATGGGTCAGGCGCTCGCCGCCGAGGGCGATCCGTCGGTGGTCGAGCTGCGCGAGGAGATCGCCGCCGACGTTTGCATCGTCGGCGGCGGCTTCACCGGCCTGTGGACCGCGATCCGCACGCTCGAGCTGGAGCCCTCGGCGCGCGTCGTGGTCCTCGAGGCCGACATCTGCGGCTCGGGCGCGTCGGGGCGCAACGGCGGGATGGCGCTCTCCTGGTGGCCGAAGCTCGAGACGCTGATCGAGCGGGTCGGCGAGGAAGAGGGCCTGCGGCTCGCCGATCTCTCCGAACAGGCCATCGGCGACCTCGAGGCGTTCTGCGCCGCGGAGGGGGTCGACGCCGAGCTGCGGCGCGGGGGCTGGCTGTGGACCGCGACCTCGCGGGCTCAGCTCGGCGCCTGGGAAGGCGCGGCGGAGGCGGCGGAGAGGCGTGGCCGCCGGCCGTTCGAACGGGTCTCGGCGCAGGAGCTGCGCGAGCGGACCGGATCCCCGGCGCATCTCGGCGGCGTCTTCGAAGCCTCGGCGGCGACCGTCCAGCCGGCGCGCCTGGCGCGCGGCCTGCGGCGAGTCGCGATCGAGCGCGGCGCGCGCGTCCTCGAGCGCTCCCCGATGCTGGAGCTCGACCGTGAGTCCGGCCGTGTCCGCACGCCGCACGGTGCCGTGACGGCGGGCTCGATCGTGCTGGCGACCAACGCGTGGCTGGCGGGCGTGCCGGAGCTGCGCCGCGCCGTCGTCCCGCTGTCGAGCGACGTCATCGCGACGGCGCCGATGGCGGAGCAGATCTCGCGCAGCGGCTGGACCGGGGGCGAGTCGCTGTCGAACTCCCGTCTGATGGTGCACTACTACCGCACGACCGACGACGGGCGGATCGTCTTCGGGCGGGGCGGCGGCGGATTGGGCGTCCTGGGACGCTTCGGCGATCGCTTCGACTACGCGCGGCGGCGCGCCGCGTCCATCGAGCGTGACCTCGCGCTCCTCGTGCCGGCGGCACGCGATGTTCCCGTCGCGGCGGCCTGGGGCGGCGCGGTCGACCGCAGCAGCGACGGCCTGCCGTTCTTCGGCCGGCTCCGCGGCCGAGCGCCGATCCACTACGGCGCGGGCTTCTCGGGCAACGGCGTCGCCCCGTCGCTGATCGCCGGGCGGGTGCTCGGCTCGCTGGCGCTCGGGCGTGACGACGAGTGGTCGGGCTGCGGGCTGGCGGGCGGGATCCCCGGACGGTTCCCGCCCGAGCCGGTGCGGTTCCTGGGCGGGGTCGTGGTGCGCGAGGCGGTGCGGCGCAAGGAGCTTCGCGAGGACCGCGGTGCGTCCGTCGACGGCATGACGCTGCGGATCGCCGCGCTGGCGCCGTCGGGCTTCTTCAAGGTCTCCAAGGGCGAGCATCCCGAGGAGGCGCGGCAGGGCGAGCCGGCGGGGTCCCCGGGCGGGCCGGTCGGCGACGGGGGCGCGTAGGCCGGGCGGACGCGGCGATGGGGGCTCTGGCGCTGGCGCTCGTCGCCGCCTCGTGCTGGGGCCTGGGCGACTTCGTCGCCGGGCTCCAGGCCCGGGCGCGCTCGGCCGCGGCGGTGGTCGCGCTGAGCCAGCTCGTCGGCCTCGCGATCCTCGTCGGCGTCGTGGCGATCGCGACGCCGCCGGCGCCGACCGCCGAGGACGCGGTCGCCGCGGCGATCGCCGGCCTCGCCGTCGCCGCCGCGATGGTGGCGCTCTACCACGGTCTCGCGACCGGGCCGATGAGCGTCGTGGCGCCGCTCAGCGCGACCGGCGCCGGCCTCGCCGCGATCGTCTCGCTTGTCGACGGGGACAGGCCGGCGGCGGCTCAGCTCGCGGGGATGGCGGTCGCGCTGATCGGCGTGATCGTGGTCACCAGCCGTGCCGAGCACGGGGGTGGGGTCACCCGGCCGGCGATCGGGGGCGGCGATCGGCAGTCGGCTCAGCCGGGGGCCGGCGGCGGTCGGCCGGGAGCCCGGCCGGCGATCGGAGGCGGCGTCGCGCTGGGCGTCGTCGCCGCGATCTCGTTCGGCGTCTACTACGTGGCGATGGAGCGAGCCGCCGCGGGCGGCGTCCTGCAGGCGCTCACGATCGCGCGCGCCGCCGGCGTCTGCGGCCTCGCCCTGCTGCTCCTGGGCGCCTCCAAGGGCCGCCGGTCGCGCCGGTCGCCCGGCGGCCTGTGGCCGCTCGTCGCGATCGGCCTCCTCGACATGGCGGCGAACGCCGGCTATGCGCTCGCCTCGACACTCGGCTCGCTGGGCGTCGTCGCGGTGCTCGCCTCGCTCTATCCCGCCGTGACCGTGCTGCTCGCCGCGGCGCTGCTGCGCGAGGAGATGCCCGCGCTGCGCGTCGCCGGAGCGATCGGCGTGTTCGCCGGCGTGGCGCTGATGGTCGCGGGCTGAGCGGGCCCCGCATGCACCGCCGTGCGCAGGCGTTGCCCGGGCGGCCGTCCGCGATCCGCTCGACGCCGCTCAAGCTCTCGGCGCGCGCGGCCGATTGACCGGACGATGGCGTTCGATCTCGACGCGGCGCTGCGCCACCTCGTCTCCGCGGGCGGCTCCGACCTGCACCTGAAGGCGGGGGCGCCGCCGATCGTGCGCGTCGACGGCTCGATGCGACCGATCGACGGCCTCGCCGGGCTGACGGCGCAGGAGACCGAGGCGGCGGTCCACCAGATGCTCGGCGACCCCG
Source organism: Solirubrobacteraceae bacterium (assembly GCA_024711025.1). GTDB lineage: Bacteria > Actinomycetota > Thermoleophilia > Solirubrobacterales > Solirubrobacteraceae > F1-60-MAGs163. Next base: position 46,941 of record JANJTP010000051.1, read on the forward strand.
TGAAGCTGCGCGAGTTCGCCGAGGAGCACGAGGTCGACTTCTCGTACGCGATCCCGGGCCTCGCGCGCTTTCGCGTCAACGCCTTCCACCAGCGCGGCGACATCTCGCTCGTGCTGCGCGCGATCCCGATCTCCATCCGCACGATCGAAGAGCTCGCGCTGCCGGAGGTCGTGCGCGATCTCGCCGACGAGGAGCGCGGGATCGTCCTGCTGACCGGCACCACCGGCTCGGGCAAGTCGACGACGCTCGCGGCCATGATCGACCACATCAACACGACGAAAGCGCGGCACGTCGTGACGATCGAGGACCCGATCGAGTTCCTGCACGCCGACAAGCGCTCGTTGATCAACCAGCGCGAGGTCGGTCAGGACACCGCGTCGTTCAAGCGCGCGCTGCGCCGCGTGCTGCGCCAGGACCCCGACGTGATCCTGATCGGCGAGATGCGGGACGAGGAGACCGTCCAGACCGCGCTGTCCGCGGCCGAGACCGGGCACCTGGTCTTCTCCACCGTCCACACCGTCGACGCCCCCGAGACGGTCAACCGGCTGATCGACTTCTTCCCCCCGCACATGCACCAGCAGGTGCGCGCGATGATCGCCGGCACGCTGAGGGGGATCATCTCGCAGCGGCTCGTGCCCGCCGCGCGGGGCGGGCGGATCGCGGCCTGCGAGATCCTGCGGATGACCGGTCGCGCCCGCGACATGATCATGGACCACACGCAGACCGGCCGCTTGCCGGAGGTCGTCGCCGACGGTGCCTACTACGGCATGCAGACGTTCGACCAGGCGCTGTTCGGCCACCTGAAGGCCGGGCGCGTGACCATGGAGGACGCGATCGCCGCCGCCTCCAGCCCGCACGACTTCAAGCTGCTCGTGGCCGCCGACGGCAAGCGCGGCACGACGATGGAGGACCTCGCCGACGCGGAGTCGCGTCGCTCGAGCCCCGGCACACCGCCGCCGAGCGCCGTTCGAGCGGCGCTCTGAGCGTTGCTCGGCGCTCAGGCCCCGACTCGGCGGCATCCTCGGGAACCGACGCGCGCGCGGCGGCGCGATCGACCCGCGTGCGCCCAAAGCTTCAGTTGGTAAAGTAACGGTGTGCCGGTCGATCCAGCGTGTCCCGTCTGCCGCACCGCCGACATCGTGTGCGCGAAGTGGACGCTGCTCATCATTCGCGACCTCGCCGAGGGGCGCTCGCGGTTCTGCGAGCTGGAGCGATCGCTCGCCGGCATCAGCCCGCGGACGTTGTCGCTGCGCCTGCGCGATCTCGAGCACGAGGGCATCGTCGACCGCCAGACGTTCGCCGAGGTCCCGCCGCGCGTCGAGTACGTGCTGACCGACAAGGGCGAGGCCCTGATGCCGATCATCGAGGACATGCGCTCGTTCGGCGAGCAGTGGCTCGCCGAGGGGTGCGACTTCGAGGATGCGCAGGCGGACCTGAGCGGCCGCCAGGCCGCCGCGGTCTGAGGATCGGCTCGCCGGCGGGGGCGGCCCGATCCGGGGCGGCGCGGCCGGTCGCCCGCGGGCTCGGCCCGCCGAGCGGCCTGCCGAGCGCCTGCAAGATCCCTCCCGCCGATACCCGCAACCTGGCCGGCGCGGCCGGGTTCCTGCCACCATGGCCCGACGCATGGCAGGAGGTCGCCGACCACCGGGAGCCGAGTCGCGGATGCGCGAGGAGACCGGCATCGACACCCCCGGCCTGACCCGTCGCACGGCGCTTGCGCTCGGCGCGCTCGCCGGTGTCGCATCGCTCGCACGCGGCGTCGTCGACCCGATGGAGGCGCTCTCCGCGCCGCGTGGGCTGGGCCTCGCCGTCGGACGAGACGGCTTCGACCGAAGCGGGCGCAGCGCGGTGCTGCGCGCGCCGCGGCGCTTCGTCTTGCTCGGCGTGCGCGAGCCGCAGGCCCTGCGGGCGGCGATCGACGTGCGCACCCGCCGTCGCGGCGGCGCCTGGACGCCGTGGGCGCGGCTCCACGCCGGCGCCGGTCACGCCCCGGACGGCGCCGGCCCCCCGCGAGCGAGCGAGCCGCTCTGGACGGGGCCCTCCGACGAGCTGCAGCTCCGCGCCGACCGCCGTCCGGCCCGTGACGTGCGGCTCGCGCTCGTCGCGGTGCCCGCGGCGGCGGCGGCGCTCGCCCAGGCGCGGATCGCGGCGCTGCCCCGCGCGGGGGCTGCGCAGCTCGGCGGCGCGCCGGCGATCGTCCCGCGCGCGGCCTGGGGCGGGAACACCGTCAAGCCCAAGTATCCGCCGAGCTACGGGCAGGTGCTCGTCGCGGTCGTCCACCACACCGAGCAGCCGGGCAACACGTACACCCGCGAGGAGGCGCCGACGTACGTGCTCGGGATCGCCAAGTACCACCGCGACCACAACGACTGGAACGACATCGGCTACAACTTCCTCGTCGACCGCTTCGGGACGATCTACGAGGGCCGGGCCGGCGGCATCGACCAGCCGGTGATCGGCGCCCACGCGCTGGGCTTCAACTCGTACTCGACCGGCATATCGATCCTCGGCTCGTTCATGGACGTCGAGGCCCCCGCGCCGGCGCTCGACGCGGTCTCGCGGCTGATCGCGTGGAAGCTGCCGCTGCACGGCAACCCGGTGGTCGGCCAGGTGCTGGTGCCCCACGGCAGGGACGGCGTGATCCTCGAGCGGATCTGCGGCCACCGCGACGTCAACCAGACCGACTGCCCGGGAGACCGCCTCTACCCGCAGCTCCCCGAGATCCGCGCCCGGGCGAGCCGGCTCGCCGGGCCGCCGCAGCTCGGCCCGGGCGTGACGCTCGCCGCGGCGTCGCGCACGGTCGGCTACGGCGAGCCCGTGCGCTTCGACGGCGCCGTGCTCGCGCCGGACAGCAAGCCGCAGGCGAACGTCGCCGTGCGGATCGAGAAGCAGGGCCCGAGCGGCGCCTGGGCGACTATGGCCCAGACGAGCAGCGGCGCCGACGGGCGCTTCACCGCCGACGTCGTCTGGAAGCGCGGCGCGCTCGTCCGGGCCGTCGCCGAGCAGGCGATCTCGCGGCCGGTCGCGGTGTCGGTCAGGCCGCTGATCGAGCTGGACGTCGACGCGGCCTCGATCCGGCCGGGGGCGCGCGCCGTGCTGCGCGGCACGATGCGGCCGGCAGGCACCCTGACGGTCGTCGTCGAGCGCCGCTCGGGGGGACGCTGGCGCCGGGAGCGGAGCGTCGTGCGGAAGGTCCGTCGTCCCGCGATCGCTCTCGGGATAACGCTGCGTCGCGCCGGCACGTACCGCCTGCGCGCCACGGCCCGGGCCGGCAGCGGCAGCGTCCGCGTGCCCTCGATCCCGGTGCGCGTGGTTGCGCGCTGAGCGCGGGCGGCGGCTCCTCGCCGGGCGCGGGCACCCGGGCCGTCCGATGCCGGTGGAGTGGCCGACGTTGACGAGAACGAGTCTCATCAGTCGCTAAGCTGCCCCGCGGATGCTCGAACCGCTGACGCTGCCGTTCTTCCAGCGCGCCCTCTGGGAGATCCTGCTGCTGGCGATCGTCTCGGGACTGCTCGGCACGTGGATCGTCCTGCGTGGCCTCGCCTTCTTCGCGCACGCCGTCGGGACGGCCACCTTCCCGGGCCTGGTGCTCGCGGACGGCCTCGGCTTCGCGCCGTTCCTCGGAGCGCTCGGGGCGGCTCTCGCGGTGGCCTGGCTCGTCGCAATGCTCGCCGAGCGACGAGCGACGAGCGCCGACAGCGTGACCGCGCTGGCGCTCGCGGCGGCGCTCGCCGTCGGGATCATCCTGGCCAGCGACGTGTTCGCCGCGCAGGCGAGCGTCGAGCGGCTGCTGTTCGGCAGCCTGCTCGCGATCGGCTGGTCCGACGTCGCGCTCGCGGCGGTGGTCGCGCTCGTCGCGCTCGTCGCCGCGCTGCTCGGCGGGCCTCGCTGGCTCGCCGCCGGCTTCGACGAGGTCGGCGACGCCGCGCGTCCGCGCCGCGGCGCAGGCCTCGCCCTTGTGCTGCTGACGGCGCTCGCCGCCGTCGCCGCGCTGTCGGCCGTCGGCGCCCTGCTCGCGACCGCGATCGTCGTCGTGCCGGCCGCGACCACGCGGCTCGTGACGAACCGCGTCGCGAGCTGGCAGATCGCGACGGTCCTGCTCGCGGCGGCGCAGGGCGCGATCGGCATGTGGGTCGCCTTCCAGGTGAACGTCCCGCCCGGCGCCGCGATCGCCGTGCTGGCAGGCGCCGTCTTCCTGCTCGTCGCCGTCGTGCGCCGGATCGCGGCGAGCCGCTCGCGGGCATCCATGGCCTTGGCGGCGCTCGGCGGCGTGGCGGCCCTGGCGTTCGGCGGCTGCGCAGGCGGAAACGGGTCCACAGCCCGCAGTGGCCAGCTCGAGGTCGTCGCCACGACGACCATCGCCGGTGACCTCGCCGGGGAGGTCGGTGGCCGAGAGGTCGCCGTGACGACGCTGCTGCGCCCCGGCTCGGACCCGCACGAGTACGAGCCGCGAGCGGGGGACGTGCGCAAGCTGGCGGGAGCCGACGTCGTCGTCGCGAGCGGCCTCGGGCTGGACGCCTGGGTCGACGAGCTGATCGGAGCGTCGGGCAGCGAGGCACGGGTCGTGCGGCTGGGTGACCACGTTCCGACGCGGCTCGAGGCCGCCGGCGGTCGTGGGGGGGAGGTGCATCACGGCGAGGGCGACGTCGACCCGCACTGGTGGGGCGACCCGCACAACGTGCTCGCGGCGGTCGGCGAGATCGAGCGCGCCTACGCGGCCGCCGATCCGCACGCCGCGGGGTCCGTGGCGAAGAACGCCGCCGCCTATCGACGGCGGCTGCGTGTCCTCGACCGCCGGATCGCCTCGTGCATCGCGCGCGTTCCGTGGGCTCAGCGGCGGATCGTCACCGATCACGACGCTTTCGCCTATTTCGCCACGCGCTACGGGATCGAGCTCGTCGGAGCGGTGATCCCCTCGACCACGACCCGTGCCGAGACCTCGGCCGGAGACCTGGCCGAGCTCGAGCGGACCATCAGGCGCGAGAAGGTCCGCGCGATCTTCCCGGAGGTGGGCGTGAGCCCGCGGCTCGCGGAGCAGCTCGCCCGGCAGACCGGTGCCTCGACGGCGTACACGCTCTACTCCGACGCCCTCGGCGGGCCGGGCTCGGGTGCCGACACCTACATCGGAGCCCAGCGGGCGAATGCCGCCGCACTGGTCGCGGGGATGAGCGGCGGGGCGAAGCGATGCGAGACGGGGGCATGAGCGAGCCGCATGACGCGGACGCCTCGCGGCGGCCGCTGCTCGTCGTCGCCGACAGCCTCGCCGCGACCTACCCGGGCTCGGACGCGCCGGCGCTCGCCAGCGTGACCTTCGAGCTGCGGGGCGGGCAGCGGCTCGCCGTTCTCGGACCCAACGGCGGCGGCAAGTCGACCCTGCTGCGGGTGCTGTCCGGACAGCTCCAACCGTCGTTCGGCAAGCTCGAGCTGCCCGCCGGCCGTGTCGCGCTCGTGCCGCAGACCGAGCGCTCGAGGCTCGACTTCCCGGTCAGCGCGCTGGACGTGGCGACCCTCGGCGCCGTCGCGCGGCTGCCGTGGTACCGGCGTCCGTCACGCGCCGATCGTGCGCTCGCGCTCGACGCGCTGGGGCGCGTCGGGCTCGCCGACCGTGCGCACCGGACCTACGGCGACCTCTCCGGCGGGCAGCGACAGCGCGTGCTCGTCGCCCGCGCCCTCGTCCAGGACGCGCCCCTCCTGCTGCTCGACGAGCCGTTCTCCGGTCTGGACGCGCCGAGCAGGAGGCGGCTCGAGCTGCTGCTGGAGGAGCTGGCCGGAGCGGGGCGCGGCCTGCTGCTGGCGACGCACGACCTGGACCAGGCACGGGCCTGCGAGCTGGTCCTGTGCCTGAACCGCGTGCAGCTCGCCTTCGGGGAGCCGGAGCGGGCGCTCACGCCGCAGGTCGTCGAGCGCACCTACGGCGCGTGGCTCCATGGCACCGGCGACCCCGAGGAGCAGCCGGCCTCACCGGGTCGGACACCTTGATCGACTGGCTCGTCGAGCCGCTGCGCAGCACGGTCGTCGCGCGGGCGCTCGCCGAGCTCCTGCTGCTCGGCGTCGTCTCCGGATCGCTCGGGAGCTGGATCGTCCTGTGGCGCCTCTCGTACAGTGCTGAGTCGCTTGCGCACGGGATGCTGCCCGGCCTCGTGATCGCCGCGCTCGCGGGGGTCCCGCTGGTCATCGGCGGAGCGGCGGGGCTGCTCGTCGCGACGCTCGCGATCGCCGCCGTCGGCCGCGTCCCGCGGCTCGGCAGCGACGTCGCCGTCTCGGTGGTCATCACGACGCTGCTCGGTCTCGGCGTGCTGCTCGGACTGGCGCCCGAGACGCCGGCCGGACTCGACGGGATCCTGTTCGGCGACGTGCTGGGCGTCAGCGACGGCGACCTCGCGCTGACCGCGGCGATCGTCGCGGTCGTCCTCATCTCGCTGGCCTTGCTGCGCCCGAGCCTCGTCGTCGTCGGGCTCGACCGGCTGAATGCCGCCGCGCTGGGCCGCCGGCCGGGCGCGGTCGACGTCGCGCTCGGCCTGCTGCTGGCGCTCGCGACGCTCGTCGCGGTCGAGGACCTCGGCAACCTGCTCGTCGTCGCGATGCTCGTCGGCCCGGCCGCCGCGGCGCGGCTGGTGACGCGGCGCCTGACGTCGATGATGCTCGCGGCGACGGCGATCGCCGTCGGCGCCTCGCTCGTCGGCATCTACGCCTCCTACCACGCGCGGCTCGCCGCGGGGGCGAGCGTCACCTGTGCGCTCGCGCTCGCCTACGTCGCCGCGCTCGCCGCACGTCGGCTGACCGCGGCACGGCGCTCGGCGTCGGCGCGCGCTTGAGCCTGCGTGCGAGCACGGGCTGTCGAGCTCATCGCGTGCAGCACGTCGTCTGCAGTCCGCCGGCCGAGCTCGCCGCCCACGCAGTGACACGATCGGGGGTCAGCGTCAGCAGCTCGAACAGCTCGCCGGGACTGAGCTCGCGCACGCGCTCACCAGACGCGTGTCTGAGCGTGATCTCGACTCCGCGGAAGGCTGCGGCCCGCTGGAACGTGATCTGAAGCCCGAGCTGCTCGAGCAGGGTGGCGCAGCGAGCTGCGGCCTCCATGCTGGCGATCAGCTCGTGGGTCGGGCGATCGAGCTGCTGTGAAGTCGTAATCATGCTGTCGTGCTCCTCTTGGCGTCATAGGCCCTCCGTAGGTCGGGGCGCTGACCGGTCCGGGCTCTATCGGAACGGTGAATACGCCGGGCAAGCGAGTGGTAGCTTCGTCCGACCCGGTGGCCGCTGAACGAGCTTCCGGGCGACCCTTGGGAGCTTTGTCGCGGCGGCGCAGCCGAGCGCTGTGTGTCCTCGCTCAGCCGTCGAGCCGTTCGAGGAACGTCTCGGAGCACGCGGCCATCAGGCGGCGGAAGTCGCGAATCTCATCCTTCGAGGCGCGCGTGCGAATCAGCTCCGCGACGGATGCGTGCGCGAACTGGTCGAGGAAGCGCATGCACTCGGCCATCGTTGCCCCGGCCAGAACGCCTGTCAGGAGGTAATCGGCCGTTGCTCGGGCCGCGTCGCGGCTCGCGCCCGCGGCAAGCGCGGCGCAGACGGCATCGAGCCAATGCCTGGATCGCATGCGTGCCCGCGCCGTCGCGAACCAGCCTGGCCGCCAGGCCTCGTAGGTCGCCCTCGCGCCGTGCTCGACGAGGCTCGTCCCGCGCTCGGAAAGGACCTCCACCACCTCGGCCAGCGGCACCGCCGGCATCTCGACCGGGCGGAGGCGAACGATGCCGCGCTGCTGGCGGGCAAACCGCTGCAGGTCGATCCGGCGGAAGCGTCGGTGGCCGCCGGGCGTCCGCGAGCTCGGCAGCCGGCCCTCGTCGGCCAGGCGGCGGACTGTGCTGCTCGACACGTCGAGTGCCACTGCGGCCGCGCTGAGCGTCACCCACTCGTCGTCGGCTGCGTTGCGCTCTGTCGGAGCCGGGTTGCGTGCCGGCTGAACACGTGCCAGTCCAACCTGCTGAAGCTCGCGAAGCGCCGGCGCCGACGGGATCGGCGCGGGCCGCGCGATGCAGAAGCCCTGGACCGCGTCGACTCCGGCGCTGCGCACCGCCTCGAGCTGCGCCTCGGTCTCGATGCCTTCCGCGACCACCGTCAGACCGAGCGCTTGACCTATGCCGACGACGGCGTCGACGATCGGAACCGGATCGTTCACCCGATGCACGCCGCGGACGAAGCCGCGGTCGATCTTGACGCTGTCGATCGGTAGGTCCGCGAGATGCGCGAGTGACGAGTACCCGGTGCCGAAGTCGTCCAGCACGACCTTCACGCCGAGTAGCTTGAGGGCATCGAGCGTCGCGATCGTCTCTCCGCAAGTGTCCATCACGCTCGACTCGGTGATCTCGAACGTGATCGATGACGGTGCCACATCGGTTGCGAGCAGGGCAGCGGCGACGCGACTGACGAACGCCCTCGACATGAGCTGTCGCTGTGAGACGTTGATGGACACGCGCGGAAGCGCCAGCTCGGGATCCTGGATCGTCCAGCGAGCCACGCGACGGCAGACGTCGGCGATGACCCAGTCTCCGAGCTCGATGATCAGGTCACTTTCTTCCGCTATCGGGACGAACCGGCTCGGTGGCAGCATTCCGCGACTCGGATGGCGCCAGCGGACCAGCGCCTCGAACTCCGGGACGCCGGGTTGTCGCAGCGACATGATCGGCTGGAAGTGAAGGATGAGCTCCTCGCGCACAAGGGCGAGCCGTAGCTCCTCCTCGATCCGCAGGCGCTCTGCGACGCGCTCGCGTGCCGCGACGGTGAAGACCTCGGTGCGGTTGCCGCCAAGCGCCTTTGCGTGACGCAGCGCGCCCTCGGCGTCACGCAGCACGTCGGCCGCGCGGGTGTGACCATGATGCACCGTCGCGATCCCGACGCTGCCGGTGAGCAGAACCTGTTGCTCACCGATGATCAGCGGCAAGCGTATGACACGTAGCGCGTCTTCGGCGATCCTGAGTGCCTCGAGCTCGCTCGCAACACCTTCGCGGAGCACCACGAACTGCGTGCCCGCGAAGCGCGCGAGCACCGTGTCGGACGACGAGAGGAGCTCACATAATCTCCTGGCCACCTCTTGCAGTGCCTCGTCGCCACCATCGTGGCCGACCGTCATGTTGATGTCGTCGATGCCGGCGACGTCGATCGAGAGCACGGCGAGCACGGTGCCGGGCCCGCGGTCACGCGCGATCGTGCGCTCGAGGTATCTGACGAATGACGACCGACTCGGCAGTCCTGTGAGCGTGTCGATGCCCGCTGAGATCGACATCGGAGCTGGGACACCGTGATGCGAGGCGTTGCCCTCGACAAGCGTCGGTACCGGTGCCCGGTGCGGTGTCACCGTCGGGATGCCTAGTGACAGCTCTCTCACGGTGGGCTGCGGGCTCACGCGATCGAACGCTGATGACACTGATGCGCCTCGGGCGGGCTCGACGCATCCGAGACGGGCCTGCATGTGGCACCGGGCGACCACGGGGAGCCCGAGTCGCGTGCGGGGCGGACGGTCAGGCCGCCGCGCATATGTAAGTGATACTCCGCCCGCATCGATGCGCAATCTACTCGCGAGTCGCGTACTTGTAGGGACTTCGTGGGCATTGGCGACGGCTTGAGAGGTTTATTGCCACCTATGAGAGGTTTTTGCTTCTCTCCGATCGTGGCTGCGGGATTCCACGTGGGGGGCCGTAATCGGTACGGATGCGAGACACCGGGACAATCCACGCATCGCAAGACGATGCGAAGAGCGCGCGACGACGGTGACCCCTCGCCACGAGCCCTTAGAGGCCGTCGATCGGGCGGGCGGCCTAGGAGAGCGATCCGCGGCAGGCCGCGCAGGCGCCGCGCAAGACGATGTCGTGGCCGTGGACGTCGAAGTCCGCGCGGCGGGAGAGCGCATCGATCGCCCGCTCGAGCCCCGCGTCGTCGAACGGCACGACGGCGCCGCAGCGCTCGCACACGAGGTGATGGTGGTGGTGATCGGGTCGCGCCGGCTCGTAGCGTGCCTGGGACTGGCCGAGCTCGACCCGCGTCACGAGGCCGAGCTCGTCGAGCTCGTCCAGCACGCGGTAGACGCTCGCCCTCCCGACGGCACGGCCGCGCCCCCGCAGCGCCGCCTCGATCTCGTAGGCGGTGAGTGCGCACGGCTGCTCGTCGAGCAGGTCGAGGACGGCGGCACGCGCGCCGCCCAGCCGGTATCCGGCTGCGGCCAGCCGCTCCGCTGCGCGGCTCGCCCAGGAGCCGCCGGCATCCACCGGGTGGGCCATCGCCCCCGACCGTAGCGCCCGGCGGGCGCGTCAGGCGAGGGAGAGCGGTCCGTGGTCGTCGCAGTGGTCGCCGTGCGCGTGGTGCAGGCGCCCGTCGACCAGGTAGTCGACGTGGCCGCCGTGGGGGACCTGCTCGTGCCCGCAGCCGGGTCCGTGGACATGCCCGGGCTCGTCGGCCACCCCATCCTGCGCGTCCCGGCAACCCTCGGGGTTCGTGGCATCGACGGCGATCACGTGATCGTCGACGTGATCGCCGTGCGCGTGGTGGAGATGGCCCGAGTGGAGGAAGTCGATGTGTCCCGCGTGGACGACGGCGGTGTGGCCGCAGCCCGGTCCGTGGAGGTGCTCGTGGCCGCCGCCGTGGATCTCGTGCTCGTTCTCCATGGGGTCACGGTACGCGGTTGCGATCGCGGACGGCACAGTCGGTCCGCACTCGTGAGCCTGCAAGCGTCCCTGCGCGCGGGAGGAATGAGCGGTCGCTCCGCCGAACGGCCCCGCATGCGCCTTCGCCAGCTTCGAGCCGCGCTGCACGACTTCTGCGAGGAGGCGGCCTGCCAGCTCGCCTCTGACGCCCAGGGCGGCCACGAGATGCCGTTCGAGATCGTCGAGAGCGGCCGGCACGGCACGCCGCTCTACTGCTACCGGCCGCTGACGGCCGACTTCATTCGCGGGCGCACAGGCGCCCTCGCCCGGCTGCCGTCCTACCTGCCGGCCGCCCACGCGCTGATCGCCGCCGGCAATCTCGGCGCCTGGCTGGACGCGCAGGGAGTCCACGCGCCGGGTGCGGGGCGCGAGCGTGCCGACTCCGCTCTGCACTGCTTCCTCGCACGGGTATTCGCCGACGCGACCGACTTCGTCTTCGCCGAGGAGCGCTTCGACGGCGCGTTCCGCGAGCTGATCGCCATCGTCGCCGACGGGCGCACCGAGAGCGTCGTCGTCGCGGTGCTGCCCGGATTCGACTTGGGCTCGGATGAGGTCGCGATCGGCGAGGGGCTGGCTCTCGCCCGCGGCGAGGCCTGCGACGACGCCCCCGACGAGGCCCGCTGGTCGCGGCCGGACGGCGCTCCGCAGACGCTCGCCCTGCTGCGCTGGGAGCCCGCGCCCGGCGACCCGGCGCCACTGTCGTACGCGCTCGTGCGCCTGCGCCGGCTGCTGCTCGGCCTGAGGCTCTACGACACGAGCGCGGTCGCGCTCGCGCCGCTCGGCTGGACGCGCGCCGGCGGCGGAGCGTGGCAGCCGATCGTCCTCGGCAGTGCGGCGGCGGTCGGCGGGGACCTGCTGATCGAGGCCGAGCAGGAGGACGAGCTGCGGGCGTTCCTCAACCTCGTCGCGCGGCGCACTCCCAAGCACGGCGAGCTCGCCTGGGCGCTGCGGCGATTCGAGCTCGCCTGCGAGCGTCCTCAGGCGGCCGAGGCGCTGACCGATGCGCTGCTCGCGCTGCGCGCGCTGCTCGAGCCGGAGGGCCCCGGTGCGGGGCGGCTCGCCGGGCGGCTCGCCACGCTCTGCGCGGAGCCGCACGACCGTCCGCGACTTGCGGAGCGGATCGCGCACGCGGTCTCGCTCGAGCGTGCGATCGTCGCGGGCCTGGCCGTCGATCCGGAGCTGGAGGCGATCGTCTCCGACGTGACCGAGCATCTGCGGGCGCTGCTGCGCGACGTCCTCTGCGGCCATCTCGATCCCGATCTGGCGGGGCTCGCCGACAAGATCGCGGCAGATGAGGCTCAGGGGCGCGAGCCGGGGTGCGAGGCGGAGCAGGAGGTGGAGGCGCCCCGCCCGTCAGGCCCGGCGCAGACGCGCCAGGACACCTTCTTCTGAGAGCCGAGGCGGGCGCGCCCGTCGGGCTCGATGCGGCGGCGGCGGCGGGGGCGACGTGCCGGGCCGCGCCCGAGGCATCGTGGCTGCAGAAGCTCCGGTATGGGCCGGGTTTCTGCAGCCACGATCCATCCACCCGGGCGTCCGCGGCGCCGCGTCCGCAACGCCTGTCCGGCCGAGGGGATCCGCGGGCTCCCGTCAGCTCGGGAACAGGTGCCCGTGAACGGCCAGCAGCCCGCCGACGTCGTGCACGTCGCCGTCGAGCTCGGGGACGAGCACCGGCTCCTCGTCCCCCGTGGCGCGGCGCAGGCGCTCGATCGCCGCCGCGTCCCGCTCCGCGAGCGCGACTGCCTCCGCATACGTGCGCCCGACCTTCGCGGCCAGCCCCGCGCCCAGCTCGGGGCCGAGCTCGGCGACCACCGCCTCCGGATCCGGCAGCGGCTCGAAGCCGCGGTCGAGCCGGTTGACGCGGTTCACGATCAGACCGCCGAACGGCATCCGCGACTCGCGCAGCTTCTCGCGGAAGAAGATCGCCTCCTCGACCGGCTCGCGCTCCGGGCTCGTCACCACGAGGAACGTCGTCGCCGGGTCGGCGAGCAGCCTTCGAACCCCCTCGGCGCGCTCGCGAAAGCCTTCCATCAGGCCGCCGAGCGCGCGCAGGAAGACGCTGACGTCCTGTAGGAGGTCCACGCCGGTGAGCCGCTCGAGCACCCCGAACACGACCCCCGTCCCGCGCCCCACGACGCGTGCCGCCAGGCCGCTGGGGGTGAGGAGCATCCGCAGCGCGCGGCCCTCGAGGAAGCCGGTCAGCCGGTCCGGCGCGTCGAGGAAGTCGAGCGCGTTGCGCGACGGAGGGGTATCGAGCACGAGCACGTCGAAGCGGCCCGATGCGTTCAGCTCGTAGAGCTTGGCGACCGCCGTGAACTCCTGCGAGCCGGCGACGGCGCCCGAGAGCTGCTGGTAGATGCGGTTCGACAGCACCTCCTCACGGGAGCGCCGGTCGGGTGCGAGCCGCTCGATCAGCTCGTCGAACGTGCGCTTCGGATCCAGGGTCATCGCCCACAGCTCGCCCTCGAGCCCCAGGCCGGCGCTCGCGAAGCGGGCGGGATCGACCCGCTCGGGGTCGCCGGCGAGCTCGTCGAGGCCGAGCGCGTCCGCCAGCCGGCGCGCGGGGTCGATCGTCACCACAGCGACGCGCGCGCCGCGCGCCGCCAGGCCCGTCGCGATCGCGGCGGAGGTCGTCGTCTTGCCGACGCCCCCCGAGCCCGCGCAGATCACAACGCGCGAGCCGCTCAGCCGCGTCGCGAGGCCCGCACCGCCGCTAGGCCGCTCGTGCGGCGACACGGGGGACCGCTCGCGGGGCCCGCTCAAAGCACTCGCTCCAGCTCGCCGGAGAGCGTGCGTATCGCGTGCGCGTCGAGCGCCGGGTGAAGCAGCTCTCGCATCGAGACGACCGGGCAGTCGAGCCCGCGCCGAAGCCGGGCGAGCTGCGCGCGCTCGGCCTTCGCCCGGCGATGGCGGCGCAGCGCGGCATCGACGGCGATCGACGAGGCGCCGCCGACATGCGCCGCATGCGTCGCCAGCGCCCGCGCCTCCGCCGCGCTCAGGCGGCTCGGCAGGAGCCGGTTGACGACCGCCAGCGACACCGGCAGGCCGATCGCGTCGCGCAGCTCCCGCCGGAGCTGGAGCGTCTCGTTGACCGGCATCTCCTCGGGGCGTGCCACGGCGACGACCGCGGTCCGCTCAGGGTCGCTGACGAGCGCGTCGATCCTGCTCGCCTGGCGCGCGACCCGGCCCACCCTCGCCGCCTGCGCGAACGTGCGCGGGGCGCTCAGCACCGCGACGCCGTGGCCGGTCGCCGGGGCGTCGAGGATCACCAGGTCGTACGGCTCGGCGCCGGCGGTGCGCCGATCCTCCTGAGCCAGCTCCCAGACCTTGCCGATCGTCAGCAGCTCGCGCATCCCGGGCGTCGCCGCCGTCAGGTAGGCGAACGTCCGGCTGTGGCCGAGCAGCGCGGCCAGGCTCCGCGACGGGAGCTGGTCCAGCAGGTACTCGCGCATCGCCGCCTCGGGGTCGACCGACGTGTGGTGGACGCCCCAGGCCAGCTCGACCTCGCGATCGCGCAGGGCCTCCTCGCCGCCCAGCGCGCGCGAGACGTCGTCGCGCGTCGCGACCTCGACGACGATCGCACGCAGGCCGCGCCGCGCCGCGGCGACCGCCAGCGCCGCGGCGACCGTCGACTTCCCCGCGCCGCCCTTGCCGGTCACGACGACCAGCTCGCGGTCGAGCAGCGCCGCCGCTCGCGCGCTCAGGGCCGGTCCTCCAGGACCCTCACCCCGGCAGCCTTCGGCGCTCGATCGAGCTCGCCCCTCGAAACACGCCCGAGACCCTACCCCTGCGCGGGGCCGCGGCCGGCGGGCCCGCGGATGGAGGAATCGGCGAAGGCCCTGCGAATACCCCCCAGGTACGGGCCTCATCGACCCCGGAGCACCCCTGTGGACAGCCAGAGCAAGGCCAAGGTCATCGCGTTCGCCAACCAGAAGGGCGGCGTCGCCAAGACGACCACGACCCTCAACCTCGCCGTGGCCTTCCACGAGACGGGTCATCGCGTGCTCTGCGTGGACATGGATCCCCAGGGCAATCTGACGATGTCGCAGGGGATCGACCCCGACACGCTCGAGGAGTCGATGTACGACGTGCTCGTGCACCGGATGCCGATCCGCCAGGTAATCCGCAAGCGCGAGATCGACGTCGCCTGCGCGTCGATCGACCTCGCCGGCGCAGAGATCGCGATGTCGGCGATGATCGGCCGCGAGCGCACGCTGCAGAAGGCGATCGCGACGGTTGCCGACGACTACGACTTCGTCTGCATCGACACGCCGCCCAGCCTCGGGCTGCTGACGATCAACGCCCTGACGGCCGCCGACAAGGTCATCGTCCCCGTGCAGTGCGAGTATCTGTCCATGCGCGGTCTGATCCAGCTGCAGAACACGCTGCAGATGATCCGTGAGAACCTCAATCCGGACGTCGACATCGAGGGCATCCTGCCGACGCTCATGGACACGAGGACGGTCCACGCGAAGGAGGCGATCGAGATCCTCGAGGAGAACTTCGGGGACCGCGTGTTCGCCTCGCGCATCAAGAAGACCATCAGGTTCGCCGAGGCGCCCGTGAAGGGGATGTCGGTCCTGAAGTACGACCCCGACGGCGTCGCCGCCCAGTCCTATCGCGACCTCGCGAAGGAGGTTCTCGCCAATGGCAGCCGGTAAGCGCGACCGCGCGAGCATGCGGGAAGGCCCCCTGGCCGAGCTCTTCCGCCGCACGGAGTCCGGCGCGTCCCGCGCCGACGATCCCGCGCACGCGGAGCCCGCCGACGAGGCTCCACGCGAGTCGGACGGGCAGGGCGAGGAGACCGCCGTCGTGAGCGACGGGTTGACGTCCGCCGAGCCCGAGGGCGGCTCGACCGCCGAGCGCGACGGCAAGCCCGCCGCCGCGCCGGCGACGGTCGCCGGTCGTGAGCACTACCCCCACCCGGGCCTCGGCGCCCCCGCGCCGCCGCCCGAGCCCGAGCGCCACACGCCCACCCCGCAGGAGCGCCTGCGCAGCGCGTTCAGCTCCGACATCCCCGAGAACATCCTCGAGCGCCCGCCGGGGGCTCCGGTCGCGCCGAATCGCCTCATGCCGCCGGCACCCGCGCCGCGCGAGCCGATGCCCGGCGGCTACGACCAGAACCCGTGGGCGGCGCAGCCGAGCGGCTCGCCTCTGATCCGCGTCATCGGAGTCGGCGGCGCCGGGGTCAACGCCGTCGACCGGATGGTCGAGGCCGGCGTCGCGGGCGTCGAGTTCATCGCCGTCAACACCGACATGCAGTCCCTGCAGCAGTCGGAGGCCGACGTCACGATCCACATCGGCGAAGGGCTGACCCGCGGCCTCGGGGCCGGCGCCAACCCGGAGCTGGGACGCGCCGCCGCCATGGAGGACTACGACCGCCTCAAGCACCACATCAAGGGCAGCGACATGGTGTTCATCACCGCCGGCGCCGGCGGCGGCACCGGTACCGGCGCGGCGCCGATCGTCGCGCGCATCGCCCGTGAGATCGACGCGCTCACCGTCGGCATCGTCACGAGGCCCTTCGGCTTCGAGGGCACGCGCCGCGCGTCTGCCGCCGACGTCGGCATCGACGCGCTCGGCGGCGAGGTCGACACGCTGATCGTCGTCCCCAA
The DNA here is from genome assembly GCA_024711025.1 of Solirubrobacteraceae bacterium. Classification (GTDB taxonomy): domain Bacteria; phylum Actinomycetota; class Thermoleophilia; order Solirubrobacterales; family Solirubrobacteraceae; genus F1-60-MAGs163. The sequence goes on from JANJTP010000051.1 coordinate 63,244, forward strand.
CAACCGGCTGCTCAGCGTGCTCGACCAGCGCACGTCGATGGTCGAGGCGTTCCGCGTCGCCGACGACGTGCTGCGCCAGGGCGTCCAGGGCATCAGCGACCTCGTCACGCTCCCCGGGATCATCAACCTCGACTTCGCCGACGTCCGCACGATCATGTCCGACGCCGGCCCGGCGCTGCTCGGGATCGGCATGGGCACCGGTGAGAACCGCGCGCTCCAGGCCGCCGAGCAGGCCGTCTCGTCGCCGCTGCTCGAGACGAGCATGGAGGGCGCCCGCTCGATCCTCCTGTCGATCACCGGCAGCCACGACCTCTCGCTGTGGGAGGTCAACGAGGCCGCCAAGGCCGTCAGCGCCGCCGCGTCGCCCGACGCGAACATCATCTTCGGCGCGATGGTCGACGAGACGCTCGAGGACCAGGTCTGGGTGACCGTCGTCGCGACCCGCTACGGCGAGTCCCGGACCCGGTCCCGCCGACGGATCGAGGAGCCCGTCGGCGAGCCGCGCATCGAGCGGCGCGACCGGCGCGACCCGCGCGGCATGAGCACCGTTCGCACCGGCACCGGGGTCACGGAGCTCGACGTTCCCGAGTTCGTCCCGCGCCTGGGCCTGGGCGGATCTCGCGGCGCCTGACGCCACCCGCGGCCGGCCACCGTGCTTTCGCACTATCGGCCGGTCGCGTTCGTCGTCATCCATCCGCGAGCCCTCGCCGGGGGGCCTGGGTGGAATACGCGGCGCCTGACGCCACCCGCGGCAGGCCACCGGGCCGGCCGCTCAGCGCCGCCCTGGGACCTGATCGCGCTCGAGCTGCGAGCCGGTCAGGCGAGCTGCTCGAAGTGGCCGATCTCCCACAGGTGTCCATCGGGGTCGGCGAACCAGCCAATCCGCGGCCCGAGGGGGTGATCGGCGGCCGGCGCGACGATCCGGACACCGGCCCGTTCGACCCGTCCCATCAGCTCGTCGACCTCGCCGCGCTCGACCCGCAGGACCAGCGTCACCGGCCCGGGCGCCGCGGGGAAGTCGCCCAGGCCGGTCGCCTCGAGCAGCACCGCGCGATCGATCAGGTCGAGTGTGAGGGCGCCGAGCCGGAACACCGACAGTGCCTCCGACGCCGCCTCGAGCTCGAAGCCCAGGACGTCCCGGTAGAAGGCCGTCGCCCGCGGAAGGTCGTCGACGGCAAGCGTGACGGCATCGACTCGCGGGGGGATCAATGGCATCTGCGGCTCCTCGTCTGGAGTGCGCTGCGCTGCGACGCTCTCACGCGCTCCGGCGCCGGCCGGCCGTGCCGGCAGGCCGGGGGCGCTCCGGCCCGCGCGGTCGCAAACCTACCCGTCGGCAGGTCCCGGCGGCGGGATCGGCACGCGAAACGCCCCCGACACGACCACACGCGCAGGCGCCGCCTCGCGCTCGATGCCGTGCCGCCGGGTGGCTCCCGCCCACGGCACCGCAGCCGCGAGCGGTCGCATGGCGCGGTCGCTCACGCGTCCGCTCTCATCACGTGGATGTTGAAGTGGCCAGTGCCGAGCGCGGCCCAGAGGCTGAGCCCACCTCGCAGCTCATCGTGTGCAGTGTCTTGACGACGTTGGCGTCGGGGAAGGCGCGCTGGACCTGTTCGCCGAGCGAGTCGCTGTTCGAGACGGCGAACGTGGGCGGGGCATCCCGCCGGAGAAGTCGAGCGGGTTGGCGACGTCGATCGGCATGTTGTGCCGGCCAGGTTTTCGCGGGCCGGCCTGCTCGAGCAGCCTCGAGCGAGTGGGCGCCGGCAGTGCGGTTGACGACGAGCTCGCCGAACGCGGCGGCGGCGGTGAAGCTGCCCTCGCTCGCCCCCGCGCCCGCTGCCTGCGCCCAGGCGAGGGCCCTCTCGTTGCCGGCGGTGCGCGAGCCCGTCTTCACCTCGTGGCCGAGCGCCGTCACCGCTCACCGCTCACCGCTCACCGCCCACCGCTCACCGTTCACCGCCTACCGCCTACCGCCTACCGCCCACCGCCCACCGCTTACCGTTCACCGTTCACTCGCCCACCCGCCCACCCTCTCCTCGTCAAGTAGCGGAAAGCCGCTTCGAGGAGAAGCGGCCGGCTCCGGGCGCCGGCCGGACGGCGACGATCTGGAGCGGGCCGGTGGCCGAGGCGGGGGGCTCGCGAGCAGGCGCGGAACCGTTCGGCGCGCGTTACGCTGGTTGCTGGTGGTCGCGTTGAGGTTCGTCGACGGTGCGCCTGGCCCGGAAAGGGGATCTACGAGCTCCGGATCGCGCGGCGATGAGCCGCTCGACGCCTATTCGCGTGCGGTGACGGCGGTGGCGGAGCGCCTGACGCCGTCGGTGGCGAACCTCCGGCTGTCACGGCGGGTACGCGGCGGTCGAGCCTTCGGCGGTGGGGGCAGCGGGGTCGTGATCACTCCCGACGGGTTCCTGCTCACATCCGCGCATGTGGTCGCCCACACCGACTCGCGTGGGCGGGTTTCGTTCTCGGACGGGCGCGACCTGAGCTTCGATGTCGTCGGCGCCGATCCGCTGTCCGACTTGGCCGTTCTCCGCGTCGCGGGGGACGGCCTGATCCCGGCAGAGCTCGGCGACGCCGAGACGCTCCGCGTCGGGCAGCTCGTCGTCGCGATCGGGAACCCGCAGGGGTTCGGGAGCTCGGTGACGGCGGGGGTGGTCTCCGCACTCGGTCGCTCGCTGCCGACGCGCTCCGGCTTGACGGTACGGATCGTGGACAACGTCATCCAGACCGACGCCGCGCTCAACCCCGGCAACTCCGGCGGTGCACTCGCCGACGGCAGCGGGCGGGTGGTCGGCATCAACACGGCCGTCGCCGGCATCGGACTGGGCCTTGCCGTTCCGATCAACATGGCGAGCCGGCGCATCATCGCGGCGCTGATCACCGATGGCCGCGTCCGCCGCGCCTACCTCGGCATCGGCGGCGGCGAGCGGCCGCTGCCGCCGCGGCTCGCGCGCGAGCTCGGCCGCGACCGGTGCGTCGAGGTCGTCGAGATCATCGCGGCTTCGCCCGCGGACGAGGCCGGTCTGCGGCGGGGCGATCTGATCGTGGCCGTCGACGGCGAGCCCATCGACGGGATGAACGACCTGCAGCGGATACTGGTCGGTGAGCGCATCGGCGTCGAGGTGAGGTTCACGATCGGACGTGAGGAGCGCGTGCTCGAGTTGCGTCTGGCGCCCGGCGAGCTGCCGAAATAGACGGCGAGGTCGGGTGCGGCTGCAGAAGCTCAGGTATGGGCCGGGTTTCTGCAGCCAGGTTGGATTTCGCCGCGCCCCGCGGAGGCCAGCACCGTCGATCGGATCGAGTGTGAGGGACGCCGAGCCGGAACGCCGACAGCGCCTCCGACAGCGTCGCCTCCGACAGCGCCGCCGACAGCGCCGCCGATCGCGCCTCGAGCTCGAGGCCCAGCACGTCCGGGTAGAAGGCCGGTCGCGAGAGGAAGATCGCTCACGGCGATCGTCACCGCGTCGATTCGTGGGGATCAGTGGCATCCGCTGCTCCTCGCCCGTCGGCGTGCGCGGTGCTTTGGCGCTTCCACTGCCCTCGTCTCATGGTGCCGGATGGAGCGTTCGCGTGGCTGGTGCCATTGCGCTCGGTACCGTCCCGCCGGCATGAGCAGCGCGCACGCACCGCGGGGGATCGTCGCGGCCGGGCACCCGGTCACCGCCGAGGTGGGGGCGGACGTCCTGCGCGCCGGCGGGAACGCGGTCGACGCCGCGATCGCCGCGGTGCTCGCCTCCTGGGTCTGCGAGCCGCTCCTGACCGGTCCCGGAGCCGGCGGTTACATGCTCGTCGCCGGCGGCGGCGAGCCGCCGACGCTGCTGGACTTCTTCGTCGCCGCGCCCGGCGCCGGCATCGATCCCGCCGACCACGGGTCGCTCGTCCCGGTCGAGGTCTCCTTCGGCGACGCGGTCCAGTCGTTCAACTCCGGCGCCCCGTCCTGCGGCGTGCCCGGCTCGCCGGCGGGACTCGCCGCCGCCGCCGCGCGCTGGGGCACGCTGCCGCTCGCCGACCTCGCCGCGCCGGCGGCGCGCCTGGCCCGCGAGGGCGTGCCGCTGCACGCGATGCAGGCCTACGTCTTCGAGATCCTCGAGGGGATCCTGCTGATGACGGACGGGGCGCGCGCCGAGTTCGCCCCCGCCGGGCGGCCGCTGTGCGAGGGCGAGCCGTTCCGCAGCCCCGTGCTGGCCGAGACGATCGAGCGGCTCGGGGTCGAGGGTCCCGCCCCCTTCTACACGGGGGACATCGCGGCCGCGATGGTCGAGCACGTCGGCGGCTCCGGTGGGCTGCTGACCGCCGCCGACCTCGCCTCCTACCAGCCGATCGAGCGCGAGCCCGCACGAGCCACCTATCGCGGTCGCAGCGTCGCCACGAACCCGCCGCCGTCCGCAGGCGGCATCCTGCTCGCGCTGACCCTCGCACGGCTCGACGCGCGGACCGCGGGACCGCCCGAGCCCGCGGACCTCGTCGCCGTGATGGAGGAGGCCCAGGATCTGCGCACTCCCGCGTTCGTCGACGGGCTCGCGGAGCCGGAGTTCCTCGAGCGCTTCCTCGCCGCGCACCTCGGCTCGACGACCCACGTCGCGGTGCTCGACGGCGATGGGCGCGCCTGCTCGGTCACCGCCACGAACGGCGAGGGCTCGGGGATCGTCGTCCCCGGGACGGCGATCCACGTCAACAACATCATGGGCGAGACCGACCTCAACCCGCTCGGCTTCTTCGTCACCGCACCGGGCCGGCGGATGCCCTCGATGATGGCGCCCACCGTCGTGCTCGGAGCCGACGGGACCGTCGAGCTGGCGCTCGGCAGCGCGGGCTCGAACCGGATCCGCTCGGCGATCCTCCAGGTGGTCGTCGGCGTCGTCGACCACGGGCTCGACGCGGCCGCGGCGATCCGGGCGCCGCGCCTCCACGTCGAGGGAGGCGTCGTCTACGCCGAGCCGGGGATCGACATGGCCGCGCTCGAGCGCTCCGGGCGAGAGGTCGTGCGCTTCCGCGCGCCGAACCTCTTCTTCGGCGGAACCCAGGCCGTCGAGCGCGACCCGCGCACCGGCGCGCTCAGCGGCGGGGGCGATCCGCGGCGCGGTGGCGCGGCGGTGTTCGCATGACGGGCTGCTGCGCCAAGCGTGCGACCGGTGCGGCGAGGATCGTGTGACGACGGCGCGCCGCAAGGGCGTCAGCGGCGCCGGCGCGGCGTTCTGGGTCGCCACGCTGGCCCTCGCCGGCTGCGGGATGCCCGCGGCGGACCTGTTCGTCGTGGAGCGCAGCGGCACGATCCCCGGCGCGCGGCTCACTCTGCTCGTCGGCGACGGCGGCACGGTGCGCTGCAACGGCGGGCCGGAGCGCGAGATCACCAGCGCCCAGCTGATCGCCGCGCGCACCGTGGCACGTGAGCTGAACGGCGACGCGGAGCGGCCCGGCCCCGCACGGAGCGGGCTCGCGCTCGCGATCGGCCCCGGGAGCGTGCTGCGCTACAGCGTGCGCTCCGAGGCGGGCGCCGTTCGCTTCTCCGACACCTCACCCGGGCAGCCGCCGGTGCTCTACCGGGTCGCGAAGCTGACGCGCGACCTGGCGCGCGGTCCGTGCGGACTGGCACGCTAGGCGCCCCATGGTCCAGGACGTTGCCGACTTCCTGCGTCGCCAAGCACCGTTCGACGTGCTCGTCGAGGAGGAGCTGGCCGCTCTCGCCACGACGGCGGAGATCGAGTTCCACCCCGCCGGGGAGCTCGTCATCGCCGGTGGCTCAGCGCCCGGCGAGCACGTCTGGGTCGTGCGGTCCGGTGCCGTCGAGCTGCTCGACGGCGAGCGGGTGCTGGACCTGCTCGGCGAGGGCGAGATGCTCGGCCATCCGGCGATGTTGTCCGGCATGCCGGTCGGGCTGCGGGCGCGGGCGAGCGAGGACGCGCTCTGCTACCGGCTGCCCGTGACGGCGCTCGCGCCGGTGCTCGCCCGCGCCGGCTCGGGGATCTCGACAGAGGAGCGGGCAAGGCGCCGCGGTGCCGTCGACGTGGCCGGCGTGCGGGCGCCGCGGCCCGGTGTCGGCGCGGCCCCCGACGTATCGCACCGGCCGGCCCGGGAGCTCGTGCGGCGCGAGCCGGTCGTCTGCGCGCCGCACGTGACGATCTGCGACGCGGCCCGGCGGATGACCGTCGGCGGCCAGAGCTCGGTCGTCGTCCGCGGGCCCGGCGGCGAGCTGGGCATCGTCACCGACCGCGACCTGCGCTCACGGGTCGCGACCGGCGAGGTGCCGGTCGACGCGCCGGTCGGGGCCGTGATGACGCCTCGCGCCTTCACCGTCACCCCCGAGGCTTTCGGCAGCGAGGTGCTGCTCGACCTGCTCGACCGCGGCGTCCGCCATGCGCCGGTCGTCGACGCGAGCGGCACGGTGCTCGGCGTGATCGAAGACCTCGACCTGCTGGCCACCGACACGCAGGCGCCGTTTCGCCTGCGCCGCGCGATCGCCGGCGCCGGGAGCGTCGACGAGCTCGCGACGATCGCCGCCGCCGGGCTCGGGGAGATGGCGATCTCGCTGTGCGACGCGCGCATCGCGCCGACGGTCGTTTCGACGATCCTGTCGACGCTGCGCGATGCGCTCGTGCGGCGGCTGATCTCGCTTGCGATCGCCGGGCTGGCGCCGGCCCCGGCGGAGCTCTCGTGGCTCGCGCTCGGGAGCATGGGACGCCGCGAGGCCCTGCCCTCGTCGGACGTGGACGCCGGCGTGATCTGGCACGGCGACGACGGCGACCCTCGCATGCGCCGCTGGGCCGCGGAGCTCGCCGCCGCCGTGACGGGCGGCCTGGAGCGCTGCGGGCTTCGCGCCGACGCCCACGGGGTGCGTGCCGATCGCCCGCTGTTCGCGCGCTCGACCGATGCGTGGCGGGCGGCGGTCCGCCGGTGGATCGACGTCCCGGGCGCCGAGGTCGAGCTGATCGCCATCTCCGTCCTCTTCGACGGACGCGTGATCTGGGGGCCGGACGAGGGCCGCCCGGTCGCGCCGATCCTCGAGATCGACGCCGGGCGGCGGCCCGGGCTGCTGCGCCTGCTCGCGCGGCTGGCGATAGCCCACCGGCCGCCGACCGGGTTCCGGCGCGAGATCGTCGTCGAGCACTCCGGGGAGCACCGCGGGACGTTCGACGTCAAGCAGGGCGGCGTGCTGCCGATCGTCGACCTCGCGCGCTGGGCCGGGATGGCGGCCGGCGCGACACCCACCGGCACCCCCGAGCGCCTCGCGGCCGCCGCGCGCGCCGGCGTGCTGCCGGGCGACGACGCGACCGCGCTCGCGGAGGCCTGGGAGCTGCTCGTCGGCATGCGCCTCGACCACCAGGTCGCACAGCTGCGCGCCGGCGAGCCACCGGACGAGCACCTCGATCCGCGGACGCTGGGCCCCCTCTCGCGTCGCTACATGCGCGAGGCGTTCCGCGCCGTCGGAACGGTCCAGCGGAGGATCGCCGCGGAGCTGCAGGCCCAGCAGGTCTTCGGGACGGGCCGGTGAGGCTCGGCCGGCCCGCGCGCCCGCGGTCGCGCGCGGCCGAGGCCTACCTCGCGGCGTCGCTGCCCGGCCGCCGGCAGGGCTGGCGGGAGGCCCGCTGGGCCGTCGTGGACCTCGAGACCACCGGCCTCGACGCGGCGCGCGACGAGATCCTCTCGATCGGGATCGTCCCGATCGACGGGGGGCGGATTCGTGCGGGCGCCATGCTCGAGCGCCTCGCCCGGCCGGAGCGGATGCCGGCCGCGGACACCGTGCGAATCCACGGCCTCCGGCCTGCCGACCTCGCCGGGGCCCCACCGTTCGACGATGTCCTCGACGACGTCCTCGAGGCGCTCGCCGGGCGGCTGCCGGTCGCGCACTGGGCCTCGGTCGAGCGGGCGTTCCTCGCGCCGGCGCTGCGTCGGCGGGGCCTGCGGCTCCGCGGCGAGATCCTCGACACGGCGCTGCTGGCGCGCATCTGGCTGTCCGAGCGCGAGGGGCGCGTCGCGCCGCGACTTCAGCTCGGAGCGCTCGCTGCGCAGCTCGGGCTTCCCGTCCACCGCCCTCACCATGCGCTCGGCGACGCGCTCACCACCGCGCAGGCGCTGCTGGCCCTCTGCTCGCACTTGGAGCGCCGCGGGCGCCTGACCGTCGGCACGCTCTACGCGCTGCAGGAGCGTGCCCGGGGGGAGCGGCCGTGACGCGCCGAGCCTGGCTGCTGATGGGCGCGCTCGCCGCCCTCTGGGGATCGAACTTCATGTTCGTCGAGCTCGCGCTACGCGACGGGCTCGGGGTCCCGTCGATCGTCTTCGTGCGCGCCCTGCTCGCCGGGATCGTCCTGCTGCCGTTCGCGCTGAGGCGTCGCGCGCTCGTCGGGGTCAAGGCATGCCGAGGCTGGATGACGGCGATCGCGGCGCTGCAGATCGCGGTCCCGTTCGCGCTGATCGCCGTCGGCCAGCACTGGGTCGCGTCTGGGCTGGCGGCGGTGCTGGTGGCCTCGACCCCGCTGTTCGTGGCGCTGCTCTCGCCCTGGCTGATGCGCGCCGACGCTCCGCGCGGCTGGGCGATCGTCGGGGTCATGATGGGGCTGGCCGGCGTCGCGCTGCTGTTCGGGATCGACCTCTCCGGGGACTGGCTGCTGCTGCTCGGCGGCGCGATGATGCTGCTGGCGGCGTTCTGCTACGCGCTCTCCTCGTTCTGGCTGCGGACGAAGGTCGGCGCCGTCAACCCGGTCGGCGTGGCGACCGCGACGATGCTGATCGCATCGGTGATGAGCCTGCCGGCCGCCCTCGCCGACGTGCCGGGCTCGACGCCGGGGCTCGGGACGATCGCCGCGCTCGTCGTGCTCGGCGCGGGGGGGACCGGGATCGCGGTCGGGATCTACTTCAGCCTCATCGTCGACGTCGGCGTCAACCGAGCCGCGGTCGCGGCGTACCTCGCGCCCGCCTTCAGCGTCGTCTACGGCGTCCTCCTGCTCGGGGAGCCGCTGAGCGCGGCGATCGTCGGCGGCCTGGCGCTGATCCTCGCCGGGTCGTGGCTGTCCGCGGAGGGCCGCGCCCCGTGGCAGCCGAGGATCCCGGGCGCCATCGGCGCTGCGCGCGAGGTCGCGTTCGAGCCGCCTGCCGAGGATCTGCTGGCCGGGCGCGCCTGGGAGGGCGCCGCGCGCTCGCAGGAGCCGTGAGGGACGCGGCTCGCTGCGGCGAGCGTGTCCCCGCGGGCCGGCGCGCCGCTACGCCGGCCGGCGCGCGCTGAGCAGCAGGTTGTAGAAGGCCGCCGCCGGCAGGCGGCCCTCGAGCAGGCGGCGGTCGACCCGCTGCAGCGCGAGGTAGCCGTGGAACGCGTAGCGCTTCCAGGCCATCGGGATCTCGTCGGGAGCGGCGGTCGCCTCGAGGGCGCGGTTCGTCCAGCCGAACCAGTTGGCCAGCAGCTCCTCGCCGCGCACCGACACGTCGGCGAGACCGGCGCGCGAGGCGAGTCGCTCCAGGTCGCCCGGCGTGAACGCGTGGACGTCGACGTGGCGCTCCAGCTCGTGGTTCAGCGTCCCGCCGTCGCTGTGGCCGGCCGGTGCCTTCGATGCGCGGATCGCCGCTCGCCAGAGCGGCGCCGCGCCGGTCGCCAGGCGCTTGGGCACCCTCGCGAGCAGGTCGCCGTAGCGCGACGGCTCGCCGGCGAAGACGAGCCGCCCGCCGGGGCGCAGTACGCGACCGATCTCCGCGAACGCGCGGTCGAGGTCGGGGAGGTGGTGGAGCACGGCGTGGCCGTGCACGAGGTCGAAGCTCTCGTCGTCGAACGGGAGCTCCTCGGCGTCGGCGACCTGCGCGTCGACCTCCAGCCCCAGCCGGTCGGCGTTCGCGCGCAGCTCTCGCAGCATCCCGGGGGAGATGTCGGTGCACGTCGCGCGCCCGACGACGCCGGCCGCCAGCAGGTGCAGCGAGAAGTATCCGGTGCCGGCCCCGATCTCGAGCGCGCGGGCGGCGGTGGGAAGCGGGTCGTCGCCGAGCGCCTTGCGCAGCTTGCCGAGAACCTGCTCGCGGCCGACCTCGCCCCAGTCGATGCCCCACTTGGCGTCGTAGCCGGCGGCCGCGCCGTCGTGGTAGCGGGCGTTCACCTCGCGGATCTCCTGCGCTGTCGCGGGGGCCCTCACGGCGCCGAGGGTATCGGCCCGTCGCCGGCCCGCGGCCTGCCGCCCGCACCGCCCGCGCAGCGGCGCGGCCGACGAACATCGTCTTCGCCGAGCCGGCTCGCGGACTGCCGACCGCACCGCCCGCGCGTGCGAGAATCCGCCGCAGGCGAAGCGATGCAGGCCCCGACGCTCCTCGACCTCCCGCCAGGCCCCGAGCAGCCCCGCGCGGCGCAGGCGCTGCAGTGGATCACGCGGCCGCGCGAGTTCCTGCTGCGCCAGCGGGAGCGCTTCGGCGACGTGTTCACGATCGACTTCATCGACGGCGAGCCGCTCGTGGTGCTCGCCGACCCGGCCGACGTGCGGACGGTCTTCACCGGCGGCGCCGCGCTGATGCACGCCGGCGAGGCGAACCGCCTGCTGGAGCCGATCGTCGGCTCGCGGTCGATCCTGCTGCTCGACGAGGGCGAGCACCTGCGCCAGCGCCGCCTGCTGCTGCCGGCGTTCCACGGCGAGCGTCTGCGCGGCCACGTCGCGATCATGCGCGAGGCCACGGCGCGCGAGGTCGACACGTGGCGCGCGGGGGAGCGCCTGGCGGTGCTCGGGCGGATGCAGGCGATCACGCTCGAGGTGATCATGCGGGCGGTGTTCGGCGTCGAGGAGGGGCTCGAGCTCGAGCGGCTGCGGGACCTGGTCCGCCGGATGCTGACGCTCACGACCGACTGGAGCCAGCTCCTGCTCACGTTCCTCGCCGGGCCGGGCAGCCCGCGCGTCGTCGCGCGCCGCCGCGCCGCTCTCGCGCCGCTCGACGAGGAGCTCGGCCGCATCGTCGCCGAGCGTCGCGCCGCGCCCGACGTCGCGGTGCGCGGGGACGTCCTCTCGCTGCTGCTGTGCGCCCGCGACGACGACGGCATGCCGCTCGGCGACGGCGAGCTGCGCGACGAGCTCGTAACGCTCCTGTTGGCCGGCCACGAGACGACCGCCAGCACGCTCGCGTGGTGCCTGGAGCGGCTCACGCGCCACCCGCAGGCGCTCGCCCGCGTCACGGCGGAGGCCCGCTCGGGCGCCGACGAGCTGCCCTACGCCGACGCCGCGATCCAGGAGACGCTGCGCCTGCGCTCCGTGCTTCCGATCGTCGTGCGGCGGATCACCGCGCCGGTGGTCGTCGGCCAGGGCCGCTTCCACCTGCCGGCCGGCACGAGGGTCGCCCCGTCGATCCTGCTGGTCCACCTGCGCCCCGACCTCTACCCCGAGCCGCTCGAGTTCCGTCCCGAGCGGTTCCTCGACGGCGCCCCGCGCACGTACACGTGGATCCCCTTCGGCGGCGGGCTGCGGCGCTGCGTCGGCGCCGCGTTCGCGCAGCTCGAGATGCGCGAGGTGCTGCGCGAGACGCTGGCGCGCGTCGAGCTCGAGCCGCTCGGCGGCGACGAGCGGATCACGCGCCGGGCGCTGACGCTCGTGCCGCGCCGCGGCGCCCGCGTGCGGGTCGTGCGCCGGGTCGAGCCGGCCGAGCCGTCCCGCCGGCGCCGGCGGTCCGGCCGCTACCGTCCGCCGGGATGGCCGCCGTCCAGCCAGAGCCCGAGCGCACCGATCCGAGCGCGCCGCGGATCTTCCAGGAGCGCCAGCCCGACGGGGTCTCGCCGCTCGAGCTGACGGGCGAGCGCACGCTGCCCGACGTGCCGGCGGAGAACTACTGGTACCGCCGGCACCTCGTGGTCTACGAGTGGATCCGCGCTCGCGTCGGCGGGCTGCGGGTGATCGACATGGCCTGCGGGGAGGGCTACGGCGCCGCCGTGCTGGCGCGCACGGCCGCGAGCGTCGTCGGCGTCGACGCCAACCCCGAGGCCTTCGAGCATGCGCGCGCCAAGTACGGCGCGCCGAACGTCCGCTTCGAGCGAGCGCTGATCGATGCGTTCGACGAGCCGTGCGACGCGATCGCGTTCCTGCAGACGATCGAGCACGTGACGAATCCCGACGCGGTCCTCGACCACCTCATGGGGCTCGTCGCCGGCTCGCCGGCGCCCGCGCTCTACGTGTCGACGCCGAACGTGCTGACGCTCGCGCCTCCCGGGGCGCAGCGCAGCGACAACCCCTGGCACGTGCGCGAGTACCGCGCCGAGGAGCTGCGCGCATTGTGCGCCCGGCATGCCTCGCGCGTCGAGCTGCACGGCCTCTATCACGCAGGTCGCCTGAAGGCCCATCAGATCGCGATCGAGCGCCTGCGCTGGGACGCGGTCCACTCCCGGCTGGGCATCACCAAGCGCTTCTACGACCGTTTCGTGCCGTCGATCTCCGAGCGCGACTTCGCGCTCGTATCCGAGCTCGACGGCGCCGAGCTCGACGGCGCGCTCGATCTCGTCGCGGTGCTGAGGCCCTGAGATGCCGAGGCCCTGAGATGCCGGCTCCCGGCGCGGTCAGCGTCGTCCTGCACACGCACATGCCCTACGTCGAGGGCTATGGCACTTGGCCGTTCGGCGAGGAGTGGCTGTGGGAGGCGGTCGCGACCTGCTACCTGCCGCTCGCCCGGCTGCTCGACGCCGGCGCGCCGTTGACGCTGTCGCTGACGCCGGTGCTGTGCGACCAGCTCGAGGCGCCCGGTGCGCTCGATCGCTGCGCCGCGTTCCTGCGCGAGGTTCGCCCCGCCTCGCACCGGCTCGACGTCGACGCCTGCCTGTCCGCGGGCAACGCAGAGCTCGCGGCCGAGCTCGAGCGCGCCGCAGGCCAGTACGCCGCCGCGCTCGCCGAGCTCGAGGCGTGCGGCCGCGACGTCCTCGGCCGCTTCGCGCCGCACGTCGCCTGGGCGAGCAGCGCGACCCACGCGATCCTGCCGCTGCTGGCGAGCGACGCGGGCGTGCGCCTCCAGCTCCACGTCGGCGTCGACGCCCACCGGGTGCGGTTCGGTGAGCGCTGGCGCGGCGGCCTGTGGCTCCCGGAGTGCGCGCACGAGCCATGGCTCGACCCGCTGCTCGAGGAGGCCGGCGTGCATGCCGCGTGCGTCGAGCTGACCGGCGCGTTCGGTCCTGGGGACCCGCGACACCTGACGCCGCTGCGCAGTCCCGCGGGTCCGTTGCTGGTGCCGATCGACCGGGCGCTCGTCGACCTCGTCTGGGGGCCAGGCGGCTACCCGGCGGCCGGGCCCTACCGCGACGAGCACCGCCGGACCGCCCGTGACCACCGTCCGTGGGCGAACGACGGGGCGATCTACGACCCGCTGCGCGCTCGCGACCGGGCGCGCGCCGACGCCGCAGACCTGGCGGCGCGCTGCGAGCGGCGCGTGCGCGGCGGCGGGCTGAGCGTGCTCGCCTTCGACAGCGAGCTGTTCGGCCATCACTGGCACGAGGGGCCGGTCTTCCTGGAGGCGTTCGTCGAGGCCTGCGAGGCGCGCGGCGTCCCGCTGCTCCCGCTCGACGACGCGCTCGCCGGCGCCGAGAGCGCGCCGTGGCCGGCGGGGCTCGACGAGCCGACGAGCTGGGGCCAGCCGCCGACGCTGTGGACCTGGTCGGGCCCGCGCGCGGCCGACATCGCGTGGGCCCAGCGGGCGGCTGAGCTGCGAGCGCTCGCGGCGGGCCCGGAGGTCACCGAGCGGGCGGTGCGCGAGCTGCTCGCGCTGCAGGCGAGCGACTGGGCCTTCCTCGAGACGCGCGAGCTCGCCGGGCCCTATGCGCGAGAGCGCTTCGAGGGCCATCTGGGCAACTTCCACGAGGCTCTGCGAACGCTAGTCTCAGCACCCTCGGCGGTTCGCGGCCTGGCACCCCACCTGCGCATCGCGCCGCTGCTCGAGCCGTGACCCGCGTCCTCGTCCTCTCCTGGGAGTACCCCCCGGTCGTCGAGGGCGGCCTGGCCCGCCACGTGCGCAAGCTCTCCGAGGGCCTCGCCCATCAGGGCGTCGACGTACACGTGCTCACGCGCGGCGACGAGACGATGCAGGCCGAGGAGCAGGTCCGCGGCGTCACCGTCCACCGCGTCCTCGAGCCGACGCGCCCGCGCGACCTGGGCGAGTTCGTCGCCTGGATCGAGCACATGAACGCCGACATGCTGGCGGCCGGCGTCGAGCTCGGCGACCGCTGCGACTTCGACCTCGTCCACGGCCACGACTGGCTCGTCGCCGTCGCCGGCGATCACCTCGCCAACCGCTTCCGCTGCCCGCTGGTGATGACGATCCACGCCACCGAGTACGGGCGCCACCAGGGCTGGGTCGATCGCCATCCGCAGAGCTGGATCCACGGCATCGAGCGCTGGATCGCCAATCGCGCCGACAGCGTGATCACCTGCTCGCACTACATGCACGAGCACGTCTGCGACATCTACGCGCTCGACGAGCGGAGCGTCACGGTCATCCCGAACGGCATCGACCCGCTCGACCTGCAGCCGGTCGACGACCTCGTCGCGCTGCGCGCGCGCTTCGCCGAGCCCGAGGAGCAGATCGTCCTGCTCGTCGGTCGCCTCGTCTACGAGAAGGGCTTCCAGCTCGCGCTCGACGCGCTGGCGCCGATCGCCCGGCGGCTCGGCAGCGTGCGCTTCCTCGTCGCCGGCTCGGGCACGCACGAGCAGGAGCTGCGAGCGCAGGCCGAGCGGCTCGGGCTCACGGAGCGCGGCACGTTCCTCGGCTGGATCGGCGACGACGTCCTGCACTCGCTCTACCGGATCGCCGACCTGTGCGTCGTGCCGAGCCTGTACGAGCCGTTCGGGCTCGTCGCGCTCGAGGCGATGGCGAGCGGCTGCCCGTGCATCGTCGCGGACACCGGCGGGCTGCGCGAGGTCGTCCCCGACGGCGAGCGCGTCGGGCTGCGCTTCAACGGCGGGGACGCCGAGCACCTCGGGGTGATGATCGAGCGGATGCTCACCGACGCGCCGCTGCGCGAGCGCCTCGTCGCGGAGGCCGGCGAGCACGTTCGGCGCTTCGACTGGACCGACGTCGCCCGGCGGACCGCGGGCCTCTACGACGAGGTCCTCGGTGCGGCGGCGGCCATCTCGCCGCAGAGCGCCTGAGCACCCCGGCCGTGCGCGCCGCCTTCGCGGCTCAGCGCCAGCGCAGCGTCCGCGGAGCCTCGCGCATGCGGATCACGCGCGCCGGCACGCCGGCGACGACGGCGTCGTCGGGGACGTCCTTCGTGACGACGGCGGCGGTCCCGACGACGCTGTTGTCGCCGATGCTCACGCCCCGCAGCACACAGGCCCCGTAGCCGACCCAGACGTTGCTGCCGATCCGCACGTCGCGCTTGTAGATGCCCTGGAGGCGGATCGGCCGCTCGACGTCGACGATCCCGTGGTCGAAGTCGATCAGCATCACGCGGTCGGCGAGGATGCACTCGCTTCCGATGGAGACGTGCTGGAAGGCGGAGATCGTGCACTCCTGGCCGAGCACGCTCTTGGCGCCGATCCGCACCTCGCCCTCGTGCGCGCGGATCTTGCAGCCGTGGCCGATCCACGACCAGCGCCCGAGGTGGACGGTCGCGTCGCGGCCGATCTCGAACGTCACGCCGGGGCCGACGAAGCACAGCCCGTCGGTGCGCAGGCGCCCGCGCCAGCGCAGCTTCAGCCAGGCCCAGCGCAGCGCGAGGCGTGCGTAGCGGGCGTTGAGCATCCCGTGGGCGCGGGCGAAGCCGAGCAGCGCCGGCAGCCCGCCGCGCAGCGGAGCCGGCGCTCCGCGTGGCGGCGTGCTCGGCGCCTGCTCGTCCGTCCGCTCCACGGGCGGGATCGTAGACCGGCCGACCCGCGGGTCGGTCGGCGCGCGTCGCTAGGCTCGGCCGCGATGGCTCTCCCCGAGACCGGCCAGTCGCTCGCCGACCGCCTGCTGGCCGGCGATCGTCGCGCGCTTGCCCGCGCGATCTCCCTCGTCGAGTCCGACGACCCGCGCGGCTGGGAGCTCGTGCGCGAGGTCTACCCGCACACCGGGCACGCCGCGATCGTCGGGCTGACCGGCGCGCCGGGGGCCGGCAAGTCGACGCTGATCGGGGCGTTGACGAAGCTGCGCCGAGAGCAGGGCCGCAGCGTGGCGGTGCTGTCGATCGACCCGTCGTCGCCGTTCACTCACGGGGCGCTGCTCGGCGACCGGATCCGCCTGACCGACCACTTCCTCGACCCCGGCGTCTTCATCCGATCGATGGCCAACCGCGGCGCGCTCGGCGGGCTCAGCGAGGCCGCGCTTCAGGCGGCGCTGCTGATGGACGCGGCCGGCCGCGAGGAGATCCTGCTCGAGACCGTCGGGGTCGGGCAGGCCGAGGTCGACATAATCGACCACGCGGACACCGTCGTGCTCGTGCTGATGCCGGGGTCGGGCGACTCGATCCAGGCGCTCAAGGCCGGCATCATGGAGATACCCGACGTGATCGTTGTCAACAAGGCCGACCACCCGCTGACCGACACGATGGTCCGTGAGATCCGCGGTGTCCTCTCGCTCGCGCCGCAGCGCGGCGGCTGGCGCGTGCCGATCGTCAGGACCGAGGCCCACCTCGGCCGCGGCGTGCCGGAGCTGGTCGAGCGGCTCGACGCCCACCGGGCCTTCATCGAGCGACAGGGGACGCTGCCCGAGCGCCGCCGGCGAAATCTGCGCAGCGAGGTCCTGTCGATCTGCGCGCATCGCCTGCGGCAGCGGCTCGAGGAGCGCCTGCGGGACGACGAGCGCTTCGGCGAGCTGCTCGACGAGGTCGTCGCGCGCCGCCTCGACCCGGCGAGCGCCGCCGCCGAGGTGCTCGAGCGCTTCGAGCGCGAGGGAGGCCGCTCAGCGCCCGTCCAGCACGCTCCACGGCAGCGGTCCGCGGACCGGTGAGACGCCGGCGTCGCCCGCGAGGCGGGCGCCGGTCAGCGTCCAGACGGTGAGCCCGACGCCGACGAGCGCGAGCGCCGCGCCGGCCCGCGGGAAGCGGCGCAGCGACCAGGCGCACAGTGCGGCGGCGCACGGCAGCGCGACGGCGAGCGGCTCGCCCGGCGCGCGGCCGTCCAGAGTGGCGAGCAGCAGGGCGGCGCCGAGCGCGGTCGCCACGCAGACCAGCGCAAGCAGCCCGGCGCAGGCCTCGACGTCGCTTGCCGCCGGGAACGCCCGCGCGAGGCGCTCGCGGCGCGAGCGCCGCAGCAGCCAGGCCGAGGTGAAGCCGAACGCCAGCACGGGCGCGTAGAGCAGCGCACCGACCTGCGGGTCGATCAGGACGGCGGCGAGCCGCTCGAGCCGGCCGATCGCGTCGGCGGCGTTCGCGAGGCCGGTCGGCGCGTGCGGCGCGGTGGCCGCCGCGTAGAGGGTGAGGCCGCCGAACAGCTGCCCGCTGACCGTCACGTACACGACCAGCGAGACGAGCAGGATCTCGATCGCGACGAGCCCGGTCCAGGCGCGGCGGCGCCGTCGCAGCCAGCGCACGAGTGCGGCGGCCACGACCGCCGCCGGCGGGATCGCTGCCGGCCACAGCCAGACGATCGGCGCGAGCAGCGCGGCGGCGCCGATCGCCGGGGCGCCGGCCGGGTGGTCGCGCACCCGCAGCGCGAGCAGCGCCGCGCCGGCGATCAGCGTCGCGCACGTCATCGCGGGAGCGATCGTGGTCGCCGCGAGCACCGCGGGCGGCGAGAGGCCGACCGCGAGCGCGGCGCCGCTCGCCCACGGCTCGGGCACGAGCCGTCCACCCAACGCCGCGGCGATCGCGAACCCCGCGGCCGCGATCGCGGCCAGCAGGAGCTGCGCGCCGAGTGCGCCGCCGAGCGCGTACGCCGGCGCCAGCAGCAGCGCGAACCCGATTCCGTCCGGCTCGACGAGGCGGCCGTCGACGCGCAGCGCCGCCGGCCGCAGCTCGCCGTCGTAGAACCCGTGCCAGGCGCGCCCGGCGTACTCGTCGGTCAGCTCGGGGTCGCCGTCGGAGACCCACGACTCGCTGGACAGCAGCACGTGCGCCTCGCTCGGGCGCAGATCCGAGCCGGGCGAGGCCGGAAGCCCGATCCCGGCCGCATAGACGGCCGTCAGCAGCACGAGCACGGCGAGCGCCGACCGCCGGCCGCGGCGGCGCGTCGCGCGGGCCAGGCGCCCCGGGTCGAGCCCGGGGGGCGGCGCCGTGGCTGCGGAGGCGGGCACGCCGTCAGGCGCCCAGCGCGCGGGCGATGACCATCTGCTGGATCTCGTCCGTGCCTTCGCCGATGGTGAGGATCTTGGCGTCCCGGTACATGCGGCAGACCGGCTGCTCCTCGATGTAGCCGTAGCCGCCGTGGATCTGGACGGCCTCCTCGGCGCAGCGGACGGCGAGGCGCCCGCTCTTGAGCTTGGCCTGGGCGGCGGTGAGTGTGAAGTCGCGGCCCCGGTCCTTCTGCCAGGCGGCCTGGTAGGTCAGCAGGCGCGCCGCCTGGATCTCGGTGGCCATGTCGGCGAGCTTGCCCTGGATCGCCTGGAAGGCGGAGATGCGCCGCCCGAATGCGACCCGCTGCCCGGCGTACGCAAGCGCCTCGTCGAGCGCGCCCTGAGCAAGGCCGACGCCCATCGCGGCGACGCCGATCCGCCCGCCGTCGAGGACGGCGAGGAACTGGGCCAGCCCCTGCCCGCGGGCGCCGAGCAGGCTCTCGTACGGGACGCGGCACTCGGTGAAGGACAACGGCCGGGTGTCCGAGGCGTGCCAGCCCATCTTGCGGTACGGCTCGCCCGGGTCGTAGCCGGGCGTGCCGTTCTCGACGATCAGGTTCGAGATCTCCGCCCGACCGTCGGGTCGCTCGCCGGTCACCGCGGTGATCGCCACGTGCCCGGAGATCTCCGTGCCGGCGTTGGTGATGAACTGCTTGGCGCCGTCGATCACCCACTCGCCGTCCTCGAGCCGCGCGCGGGTGCGCGTGTTGCCGGCATCGCTGCCGGCCTGCGGCTCGGTCAGGCCGAACGCGCCGAGCCGGCGCCCAGCGCACAGGTCGGGCAGCAGCCGCTCGCGCTGCTCGGCCGAGCCGAACAGCCAGATCGGCTGCACGCCCAGGGAGGTATGGGCGCACAGCGTGATCGCGACGCTGGAGTCGACGCGCGCGAGCTCCTCCACGACCAGCGCGTACTGGAGCGTCGTACCGCCCGCCCCGCCGACCTCGGACGGGAACGGGATCCCCATCCAGCCCAGCTCGCCCATGGCGCGGACGATCTCGTACGGGAAGCGCTTCTCGCGATCGAGCTCGCCCGCTACCGGCGCCACCTCGCCGAGCGCGAACTCGCGCGCCGTGCTCCGCAGCAGCTCCGACTCGGCGTCGAGCTCGAAGTCCATCCGCGAACCCTACGCCGGGCCGTCTCCCTCGGCGAGGTCGCCGGCGAGCTCGACCAGCGTGCGAACCCCCCAGCCCGACCCCGCCTTGCCGAGCTCGGGCAGGCCGCAGTCGCTCGCCACTCCGGCGATGTCCAGGTGCGCCCAAGGCGTCTCGCCTGCGAAGTGATGCAGGAACTCGGCGCCCATGATCGGGTGGGCCTTGCGATCGCGCCCGGTGTTCGTCAGGTCGGCGTAGCGACCGCGGATCGCCTTCGCGTGGCGCTCGTGCAGCGGCAGCCGCCAGAGCGGCTCGTCCGCCCGCTCCGCGGCGGCGGCGACCGACCGCCACCAGGCCTCGTCGTTGCTGAAGCCGCCCGCGTGCACCGATCCGAGCGCGGTCACGACGCCGCCGGTCAGCGTCGCGAGGTCGACCAGCCGCTCGGCGCCCAGCTCGCGCGCCCGCAGGAGGCAGTCGGCGAGCACGAGGCGGCCCTCGGCGTCGGTGTTGTTGACCTCGATCGTCGTGCCGTCCATCGCGCTGACGATGTCGCCGGGTCGCATCGCGGCGGCCGAGATCACGTTCTCGGTCGCGCCGATCACGGCAACGACGTCGACCATCAGGCCGAGCTGCGCGATCGCTCCGACGGCCTCGAGGACCGCCGCGCCGCCGGACATGTCGAACTTCATGTCCGGCATCCCGGCGGCGGCCTTGATCGACAGCCCGCCGGAGTCGAACGTCACGGCCTTGCCGACGAGCCCGAGCCGCGGCCCGCGGGCGCCGGCGGGCGCCCAGCGCAGGACGATCAGCGCCGGCTCCTGGCCGCTGCCCGCCGCGACGGCTGAGAGGGCGCCCATGCCGCGCCGCTCGATCGCCGCGCGGCCCTCCACGTCGATCTCGAGGCCGGGATGCGCCTGCGCCAGCTCGCGGGCGCGAGCGGCCAGCGCGGTCGGGGTGAGGTCGTTGGCGGGCCGGTTCTGCAGGTCGCGCGCGCGGTTCTGGGCGGCGGCGATCGCGACCGCCCGGGCGACGGCGTCGGCGACGTCGCGGCGGGCGGCCACGACGAGCCGATCCGGACGGTCCGCGCCGGCCTCGTCCTCGTCGTCGTGGCGAAACGCCGTGAAGCGGTAGGCCGAGAGCGCGCTGCCGCAGGCGAGCGCCGCGGCAACCTCGTCGGCGTCGTCCGGCACGGCCCAGCAGAGGGCGCGCGAGCCGAGCTCACGCGCGCGGCGCAGCGCCGCGTGCGCCGCTGCTCGCAATCGCGCGGCGTCGAGCTCCTCGCGGCGGCCCAGGCCGACGGCGAGCAGGCGCAGCGCCCCGGCGTGGGCGACCGCGAGGTGGCCGTGGCGCGGACGGGCCTCGCCGGAGTCGACCATGGCCGTGAGCGCGCCGTCGGGCGAGTCCCAGGCCGGCGGCTCGCCCTCGAGCACGCCCACGGCGATCGTGTCGGCGCCGGTCGCGGGCGGCGTGGCGGTGGTCGCTTCGATCTGCATGCCGCCGGCAGGCTAGATGGTCGCTCACCGCGCGCACGCCGATCGGCCCGAGGTGAGCCTGACTACGATCTGGCGTACATCGATCCCTCGCACACGGAGTCCTGATGCCCAAGACGGTGATCCTCGGCAGCGCGCGCACCCCGATCGGCAAGCTCGGCGGCGCTCTTTCCGCGGTCGACGCTACGAAGCTCGGCGGCACGGCCATCGCGGCCGCGCTGGAGCGCGCGGGAATCGAGCCGGAGCAGGTCCAGCACGTCGTCGTCGGACAAGTGATCCAGGCGGGGCAGGGGATGATCCCCTCGCGCCAGGCGCAGATCGAGGCGGGAATCCCGAAGGAGGTCTCGTCGGAGACGGTCAACAAGGTCTGCGCCTCGGGCATGCGCGCCTCGGTGCTGATCGACCAGGCCATCCGCGCCGGTGACGTCGAGGTCGGCGTCGGCGGCGGCATGGAGTCGATGTCGCGCGCGCCCTACCTGCTGCCCGGGGCCCGCTTCGGCTTCCGGATGGGCGACGTGAAGGCGCTCGACGCGATGACGCACGACGGGCTCACGAACCCGTTCAGCGGCCGGCAGATGTTCGACGAGGCGACGTCGGTGGGCGACGAGCTCGAGCTGACGCGCCCCGACCTCGATCGCTGGGCGCTGCGCTCGCACGAGCTCGCGGTCAGGGCGACCGACGAGGGTCGGATGGCCGACGAGATCGTTCCCGTGACGATCAAGGGCCGCAAGGGCGACACGCTCGTCGAGGTCGACGAGTCGCCGCGCCGCGACAGCACGCTCGAGGCGCTCGCCAAGCTGCCGGGGCTGGTCGGCCGCGAGGGCAGCCACACCGCCGGCAACTCGCCCAGCGTCAACGACGGCGCCGCTGCCGTCGTGCTGGCCTCCGACGGGTGGGCGGCCGCCAACGGCCACGAGGCGCTCGCCGAGATCGTCGCGCACGGGCAGAGCGCGAACGACTTCGCATACCTGGCGACGACCCCCGCGAGCGCGGCGCAGGCGGCGCTCGCGAAGGCGGGCCTGGCCGTCTCGGACATCGACCTGTGGGAGATCAACGAGGCGTTCGCGTCGGTGGCGCTCAACTCCGTGCGCCTGCTCGGCGTCGACGAGGCCAAGGTCAACGTCAACGGCGGGGCGATCGCGCTCGGCCATCCGCTCGGCGCCTCCGGCGCGCGGATCATCGGCGCGCTCGTCCACGAGCTGCGCCGGCGCGGCGGCGGGCTCGGCTGCGCGGCGATCTGCTCGGGCGGCGGCCAGGGCGACGCCCTGATCGTGCGCGTCCCGGCGAGCTAGCTCGGCGCCGCGCGAACGGCATGACGGCAGCCGCGCTCCTCGACCTGGACCGCACGCTCGTCGCGGGCTCCTCCGGGTTCTACTGGGCGCGCGCTGCCGTCGACGCCGGGATCGTCTCGCGCACGCAGATGGCGCGGATCGTCTGGGAGAACGCGCGTTTCCGCGTGCGCGGCTCGACCGACGAGTCCACCGCGCGGGTGCGCGGCCAGATCGCGCAGATCGTCGAGGGCGAGCGGGCGATCGACCTGCGGCGGATGATGCCGGAGGTGCTCGCCGCGATTCTCCCGCGGATCTACCCGCAGATGCTGCGGATCGCGTACGAGCACCAGGACGCCGGCCGACGCGTCTACATCGCCACGGCCTCCTCGCAGGAGCTGGCCGAGATGCTGAGCCACGTGCTCGGCTTCGACGGCGGGATCGGCGCGCGCTCGGAGATCGTCGACGGTCGCTTCACGGGCCGCGACGCGGACATCTTCACCTACCGTGACGGCAAGGCTCAACGGATCCGCGAGCTGGCCGAGCGCGAGGGGATCGACCTCGCGGCCTCGTACGCCTACTCGGACTCCGAGTCCGACCTGCCGATGCTGCGGCTCGTCGGCCACCCGGTCGCGGTCAACCCCGACGCCGAGCTCGAGCGCGTCGCGCTGGAGGAGGGCTGGGAGCTGCTGCGCTTCGAGCGGCTCGGACGCCGGCTCGTCGCGCTCGGGGCCCTCGCGACGATGGGCCTCGTCGGGGCCGCGGGGCGCGCCGCCGTGTCGCGGCGCGGCGCCGGCCCGCCGCCTGCGACGCCCCGCGCTCGCGCGCCGAGGCGCGATCGATGAGCCTGCACGAGCTCACCGGCGAGCAGCGCGAGGTCCGCGAGCTCGCCCGGCGCTTCGCCGACGAGGTCGTCGCGCCGCGGGCGGCCGACTGGGACCGCGACCGGCGCTTCCCGCGCGACGTGCTGGCGCAGCTCGGCGAGCTCGGGCTGATGGGCGTCTGCGTGCCGGCGGAGCTCGCCGGCGTGGGCGCGGACTTCACGAGCTACGTGCTTGCGCTCGAGCAGATCGCCCGTGCCGACGCCGGGCTCGGCACGACGCTCGCCGTGCACACCGGGGCCGGCACGATGCCGATCGTCGCGCACGGCACGCCCGCGCAGGCGCAGCGGCTCGTGCCGCCGCTGGCGCAGGGATTCGAGATCGCGGCCTTCGCCCTCACCGAGCCCGAGGCGGGCAGCGACGCGGGGGCGATGCGCACTCGTGCGGAGCCCGACGGGGAGCGTGCGCTGCTGACCGGCTCGAAGCAGTGGGTGACGAACGGGTCGTACGCGGACACGATCGTCGTCTTCGCGCGCGACGGCGCCGCCGACAGTCGGCCGGGCGCCTTCCTGGTGCGGCGCGGCGCGGCCGGCATGTCGGCGACCCGCGAGGAGGGCAAGCTCGGCCAGCACTCGTCCGACACGGCCGGCCTGTCGTTCGACGGGACGCCCGCGGAGCGGCTCGGCGAGCCGGGCGCCGGCATGCGCATCGCCCTCTCCACGCTCGACGGCGGGCGGATCGCGATCGCCGCGCAGGCGACGGGCATAGCGCAGGCGGCGCTCGACCTGGCGGCCGGATACGCGCGCGAGCGGCGGGCGTTCGGCCGGCCGATCGCGGCGTTCGGGGCGATCCAGCAGAAGCTCGCCGACATGCAGACGGAGGTCGAGGCGGCCCGCGCGCTCACGCTGCGCGCGGCGCGGCTGAAGAGCGCCGGGCTGCCGCACACCGTCGAGGGCGCACAGGCGAAGCTCTTCGCCAGCCGCGTCGCACGCCACTGGACCGGCGAGGCGATCCAGGTGCTCGGCGGCTACGGCTACACCACCGACTTCCCGGCCGAGCGCTACTACCGCGACGCCAAGGTCACCGAGATCTACGAGGGCACGAGCGAGATCCAGCGGCTGGTGATAGCTCGAGCGCTGTTGGGCGACGCCGCGAGAGAGGGCGTCTAGGCGCCCGTCTCGCCGGAGCGCCGCGGGCGCGCCTGTGCCCGGTTCTGCCCACCCGATCTGGCCACCCGATGTGCCTGGATGGCACGTCGCGTCGTCGGGTTGTCGACGATCTGGGGGAGGGTTCGCGACGTCGCTGCTGAAGAGAGGTCACCGATGCGCTCGATCTTCAGGGTGCGCTAGCGCGCCCGCCAGGCTCCGGGTCCGAATGTTCGGGACCGAGCCCGGAGGCCTTGGCCCGGGCGGCCGTTGCGCCGCCCGGGCCGGGTTCCGGTCCGTGGCGAGCCCCGGCCCCGCAACGCGGGCCGATCGCGGTTCGCAATAGGCTTTCGATGTTCCCGACTCCTCGTGATCAGATGCCCCCAGCGAGCACCCAGAGGAAGATCCGCGTGGTCGTCGCGAAGCCAGGCCTGGACGGCCACGATCGCGGCGCGAAGATCATCGCCCGCGCGCTGCGCGATGCGGGGATGGAGGTCATCTACACCGGGCTGCACCAGACCCCCGAGCAGATCGTGGAGACGGTGATCCAGGAGGACGCGGACGCGGTCGGCCTGTCGATCCTCTCCGGAGCCCACATGACGCTCGTGCCGCGCGTGCTCGAGCTGCTGCGCGAGCAGGGGGCCGCGGACGTGCTCGTGACCGTCGGCGGGACGATCCCGGGCGACGACATCCCCGAGCTCGAGCGCCTCGGCGTCGCGGCGGTGTTCACGCCGGGCGCGCAAACGCAGGCGATCACCGACTTCATCGAGCGCGCCATCGCGGAGCGGGAGCCACGTTAGGCGTAGACGGCGGCGTCGTCTGCGGGTGCCGCCGCCCACCGATCGATTGACTCGTCAGTCAAGTCACTAGACTCCCGTCCTTCCCGTGCCACAGGAGGCCCAGAAGTGAAGATCTGCGTCTTGGTGAAAGAGGTGCCAGACGCCGCCGTCCAGAAGCGCATCGACCCGACGACGGGGCGCATGGACCGCAGCGGCGAGAAGAACCTCAACCCGTACGACACGCACGCCATCGAGGCTGCGATGCAGCTCAAGGAGAGCGGCGCGCTGCCGGTCGAGGAGATCGTCGCCGTGACGATGGGCCCGGAGTCCGCCGTCCGCGCCCTCCACAAGGCGGTCTCGCTCGGCGCTGACCGCTCGATCCACCTCAGCGACGCGGCGCTCGCCGGCTCCGATGTGGCCGCGACCGGCTACGCGCTCGCCCAGACGCTCAAGCGCGAGAGCCCCGACCTCGTCCTGCTCGGTCAGCAGTCCGACGACGGCGAGTGCTACACGGTCGGCGCGGTCGTCGCCGACCACCTCGGGATGCCGTCGCTGACGCAGGTGATCAAACTCGAGGTCGAAGGCGCCGCGACGCTCACCGCCGAGCGCCAGGCCGAGTACGGCTACGACACCGTGAGGATCGAGCTGCCGGCGGTCATCTCCGTCGGCGACGCGATCAACGAGCCGCGCTACCCGTCGCTCAAGGCGATCATGGGCGCCAAGAAGAAGCCGCTCGAGTCGCTCACGACGGCGGACGCCGGCATCGACCCCGACAAGGTCGGCGGCGATCACTCGGCGGCCCACTGGGTCTCGGCGAAGGAGCCGCCGCAGAAGGCGGCCGGCCAGATCATCGAGGACGAGGACACGGCCCAGACGGTCGAGCGGATCGTCGCGTGGCTCGACGAGAGGAAGCTGATCTAGATGGGGAACTTCCTGGTCTACGCGCTCGATTACCAGGGCGCGTTCAACAAGAACTCGCTCGGCGCCGTCTCCGAGGGCGCGCGCCTGGCCGCCGAGACCGGCGGCGAGTGCCATGCGATCGTCGTCGGCGAGGGGATCACCGACGAGCTCGCGGGATCGCTCGGCGCGTACGGCGCGACGAAGGTCCTGCGTGTCGACGGGCCGTCGGGCCTTGCGCAGCCGGTCGTCGACGCGATGGCGGCCGCGGTCGCGGGCGGCTCCTACGGCACGGCGCTGTTCGGCGGCGGCCTGCTCGGCTTCGAGGTCGGAGCGGGGCTCGCCGCGCGGCTCGGAGCCGGCGTCGCGATGGAGGTCACGGCCGTTCGCGCCGAGGGCGGCAAGATCGTCGCCGAGCGCCCGATCCTCGGGGACTCGGCGATCTCCCAGATCGAGTTCCGCAGCCCGGTCGGCATCATCATCGCCCGGCTCAACGCGTTCGAGATCCGCGAGTCCGGCGCCGGTCCGGCGACCGTCGAGGATCTCGAGGTCGGCTTCTCGGACTTCTCGCGGCGCGCCCAGATGGTCACGCGCGGCGAGCAGCGCGGCGCCGACGTCGACATCGAGGGCGCGGACGTCCTCGTCGCCGGCGGCCGCGGACTCGGCTCGGCGGAGGGCTTCGCGCTCTGCGAGGACCTCGCGAGCGCGTTCGGCGGGAGCTCCGCCGTCGCCGCGACGCGCGCCGTGGTGGACGCCGGCTGGTTCCCGTACGCCGGGCAGATCGGCCAGACCGGCAAGACCGTCGCGCCCAAGCTCTACATCGCCGCCGGCATCTCGGGGGCGATCCAGCACAAGGTCGGGATGCAGGCATCCGAGAACATCGTCGCGATCAACAAGGACTCGAACGCGCCGATCTTCGAGTTCAGCGACCTGGGGGTCGTCGGCGACCTGCACAAGATCCTGCCGAAGCTGACCGAGGCCGTGAAGGCGAAGAAGGGCGGCTGATCGCGATGGCCGGCGTGAACGGCAGGAGCACCGCGGTCCCGGCGGCCTACCCGCCGCCGGTCGACTCGCCGGAGGAGTTCCTCAAGCGCGGGCTCGACCCCGAGGACGAGCGGATCGAGGTCGGCGTCGCGATCGTCGGCGGCGGGACCGCCGGCCTCGCATGCGCCAACCGCCTGCTGGAGCTGCTCGCGGACGACCCGGAGACGCTGGAGCGGCTCGGCGAGGTGCCGGTCGCGGTCATCGAGAAGGCGAAGACCTGCGGCGGGCACAACCTGTCCGGCGCGGTCATGCGCCCCGAGCCGCTGCAGGAGCTCTTCCCCGCGATGACCCGGGAGGACTGGCGCAAGGAGGGCTTCGCCTTCGGCGAGGTCGCCAAGGAGGCCGTCTACCTCCTGCCGAGCTCCAAGACCAAGCTCCGCATCCCACCGCCGCCGCCGTTCAAGAACCACGGCAACGAGATCGTCTCGGTCTCCGCGCTCGCCCGCTTCCAGCAGCGGATCGCCGAGGAGCGCGGCGCCTACGTCCTGACGGAGACCGCGGCCACCAGGCTCGTCGTCGAGGACGGCCGCGTCGTCGGGGTGCGCTCCGGCGACAAGGGCCGCGGGCGCGACGGGGAGGAGCTCGGCAACTTCGAGCCGGGCACCGACATCCAGGCCGCCTTCACCGTCCTGGCCGACGGCTGCTGGGGCAGCCTCACCGGCGCCGCGATCCGCGAGTTCGACCTCGGTGCGGGGCGCGAGCCACAGGTCTGGGAGCTCGGTGTCAAGGAGATCTGGAAGGTCCCGCGACCGCTCGACCGCCTGATCCACACGATCGGCCCCTGGCCGCTGAAGCTCTCGGCGAAGTACGGCCAGATCGGCGGCAGCTGGATCTACCCGATGAAGGACGAGAGGACCGGCGAGGACCTCGTCTCGATCGGCTTCGTCGTCGACCTCGAGTACGCCGACGCGACGACCTCGCCGCACGACCTGCTGCAGCTCTTCAAGACCCATCCGCTCGTCCGCCGGATCCTCGAGGGGGGCGAGCGCGTCGGTTGGGGCGCCAAGGCCCTGCCCGGGGGTGGCTACTGGTCGGTGCCGAAGCTGACGATGCCCGGCGCGCTGCTGTGCGGCGACGCCGCCGGCCTGGTCGACACCGTGGCGCTCAAGGGCGTCCACCACTCGCTGCTCTCCGGGAAGCTCGCCGGCGAGCAGATCTATGCGGCGCTGGCCCGGGGCGGCACGTCGCTCGAGTCGTACGAGGGCGCGGTCGAGGACTCGCGCATCGGTCGCGAGCTGTACGCGGTGCGCAACGCGCGCCAGCCGTTCCAGAAGGGCTTCATCAAGGGCGGGCCGCTCGTCAACCTCGCGATCGCGACGAAGGGCAGGCTGCCCGGTGGGCGGCTCGCGTGGCATCGCAACGACGCCCGGCCGATGTTCGTCGGCGACACGGCGCGGTCGTATCCCAAGCCCGACGGCAAGTACATCTTCGACAAGCTCTCGTCGGTCTACATCACCGGCAACCAGACGCGTGACGACGCGCCGAACCACATCCGCCTGCAGCGGCACGTGCCGCGCGAAGTTGCCGAGACCTGGCGCTGGATGTGCCCCGCCGGGGTCTACGAGATCCCCGAGGATGCGCCCGCGGAGGGCCACGTCGACGTCGTCGTCAACTACACGAACTGCGTGCAGTGCGGCGCGATCACCGCGAAGGGCGGTCGCCTGACGCCGCCCGAGGGCGGCGATGGGCCGCTCTACCAGCTCACCTGAGCATCGGCGCCGGCTCGCAACACCGGCGTCCCTCGATTGAGCGCGCAGCGGACGCGGAGCGGGCGTCGTGAGCATCTGCGCCGGCGGCGCAACACCGGCGTCCCTCGCGTGTTCGTGGCGATGATGCGACAAGTCCGACTCCCAGCCCTGGTCGCCGCGACCGTGGCGCTTCTGACCGTCGGCGCGGGACCCGCCGCCGCGAAGAAGCCCGTTCCCGGAGCGCCGAGCGCGAAGCTCGAGGCGTGCACCGCCGGTGGGCAGGCCGGCCGCAGCGCGACGTTCCGAGGGGCGATGAGCACGATCGCCGACCGGCGGATGGAGATGCGCTTCGACATCTACGAGCGCCGGCTCGGCGGCAGGCGCTGGAAGCGGATGCCCGCGGCCCCCGGCATCGGCGAGTGGAGCGCCGCCGCTCAGGCGACCTCCACCTACCTCGTGCGCAAGCACGTCAGCGGCCTGCGGCCCGGCAGCTCCTATCGCGCGCTCGTGCGCTTCCGCTGGCGCGCCGTCCAGGGCGGCTCCATACGCGCCTCGCGACTCACCGCGAGCTGTCGTCAGCCCGACACGCGACCGAACCTGATCCTCCGCGACCCGGCGATCCAGGCCGGCCCGCGTGCCGACCTCGTCAAGTACGTCGTGAGGGTGCGAAACGACGGCCGCGGGACGGCCGTGCCGTTCAGCGTCACGCTCGCGATCGACGGCGTCGTCCAGCCGGCGCAGCGGATCGGCCCGCTGCGTGCGCGGCGCCACGCGGTCGTCGTCTTCCAGGCCGCGCGATGCCGGCCCGGGGCGATCCTTCGCTTCAGCGTCGACGCCCGCGGCGAGGTCGACGAGCTCGACGAGAGCGACAACGCGCTCGACCGCCGTTGCGGCGGCGCCGGCGCGTCGCGCGCATCGCGCAGCCGCTGAGTCGTCGCCCGGCTAGAATCGCCTACAGCATGAAGACCGAGATCCACCCGGAGTACGTTCGGGCACACGTCACCTGCACGTGCGGCAACGAGTTCTGGACCCGTTCCACCCAGTCCGAGATCCACGTCGAGATCTGCTCGGAGTGTCACCCGTTCTACACGGGCAAGCAGAAGCTCGTCGATACCGGCGGCCGCGTCGAGCGCTTCCGCCGCCGCGCCGCCAAGCGCGCCGCCGCCGCGAAGTCCCGAGCCTGAGCCTCCCGTGGGGGCCGCCGAGCGGCGAACGCCCGACGGTCCCGTCGCCCCGGCGCTCGACACGCAGCCCTCCGAGTGGGTGGCTACCCGTGACGCTCCCGTCGGCGGCCAGGCGGTCCTCGAGGGCGTGATGATGCGCGGCGTCGGCACGTGGGCCGTCGCCTGTCGCAAGCCCGCCCCCGAGCAGCTCGACGATCAGGGCGAGCGGCTCGACTTGGACGATCCGCCGCGCGGCGAGATCGCCGTGAAGGCCTTCGGCGTCGAGTCGATCCTGCGCCGCCACCGGATCCTGCGAGCGCCGATCGTCCGCGGCGTCTTCGCGCTCGGCGAGTCGCTCGTGATCGGCTTCAAGGCGCTGGGCATCTCCGCGAACACCCAGGTGCCCGGGGAGGAGGAGGAGATCGGCGGCTGGCTGTGGGGCGCGACGATCGTCTTCGCGCTCGCGCTCGCCGTCGGGCTCTTCTTCGTCGTCCCCGTCACGCTCACCAACCTGATCAAGGACGAGCTCGGCTCCGCCGTGGTCTTCTGGATCGTCGAGGGGATCCTGCGGACCGTCATCTTCCTGCTCTATCTGCTGCTCCTGTCGCGGATGCGCGACCTGCGGCGCGTCTTCGAGTACCACGGCGCCGAGCACAAGACGATCTCCTGCTACGAGGCCGGCTTGCCGCTGACCCCCGAGAACGCCCACCGCTTCTCCCGTCTGCACCCGCGCTGTGGCACCAGCTTCCTGCTCATCGTGATGATCGTCGCGATCTTCGTCTTCAGCCCCCTCGGCCTGCTGCCCTGGTGGGCGCTCATCGCCAGCCGCATCGTCGGCGTCCCGCTGATCGCCGGCATCTCCTTCGAGCTCATCAAGCTCGCCGGCAGGCATCGCCGCCGCCGCTGGGTCCGCGCCCTCATCTGGCCCGGCCTCAAGCTCCAGCTGCTCACGACCCGCGAGCCCGACCACAGCCAGCTGGCCGTCGCCATCGCCGCCATGGAGGCCGTCCTCGAGCGCGAGACGCCCGGCGAGCCGGGGGCGGGTCGGGATGGGTTCGTCGGCATCGAGATCGCCGCCTGACGTCGCGTCGGCGGGTCGTGCGGCGCTTGACGCCGCCCTACGCACGTCGCGCCGGCGCAGGCGCGCGGGGCCGGCGCCGGCAAAGGTGTCTGGGGCGGTCGGCCGGCGCAGGCGCGCGGGGCGCTGGCGTGTGGTGATCGTCAAACTCGATGCGTCGCGCCGAGTGCGCTCTGCGAAGACCACCCTCTGAGGTGGCCAACGTGAAGCGGCGGCGGTCGCGCGTAGCGAGGTTGACGATCACCACACGCCCGCGGCGCCCGTTGCGCCCCGCGGCGCCCGTTGCGCCCCGCGGCGCCCCGACCTTCGACGAGCTGCCGTCCGACCTCCGACGAGACCCGCTGCGCCCGCGGATCGCACGCTTTGCGACAGAACCGCGCCGCCTCCGTGCAGTCGTCGCCGCGTCGGGAACGTGGCTGCATAAACACACCCCATACGTGAGTTTCTGCAGCCACAACCCCCGCAGCAGGCGTGTCGGCCCTCAGTTCGGGGCGTGGCGAGTGACTCGGGGCTCCGGCGCCACCCCAGCGTTCCGCGCCATCCCCAGCGTTCCGCTCTACCCCAAGCGTCCCGCGCCGGCTCCGGCGCCGCGCCCCCAGCGTCCCGCGCCCACCAGGCCCGCACTCCACCCGCACCGCCGTGCCACCGAAGCCCCGCCTCTAGACTCGATCGCCGGATGATCGAGTCGCTCGTCGAGCAGATCGAGGCCCGGTTCGCGGAGCTGTCGCGCGAGATCACCGACCCCCAGGTGATCGCCGACCGTCGTCGCTACGCGGACGCCGGACGCGAGTACCGTCGGCTGGAGCCGGCGGCGCAGCTCGCCGAGCAGTGGCGGCGCGCCACCGATGACGCCGCGGGCGCTCAGGAGCTCCTCGACGAGGGCGCCGACGACCCCGAGGTGCGCGAGATGCTCGCGACTGCACGCGAGCGGATCGAGCAGCTCGAGGAGGAGGTCCGACTCGCGATGGTCGAGCGCGACCCCAACGACGACAAGAACGTCATCGTCGAGATCCAGGGCGGCGCCGGCGGGGAGGAGGCCGGCATCTGGGCCGGCGATCTCTATCGGATGCTGACCAAGTACGCCGAGGCGCGGGGCTTCCAGACCGAGCCGCTCGAGCTCGGCGAGGGGAAGTACACGTTCGCGATCAAGGGGACGGGGGCCTACTCGGTCTTCAAGTACGAGGGCGGCACCCACCGCGTCCAGCGTGTGCCGGTCACCGAGTCGCAGGGCCGCATCCACACGAGCACGGCGACCGTCGCGGTGCTGCCCGAGGCCGAGGAGGTCGACGTGCAGGTCGACCCCGGCGACCTCCAGGTCGACGTCTACCGCTCGTCGGGACCGGGCGGCCAGTCGGTCAACACGACCGACTCGGCGGTTCGGATCACGCACCGGCCGACGGGGCTCGTCGTCTCGATGCAGGACGAGAAGAGCCAGCTCCAGAACCGCGAGAAGGCCCTGCGCGTCCTGCGCGCACGGCTTTACGAGCGGGCGCTCGCCGAGCAGCAGGCCGAGCTTGCGGCCGACCGGCGCGCGCAGGTCGGCACCGGCGACCGAGCCGAGAAGATCCGCACCTACAACTACCCGGAGCGGCGGGTCACGGACCATCGCGTCAAGGTCACCCTCCACGACCTCGACGGGGTGCTTGCCGGGGGGCTGCACGAGCTGACCGCGGCGCTCGAGGCCGACGAGAAGCGACGCCGCCTGGCAGCCCAGGCCCAGCGCGCGTGAGCGTCCTGCGCGGCGCGAGCGTTCGCGACGCCCTCGACTCCGCAGGCGTGGCGATCGCGGCCTCCGGAAGCGAGTCGCCGCGCCTCGACGCCGAGCTGCTGCTCGCCCATGCGCTCGGCGTCGACCGTACGGCGCTGTACGCCGACCCACGGCGCGAGGTCGTCGGCGCGCAGGCCCGGTCCTTCCAGGATCTCGTGCGCCGCCGCAGCGCCGGTCGCGAGCCGGTCGCGTACCTCCTGGGCCGCAAGGGCTTTCGGCATATCGAGCTCGAGGTCGACGCACGGGTCCTCGTGCCGCGCCCGGAGACCGAGCTGCTCGTGGAGCTCGGTCTCGAGCTCGCGCCCGGGGCCCGCGTGCTCGACGTCGGCACCGGCAGCGGCGCCGTCGCGCTTGCGCTCAAGCAGGAGCGGCCCGACCTCGACGTGACCGGCAGCGATGTCAGCGAGACGGCGCTCGACGTCGCGCGCGCCAACCGGAACCGCCTCGGACTGGACGTCGAGCTCGTCTGCGCGGACCTGCTCGACGGCGTCGGCGCCCGCTGGGACGCGATCCTCTCCAACCCGCCCTACGTCGCCGAGCGCGACCGTGCGCGTCTGCCCCGCGACGTACGCGTCCACGAGCCGGCGCTCGCGCTGTTCGCCGGGCGCGACGGCCTCAACGTGATCCGCCGCCTGGTCGCGGCCGCGGAGCAGACCGACGCGGCGCTGCTCGCGATCGAGGTCGGCGAGGGCCAGTCCGCTGCCGCCTCGGCGCTCGTGCAGGAAGCCGGCTTCGGCTCGGTCGAGTCGCGCCGCGACCTGGCCGGCATCGAGCGCGTCGTCGTCGGCCGGCGCTGACCGCCTCGCGGCGACGCGGCGGCGCCCCGGCCGCGGCGCGGCGCGGTCAAGCGGCGCCGCGCGCTAGTAGGGTCATGGGTGATGCAGCACACGGCCTTCGTCACCGGTGGCTCGGGCTTCATCGGCGGCCGGCTCGTCACGCGGCTGGTCGGCGAGGGCTGGCGAGTACGCGCGCTCGCCCGCAGCGAGGAGTCCGCCCACGCCGTCGCAGACCTCGGCGCGGAGGCGGTCCGTGGCTCGCTGAGCGACGTCGCGGCGATGGCCGACGGGGCGCGCGGCTGCGAGATCGCCTTCCACTGCGCGGCTCGGGTCGGCGCCTGGGGCCAGCCGGAGGAGTTCGAGCGCGACAACGTCCAGGGCACGACGAATGTCGTCGAGGCCTGTCGCCGCGCGGGCGTACGGCGCCTCGTCCACGTCGGCACGGAGGCCGCCCTGCTCGACGGCGAGCCGCTCGGCGTCGTCGACGAGCGGGCCCCCCTGCGGCCCGACTCGCGCGCGCTCTACGCCGCGACGAAGGCGCGGGCGGAGAGCCTCGTGCTCGCGGCGAGCGGCGAGGGGCTCGAGACCGTGGTCGTCCGCCCGCGGCTCGTCTGGGGCGGGGGCGACACGACGATCCTCCCCGAGCTCGTCGCGCGGGTCGGCGTGCGGCGTTTCGCCTGGGTCGACGGTGGCCGGCACCGCACATCGACGACCCACGTGGACAACGCCGTGGAGGGCCTCCTGCTCGCCGCTGAGAAGGGCGTCCCCGGGCACGCGTACTTCGTCACCGACGGGGAGCCGGTCGAGTTCCGCGACTTCGTCACACGGCTGCTGGCCACACAGGGCGTCGCGGCGCCGGACCGCGACGTCCCGGCCTGGCTGGCCCGGGCCGTCGCGGCGTCCGGGGAGGCGCTGTGGCGGCGCCTGCCGCTGCGCGGCGCGCCGCCGGTCACTCGGCTGGCGCTCTGGCTGTCGGCGCTGGAGACGACGATCGACATCTCCCGTGCGCGCGAGGAGCTCGGCTACGCGCCGCTGCGCACGCTCGAGGAAGGTCTCGCCGAGCTCGCGGCGGCCGGCGACGGCGGGGCGCCGGGGCGCGACTCCGGCTCGCGCGAGGCCGCGACCGAGGAGACGGTGTCATGAGGATCGCGCTCGGCTCCGACCATGCCGGCTTCGCGCTCAAGGAGCAGGTCAAGACGGCGCTCCTGGCCGCCGGCCACGAGGTCACGGACGTCGGCACGGCCTCCGGCGAGTCGGTCGACTACCCGGGGTTCGCGGCGAGCGCCGCGCGGCTCGTCTCGGGCGGCGCCGCCGACCGCGGCGTGCTGGCCTGCGGCTCGGGGAACGGCGTCGCGATCGCGGCGAACAAGATCGCCGGCATCCGCGCGATCAACGCCCGCGACGCCCATGAGGCCGAGATGGCCAGGCGCCACAACGACGCGAACGTCATCACGCTGTCCGGCCAGCGTCTGTCGGCCGACGAGGCCGGCGCGATCGTCGCGGCCTTCCTCGACACGGGCTTCGAGGGCGGACGGCATGCGCGCCGCATCGCGCAGATCGCCGAGCTCGAGGGATCGCCGGCCGACGAGCCGACACGAGAGGTAGTCTCCTCGGACGATGCCCGATCTGCCCCCTGACTGGTTCAATCGCCCGCTCGCAGAGGTCGATCCTGCGATCGCCGAGGTCCTCGCGAACGAGCTGGGTCGCCAGCAGCACACGCTGGAGATGATCGCCTCGGAGAACTTCGTCCCGCGGGCGGTTCTCGAGTGCCAGGGGAGCGTGCTGACGAACAAGTACGCGGAGGGCTATCCCGGCCGGCGCTACTACGGTGGGTGCGAGTACGTCGACGTCACCGAGGAGCTGGCCCGCAGCCGGGCCAGGGAGCTGTTCGGATGCTCCTTCGTGAACGTTCAGCCGCACTCCGGCGCCCAGGCCAACCAGGCCGTGTTCATGGCCCTGCTGAAGCCGGGCGACACCTTCCTGGGCATGGACCTGGCCTGCGGCGGGCACCTGACGCACGGCTCGCCGGCGAACCAGTCCGGCAAGTGGTTCCGGCCCGTGACCTACAAGGTCCGCGAGGACGATCACCTGATCGACTACGACCACGTTGCCGAGATGGCCGACAAGGAGAAGCCCAAGCTGATC
>JANJTP010000061.1 GCA_024711025.1 Solirubrobacteraceae bacterium
CCGGGCAGACCACCCGGACGATGGGCAACGACGGCTTGTCGCTCGACGTCAGCGAGCTCGGCGAGGCCGGAGCGCTCGTCCGACCTCGCGGCGACCTGTCGATCGTGACGGCGCCGAAGCTCGCCGCTCGGGTCGGTCAGCTCGTCGGACGTGGGCGCACGCGGATCGCGATCGACCTGCGAGAGGTCGTCTTCCTCGACTCGAGCGGACTGGGCTTCCTGCTCAACAGCCGGCGCCGCGCGACGCAGGCCGGCGGGACGATGGTGCTCGTCGTGCCGGTGGATGGACAGGTTCGGCGGGTCTTCGAGCTGACCCGACTAGAGCGGGCGTTCGACCTGGCCCCCGACGTCGACGAGGCGCTGCGAGCGCTCGGTGTCGCCGACTAGGA
The DNA here is from genome assembly GCA_024711025.1 of Solirubrobacteraceae bacterium. Taxonomy (GTDB): domain Bacteria; phylum Actinomycetota; class Thermoleophilia; order Solirubrobacterales; family Solirubrobacteraceae; genus F1-60-MAGs163. The sequence goes on from JANJTP010000061.1 coordinate 389, forward strand.
GCCGGCCGCTCGAGGCAGCGTCGACGGGACGCCGTACGGCGCCAGCGTCTGCGGCAGCACGATCGAGCCGTCCTCGCGCTGGCCGTTCTCGAGCAGCGCGATGATCGTCCGGCCGACCGCGACGGCCGTGCCGTTGAGCGTGTGGAGCACCTCGGGCCGCCCGCCCTCGGGGCGCATGCGCACCTCCAGACGGCGCGCCTGGTAGTCGGTCGTGTTCGAGCAGGAGGTCAGCTCGCGGTAGCGCGCCTGGCTCGGCAGCCACGCCTCGCAGTCGAACTTGCGGGCCGCCGACGAGCCGAGATCGCCGACGGCGATGTCGACGACGCGGTAGGGCAGCTCGAGCGCCTGGAGGATCTCCTCCTCGATCGCCAGCAGGCGCAGGTGCTCGTCGGCGGAGGCGCTCGGCTCGACGAAGCAGAACATCTCGACCTTGTCGAACTGGTGCACGCGGAAGATCCCGCGCGTGTCCTTCCCCGCCGCACCGGCCTCGCGCCGGAAGCAGGGGGAGAAGCCGGCGTAGCGGCGAGGCAGCTCGTCGGAGGCGAGGATCTCGTCCGCGTGCAGCGATGCGAGCGCGACCTCGCTCGTCCCGACGAGATACAGGTCGTCGTCCGGCAGGCGGTAGATCTGCTGCTCGGTGTCGGGCAGGAAGCCCGTGCCGAAGAGCGCCTTCTCGCGCACGAGCACGGGCGGCACGACCGGCTCGAAGCCGTGGCCGCGCAGCAGCTCCAGGACCCAGCGCACGAGCGCCAGCTCGAGCAGCACGAGGTCGCCGCGCAGGTAGGCGAAGCGCGCTCCGGAGAGCTGGGCGGCGTGCTCCATGTCGATCCGCGAACCGGCGAGCTCCAGGTGGTCCCGCGGCTCGGCGACCGGCAGGTGAGGCTCCCCGACCTCACGCACGGTCGTGTCCTGCTCGGGGGCCTGGGGGTCAGGCAGGTTGGGCAGCCGGGCGAGCCCCGTCCGGAGCTCCTCGTCGACCGCCTGCAGCTCGTCGGCGAGCGCCTTCGCACGCTCGGACACGGCGCGCATCCGGGCGATCTCGGCGCTCGCGTCGGCGCGCTCGCGCTTGGCGGCGGCGATCGCGTCGCCGGCCGCGTTCTGCTCGGCGCGCAGCCCCTCCAGCTCAGGCAGCAGCTCGCGTCGGCGGACGTCCAGCGCGAGCACCCGGTCGAGGCCGGCTTCGTCGCCGCGGCGGGCGAGGGCGGCGCGCGCCCCTTCCGGATCGCGCCGCAGCAGCCTCAGCTCGAGCACGGCGCCGGCGCCGCTAGCCGGCGGGCGGCGGCTGGCACTTCACCGTCGGCCCGCTCGGCGACTTCGGCTCCTCGGCCTTGCGACCCGAGTACTCGGCGACGAACCGCGCCACGTCCTCGGCCTCCTTGCCGACGACGATGTTCGCCGGCATGATCGCCCCCGAGTAGCCGCCGTTTCGCAGCGCGTAGATCGCGCTGTCGTAGCAGACCCTGCGCACGTCGAAGTTCGGGCCGTCGGTGCGCTCGCGGTCGGAGACCATCGTCGCCGAGCCCTGCGTGCCGGCGGCCTTCAGGGTGTGGCAGCCGGCGCAGCGCTCGGCGAAGAGCTGTGCGCCCTGGGCGACCGACGCCGACGCGCCCGGCACGTTGACGGTCTCGCTGCCGCAGGCGGACAGAAGTACGGACGCGGCGACGGCCACGAGCGCTGGCGGGAGCAGGCGGCGAAGCTTCATGTCGGCGCGGATCATACGAGAAGCCCTGGCCGGTGGCGGCTCAGCCCCGGTCGCGGGTCGTCGCGACCGGGGCCGAGGGGTGCGCCGCAGGCGCTAGCGTGGCGGCCGATGCCCGCCGAGCCGCATCGCTTCCGCGAGGTCATGGGGCACTTCGCCACCGGCGTCGCGGTCGTCACGTGCGACGGCAGCGACGGGCCCTCCGGCCTCACGACGAGCGCCGTCTGCTCGCTGTCCCTCGATCCGGTGCTGCTGCTCGTGTGCCTCGACGAGACCTCGCGGACGCTCCCCGCGCTCGCCGCCGCCGGGCGCTTTGCCGTCAACCTGCTGCGCGAGGGCCAGGAGCCGCTTGCCGCGACGTTCGCATCGAAGGTCCTGATGCGCGAGAAGTTCGAGGCGGTGACCCACACCGTCGCCGACGGCGTTCCGGTGCTGGACGACGCGCTGGCCTGGCTCGCCTGCGAGCTGCGCGAGCTGCTTCCCCGCGGCGACCACACGATCGCGATCGGCGAGGTCACCGCGCTCGACGCCGACCCCGGTGGGCGGCCTCTGCTCTACCACCGCGGCTCGTTTACGGGCCTCCACTACGGCTAGCTCCCGTCGGCTGCTGCGGACGCCTCGCGCCACCCGTGGCCGGGCCACCGTGCTAGCGCACTATCGGCCGGCCACGGTCGTCGCGATTCCATCCCGCAGCCGCTCGCCAGGTCGTTCGCGGCTGCTGCGGGCGCCTCGCGCCACCCGTGGCCGGGCCACCGTGCCGCTCTACGTCGTCCCGAGAATCCGCAGCGCGAGGAACGCGATCACGAGCGCCGCGATCGCGGCGACGGCCGTCTCGCGCCGCATGATCGCGGCGACGACCCAGCGCTGCTCGGCCTCGGGCAGCCGGCCGACCGCCTGGGCGTCCTCGAGGCCGTGCTGGTCGAGCACGAGCTGCGCGGAGGCGAGCCGCAGCTGCTCGGCGATGATCGAGATCGCGATCGGCAGCAGCAGGTAGAGCCAGAACAGCCCTTCGGCCGGATCGAATCCGCTCACGAACGCGGCGATCGCGACGGCCGCAAGCGCCGTGGCGCCGAGCTGCACGGCTCGCCAGGCCAGCCAGAAGGCCCGCGCCGCGCCGTCGCGCCGCCACGCCCACACGCCGGCCAGGGCGCAGCCGACGCCGAGCACAACCTCGAGAATCGCAGTGATATCGGCGAATTGCGCCATCTGACACTAAGTCGACAGACGATTCGTAGGTGATACAACCCGGTCCGTGCTCAGCACCTACGCACCCGCGATCGTCTTCGTCGTCCTTGGCACCGGCATCGGTCTCCTCTTCGGTTGGCTCAACTTCGCGCTCGGGCCCAAGCGGGCCATCGCGCACAAGTTCGACCCCTACGAGTCGGGCATGCCCTCCGAGATCAAGCAGGGCTTCCGCTTCGGGATCAGCTTCTACCTGATCGCGATCCTCTTCCTCCTGTTCGACATCGAGGTGCTGTTCCTCTACCCGATCGCCGTCGAGCTGCGCGCCTTCGGCACGTTCGCGCTGATCGAGACGACGGTCTTCATCGGTCTGCTGCTGGTGGCGTTCGGCTACGTCTGGCGCCGGGGAGCGTTGACATGGAAGTGATCCGCGAGAGCGTCGGCGGGCCGGAGAGCCTGCGCGCACGCCAGCTGAAGGCCCGCGACATGCTGCGCGGCGACCTCGACGGCCAGGAGCTCGAGCGCTACGTCGAGGAGCGCGTCATGACGACGACGCTCGAGCGCGCTTTCGACTGGGCGCGCGGCAACTCGATGTTCCCGATGACCTTCGGACTGGCCTGCTGCGCGATCGAGATGATGTCGGTCGTCGGCGCGCGGCTCGACATCGCGCGCTTCGGCTTCGAGGCGTTCCGCGCCTCTCCGCGCCAGGCCGACCTGCTGATCCTCTCGGGCCGGGTGTCGATCAAGATGGCGCCGGTCGTGCGGCGCATCTACGACCAGATGCTCGAGCCGAAGTACACGATCGCGATGGGCGCCTGCTGCTCCTCGATGGGCGTCTTCAACAACTACGCGATCGTCCCGGCGGACAAGTTCATGCCGGTCGACATCCACGTCCCGGGCTGTCCGCCGCGGCCGGAGGCGCTGATGCACGGGATCATCAAGCTGCGCTCGATGGTCCACGACGATCCGTCGCTCGGCTGGCGCAGTCGCTACGGCGCGCACGGCACCGAGGAGGTCGTCCCGCCCGCGGAGCCCGACGCGACCGGCGAGAACGTCTTCGGGTCCGGCGGCACGGAGAGCAGCGGTGCCTGACGCGACCGGGATGGAGCTGCTCGCCCGGGAACTGGGCGAGCGTGTCGAGGGCTGCGTGCTCGCGACCCGCCACTTTCGCGGGAAGGGCGCCATCGACGTGCGGCCGTCGAGCGTCGTCGAGGTACTGCGCGCGCTGCGCGAGCGTGGCTTCGACTTCCTGACGAGCGTCCACGGGCTCGACTACTTCCCCGAGGAGCCGAGGCTGGGCGTGCAGTACGAGCTGCTCGACATGAGCGCGCTGGACCGGCTGACCGTCGCGCTGCGCGTTCCGCTCGAGGACCCACGCGTGCCGTCGGTGACGCCCGACTGGCCGACCGCGAACCACCAGGAGCGCGAGGTCTTCGACATGTTCGGCGTCATCTTCGACGGCCACCCCGACCTGCGCCGCATCCTGATGCCCGAGGACTACGAGGGCCATCCGCAGCGCCGTGACTTCCCCGTCGGCGGCGAACCGATCCTCTTCACCCACAACGAGACCAGCAGCCCCCGGTGGTTCGCGTGAGCACCGCCCAGCCGCAGGCCGCGAGCACCTCCGCCTACCGGCGGATGGAGGAGAGCATCACGCTCTCCGAGGAGAAGGTCGTCGAGGGCAGCCGCGAGCTGCTGACGCTGAACATCGGGCCGCACCACCCCGCCACGCACGGCGTGCTGCGCCTGCTGGTCACGCTCGACGGCGAGGTCGTGCGCGACGTCAAGCCGATCATCGGCTACGTCCACACCGGCATCGAGAAGACCGCCGAGCAGAAGAGCTACTGGAAGGTCATCCCCGTCGTCGAGCGGATGGACTACCTCTCCTACTTCTTCAACGCGATGGCCTACTGCGGCGCGGTCGAGACGCTGCTGGAGGTCGAGGTGCCGCGCCGCGCGCAGTATCTGCGGGTGATCCACCTCGAGCTGAACCGGATCATGAGCCACCTCGTCTGGCTCGGCACGAGCGCCCTGGACCTCGGTGCGATCTCGGTCTGGTGGTACTGCTTCCGCGAGCGCGAGATGCTGCTCGACCTCTTCGAGATGTCGACCGGCCAGCGCATGCACACGCGCTACATCCAGGTCGGCGGCGTCGCCGAGGACGTGCCGTCCGGCTGGATCGAGCGGGTCCGCGCCTTCACGAAGGTCATGCCCGAGCGCGCCGAGGTCTACGGCGACCTGCTCAACAAGAACGAGATCCTGCTCCAGCGCCTGCGCGGCGTCTGCGCGGTCTCGCAGGAGGAGCTGCTCGCGCTCGGCGTGACCGGGCCGCTGCTGCGCGCCACCGGCAACCCGTGGGACCTGCGCAAGGCGATGCCGTACAGCTCCTACGACGACTTCGACTTCAAGATCCCGGTCGGCACCCAGGGCGACAACTACGACCGCTACGCAGTCCGCCTGGCGGAGATCCACGAGTCCTGCAAGATCATCGACCAGGCGCTCGACGGCCTTCCCGAGGGTCCCTGGATCACCGAGGATCGCAAGGTCGCGCTTCCCCCGCGCCACGAGCTGGCGACCTCGATGGAGGCGCTGATCCATCACTTCAAGCTCGTCACGGAGGGCTTCCGCGTACCCCCGGGCGAGGTCTACTACCCGATCGAGTCGCCGCGCGGCGAGCTCGCCTGCTTCGTGCGCTCCGACGGCTCGAGCAAGCCGGCCCGGGTGCACATGCGCGATCCCAGCTTCGTGAACCTCCAGGCGACGATGCCGATGGTCGAGGGCTCCCTGCTCGCAGACATGGTCGCGGCGCTGGCGATGCTCGATCCCGTCCTCGGAGGGGTGGACCGCTGATGGCGATCGATCCGACAGACGTACCGCGCTTCGCCCACGGCTCGCGGATCCCCGGCTGGGACGAGTCCGCGGACCTCGAGAAGAGCCCGCTGGAGGTCCCCGACCCCGCGACGACCCACGTGCCCGACGACCTGCGCGCGGAGATCGAGGCGCACGTCGCCAAGTACCCGCCGGACCACTCGCGCTCGGCGACGATCCCGGCGCTGTGGGCGATCCAGCGCCGCTACGGCTGGTGCACGCCGGAGGGGATCGAGCAGGCGGCCTGCGTGCTGCGCCTGACGCCCGCCGAGCTGAGCGCCGTCGCGACCTTCTACGACATGCTCGACACGAGCCCGACCGAGCGCAACCGGGTCTACGTCTGCACGAACATCTCGTGCTCGCTGCGCGGCGCCGACGAGCTGCTCGAGACCTTCCGCGAGCACGCCGAGGGCGAGCCGGACGTCCATGTGCGGGGCTTCGAGTGCCTCGGCGCGTGCGACATCGCGCCGATGGCCTCGGTGAACGGCACGTACGTCGGCCCGCTCGACGCCGATGACGTTCCGACGCTGCTGCGCCAGCTCCGCGACGGCGAGGAGCCGCTGCCGGAGAAGCAGCTCGCGAGGCGTCCGAGCGCCGATCCCAAGGCACGGGAGCCCCAGTCATGACCGACCACCTCCTGTTCTCGAACATCGACGAGCCGGGGCTGCGGACGATCGACGTCTACGAGCGCCGCGGCGGCTACGGATCGCTGCGCAAGGCGCTGGCGACGCCGCGCGAGGAGCTCATCGAGACGCTGAAGGGCTCGGGCCTGCGCGGCCGCGGCGGCGCAGGCTTCCCGATGGGCCTGAAGGCCTCGTTCCTGCCCAAGGGCGACATGCAGAAGTACGTCGTGGTCAACGCGGACGAGTCCGAGCCGGGCACGTTCAAGGACCGCGAGCTGATGCAGAAGAACCCGCACCAGCTCATCGAGGGCATCGTGATCGCCGCCTACGCGGTCGACGCGACGATCAGCTTCATCTACATCCGCGGCGAGTACGTGCACCAGGCGGACGTGCTCGAGGCCGCGATCGCGGAGGCCTACGAGCGCGGCTACCTCGGCGAGAACGTGCTGGGCTCGGGCTTCACCCTGTCGCTCGCGGTGCACCGCGGCGCCGGCGCGTACATCTGCGGCGAGGAGACGGGACTGCTCGACTCGCTCGAGGGCAAGCGCGGCAACCCGCGCCTCAAGCCGCCCTTCCCGGCCAACCAGGGGCTCTTCCAGGGCCCGACGCTGATCAACAACGTCGAGACGCTCTCGACGCTGCCGCACATCGTCGAGCTGGGCTCCGAGCGCTACGCCGAGATCGGCGTCCAGAACTCCGCCGGCACGAAGCTGATCTCGGTCTCCGGCCAGGTGCGCAACCCCGGCAACTTCGAGATCGAGCTGGGGATGTCCAGTCGGGAGATCATCTTCGGCCTGGCCGGCGGCACGTTCGAGGGGCGCGAGATCAAGCTCTGGTTCCCCGGGGGATCGAGCTCGCCGGTGCTCACGAAGGACGACCTCGACCTCCCGTACGACTTCGACACGATGGCGAAGGCCGGCACGATGCTCGGCTCCGGCGCGATCATCGTCGTCGACGACTCGACGAGCGTCGTCGACGTCGCGCTCAAGGTCGCGACCTTCTACGCCCACGAGTCGTGCGGGAAGTGCACGCCGTGCCGCGAGGGCACGAGCTGGACGCGCAAGATGCTCACGCGCGTCAAGGACGGCTCCGCGACCCCGATGGACCTCGACATCATGGCCTCGGTCCAGGAGCGGATCATCGGCAACTGCCTGTGCGTGCTCGGCGACGCGATGGCGATGCCGATCGGCTCGATGATCGCCAAGTTCCGCGGCGAGTTCGAGGACCACATCGAACGCGTGCGCGCCGAGCAGGAGCGCGCGATCCTGGCGGGGGTGTCCGGCTAGTGCCCCGCCCGATCCGTGAGATGGTGACGTTCACGCTCGACGGGCGCGAGGTCACGGCCCCCGAGAGCACGATGCTCGTCGACGCCGCGCTGGAGTACGGCGACGTCGAGATCCCGGTCTTCTGCTACGAGCCGAAGATCGGCCCGCCGGTCGGCGCCTGCCGCATGTGCCTCGTCGAGATCGAGGGCGTGCCGAAGCTGCAGGCCGGCTGCTCGGTGCCGGTCAAGGACGGGATGATCGTCCACACGAACACCCCCCGGGTCAAGGAGGCCCAGGAGGGCGTCGTCGAGTTCCTGCTGATCAACCACCCGCTCGACTGCCCGGTCTGCGACAAGGGCGGGGAGTGCCCGCTGCAGGACAAGTCGTTCGGCTGGGGCTCGGGCATCTCGCGCACCGTCGAGCCCAAGCGCCACTTCGAGAAGCCGCTGGCCCTGAGCCCGCTGATCGCGATCGATCGCGAGCGCTGCATCATGTGCTACCGCTGCGTGCGCTTCAGCCAGGAGGTCTCCGAGGACCACCAGCTCGTCCTGCAGGAGCGCGGCGCGGACACGTTCGTCACGACGTTCGACGGGCACCCGTACGTCGCGCCGTTCAGCGGCAACATCATCGAGCTCTGCCCGGTCGGCGCGCTGACCTCGCGCCCCTATCGCTTCCGGGCGCGCCCGTGGGACATCGAGCAGGCCGGCTCGATCTGCATGCTCTGCCCGGCGCAGTGCAACGTCAGCTTCACCGTCCGCGACGAGCGCGTCCTGCGGGTCCTGCAGCGCGACCACGAGGGCGTCGACAACGGCTGGCTCTGCGACAAGGGCCGCTTCGCCTACCAGGCGATCCACGTCGACGAGCGCGTGACCGAGCCGCTGATCCGCGACGGCGGCACGTTGCGCGCCGTCCCCTGGGAGCTCGCGCTCGAGACCGCCGCCGCCGCGCTGCGCCGCGCGGGCGGTCGTGTCGCGGCGCTCGCCGGGGGCGAGACGACCAACGAGGAAGGCTTCCTGCTGCAGTCGCTCGTGCGCGACGCGCTCGGCTCGCCCGACGTCGACTCGCGCCGCGGCGGGACGCTGCCGCTGGAGCTTCACCGCGCCCTCGTCGCGCCGGCGCTGCAGGCATCGGTGCCCGATCTGCAGTACGCGCACGCGGTGCTGGTGCTCGACACCGAGCCGGTCGACGACATCCCGATCCTCGACCTGCGGATCCGCCGCGGCGTGCGCCACCAAGGCGTACGGCTGTTCGTCGCCACGAGCCGGCCGTCGTCGCTCGACGACCGCGCCCGCGGCATCGTCCGCTACGCGCCCGGCGCCGGCGAGGCGTTCCTCGCCGCGCTCGACGCCGCGCTCACGGGCGAGGGCGACGTCGACGCGCTGGCCGGCGCCGCCGGCGCCGACGCGGACGCCGTCCGCCGACTGGCCGACGGCCTGAGGGACGCCGGCGAGGAGGTCGTCGTCCTCTGGGGCGAGCGCCTGACCGCCGGCCCGCGCGGCGCCGACGCCGCTCGCGCGCTGCTCAACGTCGCCGCGCGTCTCGGCCTTGCCGGCCGCGACGGCGCGGGCCTGCTCGAGGTGCCCTCCGCCGCGAACGGCCGCGGCCTGCGCGAGGTCGGCGTGCTGCCGAACGCGGGACCGGGTCTCTGCGAGCCCTCCGCCGAGGGTCGCGACGCGGACGGCATCGCCGCTGCTGCCGCGGCGGGGGAGATCGCCGCGCTCTACCTACTGCACACCGATCCGCTGCTCGACCAGCCGAGCCGCCGGGCCTGGGGCGCGGCGCTCGAGAAGGCCTCGACGGTCATCGCCCACGCGGCGTTCCTCACCGAGGGGATCGCCGAGCACGCGACCGTCGTCTTCCCGGCCGAGTCGCATGCCGAGAAGGAGGGCACCGTCGTCCATCCCGACGGGCGCGTCCAGCGCCTGCGCCGGGCGATCGGCCGCCAGGGCGACGTGCGCGGCGAGTGGCAGGTGCTGGCCGAGCTCGCCGCGCGGCTCGGCGCGGACCCGCGCGTCCTCACCGCCTCGATGGTCTCCCAGCGCCTGTTCGACGCGGTCCCGTTCTACGCCGGCCTGACGCTCGACGAGATCGGCGGGCGCGGCGTGCGCTGGCCGGAGCGCGAGCAGGCGGGCGCGCTGCCCACCGCCGCGCTGGGGCCGTTCGCCCTGGAGGCGCCGCCTGCCGCCGCGACCGCCAACGGGCGCCTGCGGCTCGGCGCGTTCCGCTCGATCTGGGCCGCGCCCGAGGTCGCCGCCTCGCCGGCGCTGAGCTTCCTGCGGCCGCTCCAGCGTGCCGAGCTCTCGCCGGCCGACGCCGAGCGGCTCGGCCTGCGACACGGCGAGCGAGTCGTCGTCGCCTCGAACGGGCACAGCGTCAGCGCGCTCGTGCATCTGCGCCAGGCGGCCCCCGAGGGCAGCGTGTTCCTGGAGAGCGGCATCGCCGAGCACAGCGCGGCCAACCTCGACGGCCCGCTCGTGGAGGTGCGCCGGGCGTGACCCATCTCGTGGAAGTCCTTGCCACCCCTCTCGCGGTGGTCGGCTACGCCGAGCCCTGGTGGATGGCGATCGCCAAGTCGCTCGTGATCTTCGCCGTCGGGCTGCAGCTCGTGCCGCTCGTGCTGCTCATGGAGCGCAAGCTGCTCGGGCGCTTCCAGAACCGCTTCGGCCCCAACCGCGTCGGCCCGTTCGGCCTGCTCACGCCGATCGCCGACATCGTGAAGCTGTTGACGAAGGAGGGCTTCCGCCCCCGCACGTCGATCGGCTGGCTGTTCGCGCTCGCGCCGGTCCTGTCGATCATGAGCGCCGTCGCGGTGCTGGCGATCCTCCCGTTCGGCAACGTGCAGGACATCTTCGGCACCCCGACCGGGCTCTACGGCATCGACGTGAGCATCGGCCCGCTGTTCGTCTTCGCCTTCGGCGCGATCGCCTTCTACGGGATCATGCTCGGCGGCTGGTCGTCGGGCTCGAAGTACTCGTTCCTCGGCTCGATGCGCGCCGCCGCGCAGCTCATCTCCTACGAGGCCGCGCAGGGCATGGCGCTGATCGGCGTGATCATCACGGCGCAGTCGATGTCGCTGACGGAGATCGTCGAGGCGCAGGCGGGCATGTGGTACGTCGTCCCGCAGATCTTCGCGTTCCTGATCTTCATGGTCGCGAGCTTCGCCGAGACCAACCGTCCGCCGTTCGACCTCGTCGAGGCGGACGCCGAGCTCGTCGGCGGCTACATGACCGAGTACGGCGGCGGGCGCTTCGCGACCTACTTCTTCGCCGAGTACCTCAACATCATCGTGATCTCCGGCCTCACCGTCACGTTCTTCCTCGGCGGCTGGATGCTTCCGTTCGGGATCGACGCGCCGGGCTGGGTCGACCCCCTGGTGGTCATCGGCAAGCTGATGGTCTTCGTGTTCTTCTTCATCTGGATCCGGGCGACGCTGCCGCGCCTGCGCTACGACCAGCTCATGAGCTTCGGGTGGAAGGTGCTGCTCCCGCTCGCCACGCTCAACACCCTCGTCACCGCGATCGTGGTCACCGTCTGATGCCCTGGAATCCTGAAGCCGACGTCGTCGAGGTCGTCCGCGGGCCGCGCAAGGCCGGCGGCGCCGGTGGCCTCTACCGCGCCTTCGGCGAGACGCTGCGCGGCCTGAAGACGACGTTCAACCAGCTCGCCCGGGTCGGCGTGACGACGGTCCAGTACCCCGAGGAGAAGATCCCCGTCTTCCCGCGCTTCCGCGGGCGCCACCGGCTGCACCGCTTCGAGGACACCGGCCTCGAGAAGTGCGTCGGCTGCTCGCTGTGCGCCGCGGCCTGCCCGGCCGACTGCATCCGCGTCGTCGCCGCGGAGAACACGCCCGAGAATCGCGTCTCGGCCGGCGAGCGCTACGCGGCCGTCTACGAGATCAACCTCTCGCGCTGCATCTTCTGCGGCTACTGCGAGATCGCCTGCCCGTTCGACGCCATCACGATGGGCCACGACTTCGAGCTGTCCGACTACAACCGCTCGGACCTCATCTTCACCAAGGAGATGCTCCTCGCCGAGCCCGCGGAGCGCACACCGCTGCGCACCGAGGACGAGTAGCCTGCGAGCGCGCCAAGCATGGGATTCTTCTTCTTCCTCTTCGCGATCGTCGCGGTCGCCGGCGCGGTGGGCGTCGTGGCGCTGCGCAACCCGTTCTACTGCGCGTTGTCGCTCGCCGTCCACCTGATCGCGCTCGCCCTCCTGTTCCTGCTGCTCGAGGCGCAGTTCGTGGCCGCGGCGCAGGTCGTCGTCTACGCCGGCGCGGTCGTCGTCCTCTACGTCTTCGTCGTCGTCTACGTGGGCGGGGGCAGCAAGCCGGAGCCGCTGTGGCGCGCGAGCGCACGTCAGCGCGGGCTCGCCGGGCTGTTCGGCGCGGCGATCTTCATCGAGCTGTCGATCGCGATCCTGGGTACCGGCCTGAAGGCGCTCGACGGCGACGGCGCCAAGCTCGGCGCCGGCTACGGGTCGCCCGGCCAGATCGGCGAGCTGCTGCTCATCAAGCACCTGTTGGCGTTCGAGCTCGCCTCGTTCCTCCTGCTGATCGCCGCGGTCGCCGCAGTCGCCCTCGCCGGGCGCCGCCAGGGGCTCGAGGACGACGTCTTCCCGGACATGGAGATCGTCGACGTGCGGCGGCCGGCGGCCACGGGGACGATGGGCGAGGCCGTCGGCGGCTACGGGCTGCTCGTGCCGCCCACCGGTAGCGAGCCCGCGCCCGAGCCGGCGGAGCCGGACACCGCCGGCGGCGCACCGGTGGGGGAGGCGCGCTGATGGCCGTCAACTGGTACCTGGTGGTCTCGGCGCTCGTCTTCAGCCTCGGCGCGGTGGGCGTGCTCGTGCGGCGCAACCCGCTCGTCGTCCTGCTGTGCCTGGAGCTGATGCTGAACGCGGGCAACCTCGCGCTGCTCGGCTTCGCCCGGATGTGGGGCGACGGAAGCGGCCAGATCTTCGCGGTCGTCGTGATGGTCATCGCCGCGTGCGAGGTCGCCATCGGGCTCGGCCTGATCGTCGCCCTCTACCGCCGTCGCCTGCCGATCGACGTCGATGAGCTACGGGAGCTGCACGGCTGATGAGCATCCAGACCGCCGCCTGGCTTGTCCTCGCATGCCCGCTCGCGGGCATGCTCCTCGTCGCCCTCGGTGGCCGACGCTGGCGCGGCACCTCCGCCGGCTGGCTCGGGACGGCCGCGATCGCCGCCGCCTTCGCCTTCGCGGTGGTGACGCTCGTGAAGCTGCAGGACCTGCCGGCCGACGAGCGTCACGTCGCGTCTTCGCTGTGGGACCTCGCGAACGTCGCCGGCGTGACGATCAAGCTCGGCATCTACGTCGACCCGCTGTCGGTCTTCATGGCGCTGGTCGTCACCGGGGTCTCGGCGCTGATCCACCTGTACTCGGTCGGCTACATGGCCTCCGATCGCGGCTACGTGCGGTTCTTCGCCTACCTGAACCTGTTCGTCTTCTCGATGCTGCTGCTCGTCCTGGCGGGCAACCTCGTCCTGCTGATCGTCGGCTGGGCGTTCGTCGGAGCCGCGAGCTACATGCTGATCTCGTTCTGGTACCGGCGCGCGACCGCGACGGCCGCGGGCATCAAGGCGTTCGTGATCAACGTCGTCGGCGACATCGGCCTGGTGCTCGGCTCGCTCTTCCTCATCCGCGAGATGGGCGTGCTCGACTACGGCTCGCTCTTCGCGGGCGTCCAGGACGCATTCCCGAAGAACGACGCGACCCTGGTCGCCGCGCTCTGCCTGATCCTCGTCGGCGCGTTCGCGAAGTCCGCCCAGGTGCCGCTGCACACCTGGCTCCCGGACGCGATGGAGGGCCCCACGCCGGTCTCGGCGCTGATCCACGCGGCCACCATGGTCACGGCGGGCGTCTACCTGATCGGCCGTATGCACCCGCTCTTCGAGTGGGCGCCGACGGCGGCCGACATCGCGGCGATCGTCGGCGCGCTCACGCTGCTGATCGCCGGCACGATCGGCCTGGTCGTCACCGATCTGAAGCGGATCATCGCCTACTCGACGATGTCCCAGATCGGCTACATGATCATGGGCGTCTCGGCCGCGGCCTACGTCGGCGGCTTCTTCCACCTGATGACGCACGCCTTCTTCAAGGCGCTGCTGTTCATGGCCGCCGGCTCGCTGATCGCGGCGATGGCCGGGGAGCAGTCGATCGACCGGATGCGCGGCTTCCGCAAGGCGATGCCGTTCACGTTCGGCTGCTTCATCGTCGGCGGCCTGGCGCTCGCGGCCTTCCCGCTGATGTCGGGCTTCTTCTCCAAGGACGCGCTGCTGTTCGAGATCGGCCAGCGCGGCGGCTGGTACTGGGGGCTGTACGCGGCCGGCTACCTCGGCGCGATCCTCACCGTCGTCTACACCTGGCGCATGATCTACCGCGCCTTCTGGGGTGAGGCGGTCGAGCAGGCCGAGGAGCTCGAGCACGGCCATCTCTGGCACGCCCCGCACCCGACGAACCCCGCGACCGGCGAGGTCGAGGACACCGAGGTCGGCTTCCCGGGGCCCGAGCACCACGTCGCCGAGCAGACCTGGCAGATGAAGCTCGCGATGGGCGCGCTCGCGGTGCTCTCGGTCCTCGGCGGCCTGCTGTTCCTGCCCTTCGAGACCCTCGAGCCGCTCAAGAGCTTCCTCGACCCGACCTTCGAGGACTCGCTCGTCCAGCACCCCGCCAACGACACGCTCGAGGTGCTCGGCATCGTCGCCACCTCCGTCATCGCCGTCGCCGGCATGGCGTTCGCCTACCGCATCTGGGCGCTCGGCGAGGGTCGTGCGGGCGCCTGGCAGCGGCGCCTGCCGGCGCTGCACCGCCTGTTCGCCGCGAAGTGGTGGTTCGACGAGCTGATCGGCATCCTCGTCGTCCGTCCCGCGGCCTGGTTCGGCCGCTGGGCGCGCGACACGTTCGAGCGCCTGTTCGTCGACGGCGCGCTCGTCGGCGGAGCCAGCGGGCTCGTACGGGCCGGCTCCGCGGCCGTTCGGGCGCTCCAGACGGGGCTGCTGCGCAGCTACGCGGCGCTTCTCGTCCTCGGCCTCACCATCGTCCTCCTCTACTTCCTGATCCGCAGCGCATGACGATCCACCTCAGCATCGTTCTCTGGCTCCCGCTTGCCGCGGGCGTCCTGGCGCTGCTCGTCCGCGGCTCGCTCGCACGCTGGATCAGCGTGCTGGGCGCGCTCGCGACGCTCGCTTACGCCATCGTGATCGTCGCCGACTACGACGTCGGCGGCGGCTTGCAGCACGTCACCGACGAGATGTGGATCGGCGCGCTCGGGATCCACTACAAGCTGGCCGTCAGCGGACTCAGCGTCGTGCTGATCCTGACGACCGCGGTCGTCTTCCTCGGCGCCGCGCTCTGGTCGGCGCTGCGCGGCGAGCCGGGGTCGCGGCCGGGGCTCTACGCGGTCCTCATGGGCCTCGCGCAGAGCGGCGTGCTCGGCGCCTTCATGGCGCAGGACATCGTCCTGTTCGTCGCGTTCTTCGACCTGATGCTGGTGCCGTACTACTTCCTGACGATCGTCTGGGGCGGCCCACGGCGTGGGCCGGCGGTGCTCAAGCTGTTCGTCTACACGCTCGTCGGCTCGCTGCTGATGCTCGTCGGCGCCGTCGCGACCGGCGTCCTGGCCAAGGCCGGCGACGGCGGCGCGACCAGCTTCGCGATCAGCGACCTGCAGCAGAGCCTCGTCTCGAGCGGCTCGCAGAAGTGGATCTTCCTGACGTTCGCGATCGCCTTCCTGGTCAAGATGCCGGCGTTCCCGTTCCACGGCTGGATGCCCGACGGGTACACGCAGATGCCGCTCGCGCCGCTGGCGACCTTCACGGCGCTGCTCAGCAAGGTCGCCGCCTACGGGTTCCTCGTGATCGCGCTTCCGCTCTACCCGCAGGGCGCGATCGAGTTCCAGATGCTGATGCTCACCGTCGCGCTGGCGTCGATCCTCTACGGCTCGGCGATGGCGTTCACCGCGACCAACACCCGGCTCGTGCTCGGCTACTCGTCGGTCGCCCAGCTCGGCTTCATCATCGTCGGCATCTTCGCGCTCAACGAGCGCGGCGGCGACGGCGCGCTGCTCCAGTCGGTCAACCACGCGCTCGTCGCGGCGCCGCTGATGCTCGTCGTCGCGATGCTCGCCGCACGCGCCGGCGGCAGCGAGGACCTCCGCGACATGGGCGGCATCGCGACGCGCGCCCCGGCCTTCGCCGCCGTCTTCCTCGTGCTGACGTACGCGCTGCTGGCGATGCCGGGCTCGACCAACTTCATCGGCGAGTACCTGATCCTGCTCGGCGTGTTCACGTCGAAGATCGTCGTCGCGTTCGTCGCCGCCGTGGGTGTCGCCGGCGCCGCCGTCTACGGGCTGCGGCTGTACATCCGCGCGATGCACAACCGCACCGGACCGGCGGTCGGCGCGCGCGAGATGACCGCGCGCGAGGCGCTCGTCATCGTCCCGCTGATGCTCGTCGTGCTTGCGCTGTCGCTCTACCCGCAGTTCGGCCTGCAGCGCACCGAGCACGCCGTCAAGACCTCGCTCGTCGCCGTCCAGGATGCGGCGCACGATCGCGGCGAGACGCTCGCCGCGATCGGGAAGGAGGAGCGCTGATGCTCGCTGCCGTCAAGGCGCCGGTGATCGACTGGGCCGGCCTGTCGCCGCTGATCGCGCTGCTGGGCGGGGCGGTCCTCGTCCTCGTGCTGGGTCTGGCCGGATTCCGCGTCGTTCGCACGCAGTGGGTCCCGACGTTGACGCTCGCCGCGTTCGGCGCCGCCATCGGGCTGTTGCTGTGGCAGTGGGACAGCGACCTGTCGCTGATCGAGGGCACCCTGCGGCTCGACCGGCTGACCATCCTCGTGACGCTGATCGTATGCGCCACCGCGATCCTGGCGACGCTCCTCGCATGGCGTGATCAGGCCGCCCGCGAGATCGCCCATGGCGAGTTCTTCTGCCTGCTGCTGACCGCGTCCGCGGGGATGATGGTGCTCGTCGCCGCGCAGGACCTCCTCGCCGCGTTCGTCGGGCTCGAGCTGCTGTCGATGCCGCTGTACGTGCTGTGCGCCTCCCGCCTGCGGGCGGCGCGCTCGCTCGAGTCGGGCCTCAAGTACCTGATCGTCGGCTCGGTCGGCTCGGCGACGCTGCTCTACGGCTTCGCGCTGCTCTACGGCGCGAGCGGCACCACGAGCTACGCCGGGATCGCCAAGGCGATCGAGACGGGCGGCCTCGCCGGGGATCCGCTGGTGCTCACCGGCGCCGCGCTCGCGGTCGTCGGCCTGGCGTTCAAGGCCTCGCTGGCGCCGTTCCACCAGTGGACGCCCGATGTCTACGAGGGCGCTCCGACCCCAGTCACGGCGTTCATGTCCGTGGCGACGAAGATCGCGGCCTTCGGCGTGATCGTGCGCCTCTTCGACGTCGCGCTGGCACCGGCGGTCGACGACTGGAAGCCGATCTGGATCGCGATCGCCGTGATCTCGATCGTCGTCGGCAACGTCGGCGCGCTCGGCCAGTCGTCGCTCAAGCGCCTGCTCGCCTACTCGTCGATCGCGCAAGCCGGCTACATCCTCGTCGGCGTCGTCGTCTTCACCGACCTCGGCGTCCAGGCCGTCCTGCTCTACATCGTCGTCTACCTGTTCGCGAACATCGCCGCGTTCGCGGTGGTCACGCTGCGCGAGCGCGAGACCGACCTCGGTGACGACATCGGCGCGCTGCGCGGGCTCGGCGCCAAGCGCCCGCTGATGGCGCTGAGCATGACGCTCGCGATGCTCAGCCTCGCCGGCCTGCCGGCGACGGCCGGCTTCGTCGGCAAGCTGCGGCTGATCGAGGCCGCCGCCGACGGCGGTCTGACGTGGCTCGGCGTGATGATCGTCATCGGCTCGATGATCTCGCTGGCCTACTACCTGCCGGTCGCGGCGGCGATGTGGCGCGAGGAGGCCGCAGCGACCCCCGAGCCCGGCATCGACCCGCGCACGGGACGGCCGGCGCTCGCCGGCGGAGCGCCCGGCGCCGCGGACGCGGCGGCGGCCGATGGGCGCGGCGGATGGGAGGTCACGCTCGTGGCGTTCGTCTGCGGTGCCGCGTCGCTCGTCTTCGGCATCGTGCCCCAGCCGCTGTTCGACCTGGTCGAGCAGGCCGCGCGCGGCCTCGGGCTGAGCTGACGGCAGGCTGCTCTCGGGCTGAGTTGACGGCGGGCTGCTCTCGGGCTGAGCTGAAGGCGGGCTGCCCTCGGGCTGAGCCGACGGCGGGCGCCCCGCCGGGTCAGCTCGGCGACTCCACGCGCAGGCGGTGAGCCCGGGCGGCGGCCGCCTGACGCTCGTCGTACGTCACGACCGCGTCCAGGCGCGCTCCGAGCGCGAGGGCGGCCGCGACGTGGATCGCATCGAGCGAACGCAGCGCGGGCGGCTGGAGCGCTCCGGCGCGCTCGAGGATCGGCCGCGTCAGCGGCAGCATGACCACATCCCGCAGCAGTTCCCGTGCCAGCCTCGGACCCTGTCCGCCGAGCCGCGCGCCGACCCGCAGCAGCTCGACGACCAGGAGCTCGCTCGACACCAGCGCCTCGGCCGTCGCCAGGCGCACCATCAGCGGTGGGCGCTCGGGCTCCGCGACGAGCAGCTTGGCGGCGGCCGACGTGTCGAGGTAGAGCAGCGCCCCGCGGGTCACTCGCCGCGCAGCTCGTCGAGGATCTCCGCCACCGGCCGGGAACCCGGGGCGCGTGGGATCGGCTCCCCGAGGTGCTCCAGCGGCCTGCCCTCGGCGGGCGTGGCGCCGAGGTCCTCGACGAGGAAGCGCAGCGTGTCGCCGGCCGCCGCGCTGGGAGTCAGGCGAGCCACCTCGCGCCCGCGCTCGGTCACGATGAACGCCTCGCCGCTCTTCACCCGCTCGAGGTAGCGACTGAGGTTCTGGCGAAGCTCGCGGACGCCGACCGACGTCATGTGCGTCACGGTAGCACAATGCGTCGCGGCGCTCTGTGGCCGGCCTCTTCGCCGCTCGGGGCGCTACGGTGGGCCGCTCGTGGCGCACCCCGTCGAGAGCTTCACCGAGGATGAGGCGGCGCTGCTGGCGCCGCACGTGACGAGCCTCGACCGGCCGGTCTTCGCGCTCGTCAACCTGCCGGAGACCGTCAAGGGCGCTCTGTTCGCGCGCTACTCGCGCTACCAGGGAACGCTCCGCCGGCTGTTCCTCGACGAGTTCGCGGGCTCGCTGCCCGAGTGGGCGCGCACGGCACGGCCGTTCGACGATGCGGAGGGGGAGCGGGCGGCGGAGCTCTACGAGCGGATCTTCCTCGGCTTCGGCGACGACTCCGTGGCCCAGCTCGGCGGCGCGCACATCGCCTGCGAGTGGGTCTCGAACGTCCTCACCAAGGTTCTCCAGCGACCGCGGATCGCGGCCTATCTGGAGCAGTCGACGCGGTACATCGCCTATGACGCGCCGCTGCCCGCCGGCGGCTACCGCTACCACCGCGATCCCGAGCTCGGACCGGCCTACGAGCGTGCGATGGACGAGCTGTTCGCGATCTACTCGGCGTCGCTGCCGCGGGTCGCTGCGTGGGCCGAGTCGCGCTTCCCGCGTCCCGGCGACACGTCCGAGGCGGCGCACCGCCGGGCGGTCCAGGCCAAGGCGCTCGACCTGCTGCGCGGGGTCCTGCCCGCGGCCTCCCTTTCGCACATGGGCATCTACGCGAGCGGCCAGACGTACGAGCAGCTCGTGCTGCACCTCCTCGCCCACCCGCTGCCGGAGGCCCGCGAATACGGTCGCATGCTTCTCGAGACGCTCGAGCAGGTCGTCCCGAGCTTCGTCACGCGCGTCAGGCGCCCCGATCGTGGCGGGCGCTGGATTGCCTACCTGGAGCAGCGCGAGGCGGCGGGCCGACGGTGGGCTGCGCGGCTCGGGCTCGACCGCGAGCCGGGGGACGACGGCCACGGTGGCCCTTCGGTACGCCTGCTCCACGTCGACGGCGACGAGGACCGGCTGCTCGCCGCGTTGCTGTTCGAGGCGGCCGGCCAGCCCGAGGAGCGGCTGACCGCGGCGCTGCGGACGCTGCCCGCCGATCGCCGCGCCGCTCTGCTGGGCGATCTCGTCGGGGAGCGCGAGAATCGCCGGCACCGTCCGGGCCGCGGCTTCGAGGCGCTGCGCTACCGGTTCGAGATCGTCAGCGACTACGGCGCCTTCCGCGACCTCCAGCGCCACCGGATGCTGACCGTCCAGTGGCAGCGCCTCGGCCCTCACCTCGGCGCCGACGTGCCCGACGAGCTCGAGCAGGCGGGTGTCGCCGACGACTATCGTCGCGCGATCGAGCTCTCGGGCGCCGAGTGGCAGCGGCTCGTCGACGCGGGTCACGTCGAGCGGGCGCCGTACGCGCTGTGCCTGGGCTACCGGATCCGCTTCGTGCTCGACTGCAACGCCCGCGAGGCGATGCAGCTGATCGAGCTGCGCTCCGGTCGCGAGGGCCATCCCAGCTACCGCGCGGTCGCCCACGAGATGCACCGGCTGATCGCCGGCGTGCACCCGGCGGTTGCCGCCGCGATGAGCCACGTCGACCGTGAGGCCGAGCCGCGGCTCGAGCGCGTCCTCAGCGAGATGCGCGCCCAGACGCGGCTCGACGCGCGCATCTCCCGCTGACGGCCGTCGTCGTAAGCGAAGCGCCTCTGTCCTCAGCGGCCGACGCCGCGATGCGCGGTTGTCCGACGAGGCGCGATCATTGCCTTGACATAGGCATCGAATGCAATGTATTGATTGCGCACGCCGAGTGCACCGGTCGACCCGACGGCCGACCGGGCGGACAGCCGCCGTAGGGAAGAGAAGCCACCGATGACCGTTCGCGACCGCCTGAGCAGCCCGTCGAGCACGACCTGGGGTCTGGGCGTCTACACCGCCCTGCTCTTCGGGTTCCTCTACCTGCCGCTGGCGGTCCTCGCGCTCTTCTCGATCGTCGACAACACGGTCGCCGCACTGCCGCTCGGCTCCGTGACTACCCATTGGTACGAGACCGTGCTGGCAAACGGCGAGGTCTGGGTCGCCGTCCGCAACTCGGTCTTCGTGGCGATCGGTGCCGTCGTGATCGCCGTCGCCATCGGCGTCCCAGGGGCGCTGCTCGTCGATCGCCACGCCTTCCCCGGCAAGCACGTCTTCCAGAAGTTCGTCCTGCTGCCGCTGATCCTGCCGGGCGTGATCACCGGTGTCGCCTTCCAGACCTTCTTCCAGACCATCGACATGCGTCGCTCGCTGGCGACCGTGACCCTCGCCCACGGCACGGCGCTGGTCTCGACTGTCCTGACGACCGTCTACGCGCGGCTCCTGCGGGTCGATCGCTCGCCCGAGCATGCCTCGGCCGATCTCGGCGTCTCGCCGATCCGCACGTTCCTCTTCGTGACGCTGCCCTCGATCCGTACGGCGATCCTCGCGAGCGGCCTGCTCGCGTTCACGCTGTCGTTCGACGAGATCCCCGTCACGACGTTCACGATCGGCGCCGAGACCACGCTGCCGATGTACATCTGGTCGGCCCTCCGGAGTGGCAACCAGCTCCCGGGCCTCAACGCACTGGCGACGATGGTCGCCCTCGCCGGCGGCCTGCTGGTGATCGTCTTCGCGCTGCTTTCAAGGGAGGACACACGATGAGGGAGGAGCAGGCCGATGCCTGAGATGGACTTGGCAGGGACTTACGGGGGCGCCGGGGGGACCACGCGGCGAACCGTCCTGAAGCGTGCCGCGGGCGGCGTCGCCGGCCTGATGGGCATGGGCGCGATCGCCGGCTGCGGTGGGGATTCGACCACGTCCGCGACGACCGGAGCCGCGCAGTCCGAGCAGCTCGCGGACTCGCTCAACGTGCTCTGCTGGGAGGGCTATACCGACCCCTCGTTCACCCAGCCGTTCACCGACAAGACCGGCGTCAAGGTCAGCTCGACGTTCATCGGCTCAAACGACGAGCTGATCACCAAGCTCCGCGGTGCCCCCGACCAGTACGACCTCATCAGCCCCTCCTCGGACACGACGAACCTGCTGATCGAGAACGACCAGGTCCAGCCGATCGATCTCGAGAAGGTCCCGAACGCCAAGACGACGTTCGAGTTCTTCCGCACGGCGCCGAACGTCAACGTCGACGGCAAGCTCTATGGCGTCCCGATGTCGTGGGGCTTCATCCCGATCATCTACGACACCGAGAGGATCTCGACGCCGCCGGACTCGTGGGAGGCCCTGTGGGATCCCCGCTATAGCGACAAGGTCTCCGTCTGGCAGGACATCGCGCTCGTCTACACGGGAGCTCTGCTGCTCGGCTACGACGATCCCTACACGCTCAGCGACGACCGGCTCAAGGCCGTCAAGGAGAAGCTCGTCGCGCAGAAGCCGCAGATCCGCAAGTACTGGACGACGGCCGGCGAGCTCACCAACCTGTTCGCAAACCGCGAGGTCGTCATCGGCATGTCGTTCGGCGGCCTGACGGCGGCTCAGCTCCGCGCACAAGGGCGCAAGGTCGAGGAGGTGATCCCCAAGGAAGGCGCCACCTCGTGGTTCGACAACTGGATGATCACCAAGGGCTCGACGAAGAAGGCGACCGCCGAGGCCTTCCTGAACCACATCCAGTCGGCCGAGTCGCAGAAGGCGATCGCCAAGGCCACCGGCTACGGCATCACCAACCAGAACGCCGTCGAGCTGGTTCCCGCCGACTACCGCGAGGCCTACCACCTGGACGACCCGAGCTTCATCGAGCAGCTCAGCTACTGGAAGCCGGTGCCCGAGCGCCAGAAGTACCTCGACGTCCTCAACGCGGTGGTCGCGGCATGACGTCGTCGGACGCCCCCGTGCTGCCGGTCGCCGACGGCGGGAGGGCTGCCGTCGGCGACACGGCGGTGACCCTCGAGGGCGTCCGCAAGCGCTACGGCGACGTCCTCGCCGTCGACGACGTGAGCCTGGATGTCCGAGCAGGGGAGTTCCTCACCCTGCTCGGACCGTCCGGGTGCGGCAAGACGACGACCCTGCGCCTGATCGGGGGCTTCGAGCAGCCCGATCGGGGGGCGATCAGGATCGATGCGCGCGACGTCGCCGGCGAGCCGCCCTACCGGCGGCCGGTCAACACCGTCTTCCAGCAGTACGCGCTCTTCCCGCATCTCGACGTCCGTCGGAACATCGGCTACGGGCTCAGGCACGCCGGCGTCGACGGTCGCGAGATCGCTCGGCGGGTCTCGGACATCATGGAGCTGATGCAGATCCCCGAGGTCGGGGACCGCCGCCCGCGCCAGCTCTCCGGTGGGCAGCAGCAGCGGGTCGCGCTCGCGCGGGCGCTCGTGATGGAGCCTCGCGTGCTGCTGCTCGACGAGCCGCTCGGGTCGCTCGACTACAAGCTGCGCAAGGACATGCAGTTCGAGCTCAAGCGGATCCACCGCGAGGTCGGGGTGACGTTCATCTACGTCACCCACGATCAGGAGGAGGCGATGACGATGAGCGACCGTATCGTCGTCATGAACCGTGGTCGGATCGAGCAGCAGGGCGGCCCGGAGGAGATCTTCGACCGGCCGAGGACCGCGTTCGTCGCCGACTTCATCGGCGACACGAACGTCGTCGACGGGGTCGTGACGAGCGTCGAGGGCGACCACGCGACGGTCGACCTGGGGGCGCTCGGCACCGTAGGCGGCTCACTCGCGACGTCGCTCGGCGTCGGCGACACCGCGCAAGTGAGCATCCGGCCGAACGACGTTCGTGTCGAGGTCGATGCCGCCGCCGCGGCGATCGTGGAGGAGACGGTGCTCGTCGGTGGCCACGTCGCGATGAAGATCGCCTGCGGCGAGACCAGCGTGACGGCGAACGTCCCGCGCGGGAAGGGTCTGGAGCCGGGGACCGCCGTCCGCCTGGACGTCGACTCGGAGCGGATCCGGATCTTCGCCCGGGAGCGCGCGTGAGCACGGGGATGGCGCCGGCGGCGCCGATCGACGTCCTCGAGCGGCCGCGTGGGCGGCGCGCGGGGCGGGGCGGGTGGCTGCTCGGGATCCCCGTCGTCGGCTGGATGACGCTGCTCTTCGCCGTTCCCTACCTACTGCTGTTCCTGCAGAGCTTCTGGCGGGCCGGCGCGTTCGGCACAGTCACGGACTGGAACCTCGACAACTACCGCGCCGTCTTCCTCGGCGACTCCTTCGCCGGCAACATCTACCTGCCGACCCTGCTGAAGTCGCTGAAGATCGGCGCGCTGGTCACGCTCTGCTCGACCGTCCTGGCGTTTCCGGTCGCGTACCTGCTCGCGTTCAAGGTGCGCGTGTCGCGCCTGCGGATGCTCATCTACACGATGGTCATCGTCCCGCTCTGGGCGAGCTACCTGCTGCGCGCCTACGCCTGGAAGGTGATCCTCGGCCAGGACGGTCTGCTTGGGTCGGTCCTCGACCGCGTCGGGCTGGGGGGAACCTTCCTCAACGACCTCCTTTACTCGGAGGCGGCCGTCATCATCGCGATGACCCACATCTTCACGCCGTTCATGATCCTTACGATCTACGCGGTTCTCGAGCGGCTGCCGGGCAGCCTCATCGAGGCCTCGAAGGACCTGGGGGTCGGCCGGCTCAAGACGTTCCGCTCTGTCGTGCTGCCGCTCGCGGCGCCGGGCATCGTCGCCGGAGGCACGTTCACGATGGGCCTGTCGTCCGGCGACTTCGTGGCGCCGATGCTCGTCGGCGGCAAGGACGACGTCATGGTCGCCAACCAGATCTACAGTCAGTTCGGCGCCACCAACAACTGGCCGCTCGGATCGGCGTTGGCGTTCGTGCTGCTGGGCATCGTGCTGATCCTCGTCGCGGTATCGACGAGCGCGGAGAAGCGCGAGCGGATCTGACGCGCGGGTTTCCCCGTTCAACCCGACCGCGGGTATCACGCTCGCCCGGAGAAGCGCGAGCGGATCTGACGGGCGAGCAGGGCCGGCGAGGACGGCGCTACTCGTCCTCGTCGCCCATGCTCGCGGCGATCTCGTGCACGACGCCAGGGTCGCGCAGCGTCGTCACGTCGCCGAGCTGACGGCCCTCGGCGATGTCCTTGAGCAGGCGGCGCATGATCTTGCCGGAGCGGGTCTTCGGCAGGTCGCCGGTCCAGATGACGCGTCGCGGGCGGGCCAGCTTGCCGATCCGCTGCCCGACGTGCTCGCGGATCTCGTCGGTCAGCGAGTCGTCGCCGTCGAGCTCCCCGCGGAGCGTCACGAACGCGCAGATCGCCTGGCCGGTGTCCTCGTCGCTCTGACCGATCACGGCGGCCTCGGCGACCTTCGGGTGGCTGACGATCGCCGACTCGACCTCGGCGGTGCTCATGCGGTGGCCCGAGACGTTGATGACGTCGTCGACGCGGCCGATGACCCAGAAGTAGCCGTCGCGGTCCTCACGGGCGGCGTCGCCGACGAAGTAGTTGGGCGCGCCGAAGCGCTCCCAGTATCCGGAGAGGTAGCGATCGGGCTCCCTGTAGAGACCGCGCAGCATCCCCGGCCACGGCTGGCGCAGCGTCAGCAGGCCCTGGACGTCGCGCTGCACCTCGCGGCCCTCGCCGTCGACCACCTTCGCCGCGATCCCCGGCAGCGGCGTCCCGGCGGCCCCGGGCTTCATCCGCTGGGCACCGGGCAGCGTCGTGATCATGATCTGCGCGGTCTCGGTCTGCCACCAGGTGTCGACGACGGGGCAGCGACCCTCGCCGACGACGTGCCAGTACCAGGCCCAGGCCTTCGGGTTGATCGGCTCGCCGACCGTGCCCAGCAGCCGCAGCGCGGAGCGGTCGAAGCCCCGCACGTGCTCGACTCCCCACTTCATGCACGTGCGGATCGCCGTCGGCGCGGTGTAGAGGATCGTCACGCCGTAGCGCTCGCACAGCTCCCACCAGATCCCCTTGTGGGGATAGTCGGGCGCCCCCTCGAACATCACCGACGTCGCGGCGTTCGCGAGCGCTCCGTAGACGATGTAGCTGTGCCCGGTGATCCAGCCGACGTCGGCGGTGCACCAGAAGACGTCCTCGTCGGCCCGCAGGTCGAAGACGTTCCTGAACGTCCACGTCACGCCGGTCAGGTAGCCGCCGGTGGTGTGCTGGATGCCCTTCGGCTTCGCCGTCGAGCCGGACGAGTAGAGGATGAAGAGCGGATGCTCGCTGTCGAGCGACTCGGCCGGGCACTCGGGGTCCGCGGCCGCGAGCGCCTCGTCCCACCACAGGTCCCGGCCGTCGCGCATCGGGCAATCGACGCCCGTGTGGCGCACGACGAGGATCGTCTCGAGGTGCGTGAGGTCGTCCATCGTGCGGTCGACCTCGGCCTTGACCGCGACGGTGCGGCCCTTGCGTCGCCCGCCGTCGGACGTGATCAGGCAGCTCGCGTTGCTGAACGCCATGCGCTCGTGCACCGACTCCGCGCTGAAGCCGCCGAACACGACGTTGTGCGGCGCGCCGATCCGCGCGCATGCGAGCATCGCGACGACGACCTCGGGGATCATCGGCAGGTAGATGCCGACGACGTCGCCGGGGCCGATGCCGCGCGCCTTGAGCGCGTTGGCGCAGCGCTGGACGTCGGCGAGCAGCTGCGCGTAGGTGATCCGGCGCTGCTCGCCCTCCTCGCCGTGCCAGTGGAAGGCGACGCGCTCACCCAGCCCTGCCTGCACATGACGGTCCAGGCAGTTGTGCGAGACGTTCAGCCTGCCGCCGGCGAACCAGCGGTAGAACGGCGCGTCCTCGTCCTCCAGCGCGTGCTGCCAGGGCTCGAACCAGTCGAGCGCCGAAGCCTGCTCCTCCCACCAGCCGACCGGGTCGTGCGCGGCTCGCTCGTGCTCGCTCAGGTCGGAGATCAGCGCCCGCTCGCGGAACTCCTCGGGAACGTCGAACCACTCGCGCTCGAGGAGCGCCTCGAGCTCGTGCTCCAGAACCGGGTCGTCGGCCATCTCCGTGCTCCCCTCGTCGCGGGCGTTCGGGCGCTCAGCCGCGCCCCCGGAATCCCTATCACGTGGACGGACGGTCCCGTCGCCGCCCGCGCTCAAGGGAGACGCGCAGTCGACGTGCAACCGCTCGCCATGAACGCCCGTCGTCGCCCGCGCGCCCGCGCGCCCGCGCGCAAGGGAGACGCGAGCCCTCGTCGCCGGCGCTCGGGGCGGACGGGTCGGTTGGCGTGCCCATGGCGTCCGGAGAGGGCGTCGTCGGCGTCGGGAGAGGGCGTCGTCGGCGCCGGGGGCGTCAGAGCCAGCCGAGCAGCACGCCGAAGACGAGCGCCAGCGCGACGTCGATCGCGGCCAGGCCGCCGACCCGTCGCCAGCGGGTCGCCTGGTCGGGCGCGTCGAAGACCCAGGCTGCGAACAGGAAGAACCACAGGTAGCCGAAGACGACGATGACCGGGAACGTCGCGACGTTCCACCACCAGTACTCCCAGTGGAAGGTCCCGGTCTCGTGCAGGAAGAGCTCGACGGCGACCGCGAGCGCCGCCAGGGCGACCGCGACGGCGAGGCGATCGGGCACCCCGAAGATCCGCGCACCGCGCTCGCGCCGCACGAGCTTCGCGAAGATGATCCCGCCGAGCGCGAACATAAGGGAGATCTCGACGTTGAGGCCGATCAGGAGCTGGTAGGCGGTCGGCCCGGTCGTCGTCCACAGCGCCGCGCGGTCGGTCGCGTGCAGGACGATCCCGTTCACGATCTCGTTCAGCCAGTCGGCGGCCCAGACCGCGAGCCCGGCCGCGACGATGTCGAGTCGGCCGCGCTCGACCTCGTTCGCGTAGGCGAGCAGCACGAGCACCAGCAACGTGACCGCGTACCACTTGAACTGCGAGGGATCGCGGAGGAGGTGCTCCGCTTCGAGTGTGAAGTCGGTCCGAGTCGCGAGCGTCGTCATCGCGCGCCGACGCTACCTGTACGGTCGAGGGCGTTGCATCGCGGGAAACCCGTGATGTGGGGCCGGCCTGCGGACCCTGATCGGCGGGTCGACTCCGACGGGCACGTGCACGCTCCCGCCGTCGGTGCCGCGACTCGCGGTCGCCGAGGTGGGCGCCTACCGGCGCTTGCGGCGCTTGCGGCGCCGGCCCTGCGAGAGGCTGTCGTCGGGCGGCGGTGCGGGCGCCGGAGTGCGGGGCAGCTCTCGGCTCGCCTCGCCGCGCGGACGACGCTGCTGCTGCAGGTCCCGCGCGCTCGGCCAAGGCTCGGCCCGGCCGCTGAGCCAGGCCGGCGGCACCCCGTTCGGCCAGCGGCCGGCGATCAGCGCGCCGACCGCGACCAGCCAGAACGAGCGGATGATCCCCTGCTGGTCGAGCGGCAGCACGAACGTCGCCCCGACGATGATCCCCAGCACGCCCATGAAGCGGGTCAGCAGCCCGGCCCGCATGGCTCCGAGGCCGATCAGGACGAAGGCGAACCCGAGCGCGAAGCCGCCGAGGAACTGGGCGAAGGTGCCCACGAGCAGCGGTCCGCCGCTCAGTGCGTCGACGGCGTCGGAGTTCGTCGCGTCCGCGGGGAGCCCCGTCGCCTCGAGGACGCGGAACAAGCCGACGACGAGACTGCCGACGCCGTACGCGACCGCCCCGATCGCCGCCGCGACGATCGCCGCCTGGCTCATCTGGGTGCTGCGTGCTCGCGTGGCGCGATAGAGGAACGCCAGCACGCCGTACAAGGCGAACCCGCCAAGCCCCGTCAGCACGGGGCCGATCGCGAACTGCAGCCCGTGATCGCCGATGTAGCGCAGCTGCTCGACGGCGCGGCCCGGCGGGATCGGCGTGCCGGCGGCGAGATGGCCGAGCGCGTCGGTGATGCTGACGACCGTCGCGTCCCCCTTCGGCAGCGAGCCGAACGCGAGAGCGGTGAGAATCGCGCCCGCGAGCGTCAGCGCGGCGGCCGCCCATGCGGCGAGCGCGGCGTTGCGCCGGTTGGCGGACTCCCAGGCGAGGGCGTCGGACGGGGTCTGCGGTGGCGGAGGGGCGGTTGGAGTGACCATCGGCGAACGGCGGATGATACGGGGGAGCCGCCCCGGATAGCCGGTAGCATCGGCCAACCGTGATCGTTCGCGAGATCATGACCGAGACCGTCGTGACCGCGCCGCACGCCGCATCGGTGCGCGAGGTCGCCGAGATCATGCGCGAACGCAACGTCGGGGCCGTGCTGCTGACGTCCGACCGGGGCGGGCTCGTCGGCTGCCTGACCGACCGCGACGTAGCCGTCGGCGTCGTCGCCGACGGCGGCTCCGGTGAGGCTCCCGCGGAGGCGCACGCCTCGTCGCCGGTCGTCACCGGACGGCCCGAGATGCCGCTCGAGGAGGCCGCCGAGCTGATGGCCCGCTTCGGGATTCGCCGCCTGCCGCTGCTCGACGACGGCGGCAGGCTGGTCGGCATCGTCACGCTCGACGACATCGCCGTGCGCACCAGCGACCCGACGCTGCGCGCCGCGCTCGCACAGGCGATCACCCGCAGCTCGCTGCCCGAGTTCTACTTCCACCACCGCGGCGGCTGAGCGCCGCTCGGGCCGGGACGAGGCGGCGCCGCCAGAGCCGGCAGCCGCCGGCCGGGCTTCGGCGGCGTGCAGGAACCGCTCCGCGCCGAATATGTTCGCGCGGTGCGCGCGCGAGCGGTGACGACCGCCGAGCAGGCTGCGGAGCTCGTCAGGGCGAGCGGCTCGACGCACGTCGCCGTCGGCTACGTCGACGTTGACGGCGTCATCCGCGGGAAGCTGCTGGCCCGCGCGAAGCTCCTCGGGGCGCTCGACCACGGGCTCAACTACTGCAACGTCGTCGTGGGGTGGGACAGCGCCGACGACGTGTACGACAACGTCACCGCGAGCGGGTACCACACCGGCTTCCCGGATACCGAGGTGCGCGTAGTGCCAGAGAGCTGTCGCCTGCTGCCGCTCGACGGCGACCGACCCTTCTTCCTCGTCGAGATGAGCGGTCCCGAGGCCCGGGTCTGCCCGCGGGCGACGCTCGGCCGCGTGATCGAGCGCGCGAGATCACTCGGCTTCGAGGTCTCCGCGGCGTTCGAGTACGAGCTCTTCCTGTTCGACGAGACACCGCGCAGCGTGCGCGAGAAGGGCTACCGGGATCTACGGCCGCTCGCTCCGGGGCCGTTCGGCTACTCCGTGCTGCGCGGCTCGGCGTCCGCCGAGCTGTACGAGGCGGTGCTCGACCTCTGCGAGCGCATGGGGATGCCGTTGGAGGGGCTGCACGAGGAGAGCGGACCGGGCGTGATGGAGGCCGCGATCGCCGTCGACGACGGGATGCCCGCCGCCGACAAGGCGGCCCTCTTCAAGACGTTCATGAAGGTCCTCGCCCAGCGGTGTGGCGCGATGGCGACGTTCATGAGCCGCTGGTCGACGCAGTGGCCGGGCAACGGCGGCCACATCCACCTGTCGCTGCGCGACAGCCGGGGTCGCCACGCGTTCCACGACGCCGGTCGCCCCCACGCGATGAGCGACCTCATGCGCCGGTTCCTCGCCGGCCAGCAGGCCCTGATGCCGGAGCTGCTGGCGATGGTCGCGCCGACCGTCAACTCCTACACGCGGCTCGTGCCCGGCCACTGGGCGCCGACGAGCTCGAGCTGGGGCGTCGAGAACCGCACCTGTGCCCTGCGGGCGATTCCGGGATCTCCTGCAGCGCAGCGGATCGAGTACCGGATCGCCGGGGCCGACGCCAACCCGTACCTCGCCCTCGCCGCGGCGCTCGGCTCCGGGCTGTGGGGCATCGAGCGCGGGCTCGAGCCGAGCGAGCCGGTCGTCGGCAGCGCCTACGAGGCCCCCCGCGCGGTCGGTGAGCCGCTGCCCGCCACCCTCTGGGACGCCGCGCAGGCGCTGCGCGGCTCGCCGGCCGCCCGCGACCTCTTCGGCGAGCCCTTCGTCGACCACTTCGCCGCGACGCGGGAGTGGGAGGAGCACGCCTACCGGCGAGCCGTCACGAGCTGGGAGCTCGAGCGCTACTTCGAGATCATCTGAGGCTCGCCGCCGCGGCGCAGCAGCGACCGGGCGGCCGCGCCGAGATCGCCGTCGGTCGTCCGCTCGGCATCGCTGACGAGACCCGCCAGCACGTCCGCCGCGGCCACGACCGGCGGCGGCGAATCGGTCCCGGTGACGACGACGACCGGGATATCGATCGCGCGCAGCGTCCCGCGCGTCAGCGGGAGCGAGGCCAGCCCCGCCCAGTCCGCGAAGAACGCGCGATGCGCCGCCCGGGCGCGCGCGAGATCCGCCGGCGCCGCCCGGCCCGCGAGCCAGAGCTCGACCGCGGCGGCCGGGCCGCCTGCCGCGACCGCCTCGCGCAGCTCCTCGTGCCACGTCGCCAGCGCAAGCGCCCCGCCCTCGACGAATGCGAGCAGCGGTGGATCCGCCAGCACCGCTGCTCGTGCGATCCCCGGGTGGCGGACCAGCAGGTCCAGCACCACCAGCGCGCCGAAGCCGTCTCCCACCACGACGGCGTTCCGGACCCCTACCGCCGCCGCCAGCGCCGCCGCGTCCTCGGCCTGCTCCTGGACGGTCGTGCCCACATACGGCTCCGGCGTCCCGCTGCTCGCGTAGCCCCGCCGCGAGTAGCTGACGACCCGTGCACCGCGACCCGCCAACTCCTCGGCGAGCGGCTCGAGCGCCAGATGGTCGCTCGCGATGCCGTGCACGAGCAGCACCGCAGGCCCGCTCCCGCGCTCCTCGACCTCGAGCTCGACGCCGATGGCGGACACCATTCGCGACACGGCTACGATTCAACCATGGAAGGCATGGGTGGTTTGGGCGACCTGTTCGGCGACCCCGAGGAGCTGCAGCGCCGTATGGCGCAGTTCGCCGAGCAGATGGCGAGCCAGCAGCAGCTCGCCTGGGCCGACAACGCGATCAAGCTCGCCGTCGATCTCACCGTCGCGGCGATCAACCGCGTCAACATCCAGGGCACTACCCACGAGCAGGCGGAGCAGGTCCGCTCGGTCATGGCGACGGTGTTCCCGGAGGCTGTGACGTTGGTCCGCGAGGCCCGCGCCGGCCTTCGCTGACGCGCTGACGGCGTCTGCGGGCGTCTGACGCCCCCGCCAGCGACCCACCGTGCGTTCGCACTATCGGGTCGCCGTCGTAGGCGTCATCCATCCCGCAGCCGCTCGTCAGCGAGGCGTCGTCGGCGGGATGGCTGGCGCCCCCGCCGGCGACCCACCGTGCTTTCGCACTATCGGGTCGCCGTCGCAGGCGTCATCCATCCCGCAGCCGCTCGTCAGCGAGGCGTTGTCGGCGGGATGGCTGGCGCCCCCGCCGGCGACCCACCGTGCTTTCGCTGACGCTTCGTGGACGCGGCTGCAGTTTCACCGTCCATACCTGAGCTTCTGCAGCCGCGATCGTCGGCGGGATGGCTGGCGCCCCCGCCGGCGACCCACCGTGCTTTCGCGCTATCGGGTCGCCGTCGCAGGCGTCATCCATCCCGCAGCCGCTCGTCAGCGCCGTGCGATCGGCGGCTCGCCCCGCGCCGGCGCCATCGCCGGCGACGCGCCGCCGTTGCGCTCGGCCTCGCGGTGCTCGCGGCCGGCCCGCACGACGTCCTTGAACGAGCGGAAGCCGAAGATCGTGACGAGGGCGGTGAAGCCGACCGTGATCGACACCGCGGCGATCGCGATCTGCTGGCCGACCGAGTAGGCCGCGACCGTGGCGGCGCCGGCGGCGCCGGCGAAGACCTTCAGCAGCAGGGCCTGCTGGACCCCCGCTCCGCCCGGTGTGAACGGGACGAGCGCCGCGATGGCGTTCACGCCCAGCACCAGCAGCACGTTGCGCACCGAGCCGCCGACGCCGAACGCCTCGAGGAAGAGCCAGAACGCCGCGCAGCGCAGCAGCCAGCCCCCGAACTGGACGAGCCACACCTCGCGCAGGTAGCGGCGGCGGTCGAACAGGATCGTGAAGCCCTGGCGAACCGTGCGCCAGAAGGCCACGACGCGCCGCGAGAGCAGCGCGAACGCGACCAGCAGGAGGATCGCCGTCGCCGTTAGCAGGAAGATCGTGCGCTGGACGTCCTGCGCCAGCCACGAGAGGTCGAAGGCATCGAGCTGCGAGAAGTCGGGCGGCTTGGGGAAGACACCCTGGGTGAACGCGAACAGCAGCACCGGAACCGCCATCGTCGCGTCGAAGATCTGCTCGACCGCGAACGTCGCCGCGATCGCCGGGTAGCGGGACCTGCTCACCGAGGTCTTGACGAGGAACAGCTTGATGACGTCGCCGCCCCGTGCGGGCACGATGTTGTTGAACCCGTACGCCGCTATGTACGCGCCCCAGATCCGCCGGTAGGGAACCTGCTCGTCCGGGTAGGCGGCCTTCAACGTGTTCTGGAGCGCCTTCGCGCGCATCGACAGGTAGGCGACGAAGACCGCCATGCCGGCGACCAGCGTGAGGAGGTCGACCTGCGCGAGGCTGTCGAAGAAGCTCTGGACCGCGTCGAGGAAGCTCCCCGCGCCGTCGAGGATGGACGCCCGCGGCACGCTCGCAAGGGTACGGGCGTCGGCGGTGCACCGCCGTGCCCGCCGCGGTGCGCGGTCGGATCCGCGATCTGGTCTACGGTTCGGCGAGTGCCCCGCCCGGCCGACGTCCATGACCGACTTCGGAAGCCTCCCGCGGTCGACGAGGAGCGGGCCGTCGAGCGGCGCTTCGAGGACGAGGAGCAGCGCGGGACCGGTAGGAGCACGCGCCGTCAGATCATCCGCGGGGTGCTGCTGCTGACCCTGGCGGCGATCACGCTCTACGTGCTCGGCCCGGGGCTCGTCGAGGTGCTCTCCTCCGCGCCGCGCCTGGGCGAGATCGGCTGGTGGTGGTTCCCCGTGATGCTCGCGCTCGAGGTCGGCGCCTTCTGGTGCCTGTGGGCGGTCGAGTGGATCTCGATCCGCGGTGCCGGCTGGTGGGAGATCTCCACGACGCAGCTCGTCGGCAACGCGCTCGGCCGGATCCTGCCTGGTGGCGGCGCCGTCGCCGGCGCCGTCCAGTACCGCATGCTCGTCGACACCGGGGTCCCGCGCGGCACGGTCGCGACCGGGCTCACCGCCACGAACTTCCTGACGTTCGGAGTGCTGCTCGGCCTGCCCGTGCTCGCGATCCCGGCGATCCTCGACGGCGCCGTAGCCCAGTCGATCCGCTCGCTGCTCGCGTGGGGGCTGATGCTGCTGGTCGCGATCGTCGTCGGAGCGGTGGTGCTGATCGTCACCGATCGTCCGCTGCGCTGGACGGGTGCGCACGTCCAGGCGCTGCGCAACCGCCTGCGCCGCCAGGGCTCACCGCTCTCCGGGCTGCCCGAGCGGCTGGTGAGCGAGCGCGACCTGATCGTCAGCGTCGTCGGCGAGCGCTGGAAGCGGGCGCTGCTGGCGTCGATCGGCCGCTGGATGCTCGACCTCGCCGTGCTGATCGTCGCGCTCGAGGCGATCGGCGCCAGGCCGGCGATGTCGCTCGTCCTGCTCTCCTACTTCGCCAGCCAGCTGCTCGCCCAGATCCCGATCACCCCGGGTGGGCTCGGGTTCGTCGAGGCCGGCCTGACGGCGACGCTCGCGCTCGCCGGCGTCAACGGGGGCGACGCCGTGTTGGCGACGCTGGCCTACCGGCTCATCTCCTACTGGTTGCCGATACCCGCGGGCGGCGTCGCCTGGCTGATGTTCAGGCGCCGCTACCCGGGCAGCGAGGAACGGGTCACGCTGTCGATGACGTCGTCCGGCTGACCGGGGTGCCGCCGGCCGTCGCCGGCTGGGCTCTCGCCCGAGCCCTCGTCCTCCCCGAGCCCGATCCGGGGGCCGGGGGTCGTCGCGCCGTCGAACGCCGTCGCGATGCCGAGCGCCGCGCGCAGGGCATCTTCGGCCAGCGACTCGAACAGCCCGTCGACGGCGTCGCGCAGGTCGACCCCGGGAACCGACGGGATCCCCAGGACCCGCATCCCGGCGGACCGCGCGCTCGCCGCGCCGACCGGCGAGTCCTCGAGCGCGACGCAGGCCGCCGGCGGCACGCCGAGCTTCGCCGCGGCGGCGAGGTACGGATCCGGCGCCGGCTTCCCCCGTGGAACCTCGTCGCCGGCGATGCTGTGGGGAAACACGTCCGCCATCCCGGCACCGTCGAGCGCCAGGTCGACGAAGCGCCGCGGCGAGTTGGAGCACAAGGCGACCGGCACTCCCGCGCGTGCCAGCTCGGCGAGCAGCTCGCGGGCGCCGGGCATCGGCGAGCAGCCACGGGCGAGCTCGTCGGCGAGCAGCGAGTGCAGCTCGCGCAGGAGGCCGGGACCCTCGTGGTCCGCGCGCTCGAGCATCGCGGCCAGCTTCGCCTCCGCGACCGGGCCGGCGCAGCCGACCAGCGCGAGCTTGTGCTCGTGCGTGAACTCGCGCCCGTGCCCGGCGAACAGCGCGACCTCGGCGCGCGTCCAGACCGATTCGGTGTCGAGCGTGAGGCCGTCGTTGTCGAAGATCACCGCGGCGGGAGGGCTCATGCGAGCAGATCCTTCGGATGGCATGCGAGCCAGGGTCGCGCGCACAAGGGTGGGTCTAGGCCGCCAGCTCGTCCAGCGCCGCCAGCTCGTCCAGCGCCGCCAGCACCTGCTCGTCGTGCGTCTTCGGCGAGACCTTCGGGATCACGTGGCGTACCGTGCCCTCGCCGTCGATCACGAACGTCGCGCGCTGGGCGCCCCAGTAGGTCCTGCCGTAGTTGGTCTTCTCGACCCAGACGCCGTAGGCGTCGCACACGGCGTGGTCGGCGTCTGCGAGCAGGCGGAAGTTGAGGTCCTGCTCGCCGTGGAAGCTCTTGACCTTGTCGACCGGGTCGGGGGAGACGCCGAGCACGGTGGCGGCGGCGCGGTCGTAGTCGGGCAGGTGGTCGCGCACGCCGCAGGCCTGCGTCGTGCACCCGGGGGTCGAGGCCTTGGGGTAGAAGTAGACGACGACGGTTCGTCCGCGCAGGTCGCGCAGCGACACCGGCTCGCCGTCCTGGTCGGGAAGGGTGAAGTCGGGTGCCTGCTGGCCGATCGCGATCATCGCTTGCTCCTCTGGGCTTAAGTCTGCCTCGACCGGCGGGTCAGGTCTTGACGGTCCGGCCGACGTTCTCGGTCACTTCAGCAGCCGCGACAGCCGCCGATCCTTCAGCACGCGCCCGCCGGTCTGCTCGGGCGGGCAGTAGCAGAGCACGTAGTCCTCGTAGTGCACCGCCTCGATCCGCGCGCCGCAGCGTGGGCACGGCTCACCGGCGCGCCGGTGCACCTCGAGCGCCATCGGGAGCTTGTCGGGGATCGGCAGCGCGAGCTCTCGCTCGTAGCGCTCGATTGCGGCTTCCAGGCGCTCGACGGTCGCGGCGCGCAGCGCAGAAGCCTGCTCGTCGGAGAGCTCGCCGGCGCGCTGGAAGGGGGAGAGGCGGGCACTCCAGAGGATCTCGTCGACCCACGAGCGCCCGATCCCGGCGATCACGTGCTGATCGCGCAGCACGGAGTGCAGCGGCCGGGCGCCCTGCGGCCGCAGCAGCGCCCCGAGCTCCGGCGGCTCCGGCCATGCCTCGGGCCCGAGTGTCGCGAGCGCCTCGTCGCGGTCCAGCTCGTCGGCCGCCAGCAGCTTCGCCCACGCCCGCTGCTTCGTGCCGAACTCGCGCAGGCGCAGCTCGCGCCCATCGTCCAGGCCCACGAGCAGCCGCGAGCTGCGATCGCGCGGCGAGGCGGGGGCGTCGTAGAGCTGGAGCCGTCCGGCCGACATCAGGTGGATGAGCAGCGCGAGCGCGCCCGCGTCGACGATCAGCTGCTTGCCGTACCGGCGCACGCCCTCGACTTGCCGCCCGACGAGCTCCTCGAGCGGCGGCGCGAACGTCTTGAGAACGTTGATGCCCGGAGCGTGAGCCGAGGCGACGCGGGCGCCCCGCAGCGCCTCGTCCAGCAGCCGAGCGGTGATCTCGACCTCGGGCAGCTCGGGCATCGGACGAGCGCGGCCGGCGCCGGGTGGCGCCGGCCGGATCGGTCAGGCGGCTTCGCGGAGCGCGACGATGTTGTCGAGCCGGGCGAGCCGGCTCAGCGCACGCTGCTCGAGGCGCTGCGCCTCCGCGGTGCTGACGCCGAGCTTGCGACCTGCCTGCGCGACCGTGTGAGGCTCCTCGCCGCGGCGTCCGAAGCGCAGCTCGATGACCTGGCGCTCCTCGGCCGGCAGCTCCTCGAGCGCCCGGTCGAGCTGGTGGGCCACGTCGTCCTGGCCGACCTCCTCCTCGGGCGTCAGCGCCTCGCTGTCGAGCAGCTCGCCGAGCGTCGCCGAGTCGCCGTCGCCGACTCGCGCGTCGAGGCTCGCGGGCTTCGCGTCGAGCTTGCGCAGCCGCTCGACCTCCTCGGGCTCGAAGCCGGTCTCGGCCGCGATCTCCTCGGGAGTGGGGTCACGCTCGAGCTTGGCGGCGAGGTCGGCCGCGATGCGGTCGACCTTGCGCGTCTGCTGGGCGACGTTCGCAGGAAGGCGCACGGTCCGCGCGGTGTTGTCCAGCCCGCGCTGGATCGCCTGGCGGATCCACAGCGTCGCGTACGTCGAGAAGCGAAAGCCCTTGCGGTAGTCGAACTTCTCCGCAGCGCGGATGAGGCCGATCATGCCCTCCTGGACAAGATCGGACATGCCGAGGCCGAGCCCCTGGTAGCGCCGCGCGATCGACACGACGAGCCGCAGGTTCGAGTTGATCAGCAGCTCCTTGGCCCGCAGGTCGCCGCGCTCGATCCGCTTGGCGAGCTCGAGCTCCTCGTGTGGGCGTAGGAGGCGGTATTGCGACGCGCGGCGTAGCAGCTGATCGACGGGATCCGCGACCGTGACCGGCTCGCGCAGCTCGTCGGGAAGGTTCTTCGTGATGTTCAGGGTCATTTCCATATCCGATCCTCAGCGTCGGATTTTATCGCAATCTCATTGCACGTGCAACATCCTGTCCCGGCCGTCCACGGGCCGAGCGACAGCGGAATTCCACGGGCTCGGTGGCGGGCGGCGAGGGGAGGACGACACGCAGTCGTCTCCAGCAGGCTTTCGCACGGTCGTTAAGCCCAGCTCAACGCTGACGGCTCGGCGTGCAAGAGCCCTACACCGCCGATTCGACAAGGATACGCGTCTTCCTCGCTTCGCGCCACCCAAAACCTCATATTGGCCTGGCGGGGCGCCCATTTCCGGTGGGGGCCGGCGTTGGGGAGCGTCAGGAGTGCGTAGGCTTGGCCGGGACGACCGTCACCGGCCCGGCGAGCCGCACGCGCAATCGATCGCCGGGGTGCCAGGAGGGAAAGCCGACGCTGCGGCTGCGCAGGCGCGGCCCGCCGCGCAGCTCCAGGGTGACGAGCTGATCGTGGCCGTAGAACGTGCGCTCGACGACGATCGCCTCGTGCTCGCCGTCGTCGCCGAGCATCCCGACCGCGATCGACTCCGGCCGGATGAGGACCTCGACGGGGCCCGTCAGGTCTCGCGGCGCCGGCACGCGGCCGAGCGCGCAGGAGGCGACGCCGGCGCCGGCCTCGCCGGGAAGCACGTCGATCTCGCCGAGGAACTCGCCGACCCAGCGGTTCGCCGGCGAGCCGTAGACCTCCTCGGGCGTGCCGGCCTGCTCGATCCGCCCGGCCCGCATGACCGCCACCGTGTCGGCAAGGCTCAGGGCCTCCTCCTGGTCGTGCGTGACGAGCAGCGCCGTCACCCGCGCCGCCCGCAGGATCGAGCGCACCTCGCCGCGGACGCGGTCGCGCAGCGCGGCGTCCAGGTTGGAGAACGGCTCGTCGAGCAGGATCAGGGCGGGCGTCGGCGCGAGCGCGCGGGCGAGGGCGACGCGCTGCTGCTGGCCGCCGGACAGCTCGTGCGGTCGGCGCGCGCCGAGCCCTTCGAGCCCGACCA
Source organism: Solirubrobacteraceae bacterium (assembly GCA_024711025.1). GTDB lineage: Bacteria > Actinomycetota > Thermoleophilia > Solirubrobacterales > Solirubrobacteraceae > F1-60-MAGs163. Next base: position 38,768 of record JANJTP010000061.1, read on the forward strand.
GCGCCAGGACCTCGCGTACACGCGCTGCATCGGGCCGGCGTCCCAGGGCGTAGCCGACGTTGCCGGCGACGTCGAGGTGCGGGAAGAGCGCGTAGTCCTGGAACACCATTCCCGTGCGTCGTCGCTCGGGCGGCACGAAGCGGCTCCCGTCGGAGACCGTCGCGTCGCCGATCGCGATGCTTCCCTCGTCGGGTCGCTCGAAGCCCGCGATCAGCCGCAGCAGCGTGGTCTTACCGCAGCCGCTCGGCCCCAGTAGCGCTCCGATCGCGCCGGACGGGAGCTCGAGGTCGAGGCCGTCGACGGCGCGCACGTCGCCGAAGCTCTTGTACAGCCCGCGGCAGGAGACGACGATCGGGGCTTCGCCCTCGGCCGAGATCGGGCACGCCGCCACGTGTGCCGCAACCGCATCCATCCCCCGCATGGTCGCAGCTATCGGCTGGGCCGGGTCACCGGGCTCGCCCGACGAGCAGCCAGAGCGGCAGTGCGGAGACCGCCAGCAGCACCAGCGAGGGGGCGGCCCCGCTCTCGAAGAACGAGCGCGTCGTCTCCCGCCAGATCAGCGCCGGCAGCGTGTCGAAGCCGATCGGCGACAGCAGCAGCACGGCGGGCAGCTCCTTGATCGCGGCGAGGAAGACGAGGGCGGCCCCGGCCAGCACGCCGCCCCGCGCGAGCGGCAGCGTGATGCTCAGCGCCGCCCCGAGCGGCGAGCGCCCGATGCCGCGGGCGGCCTCCTCGAGGCGCGGCGGCACCTGCAGCAGCGCAGCGCGCGTCGAGCCGGCGGCGAGCGGCAGGAACAGCACGACCATCGCCAGCACGAGCATCGCCAGCGTCTGATAGAGCGCCGGCGCGGCGCGGATGCCGAAGAAGACCAGCGCCAGCGCGACGACGATCCCGGGCAGCGCATAGCCCGAGGTGCTCGCGGCCTCGACGAGCCGGGTGCGGCGTCCCGGGTGGCGTGCGCCGAGCCAGGCGACGGGCAGGGCTGCGAGCGTCGTCGCCAGCGCGGCAAGCGCCGCGATCAGCAGCGATCCGCGGGCGGCGGACAGCGTCGCGCTCCAGTCGGTGGCGCCCGCGACGCTGCGCGTCGTCCAGTAGACCAGCATCCCGACCGGGAGCAGGAAGGCGATCCCGCCGACGAGCGCGCAGAAGGCGAGCGCCGGCCAGCGCCAACGCCCGAGCGGCACGATCGCGGCGCGGCGCGCGGTCCCCGGCGCGCTGCGGAAGTAGGCGCGCCGGTGCCGCGCGCGCGCCTCCAGAGCCAGGAGCGCGGCCATGACGAGCACGAGCAGCGCCGCGAGCGCCGCCGCGCCGGTGCGGTCGAAGCTCGCGCGGTAGGACTGGTAGATCACGCGCGTGAACGAGTCGAAGCGCAGGATCGAGACGGCGCCGAAGTCGGACAGCGCGTAGAGCGCCGCGAGCAGCGCACCCGCGCCGGCCGCCGGTGCGAGCTGTGGCGCGATCACCGTGCGGGCGAGCCGCAGGCGCCTGGCGCCCATGCCGCGCGCCGCGTCCTCCAGCGCCGGGTCCATCCGCGCGAGCGCCGCGCGCATCGGCAGCAGCACCAGCGGGTACGTCACGACGACGAGCACCAGCCAGGCGCCGACGAAGCCGTAGATGCTAGGCAGCCGTTCGATGCCGAGCGGCTCGAGCAGCCCCTGCAGCTCGCCACGGGGGCCGAGCGCAGAGACCAGGAGGTAGGCGGCGATGTAGCTCGGCAGCACCAGCGGCAGCGTCACGAGCACCGTCCAGGTGCGCCGGCCGGGCAGGTCGCTGCGCACGGTCAGCCAGGCGAGCGGAGCGGCAAGCGCCGTGGCGCCGAAGCCGACCGCGAGCGCGAGCCCGAGGCTGCGGGCCAGCAGCGCCAGCGTCTCGGGCTCCCACACCGCCTCGAAGGCCGCGCGCGGCTCGCCGGCGACGACGACGGCGAGGTAGCCGACCGGCAGCGCGCAGGCAGCGGCGACGACCGCGCTCGCGACGAGCAACGGCGACGAGGCGGGCCTTCCGGCCCGCCTCCGTCTCGCCATCCGCTCTCGCGGTCGGACCGCGATCGTCGCCATCGCCGTTGCTTACAGCACCCCGGCGTCCTGGAGCAGCGCGAGCGTGCCCTTCAGGTCCGCCAGATCGGCAAGGTCGACGTCCGGCTGCTGGATGTCGCCGAGCGCCGGCAGCGAGGGATCCTGGGGGACCGCGTCGGCGAGCGGGTACTCGCTGGTCTCGTCGGCGAAGTATTTCTGCTGGGGCGTCGCGAGGAGGAAGTCGGCGAAGCGCTGCGCGAGATCGCCGTGCTTCGCGCTCTTCAGGATGCCGACTCCGGCGACGTTGACGAGCGAGCCGATGTCGCCGCCCGGAAAGAAGTGCAGCTTCACCGGGTACGTCTCGCCGTCGGCCTCGCCCTCCTTGATCGCCTCGAGGACGTAGTAGTGGTTGATCAGCCCGACCTCGATCTCGCCCGAGGCGATCGCGTCGCGGATCACGCCGTTCTTCTCGTAGGACTTGGTCGCGTTGGCCTGCATGCCCTCGAGCCAGGAGCGGGTCTTGTCCTCGCCCTCGGTCTTGCGCATCGCGGTGACGAACGACTGGAACGAGGCGTTCGTGGGCGCCCAGCCGACCTTCCCCTTCCACTCGGGCTTCGTTAGGTCGAAGACGGAGGCGGGGAGGTCGCTCGCCGTCAGCTTGCGATGGTCGTAGGCGAGGACCCGTACGCGGCCGCTCGTGCCGACCCAGTCGCCGGCGGTCGAGCGGTAGGCCTTGTCGACCTTGCCGAGCGTCGCGTCAGGCAGCTTCGCGAGGAGCCCCTCGGCCTGCAGCGCGCCGAGCGCGCCGGCGTCCTGGCTGAAGAAGACGTCCGCCGGGCTGCGATCGCCCTCCTCGCGGATCGTCGCGGCCAGCTCGGCGCTGTCGCCGTAGCGGACCTTGATCTCCGTGTCGGGGCTCTCCTTCTCGAACGCATCGACGAGCGGGCCGACGAAGGCCTCGTCGCGTCCCGAGTAGATGGTCAGCGTCGACTTGTCGCCGCCCGCCCCGGCGCTCTCGCCGGCGTCGTCTCCGCCGCAGGCGGCCAGGCCGACGGCGATGGTCGCCGCAGCGACCATCGGAAGGATGGAACGGGCCAGTCTCATGTCGTGGGTCCCCTCGAGAAGCGGTGATGATCTGCGCGCCGCGGTGATGGCCGTGTCCCAGCGCCCGGAAGCGAACGCCCGGACGGTGTTAGGTGGCCCTAACGGCGCGTGGCCGAGAGTGATAGCACATGTCCAACCGATCAGGTCGGAATGCTCGTCCGGCGGGTCGTGGGCGTCAGCCGAGCAGCCCGGCCAGCACGGACGCGTTGCTGCGCTCGACGTCGTGGGCCGTCGTGAGCAGCGTCACCGTCTGGGATCGGGCCAGTGCGCGAAGCTCCGTGAGCTCCTCGTCGCGGCCGTCGAGCTCGGCACGGTAGCGCTCGGCGAACTCCTCGAACGGGCGCTCCCGCGCGTGGTACCAGCGACGTAGCTCGTGGCTCGGGGCGATCTCCTTCGCCCAGCCGTCGAGTGCCGCCCGCTCCTTCGAGACGCCTCGCGGCCACAGGCGGTCGACCAGCACGCGATGGCCGTCGCCTGGGCCCGGTGGGTCGTAGATCCGCTTGATGCGGATGGGCATAGGGCGAGTGTGGCAGGGGCGCCCCCGGTCCGCGTGGGCGCTTCCGGCCAGCGGGGTGAGCGCTTCCGGCCAGCGGGGTGAAGCGTCTCCCCGCGGCGGTCCGCGCGGGGTCGCGCAGGGCAGGGCGGCGTGCAGCCGTGAGGAGGCGCCTCAAGTCGGCTCGTCGGCTGCCGATTGCCCGTCCGCCGGTGCCCGATCACCTGCGCCCTCGAGCACCCATGCGCTCCCAGACCGCAATCCGCGAGGCCGAGTCCGCGTTCGGCATCCACGAGCTCTTCTTCTCGCGTACCGACCCCAAGGGCCACATCCGCCACCTCGCGGCCATCCTTCGCCACGTCGGTGGGCTCTCGAGCAGCCTCGAGACCATGCGCGCCCTCGAGGTCAACGGGCGGATCGAGGCCGCCCGCGCGAGCGACGCCAAGGACGTCCGGTCCCTTTTCGTGACGATCGGCGAGCAGATCCGGAGCGCCCGCGCCCAGATCGGCGACCTGGCCACCGTGCGCCGGATCGCGCACAGCCGCGACGACGGCGCCGAGCGCCAGGTCCTCACCCACGTCCGAACGGTGAGCGAGCGGGTCCGTGCCCTCGCGGTGGCTGCCTGAGGGCCCGCGCGCGCGAGGCGAGGGTGAGCGTCGCCGCGGCGTGCTCAGCAGTCCGCGAGGGCGGCGAGGGCGCGGCACACCGCGTCGTGCCGGGTCGAGGAGAGTCCGCCCACGCGCTCGGTCAGCAGGTGGCGGTTCAGCGGCTGCAGGTTGTCGAACGAAGCCGCGCACGGTGTCGGGAGGCCCTCGGCCTCACCGAGCGCGACCTCGGTCGGGATCCCGCGAACGGTCCGCGTCACCGGAGCGACGACGAGGCGTCGCAGGACGGGGATGGCGTCGTTGCGGGTGACGACCAGCACGGGGCGGCGCTTGTCCTCGGCCTCGGCCCACCACACCTCGCCCTGGCGAGGCTCGCTCACCAGGGCTCCTCGGCGATCATCGCCGCGGTCGCCGCGTCCGACCACGTCAGGTCGTCGGCGTCCTGCGGGATCCGCCGGTAGCCGTCGACGATCGCGCGTGCGATCGCATCGCGCCGTTCCCGCTCGACCACTGTCTCGAGGCCCGCTCTGACCGCATCCGAGCGCGACGCGAACACCCCTGCCCGCACGAGGTCGTCAACCGCCTCCACGATCGAGTCCGGGACGCGGGTGACGAGCTGGACTGTCATGCGATGAGCATAGCGTTGCGCATAGCACTTCCTGCTGCTTCCTGCCCGACCCGTGGACCGAAGACCTAGTGGATGGGCGCGGCTGGGATCGAACCAGCGACCTCTCGCGTGTGAAGCGAGCGCTCTCCCGCTGAGCTACGCGCCCGGGAGTCCGGGACTTTAGCGAGGCCGGGTGGCCTGCGAGGTGCCCGGCGCTCACGGGAACCGCTCGCGCGATCGACGCGATCGACCGGCTGACGGGAGGGGACGCCGCCGTCGATCCACGCACTACGCTCGCCCCCGTGGCGCCCGACCACACCCACCGTGCCGGTGCCTCGCAGGAGGACCTCGACGATCTCCGCGACGGGATCGAGGCTGCGAGCGTCGCCCGTGGCAGCGCGTGGGGGACGATCGCGATGGTCGTCACGATCGTCTCGGGCCTCGCGCTCGCGGTCATCATCGCTCGCTATCTCGGCCCGTCGAGCCGGGGCATCTACTTCCTGACCACGTTCGTCGCAGGCCTGATCGTGCTCGTCGGCGATCTCGGCCTCTCCACGAGCGGCCTGGTCTTCGCGACGAAGGACCGGGTTCCGCGGGCCCGGCTCCACGGCTCCGTGCTCGGACTGAGCCTCGCGATCACGGCGGTCACCGCCGTCGCCGTTCCGGTGTTCTACCCCCTGCTCCGGGACAACGTCCTGGACGGCATGACGATGACCGACGCCTGGTTCGTGGTCGGGGGTGTCGGACTCGCTCTCTACGCGCGGCTCGCGGGCGCCCTGCTCACGGGCATCGGACGCATCCCCGAGCTGTCCGCCATCGGCATCGTCGCCGGCGTGGCGGCAGTGCCGGTCACGATCCTCGCGCTCGAGCTCGGCGGCCGTACCGTCGTGTGGGCGCTGACCGCCTGGCTCGTGGTTGCGGCGATGACGGCGGTCGGCATCGGCTTCGAGGCCGCCCGCAGGATGGGAGGGGTGCGCGCGCCTACGCGCTCCGACCTGCGCGAGCTCTTCGGGTTCGGCCTGCGCTCGCACATCGGGACGATCTCCCACCAGGGGTTCCTCCGCGCGGACGTGCTGTTCATCAGCGCCCGGTCCGGCCCGGCGGCGGTCGGCTTCTACTCGCTCGCGTCGACGCTCGCCGAGCGCCTCTCGAGCCTCGGCGCGGTCGTCTACACCGCGGGCGCGAGCCACGTCGGCAGCCGCTCGCACGCGGACGCGGGGGAGCTCATGGCCCGCATGGTGCGGATCGTGCTGCTCGTCGTCCTGCCCGTCGCGGTGCTGCTGGCGGCGGTCTCCGATCCGCTGGTCAGGCTGCTCTTCGGCGCCGACTTCGAGCCGACCGCGACGCCGTTCGTGCTCCTGCTCCCGGGAGCGGTCGCGCTGACGGTCTGGTACCTGCTCAGCCTGTACATCATCGCGGCGCTCGAGCGCCCGACCGTGACGACCGTCATCCAGCTCACCGGGATGCTCGCCAGCCTGCCGCTGTACTGGGCCGCCGTCGGCGAGTGGGGGATGTCCGGTGCGGCGATCGTCTCATCGCTCGTCTACATCGGCGTCATGGTCGCGGGCCTCGTGATCTTCGTCCGCGCGTCGGGGATCGGCCCGCGGGCACTGCTTCCCGGGGTCGCGGACATCGTCACCCTGTGCGATCTCGGGCAGCAGGGCGTGCGGGCGGCGCGGGCCGGGCGACGAGCCGCGTGAGCATGCCGACCTTGCTCTACCTCCACGCGCTCGCGCCGCCGAAGAGCGGTGGCTCGACGGTCGTGCTGCGGCGCGTGCTCTCCGGGCTCGACCCCATCGAGGTCGTGACGCTGACCGACCGCCACTTCCGCCGCCAGGTCAAGGCCGGCGGCCCCACCATCCCGGGGGACTACCGGTGGTTCCTGCGCACCCCCGGCTGGTTCACGGGAAGCCTCGTCGGCCGAGCCGTCACTGCGGCGCTCGACCTCGTGCTCGCGGTGCTCGCCGGTGTCATCGGCGCGGCCATCATCCGTCGGCGCCGGGCGTCCTGGGTGCTCAGCGTGGCCGACAACGGGTTCTCCGTCGTCGCGGGCACCGTCGCCGCGCGGCTGGCGGGGGTCCCGCATCTGATCTGGGTCTTCGACCTCTGGGAGGAGAACGCGTACGCGGAGGTGGACCGCTGGGTCGCCGCCCGGCTCGAGGGACCCCTCTGGCGGTCCGCCGACGCGCTCATCTGCCATGCGCAGGAGATGTCCGACCACTACGAGCGCAAGTACGGCGCCCCCGCCTTCGTGCTCCCGACGCCCGTCGACGCCGGCCTCGAGCCGGCGGCGGGACCCGCTGGAGCCGGCGCTCCCGGCGCCGAGCGGGAGGTGCTCTACGCGGGCGCGATGTACTGGGCGCAGGAGGAGGCGCTGCGCCGGCTGGCGCGGGTCTGCGCTCGGACGGACGGGGTGCGCCTGACGGTCGTCGGCGACGCGGAGGAGCTGCGCGCCGCGGGCATCGAGGCCGACCGTGTCGAGCCGCGGACCTCGCCCGAGGATTTCCAGCAGCGCGTGCGCCGCGCGGACGTCGCCTTCCTCGGCCTGAGCTTCGGCACGGCCCACCCGGAGCTCATCGCGACGGCCACGCCCGCCCGGCTGCCGGAGTACATGGCCGCCGGCGTGCCGCTGCTCATCCACGCCCCGGCGGGGTCCCACATCACCGAGTACGCGCGACGAGAGGACTTCGCCGAGGTCGTGGACACGGCGGACGACGATGCGCTGGCGCGCGGCTTGCGGCGCGTTCTGGACAACCCGGCCACCGGTACCATCCGCGCTCGTCGCGCACGGGAGCTCGCAGTCGAGCGCCATGACGCGGTGCGCGTCCGCGCCGCCGCCCGCGAACTCCTGATGAGCCTGAGGGACCGATGACAGACCAGCCGAGCGCCGCGCCTCCCACCCTCGTCCTGGTGCTCGGTGCCACCGGGATGCTCGGCCACGTCATCTGCGACGAGCTGGCGTCCGCCTTCGAGGTCCATGGCGGCGTCCGCGACGCGGCGCGCGCGCAGCGGCTCGGCCTCGCGGTACCGCTCCACGAGATGGACGCGCTCGATCCCGACGGCATCGACGCGCTGATCGGCCGGCTGCGCCCCGCGGTGGTCATCAACGCGGTCGGCCTCGTGAAGCAGCTCGACGAGGCGAGCCGCCCGGTGCCGGCGATCGCGATCAACGCGCTGCTCCCGCACCGGCTCAACGAGTCCTGCGCCGCGCGCGGCGCCCGGCTCATCCACGTCAGCACCGACTGCGTCTTCTCGGGCGAGCTCCCGGCACCGGCCGCCTACAAGCAGGACGACCGCCCGGACGCGCGCGACCTCTACGGCCTCTCGAAGCTCCTCGGCGAGGTGACGGCGGCGCCCGGGCTGACGCTGCGCACCTCGATCATCGGCTGGGAGCTCGAGCGCGCGAGCGGCCTGCTCGAGTGGTTCGCGTCCCAGGACGGGCGCGAGGTCTCGGGGTACACGAACGCGGTGTTCTCCGGTTTCACGACCCGTGCTCTCGCACGGATCGTCGGACGGCTGATCGTGGAGCACCCGGACATGACCGGTCTCTGGCAGGTCTCCGCGGACCCGATCGCGAAGTTCGATCTTCTGGTGGCACTACGCGATGTGCTCGGGATGACCTGCGAGATTCGGCCGGTGGACGAGCCACACGTCAACCGCGCCCTCGACTCGTCGCCGTTTCGCGCTGCCACGGGCATCGAGGCTCCGTCGTGGGACCAGATGCTCTCCGAGCTCGAGGAAGGCAGACGATGACCGAAGATCTCGATGGCGCCGTGGTCCTCATCACCGGCGGAACCGGCTCGCTCGGGCAGACGCTCGTGCGCCGGCTGCTCGCCGGTGAGCTGGGCCGCCCGGAGCGCCTGATCATCCTGTCGCGGGACGAGGCGAAGCAGTATGCGATGAAGACGCGCTGGAAGAACGCGGAGGCTGCGTCCGACGACATCGTCTACCACAACTTCGACCAGTTGATCGAGTTCCGGATCGGCGATGTGCGCGACTACGCGAGCGTGGTCGACGCCGTCTCGCGCTCGGACGTCATCTTCCACGCCGCGGCGATGAAGCAGGTCCCGACCTGCGAGTACTTCCCCGCCCAGGCGACGGCCACGAACGTCATGGGGACGGAGAACGTCGTCCGTGCCGTGCGGCAGTCCGGGCGCCCGAAGGTCGTCATGGGCATCTCGACGGACAAGGCCTGCAAGCCCGTGAACGTGATGGGCATGACGAAGGCGATCCAGGAGCGGCTCATCGTCGAGGGCAACCTCGACAACGACGACTGCCGGCTCGTCGCCGTCCGGTACGGGAACGTCCTCGAGTCGCGCGGCTCGGTGATCCCGCTGTTCAAGCACCAGATCGCCACCGGTGGTCCGGTGACGATCACCACGCCGGACATGACCCGCTTCCTCATGACCCTCGAGGCGGCGGTCGACACGGTGTTCACCGCGTTCCGCGAGGCGCGCAGGGGTGAGATCTACATCCCGAAGATGCCCTCGGCGCGGGTGACCGACATCGCCGAGATCCTCATCGGCGACAGTGGCGTCGAGACCGTCATCACCGGGATCCGGCCCGGGGAGAAGATCCACGAGCTGCTGATCTCCGAGGAGGAGGCATACCGCACGGTCGATCGCGGCGACTACTTTGCCATGCGACCGATGCTCCCCGACTTCGGCGAAGACGACTCGCCCCGCCCGCTCACCGGCGACTACTCGTCGGCCGACGCGATCGTCACCGGGGAGCGGCTTGCCGCACTGGTGGCCATCGGTGCCTTCACGGACCTGGCGGTCGACGAGCCCGGGCTGGTTGGATGAAGGTCCTGACGGTCGCCGGCACCCGGCCGGAGCTCATCCGCCTTGCGCTGGTGTTCCGCCGGCTCGCGGAGGTCGGGATCGAGCACCACCTGGTGCACACGGGGCAGAACTTCGACACCCGGCTCTCCGACATCTTCTTCGACGAGCTCGAGATCGCCGCGCCCGACACGTACCTCGGCATCCGCGCCGAGCGGGCCGGCGAGCAGATCGGGGAGATCATCTCCCGCAGCGAGGCGGTGATGATCGAGGAGCGGCCCGACGCGCTGCTGATCCTCGGGGACACGAACAGCGGCCTTGCCGCGATCCCCGCGGCGCGCCTGAACATCCCGATCTTCCACATGGAGGCCGGGAACCGGTGCTTCGACTGGTCGGTGCCGGAGGAGAAGAACCGCCGGCTCATCGACCACATCAGCACCTGGCTGCTGCCCTACACGATGCGCTCGCGCGAGTACCTCCTGCAAGAGGGCATCGGCGCGGACCGGATCCTCGTCTCCGGGAACCCGATCACCGACATCCTCGAGCACTTCCGCCCGCTCTGGGAGGCATCCGACGTGCTCGAGCGCCTCGGCCTCGAAGAGCGCGGGTACGTGCTCGTGACGGCGCACCGGCAGGAGTCGGTGGACGTCCCCGAACGCCTGCGGATCATCTGCGACGGCCTCGAGGCGGTCGCACGCGAGCTCGACCTGCCGGTCGTCTGGAGCGTGCATCCGCGCACCCGCGGGAAGCTCGAGCAGCAGGGTGTGCGCCTCGATCCCCGCGTCCGGCTCCACGAGCCGTTCGGCTTCCCCGACTTCGTCCGCCTCGAGGCGGACGCGCGCTGCGTCATCAGCGACTCGGGGACGGTCCAGGAGGAGTGCAGCCTGCTCAAGGTCCCGACCGTCACCTGCCGCGATACGACGGAGCGGCCCGAGACCGTCGAGTGCGGCTCGAACCTCCTCTCCGGCGTCGTGAGCGGTGAGCGCATCCTCGAGTGCGTGCAGGTCATGCTCGCCACCGAGCCCGACTGGGAGTCGCCCTACGAGGGCGCGCTCCACCGGAACGTCGCCGAGCGGGTCGTGAAGTTCCTCGTCGGGAGCACGCGCTGACGTGTCCGGCCCGGTGCGGTCGCTCCGCTCGTGTGCCGGCCGGCTGCTGAAAGACGCGCCGCGGGCCCGTGCGGCCTGTGCCGAGGCACGTGCCACCGGTGAGTCCTCCACCACCCGCCCGGCCTACCGCGAGTGCCTGCGCATCCTCACCGCCGACTGCCGCAGCGTGCTCGACGTCGGGACCGGCGTCATGCGGTCCCTGGCCGGGATGAAGTGCGCGGTCCGGGTCGGCCTCGATGCCCACCGCCCTTACCTCGAGCACCGCGAGGTGGCGGACGCGGTCCCGGTCAACGCCTCGGCGCTCGATCTCGAGCGGCTCTTCGTCCCCGGCGCGGTCGAGCTCGTCACGGCGATCGACGTCCTCGAGCACCTCCCGCCGGACGATGCGCGCGAGATGCTGCGCCAGGCGACCGGGGTGGCCGCGAAGCGCGTGGTCCTCTTCACGCCGCGCGGCGAGTTCCCGCAGGACGACCACGATGCGTTCGGGCTCGGCGGCGAGGAGCTCCAACGGCATCGATCCGCGTGGGAGCCCGAGGATCTCCGGGCGCTGGGGTTCAGCGTGATCGTGTTCGAGGGGTACCACGACCACACGAACGCGTCGTTCGTCGAGGCGTTCGGCGCGGACCATCCCCCCGTGGACGCGCTGCTCGCGTTCCGGGACGCCGGCTGAGGGTCGGCAGCGGCGGGCGCCGAGCCGTGCCTGTGCGCCCCGGTCGATACACTCCCTCTCGGACCGTGCTAGGCGGGGAGGTAGCGGTGCCCTGTACTCGCAATCCGCTCTAGCGAGGCTGAATCCCCTTCCGAGGGGCGCAGGCCTGCGGTGTCGCCGCGCCGAACGTGGTGTCGATGGCCCGGGTCCCGTGCGACGTCGGTCCGTGAACCAGGTCAGGTCCGGAAGGAAGCAGCCTTAAGCGGTGTCCGGCGGGCGTGGCGGGGTCCCCCGAGCCGGAGCCACGGCCTCGACGCCGGTGCCCGCAGACCGGCCACGACGGAGGGTGCACGGTCCGCTTCGCGCCCCGCTCTCACTCCACCTCCGAGCCGACCTCCACAGGCGGCGCGCAGCGCATGTAGACGCGCCAGCTCCGGTTGCCGCCGGCCGCCGTGAAGCCCGGCGGCGGCGGGGGGATCGCGCGGTCGAGGTCGCGGCGGTCGAGCACGTAGTCGCGGGCGACGGCGGGCGTCGCGGGGCGCACGTACTCGCCGAGGCCGATCGTGCGCCCCTGCAGGCTGACGATCTGCTCGGCCGGCAGGTCGAGCCACAGCGCCAGCAGCGGCACCGGACGATGGTTCGGCACGCCGACCGGCGCGCAGGAGCCCCGCACCAGCGCCGGGGGGTCGCGCACGAGCGCGCGCAGGTCGTCCTGGATCTGGTCCTGTCGCGCGAGCGCGGCGCGCAGGTCGGAGATGCGCCCCGCCTGGGCCGGGGCGAAGACGACGAACAGCACGAGCACGAACGCGCCGAACCACGCCCAGAGCCGCCGGCGCGGGTGGCCCGCCGGCAGCAGCCGCCAGCCGAAGACGCCGGCCCCGCAGAGGATCGCGCCGAGTGCCGCCGGCAGCAGCAGGTAGCGCCCGAGGATCGGCAGCCCGGCGGCGGCAAGGACGCAGAAGGCCGCTAGCGCGACGGCGCCGGCCACGACGGCGAGCCGGATCCGCGTACGCAGCCACAGCCAGCCGAGGACCAGGCCCCCCACCGCACCGACGAGCGCCGGCTCGCGCAGGATCTCGCCGATCCGCCGCGGAGCGGTGGTCGCCGCCGCGCCGAGCCCCGTGATCCGGCCGAGCGTGCGGGCCGACTCGCGAGTCCCGGTGAGGGAGTGCAGCGGGCTTCCCGCGAGCGCCCAGTCGACGAGCATCCAGGCCGCCGGTCCCGACGCCGCGACGGCGCACAGCAGCGCAAGCCGTCGGGCATCTCGCTCGCCGCGCCACAGCAGGTAGGCGACGTACGCCGCCGAGAAGAGCCACGCCTCCGGGCGGATCAGCCCGGCGACGGCGAGCAGCGCGAGCACCGGCAGCCCCGCTCGCGGGCGGCGCGTCTCGACGAGCAGGGCGCCGAGCACGAGCGTCAGGTAGGGAATGTCGATGTAGGCGCGGGCGCCGAAGTCGAGCACCGGGCGGCTCGTCAGGAGGATCGCCGCCGCGAGCGCGCCCGCCCACGGGTCGAGCCATGCCGAGCCGAGCGCGAAGACGACCCAGCCGAGCGCCGCGAGCGCCAGGAACGCGAGCACGAGCGTCGCCGTCTGCGCCGCCTGGCCATGGACCGCCGCCTCGCCGGTCAGGCTCAACGGCGCGGCGAGCACGCCGAGGAGCGTGCCGAGCGGGTGGGGGGTCGGCGCCAGCGGCACGTCGAAGCCGGGGAGCGCGCCCTGCGCCAGCTCGCGGCCCCAGACCAGCGAGTACAGCGTGTCGTAGTTGACGAGCCCGCGGCCCGTCAGCAGCCAGAGCAGGGCGGCCAGCGCGCCGACGCCGGCGGCGAGCCGCGCGGACCGCGTCATGCGCCGGCGCGCGGCAGCGCGGCGAGCGCGCGCAGCAGCTCACGCCCGGCGCGGTCGCCGAGCTCCAGCGACTCCAGCCGGTAGGACTCGTTCGGGGCGTGGATCTCGTCCTCCGCCGTCCCGAAGCCGCTGACGATCACCGGCATGCCCTTGCGCGCGAGCGCCGCGACGATCGGGATCGAGCCGCCGGTGCGCACGAGCGCACAGCGCATCCCGGTCGCTCGCTCGATCGCCCTCTGCGCCAGCCGGATCGCCGGCAGGCCGTTGTCGAACAGCGCCGGCTCGGCGGTCACCGACTCGATCTCGAGCTCCGCGCCGGGCGGCAGCGCCTCGCGCAGCAGCCGCTCGAGCGTCGCGCGCAGGCGCTCGGGCTCCTGGCGCGGCGCGAGTCGCAGCGTGAGGAACGCCCGCGCCTGCGCGGGGACGACCGTGCGCTGCGCGCCGGCCTCGATCCAGTTGACGTCGAGCGAGGCGTCGGCGCCGGTCCGCTCGCGCCAGGTGTCGGCGGCACCGGGCGCGACCTCGCGCGCGGCCACCTCCTCCAGCGCCTCGCGGGCCGGGCGCAGCTCCGTCCAGGAGTCGAGCTCCGCCTGCGACGGCGGCTCGACCCCCTCGCGGAGCTCGTCGCGCAGCACGCCGCTTGGGCCCGGCAGCACCTCCGCGAGCAGCCGGTGCAGCACGTGGACGGCGTTGAGCGTGACGCCGCCGTAGAGCCCCGAGTGCAGGTCGCGCGGCTGGGCGCGCACCGTCAGCCACAGCCCGACCATGCCCCGCAGCCCGATCGTGATCGCCGGGGTGTGGACGTCCTCCATCGCCGCGTCGAAGACGATCGCGCAGTCGGCGCCGCGCGTGTCGCGCTCGAGCCAGCGCTCGACCGCGGCACCGCCGACCTCCTCCTCGCCTTCGACGACCACCCGCACGTGGACGGCCAGCTCGCCCGCGGCCGCCAGCGCGCAGGCGGCGTGCAGCAGCGGCAGGAAGTTCCCCTTGTCGTCGGCGGCGCCCCGGGCGTAGATGCGTCCGCCGCGCAGGTCGGGCTCGAACGGCGGCGTGATCCAGGCGTCCGGGTCGCCGACGCCCTGCACGTCGTAATGGCCGTAGATCAGGACCGTCGGCGCCTTCGGGTCGGCCGCGCGCAGCTCACCGACCGCGATCGGGCTGCCGCCGAGGTCGTCGACGATGCCCGCGCTGCCGCCGGCGGCGCGCACGCGAGCGCAGACGAGCTCGGCGGCCCGGTGCATGTCGGCCGGATCGCCGCCGCCGGTCGAGATCGACGGGATCCGCAGCCAGTCCAGCAGGTTGTCGAGCAGCATCTCGTCCACGCCGGCGCAGGCTACCCGGGGCGCGCCGCCCGCGCCGGACCGTGGAGTACCCTCGGCCTTCGTGTCCGCCGGCCCGTCGCTCTACCGTCGCCACCGTCCGCGCACCTTCGCGGACGTCGTCGGGCAGGAGCACGTCGTTCGCACGCTGCGCAACGCGATCGAGCAGGACAAGGTGCATCACGCGTACCTGTTCGTCGGCTCTCGCGGCACCGGCAAGACTTCGATGGCGAAGATCCTCGCCGCCTGCCTGAACTGCGAGCACGGGCCCACGAGCGAGCCCTGCGGCAAGTGCGCGTCGTGCCTGGCGATCCAGAGCGCCGGCTCGCTTGACGTGATCGAGATGGACGCCGCGTCGCACAACTCGGTCGACGACATCCGCGAGCTGCGTGAAAGCGTCGCCTTCGCGCCGGTCTCCGGTCGGGCGAAGGTCTACATCCTCGACGAGGCGCACATGCTGACGCCCCAGGCGTGGAACGCGTTCCTCAAGACGCTCGAGGAGCCGCCGCCCAGCACGATCTTCGTCCTGGCGACGACGGAGGCGCAGAAGGTGCTGCCGACGGTCGTCGACCGCTGCCATCGCTTCGACTTCACGAGGCCGACCGTCGAGCAGCTCGGCGCGGTGCTGCGCCGGGTCGCCGAGCGGGAGGACATCGAGATCGCGCCGGACGCGCTCGCGCTGCTCGCGCGCCACGCCACCGGCTCGTTCCGCGACGCGCTCGGCACGCTCGAGCAGCTCGTGACGTACACCGGCACGAGCATCGCCGCGCCCGACGTGCTCGCGGTGCTGGGCGCCGTCGACGACGACCTGCTGTTCGGCGGGCTCGACGCGATCGCCGCCCACGACGCGGCGGCGGCGCTGCGGGCCGCCGCCGGGCTCGCCGCGACCGGACGCGACCTCGGCGCCGCGATCCGCGACCTCGAGGCACACGCCCGCGAGCTGCTCGTCGCGCGGACGCTCGGACGGGTCCCCGTCGAGCTGCGCGTCACGCCTGACCGCGATGCGCGGCTGCTCGAGCAGGCCGAGCGCATGACCCAGCTGGACGCCGTACGGCTGCTCGACCTGCTGGCCGACGCGCTGCGCGCGATCAAGGACGGCGCCGATCCGCGCACGCAGCTCGAGCTGGCACTCGTGAAGGCCGCAGCACCGAGGGTGGACCCGTCGACGAAGGCGCTGCTCGCGCGGATCGGGCGGCTCGAGGCGGCGCTCGCGGGCGAAGGCGTTCCGCCGGCCCAGGCGCCGCCGGAACGGCCGGCGCCCGTCATCGGGCTCGACTCCCCGGCGTCGACGGAGACGGAGACCGCTGGCGCGGCCGGGCCGCCCGCTGCTCCGACCGATGCTGCTGCGGCGCCGATCTTCGCTCCGCCCCCTGTCGCGCCCGCCTCGGAGGAGACGGACGCGGTGGCGCCCGCCTCGGAGGAGACGGACGCGGTGGCGCCCACGGCCGCCACCGTCACACCCGTCACCGCGCCACCCCTCACACCCGCGCCACCCCTCACACCCGCGCCATCCCTCACACCCGCGCCACCGGCCCGCCCGACGGTCGCGCCGAGCCGGCCGGCCCTCACGCTCGTCGAGCTCGAGGAGCTCTGGCCGGTCGCGGTCGAGACGATCTCCGCCGAGCAGCCGCTGCTCGCCGCGGCGCTCGCCCGGGCGCAGCCGGTCGAGCTCGACGGACGGACGCTGACGATCGCCTTCGATCCCGGCGACACGTTCAACCGCCGGCTCGCCGCGGAGAACCCCGACCATCGCCAGGCGCTGACGGAGGCGTTGACGCAGCTGACCGGGGTCGAGTTGCGTCTCGCCTACGAGTTGCGCGAGCTCGGTGCCTCGACGGAGCCCGAGGAGCTCGCCGGTGAGGCGCTCGTCGCGCGCCTCGTGCGAGAGTTCGAGGCCGAGGAGATCGTTCCCGAACCCGACGAGGAAGGACCGGCCTGATGCCCCAGCCGAACATGCAGCAGATGCTCAAGCAGGTCCAGAAGATGCAGCAGGACATGCTCGCGGCGCAGGAGAAGCTCAAGACCGAGGAGGTCGATGCCTCCGCCGGCGGCGGCATGGTGACGGTCAAGGTCAGCGGCGATCTCGTCGTCAAGGCGGTCACGATCGACCCCGAGGCGATCGACCCCGAGGATCCCGAGCTGCTCCAGGACCTGGTCCTCGCGGCGGTCAACGAGGGGATCCGCGCGGCGCAGGGCCTGGCCGAGAAGCGGCTCGGCGGGATCGCCGGCGGGCTCGGCGGCCCAGGCGGCCTGGGCGGCCTGGGCATCCCCGGGCTGTAGGTCGCGCGCCGCGGTGCACGCAGCCCCGGTCCAGCGACTGATCACGGAGCTCGGGAAGCTTCCCGGGATCGGCCCCCGCACCGCGCAGCGCCTCGCGTTCCACATCCTGCGCAGCGAGCCGGCCGATGCGGCGGCGCTCGCCGACGCGATCCGCGAGGTCAAGGAGCGGATCGGCTTCTGCGAGGTCTGCTTCAACCTCGCTGAGGGCCCTCGCTGCGAGATCTGCCTCGACGAGCGCCGCGACACGTCGCTGATCTGCGTCGTCGAGGTGCCCGGCGACGTGATCCCGATCGAGCGCACGCACGAGTTCCGTGGGCGCTACCACGTCCTGGGCGGGGCGCTTTCGCCGATCGACGGCGTCGACCCCGACGATCTGCGGATCGCCGAGCTCTACGCGCGCGTCGCCGGCCCGCCGCCGCCCAGCCCGGCGGTCCGCGAGGTCGTGCTCGCGACGAACCCGACGACGACCGGGGAGGCGACGGCGCTCCACATCGCCCGCGGCCTGCACGAGCGCGCCTCGGAGGTCGTCGTGACGCGCCTCGCGAGCGGCCTGCCGGTCGGCGCCGACCTCGAGTACGCCGACGAGGTCACGCTCGGCAAGGCGCTGATGGGGAGGCGCGCGCTGTGAGCCCGGTCGGCGTGGCCGGGTGCCGCGCGGCGCCCTTCGTATCCTTCAACGCGCAATGAGCGGCGGCACCATCGTGATGAAGTTCGGCGGCACCTCGGTCGCCGACGCGACGCGCCTCAAGGGGGCCGCCAAGCGGATCGTCGAGAAGTTCGAGGCCGGTCACCGGGTGGTCGCAGTGCTCAGCGCGCGAGGCAAGGAGACCGACCGTCTGATCTCCGACGCCTACGAGATCTCCGACGCGCCCGAGCCGCGCGAGATGGACATGCTGCTGTCGACCGGCGAGCGCGTCTCGTGCGCGCTGTGCGCGATGGCGATCAGCGACCTCGGGCACGAGGCGATCTCGCTCACGGGCTCGCAGGCCGGCATCGTCACCGACACCTCGCACACCAAGGCCCGCATCCTCGACGTGCGCGCCGATCGGATCACGTCGGCGCTCGACGAGGGCAAGATCGTGCTCGTCGCGGGCTTCCAGGGGGTCTCGACGTCGAAGGACGTCACGACGCTCGGACGGGGCGGCTCGGACACGACCGCGGTCGCGCTCGCCGCCGCCGTCGGCGCCGAGGAGTGCGAGATCTACACCGACGTGCCCGGCGTCTTCTCCGCCGATCCGCGGATCGTGCCCGAGGCGCGCAAGCTCGACATCGTCTCGTTCGAGGAGATGCTCGAGATGTCGTCCTCCGGTGCCGGCGTGCTGCAGCTTCGCAGCGTCGAGTACGCCCGCAACCACGGAGTGCGTATCCACTGCCGGTCGAGCTTCGACCACTCGCCCGGAACCGTCGTCGTCTCGGAGCAGGAGACCATGGAGAACCCCCTCGTCACCGCAGTGACCCACTCGACCGGGGAGGCGCGGGTCACGCTGACCGGCGTGCCGGACACGCCGGGAGTCGCCGGGCGCATCGCCACCGCGCTCGCGGAAGCCAACGTCAACGTCGACATGATCATCCAGAACGATCCGGTCAGCGCCGACGCGCCGGCCGAGATGTCGTTCACCGTCCCGCGGGACGACCTGCGGACCGCCAAGGGCGCACTGGCGCCGGTCGTCGCCGAGCTCGGCATCGGGGGCATCGCGACCGACGAGTCGATGGGCAAGGTCTCGATCGTCGGGGCGGGGATGAAGTCCCATCCCGGCGTCGCCGCGAAGGTCTTCACGACGCTCGGCGAGCACCAGATCAACATCCAGATGATCTCCACCTCGCCGATCAAGATCTCCTGCGTGATCGAGAGCGATCGCGTGCCGGACGCCGTACGAGCGCTGCACAGCGCCTTCGAGCTGCAGGGCGAGGGCACGATCCGCCCCGAGCAGCCGTTCGGGGAGTTCGCGTCATGAGGGTCGCCGTCGTCGGCGCCACCGGTGCGGTGGGGCAGATCATGCTCGCGACGCTGCGGCGTCGCGGCTTCGAGGCCGACGCGATCGTGCCGTTCGCCAGCGAGCGCTCGGCGGGCCGCGAGCTGCCCGGCTACGGCACGATCCAGCCGCTTGCCGAGGAGACCGTGCGAGGCTTCGACCTGGCGCTCTTCTCCGCCGGCGGCTCGACGTCGAGGGCGTGGGCGGAGCGC
The DNA here is from genome assembly GCA_024711025.1 of Solirubrobacteraceae bacterium. GTDB lineage: Bacteria > Actinomycetota > Thermoleophilia > Solirubrobacterales > Solirubrobacteraceae > F1-60-MAGs163. The sequence goes on from JANJTP010000061.1 coordinate 57,761, forward strand.
TTCGTCGCCGGCGGCGCGGTCGTCGTCGACAACTCCTCCGCCTGGCGGATGGACCCCGACGTCCCGCTCGTCGTCAGCGAGGTCAACCCGGAGGCGATGGACGGGGCGCGCAAGGGGATCGTCGCCAACCCCAACTGCACGACGATGGTCGTGATGCTGCCGGCCAAGGCGCTGCACGACGCGTTCGGCATGACGGCG
>JANJTP010000003.1 GCA_024711025.1 Solirubrobacteraceae bacterium
ACATCATCTACCGCAAGGACCTCGCCTCCTCGCCGACCCCGGAGGAGCGGCGCGAGAAGCTGATCACCGACTACAAGGCGCGCTTCGCCAATCCCTACACGGCCGCCGAGCGCGGCTACATCGACGACGTGATCATCCCGCGCGAGACGCGGCCGAAGCTCGTCACGGCGCTCGAGACGCTGCAGACCAAGCGCGTCGCCCAGCCCAAGCGCAAGCACGGCAACATCCCGCTGTAGCGTCCACGGCGCACGCGACCTCCTCGACGCCCACCTCGAGCGAGGCGCCCGAACCCCCCGCAGGAGAGCGAGACTCGAGCCGCCACGGGCCTTCCCGGCGGCGCCGGCGCTAGGCTCAGCCCGTGATGCCCGAGCGCTTCACGCGGCTGCGTATCGTCGCTCCGTCCGCGTCTCCCGAGGAGGCTGCGGCGCTCGTGGCGGCGCTCGAACGCTTCCTGCGCGAGACGACGCCGGCGAAGACGCCCGCCGCGCCGGCGCGCAGCCCGTGGCAGCGCGCCGCGCTGCTCGAGGGCGTCGGCCGTGAGCCCGGCGAGCCGTCGCCCTGGGGCGATCCAGCTCTCGCCAGCCGCTGACGGGGACCGCGCCGCGACCGCCTCGAGCCGCTGTCCCCCGATAGACGCCAGGTAACCTCACCCGCCTCATGTTCAGCAAGGTCCTGATCGCCAACCGCGGCGAGATCGCGATCCGCGTCGTACGGGCGTGCCGCGAGCTCGGAATCCCGACCGTCGCCGTGTACTCCGAGATCGATCGCGATGCGCTGCACGTCAAGGCGGCGGACGAGGCCTACCTGCTCGGCCCGGCTCCGGCCGCCGAGAGCTACCTGAAGGTCGAGCGGATCCTCGAGGTCGTCGCCCAGTCGGGCGCCGAGGCGGTGCACCCCGGGTACGGCTTCCTCGCCGAAAACGCGGCGTTCGCCCGCGCGCTCGAAGAGGCGGGGATCGTCTTCATCGGGCCGCCGGCCAGCGCGATCGAGGCGATGGGCAGCAAGACCGCCGCGCGCGAGCTGATGAAGAGCGCGGGCGTTCCGATCGTGCCGGGCACCACCCAGACGGTCGAGTCGGTCGACGCCGCCCGGGCGATCGCGAAGGACGAGATCGGCTACCCGGTCGCGGTGAAGGCCGCGGGCGGCGGCGGCGGCAAGGGCTTCCGCGTCGCGCTGACAGAGGACGATCTCGAGGGCGCCTTCGAGGGCGCCTCGCGCGAGGGCGAGAAGTTCTTCAGCGACCCGCGCGTCTACCTCGAGCGCTACCTCCCCGACCCGCGCCACGTCGAGGTACAGGTGCTCGCGGACCGCCACGGCAACGTGATCCACCTCGGCGAGCGCGACTGCTCGATCCAGCGCCGCCACCAGAAGCTGATCGAGGAGTCCCCGGCGCCCGAGTGGATCGTCGATCCGGCGATGCGCGCGCGAATCGGGGAGATCGGCGTCGACGCCGCGACGGCCGTCGGCTACGTCGGCGCAGGCACCGTCGAGGGCCTGCTGCAGGACGGCGAGTACTTCTTCCTCGAGATGAACACCCGCGTGCAGGTCGAGCACTGCGTCACCGAGATGACGACCGGCGTCGACATCGTCAAGGAGGGCATCCGGGCCGCCGCCGGCGAGCCGCTGTCGCTCTCGCAGGAGCAGGTCGTGCTGCGCGGCCACGCGATCGAGTGCCGGATCAACGCCGAGAACGCGGCCAAGGGCTTCACCCCCGCGCCCGGCCGGATCGGTCGCTACAAGGAGCCCTCCGGTCCCGGCGTGCGCGTCGACTCCGGCGTCGGCGAGGGCGGCGAGGTCTCCCCGATGTACGACCCGATGGTCGCCAAGCTGATCGTCTGGGACGTCGACCGCGCCTCGGCCACGAGCCGGATGCTGCGCGCGCTGGACGAGTTCGAGATCGAGGGCCTGACGACGCTGATCCCGTTCCACAGGGCGCTCCTCGCGACCGACGAGTGGGCGCGCGGCTCCACCTGCCGCGAGCTGCTCGAGGACAAGGCGTGGCTGAAGTCGACCGCCCCGGCCGCACCGCCCGAGCCCCCCGACGGCGGGGACGAGGACACGAGCGTCGAGCAGAGCTACACGGTCGAGGTCTCCGGCCGCCGTTTCGACGTCAACGTCATCGGCCCGCCGTTCGGCGGCGGCGCTTCGATGAACGGGGCCGCCCCAAGCGCCCCGGTGCCGCGCAGGCCCAAGCGCGGCGACCGCAAGTCCGGCGCCGGCGGCGGGCCCGACCTCCTCTCCTCCCCGCTCCAGGGGAACATGTGGAAGATCCTCGTCAAGCAGGGCGACGCCGTCGAGGAGGGCCAGATCCTCTGCATCATCGAGGCGATGAAGATGGAGAACGAGATCACAGCCCACAAGGCGGGCGTGGTCAAGGAGCTGGCGATCGTCGAGGGCGCGGCGATCGCGGCCGGCGACCCGATCGCGCTGATCGTCGCTCCACCCGAGGCGTAGATGACCGGGGCCGGCGAGCTGCGGCGGCGACCTGCCGCCACCGCCGCGGACACCAGGATCTGGCTCGCCGAAGCTGACGAGGCGCAGACGGTCGCCCGGCTGCTGATCGCCTTCCGCGACGACCTCGGGTACCACAGCCCCGGCGACGAGGCCTTCCACGCGGTCGCGCCGCGGCTGATCGACGACCCGAGCACCGAGTTCCTGCTCGGCGCGGCCCACCCGGGCGCCCCGGCAGTCGGCATCGTGCAGCTCCGCTACCGGCTCAGCATCTGGCACGACGGCGGCGACTGCCTGGTCGAGGATGTCTACGTCGAGCCGCACGCGCGCGGCGCCGGCCTCGGCCGAGGGCTCGTCAGGGCCGCGCTCGCCCGCGCCCGCGAGCGTGGCTGCAGCCGGGCCGAGCTCGACGTCAACGAGGCCAACGGCCCGGCGGTCGCCCTCTACGAATCGCTCGGCTTCGGGGTCAAGGGCCCGCACGGGGGACGCGACCTGTACCTCCACCGGCTGCTCGACCGGCTCTGAGCGACCGCCCGCGCCGGACGATCGCGCGCGGCCGTCGGGCCGCCGTTCGTCTGCGCATCGGCGTAGCGTCCGCGCCGATGGCACCCGCGCTGCTGGCCTTCGAGCACGTCACGGTCGCCGGCGAGGAGCGCCCGCGACTCGACGACGTCTCCGTCGAGCTGCCGGCGGCCGGCGTCACCGCGATCGCCGGCCCTTCGGGCGCAGGCAAGTCGACGCTGCTGCGCCTCTGCAACCGGCTGGACGCGCCGGACTCGGGCACCGTGCGCTATCGCGGCGAGGACGTCGCGACGCTCGATCCGCTCCGGCTGCGCCGCGAGGTGGGGATGGTCTTCCAGCAGCCGGTCCTGTTCCCCGGCACGGTCGCCGACAACCTGCGCGTCGCGGACCCCGAGGCGGACGCGGGGCGGATCGCCGCGCTGCTCGAGCACGCGGCGCTCGACCCCGGCGACTACGCCGGTCGCGACGCCGAGACCCTGTCGGGCGGCGAGGCGCAGCGCGTCTGCCTGGCGCGAACGCTCGCCACCGACCCGCACGTCGTGCTGATGGACGAGCCGACCTCGTCGCTCGACGCCGGTGCGAGCGCCGAGCTGGAGCAGCTGATGCTCCGGCTCGCCGCCGAGGGCGTGTCGGTGCTGCTCGTGACGCACGACGAGCGCCAGCTCGCGCGCGTCGCCGACCGCGTCGTGCGGCTCGACGCCGGGCGGCTGGTCGCCCCGCTCGCGGCGCCAGGAGGCTGAGGGTGGTCGAGGGCGACGTCACCTGGATCGGGCTGGCGCTGTCGCTCGCGCTCGTCGCCGTCGCCCTGGCGGTCTCGCTGCGCGAGCGCCTGCGGCTGGAGCGCGACCTGCTCGTGTCGGTGGCGCGCTCCGCCGGGCAGCTCCTGCTGGTCGCGCTGGCGCTGCAGCTCGTCGTCGAGCCGGACACGCCGCTCGTCTGGTCCTGGCTGTGGGTCGCGGGCATCGTCCTGTTCGCCGCGGCGACGGTACGCCGCAGAGCCCCGCAGCTGCCGGGCGCCTTTGCGATCGCGCTGGGCGCCAACGCGATCACCGCGGCGGTCTCGCTCGGGCTGACGTTCGGCCTGGGCATCTTCCCGGTCGAGGGGAGGACGGTCGTGCCGGTCGCCGGGATGGTCGTCGGCAACTCGATGAAGGCGTGCGTGGTCGTCGTCCAGGCGCTCGCCGGGCTGATCGCGGACCGCCGGGCGGAGATCGAGGCCCGCCTCGCGCTCGGGCTGACCGGCGCCGAAGCCGCCCGGCCGGTGGTGCGCCGCTCGCTGCGGCTCGCGATCTCGCCCCAGATCGAGAACACGAAGGCGCTCGGCATCGTCTTCCTGCCGGGGGCGATGACCGGGCTGATCCTCGCCGGCGTCGATCCGCTCGACGCCGTGCTCGTCCAGCTCGCGCTGATGTGGATCATCCTCGGGGCGACCGTCGTGACGACCGCGACGACGGCGCTCGCGGGGACCCGCCGGATGTTCACCGCCGATCAGCGGCTGGTGCGCGTGCGCCGCTCACGGAGCGACGAGTAGGCGGCGCACGCATCGCCGCTCACGACGCGCGAACCGCGCCAGGGCCTCACGGCACGGCGCGCTGACCCGGGCTCCTCACCAGCGCTCGAGGTTCTTCGTGTGGATCCGCCGCTGCGCCTGCGAGCGGCGCGCCAGCGGCAGCTCGCCGCTCTCCAGGTAGGCGAGATCCTCGCGCAGCAGCGCCGCGGCACGCACGCCGTCGACGACGGGGCCGTGTCCCGGCACGACATGGTCGGCCCGCTCGACGAGCGGGCGCAGGCGCTCGAGCGTCGCGCGGTACGCCGAGCGCGAGCCGCTCTCGGCGAGGATCGGGATCTCGACCGGCGAGAGGTAGTCGCCGCAGAGCAGCACGCTCGCCCACGGCACCCAGAGCGCCATGCCGTCGGAGGTGTGGCCTTCCGTCGGGTGCAGCTCCAGCTCACCGCCGCCGATCTCCAGCCGCCCCGGCACCGGAAGCGCCTGGAGCTGTCCCAGCCCGAGCGGCGCCGGTCGCTCGACGTAGTGCTCCTCGTCGAACGAGCGCAGGTCGCGGGCCGCCTCGCCAGGCGTGCCGGTGAGCCGGGCCGCCGTGGTCTCCGCGCAGCCGAGCGACGCGTCGGGGAACGCGAGCCGCCCCAGCAGATGGTCCCAGTCCCCGTGCGTGGCGAGCAGGCCGCTGCACGGCCAGCCGACCTGCTCGAGCAGCGCGGGCAGCGCCTCGAGCTCGGCCGGCAGGATCGGTGAGTCGACGACGAACGCCTCGGCGGCCCCGTCGCCGTCGCCGTCCACCGGCCCGCGCACGATCGCACACGTCGTCTGCCAGACCGCCGATGTGCAGACGACCACGCCGGCGTGCAGCCCGACGACGCGCATGGCTACGCCCCGGCGCCCGTCAGGCGGCGCCGAGCAGCTTGGCGGCCTCGAGCAGGGTCTTGACCTCGGCGGTCGGCTTCCTCGCCCCCGCGTCGAGCACCTCCTTGCGGCGGTTGACCCAGATGACGGGGACCTTCGCCTTGATGCAAGGCTCGATGTCGGTGTGGGAGCCGCAGCAGATGTGGACCCAGTTCTTCTTGCCGCCGACGCGACGGGCGAACTCGGTGAAGTGGGCGGGATCCGGCTTGTAGGAGCGCACCTGCTGGGCCGTGACGACCAGGTCGAACTGGTGCGGCAGGTGACGGCGCGTCTCGCCGAGCAGCCGGTCGTCGATGTTCGAGATCATCCCGGTCTGGAACTTCTTGGCGAACCGCGTGAGCTGCGTGTTCGTCTCCTTGAAGGGCCGCCAGCGCGGCACGGAGTCGGGCAGGAAGCCCGAGCGCGAGGGCTCGAGCGACCAGCCGATCTCCTTGGCGATCTTCAGCGCGCAGCGCCGGAGCACCTCGGCGTACAGCTCGTATGAGCCGCTTTCCTCCTCGTGCTGCAGCTCGAGGAAGCGGGGGAAGATCGCGTCGGGATCCTCGATCGCGAAACCCTCGCGGGCCGCTTCGCGCTTGAACGCGTCGACCACTCCGGTCTCCCAGTCGATGAGCGTGCCGTAGACGTCGAACGTGACCCAGGTGACCTTGGAGGGGAGTGCCATTGCCGCGCCATTCTAGGAACTGCGAGACAGCAGTCCCCACGAACGCTCGTATAGGGTCCGCGCCGCCATGGACCTGCTCGAGTATCAGGGCAAGCAGCTATTCGCTCGCCACGACATCCCGGTTCCCGCCGGACGGCCGGCGCGCAGCGTCGACGAGGCTGTCGCCGCGGCGGACGAGATCGGCTACCCGTGCGTCGTCAAGGCGCAGGTCAAGATCGGCGGCCGCGGCAAGGCCGGCGGGATCAAGGTCGCACAGGACGCCGGCGAGGCGCGCGCTCATGCCGAGGCGATCCTCGGCATGGACATCCGCGGCTTCACCGTCCACGAGATCTGGATCGAGGGCGCCTCGCAGATCGAGGACGAGTGGTACGCGTCGATCATCTTCGACCGCTCCGCGAAGAAGCCGCTCGTGATGTTCTCGACGAAGGGCGGGATGGACATCGAGGCGGTCGCCGATGAGACCCCGGAGGCGATCGCCACCCGCCACGTCGATCCGCTGCTCGGGCTGCAGCCGTTCGAGGGCCGGCGGATCGCCTACGAGGGCGGCGTGCCCGCGGACCTCGTGCGCCCGCTCGGCGCGTTCCTCACGCGGCTCTACGAGACGTTCGTCGCCGAGGAGGCGATGCTCGTCGAGGTCAACCCGCTGATCGTCACGCCCGAGCGGGAGCTGCGGGCGCTCGACGCGAAGGTCACGCTCGACGACAACGCGCTGTTCCGCCACCGCGAGAACGCCGAGCTGCGCGATCCGAGCGCCGAGGACCCGCAGGAGCGCATGGCGCACGAGCGCGGCCTCACGTACGTCAAGCTCGACGGCGACATCGGCATCCTCGGGAACGGCGCCGGCCTGGTGATGAGCACGCTCGACGTCGTCGCCCGCTACGGCGGCAAGCCGGCCAACTTCCTCGACGCCGGCGGCGGCTCGAAGGCGGAGGCGATAACCCAGGCCGTCGAGGTGATCCTGTCCAACGACAGGGTGAAGGCGGTCCTGTTCAACATCTTCGGCGGCATCACGCGCTGCGACGAGGTCGCCAACGGCCTCGTCGAGGCGTTCCGCCAGATCGCGCCGCAGGTGCCGTTCGTCGTGCGACTCGACGGCACGAACGACCAGGAGGGACGGCGGATCCTCGCCGAGGCCGACCTCCCCAACGTCCACCCCGCGGCGACGATGGACGAGGCCGCAGAGAGAGTCGTCCAGCTCGCGAAGGAGGCGTCGGCGTGAGCGTCATCGTCGGCAGCGACACGCGCCTGTGCGTGTCGGGCATCACCGGGTCCGAAGGCACGTTCCACACGCTGAACAACAAGCGCTACGGGACGAACGTGGTCTCCGGCGTCACGCCCGGCAAGGGCGGCCGCGACGTCGAGGGCATCCCGGTCTTCGACACCTTCGCCAAGGCGGTCGACGAGACCGGGGCGAACACGGCGATGATCTTCGTACCGCCGGCGTTCGCCGCCGACTCGATCCTCGAGGCGGCCGACGCCGGCATCGAGACGATCGTCGCGATCACCGAGGGCATCCCGGCGCACGACGAGCTGCGCGTCTTCACCCAGCTCCGGCGCCAGGGGAACGTGCGGCTGGTCGGGCCGAACTGCCCGGGCGTGCTCTCGCCGGGGAAGGCGAACGTAGGGATCATTCCGGCGGCGTTCTTCAAGGAGGGCGGCGTCGGCGTCGTCTCCCGCTCGGGCACGCTGACCTACCAGATCGGCAACGAGATCGCCCAGCGCGGCTTCGGCAACTCGTCGATCGTCGGGATCGGCGGCGACCCGGTGCCCGGCACGAGCTTCATCGACGTGATCGCGCTGTTCGAGGCCGACCCGGAGACCGAGCTGATCGTCATGGCCGGCGAGATCGGCGGCGACGCCGAGGAGCGCGCCGCGGACTACATCGCCGAGCACGTCACCAAGCCGGTCGTCGCATACATCGCGGGCTTCACCGCGCCGCCCGGCAAGACGATGGGCCACGCCGGCGCGATCGTCTCCGGCTCGAAGGGCACCGCCGCGGCGAAGGCCGAGGCACTCGAGGCGAAGGGCGTGCGCGTGGGCCGCACGCCGACGCAGGTCGCCGAGATCGCGGTTGAGATCCTCCGCGGCGCGTAGCATCGCGCCCTGATGGGCGACGACGCACCGCGAGACGTCCGCGAAACGCTCGGCGAGCTGGAGCGGCGCCTGCTCGAGCTCGAGCGCGAGCTGCGGGCCGACGCGAGCAGGGATGCCGCCGCCGCGGAGAGCGCCGGGGTCGCGGCACCGCCCGTGCCGCCTGAGGCCGGGGGGCAGGTCGCAGCGCCCGCCCCGGCCGTCGCCGAGGTTCCGCCGCTCCCCGGAGAGGCCCCGGCCGCCGCGGCCGGGGCGCCCGCACCGGCCTACGGCAGCGGACCGGCGCCCGAGGTCGAGGCGCTGCTCGGCGTCACGCGAGCGCGCATCGAGGCGTTGCGCGACTCACTCGAAGGGCTGAGCGGCGCCAGCGACCGTCTGCGCGAGACCGCTCAGACGGTCGTCGAGGACCACGGCCGCGCCCTCGTGCGCCTGGAGCGAGCGACCGCGGCAGCGGCCGCCGTGTCGAGCGCGGAAGCGCGAACCGCGCCGCCGGCCGAGCCGATCGGTGAGCCGGTTGCCGAGCCGCGCGCGCCCGCCGCCGCCGCGCGCGCCGCGCCCCCGGCCGAGCGCATCGTGGGCGGAGCCGAGCTCGTCGGAGCGCCGCCCGAGCCGCCCGAGGCGCCG
>JANJTP010000052.1 GCA_024711025.1 Solirubrobacteraceae bacterium
CGCCTCGACGAGGTGGTCGAGCGTTCCCGCGCCGCCTGAGGCGATGACCGGGACCGGAACGGCGCGGGCGACCGCGGCGGTCAGCTCCAGGTCGTAGCCGTCGTTCGTGCCGTCGCGGTCCATGCTCGTCAGCAGGATCTCGCCCGCCCCGCGGCCCGCCGCCTCGCGGCACCATTCGACGGCGTCGCGCCCCGTCGGCGTGCGCCCGCCGGCGACGTACGCCTCCCACGTCCCGTCACCGGAGGCCTTGGCGTCGACCGCGACGACGACGCACTGCGCCCCGAAGCGCTCGGAGAGCTCGTCGATCAGCGCCGGTCGCGCGAGCGCCGCCGAGTTGACGCTGACCTTGTCGGCCCCAGCGTCGAGCACCGCCTGGGCGTCGGCGACCGAGCGGATGCCGCCGCCGATCGTGAACGGGATGAAGACGTTGTCGGCCGTGCGCCGGGCGAGGCCCGCGACGGTCTCACGGCCCTCGTGGGTCGCGCTGATGTCGAGGAAGACGAGCTCGTCGGCGCCGGCGGCGTCGTAGCGCTCGGCCAGCTCGACCGGGTCGCCCGCGTCGCGCAGGTCGACGAAGTTGGTTCCCTTCACGACGCGGCCGCGGTCGACGTCGAGGCACGGGATGATGCGCTTGAGGTGCACGGGATCGAGCGTAGACGGTCGTACGCGGCGCGCTCCGGCGCGCTCAGCGCCCCTGGAGCACCCGTTGCCCCTCGTCCACCGTGAACCGCCCCTCGTACAGCGCCTTTCCGACGATCACGCCGCCGAGGTTGACCTGGCGCAGATCGACGAGCGCCCGCAGGTCGTCGAGCGTGCCGACGCCTCCGGAGTAGATGAAGCGCCCACGTACTGCGTTGGCGATTCGCCTGACCTCGTCCGTGTCTACCCCGCCGAGCATTCCGTCGCGGTCGACGTTCGAGTAGACGAACGAGCGGACACCGCGGTGCTGCAGCGACTCGATCACCTCGTCCGCGGGCAGCCCGGTGCTCTCCTGCCAGCCCGAGACGGAGACGCGACCTCCGCGGGCGTCGATGCTGACGATCACCCGCTCGCGGAAGGCTCCAAGGCAGTCGTCGAGCAGGTCGACGTCGCGCAGGGCGGCTGTCCCGAGGATCACGCGCTCGGCGCCGGCGTCGAGCGCGGCGCGAACCGACGCCAGTGAGCGAAGTCCGCCGCCGACCTGCACCGGCACCGACAGCTCGCTCGTGATCGCCTCGATCTGCGCCAGGTTGCGCGGACTGCCGTGCTTGGCTCCGTCGAGGTCGACGACGTGCAGGAATCGCGCCCCTGCCTCGACCCATGCGCGCGCCGCCTCCAGCGGGGAATCACGGTAGACCGTGCGCTCGTTGAAATTGCCTTGGACGAGGCGGACCGCCTGGCCGTCGAGGATGTCGATCGCGGGATAGAGGATCACGTGGGGCTCGGGGTGGTGTTGCGGGTCAGGGCGACGAAGCCGCGCAGCAGCTCGATGCCGTGCGCGGATGACTTCTCCGGATGGAACTGGGCGCCGAAGACGAGTCCGTGGCCGACGACGCTGGCGAACGGCTCGCCGTACTCGCTGACGCCGATCACGTCGGCCTCGTCGGCGGGGTGCGGTGCGTACGAGTGCACGTGGTAGAAGACGGATGGGTCGGGCAGGCCGGCCGTCAGCGGCGACGGCGCTTGCCAGCGCACCTCGCTCCAGCCGATGTGCGGCAGCTTCATCCCCGGCGCCCGCAGCGGGCGAACGTCGCCGCGCAGCAGGCCGAGGCCGTCGCAGCCCCCGTGCTCGGCGGAGTGCTCGAACAGGAGCTGCATGCCCAGGCAGGCGCCGAAGATCGGCACGGCGGCCGCGGCGCGCTCTCGCAGCAGCTCGTCGAGGCCGGCCGCCACCAGCATCCGCATCCCCGCGGGGAATGCCCCGACGCCGGGGAGCACCAGCCCGTCGGCGGCCCGCAGCTCGTCGGGGTCCGCGGTCACGACCGTGTCCGCGCCTACGCGTGTGAGCGCCTTCTCGACAGACCTGCGATTGCCGACCCCGTAGTCGACCACCGCGATCCTGGCGCCCGCGTCGCTCACGCGGTGAGAGTCCCCTTGGTCGACGGCACGCCCGTCTCGGTCGGGTCGATCGCAACCGCCTGGCGCAGCGCGCAGGCGAAGGCCTTGAACGCCGCCTCGATCATGTGGTGTGCGTTCGTGCCGCGCTGAACCTCGACGTGCAGCGTGAGCCGCGCAGTGCTCGCCACGGCGCGGAAGAACTCGTCGACGAGCTCGTGGTCCATCCCGCCGGTCGTGCCCGGCGGCAGCGCGGCGTGGAAGACGAGCAGCGGCCGCCCCGAGAGGTCGATCGCGCAGAGCGCGCGCGCCTCGTCCATGGGGATCACCGCGTAGCCGTAGCGCGTGATTCCGGAGCGGTCGCCGAGTGCCTCGTCGAGCGCCCTCCCGAGCGCCAGCCCGGTGTCCTCGACGGTGTGGTGCGCGCCTGTGTGCAGGTCTCCGGCGACCCGCGCGTCCAGGTCCAGTCGCCCGTGGCGAGCGAGCAGGTCGAGCATGTGGTCAAGGAAGCCGACACCCGTCTCGCGAGCTCCCGCGCCGGACCCGTCCAGGTCCAGCGTCAGCGCGATCTGGGTCTCGGCGGTGTCGCGGCGGATCTCGGCTCGACGGCTCATCGCTCCTGATTCTCCCGAACCTCCATCGAAGCTGCGTGCAGGTCGAATCCCTCGGCGCGCGCGAGCGCTGCGCCGGGCGCCGCCAGCGTCGCCGCCGCGGGCCCGATCCGCACCTCGCTCATCCGGCGCCGGAAGTGCCGGACGTTGAGGCCGGAGGCGAAGCGCGCCGCGCCCCCGGTCGGCAGCGTGTGGTTCGAGCCGGCGACGTAGTCGCCGAACGCGGTCGCGCCGGAGCCACCGACGAAGACGCAGCCGGCGGATCGCACGCGGCCTGCGAGCGCCTCGGCCGCGGCGCCCACCAGCTCGAGGTGCTCGGGGGCGAACGCCTCGCTCAGCGCGAGTGCCGTGGACGGGTCCGGGGTGTCTACGAGCGCCAGCGCGGCGCCCCGCTCGTCGGCCTCCGCGAGGCGTCCGGCGACCTCGTCGAGCAGGCCGGGGTCGTCGGCCGCGGCGACGCAGATCGTTCCCTCGCCGTGCTCGGCCTGCGCGAGCAGGTCGATCGCAACCAGCGTCGGGTCGGCACCGGCACTCGCGAGCACGAGCACGTCGCTGGGTCCGGCGAACCCGTCGATCCCAACCTCGCCCGAGAGCTGACGCTTGGCCTCCTGAACCCAGAGATTCCCCGGCCCCGCGATGACGTCGACACGCTCGATCGTCTCGGTCCCGCAGGCGAGCGCGGTGACGGCGTGCGCGCCGCCGGCCCGGTAGACCTCCTCGACGCCGCAGAGCTCGCACGCCGCGAGGATCGCCGGATGGCCGCCGGGGGCGCAGACGACCACCTGCTCGACGCCGGCGGCGCGCGCGGTGACCGCGCCCATCACGACGCTCGAAGGGTAGGGCGCGCGGCCGCCGGGCACGTAGATCGCGGCACGGCGCACGGGGACCTCGCGCAGCAGCACGCTCTGCCCCTGCTCGAGCTCCACGAGCACGTCCTCGCCGAGCCCGGCGCGCGCGACAGCCCCCACGTTGGCGATCGCGAGCTCGAGCGCGCCGCGCACCGGGGAGTCCAGCCCGTCGAGCGCCGCGCACAGCTCGTCCCGCTCGACCCTCAGTGGGCCGGCAAGCGCATCGAGCCGCTCGGCGTGCTCGCGCAGCGCCGCGTCGCCGCCGACGCGAACCGCCGCGACAATCCGCGCAACCGCGGCGCTGACGTCGCCCGCGGCGGGCGCGAGGGCGCGGATCTCCGTCGCAAGCCCGCCGGCCGCGGCCGGGTCGTCCAGCCGCAGGCGGACGCTAGACGCCACGCAGTCGCTCCACGACCTCGTCGATCGCCGCCGCCTTGACACGGTGGGCGACGCGGTTGGAGATCAGCCGCGCCGTCGACCTCGCGATCTCCTCGCGGATGACGAGCCCGTTCTCGCGCAGCGTCGTGCCGGTCGCCGTCAGATCGACGATCGCCTCCACCAGCCCGGTCAGCGGGGCAAGCTCGACCGAGCCCTTGACCTCGACGATCTCAGCCTGACGACCGGTGCGCTCGAAGTGCGCCGCGGCGATCCTCGGATACTTCGTCGCGACGCGCACGACACCAAGCCGGCGCAGCGCCTCCTCGGCGGCATCCGGCCCCGCGACCGACGCGACGACCATCTTGCACGGGCCGTAGCCGAGGTCCAGCAGCTCGAAGACCTGGCGCTCGCTCTGCTCCATCAGCACGTCCTTGCCGGCGATGCCGATGTCCGCGGCACCGGCCTCGACGTACGTCGGCACGTCAGAGGGGCGCATCGTGACGATCCCGACGTCGCCGAACAGCAGCTTGCGGTCGTTCTCGCGCACCTCGCGTGCATCGACGTCGATCGCCTCGAGCGCGTCGAGGGTCTCGGTCAGCAGCGCGCCGCGGGGCACCGCGATGGTCAGGCCGTAGCGGTTCACGACACGCGCTCCCCGCGCTCCTCGCCGGCTAGAGCTGCGTGCAACCGCTCCACGCCGATCGCGAAGCCGACGGCCGGCAGCGCACGACCGAAGCGCCCGAGCAGCTCGTCGTAGCGCCCGCCGCCACCGAGCGGCTCGCCGATCAGGGGATCGTAGATCTCGAACATGGCACCGGTGTAGTAGCCCAGGCGTGGGAAGCGCCCGAGGTCGACGATGACCCGCTCGGCGATGTCGCCCTCGAGCAGCGCGACCTCGGTGCGAAGCCCGTCGAGCGCGTCGGCGAGCGGCCCGCCGTCCGCCTCGAGCAGCTCCGTGCCGCCGCGTATGCGGGGAACGCGCGCGAGCAGCTCCGCCGCATCGGCCGGCAGGTCGAGGCGCCCCAGCTCGCGGTCGATCCCGACGAGGTCGCGCGTGGCGAGCTCGTGGAGGATCTGCCGTCGCGCGGCCGGCTCGACGCCGAAGTGGTCGAGCAGCCGCGGGTAGAGCGTCGCGTCGCCGAGGCCCACGCGGAAGCTGCGCAATCCGGCCGCCTCGAGCGAGCGGCAGAGCACGCTCAGCGCCTCCGCGGTGCCGTCGGGCGCCGGCGCGCCGACGAGCTCGATCCCGGCCTGGCGGAACTCGCGCATCTCGCCGCGGTGCGGGCGCACCGCGCGGTACGCGTTGGCCGCGTAGCAGAAGCGCAGCGGCGGCTCGGCGGTCGGGTAGCGCGTGGCGACGACGCGCGCGATCGGCACGGTCATGTCGGCGCGCAGCGCGAGCAGCTCGCCATGGTCGTCGACGACGCGGTACGACGGGCGAACGCCGATGTCGGCGAGGCGGAGCGTCTCGTCGTACTCGACGGCCGGCGTCGCCACCTCGCCGTAGCCGAAGCGCTCGAACGTCTCTAGCAGTGCCCGCTCGATGGCGCGCAGCTCGCGCAGCTCGTCGGGCAGGACGTCGCGGGTGCCGCTGGGGATCCGGAGGTGCATCAGGTTGGCGGCAGCAACGCTAGGCGTGTGCCGGCTCAGGTTCGGTGGCGACGCGCGCGATCCGGGCGCCGAGGTCGCGCAGGCGCTCGTCGATCCGCTCATAGCCGCGGTCGATCTGGCCTATGTTGCCGATCTCGCTGCGACCGTCGGCGCACAGGGCGGCGATCAGCATCGCCATGCCGGCGCGGATGTCGGGCGACTCGACGCGCTCGCCGCGCAGCCGGCAGGGGCCGCTCACGATCGCGCGGTGCGGGTCGCAGAGCACGATGTCCGCACCCATCAGCACCAGCTTGTCCGTGAAGATCATCCGGTTCTCGAACATCCACTCATGGATGAGGACCGAGCCTTCGCACTGCGTGGCGAGCGCCACGGCGATCGACGTGAGGTCCGCCGGGAAGGCCGGCCAGGGCCCGTCCTGGATCTTGGCCTTGTACTCGCCGACGTCGCGTGCCGCGACCAGCTTCTGACCGCCGGGAACGAGCACGTCGGCTCCGTCGAGCTCCGTGTGCAGACCGAGGCGGCGGAATATCAGGCGGATCATCCGCAGGTCGCCGGGCTCGGTGCCGGCGACCCGCAGCTCACCGCCGGTCACGCCCGCGAGCGCGATGAAGGAGCCGATCTCGATGTGATCGGGGCCGACGTCGTGAGTGCAGCCGCCGAGCTCGGCACGGCCGCTGATCGTGAGCACGTTCGACCCGATCCCGCGGATGTCGGCGCCCATCTTGACCAGCATCCTCGCGAGGTCCTGGACGTGCGGCTCACAGGCGGCGTTGCCGATGACGGTCTCGCCGGGCGTCAGCACGGCGGCCATCATCGCGTTCTCGGTCGCCATCACCGACGGCTCGTCCATGAAGACCTCGGCAGCGCGCAGGCCGCCCGGTGGAGCCTCGATGACGATGTCGCGCTCCTGCCGGTAGCTCGCGCCGAGCGAGACGAAGGCGTCGAGGTGAGGATCGAGCCTGCGTCGGCCGATCACGTCGCCCCCCGGGGGGGGCATCTCTGCCCGCCCGAAGCGCGCGAGCAACGGGCCGGCGAGGAGGAACGAGGCGCGAATCCGCTCCGCATGCTTGCGCTCGACATGCGCCGCGGGATCGACGTCGGCGGCGCACAGCGCGACCTCGTTCTCGCTCAGCCAGTCGGCACGGACGCCGATTCCGCGCAAGACGGCGAGCATCGCCTCGACGTCGCGGATCCGCGGCACATTGCGTACGAGAACCTCCTCGGTCGTCAGGATCGAGGCGGCGAGGATCGGGAGGGCGCCGTTCTTGTTCCCGGCTGGCACTACGGTGCCGGAAAGGGGCACGCCGCCGTCGATGACGAACTTCTCCATGCGAGCGGGCGAAGCGGCCGGCGGGGCCGGGCGCCCGGCTAGGTTAACAGCCATGGCGAGACGCCTTTCGCGCGCGGAGGCCTGGTCCCTGCTGCAGGAGTGGGTGGAGTCCGAGTCGCTGCGCCGCCACTGCCTCGCCGTCGAGGCTGCGATGCGCGCCTGCGCGCGCGAGCGAGGCGTCGACGAGGAGCTGTGGGGAGTCGTCGGGCTGCTGCACGACATGGACTATGAACGCCACCCGGACATGGCCGCCGACGACGGGCACCCCAGGACCGTCGTGCGCGTGCTGGGCGAGTGCGGCGTCGATCCGGTCGTGACGCGCGCGATCGCCTCCCACGCCGACGATTCGGGAGTCGCCCGCGAATCCGACCTGGAGCGCGCCTTGTACGCCGTCGACGAGCTCTGCGGGTTCCTGGTGGCGTGTGCGTACGTGCGCCCACGGGGCATTCACGGGATGACCGCGAAGTCCGTCCGCAAGAAGCTGCGGCAGGCGAGCTTCGCCGCGGCCGTGAGCCGCGAGGAGCTGCTCGCGGGCGCAGAGCAGCTCGGCGTCGACTTCGACGAGCACGTCGCGCACGTCATCGCCGCGCTCGAGTCCCACGCCGAAGAGCTGGGAATCGCGGGGGACGAGGTCGACGGCACCTAGCCGGGCCGCGCTCGGGCCGGCGACGGCGCGCCCTCGCGCGACCGGGAGGACCGGGGCAACGACCGGCGACGGACCGACGGGGCTCAGCGGGGTGCACGCGACCGCGTAGCCTGCGCAGGATGGCCGGCATGCGCCGCTACGCCGCCGTGCTCTCGGAGCCGCATGTCCGAGGGCTCGTGGCGGGCGCGTTCCTCAGCCGCGCGCCGGCGGGGATCGAGCCGCTGGCCGTGGTCCTGACGATCCGCGAGCTCGGTTGGTCGTACGTTGCCGCCGGCGGCGTCGCCGCGGCACTCGCCGGCGGCGTCGCGGTCGCCGGCCCGCTGACGGCCCGGCTCGTCGACCGCCTGGGCGCGCGTCGCGTGGTCGCGCCCCTGGCGCTGCTTCACGCCGCCTCGATCCTGGCGCTGGTCGCGCTCGGCCATCGCGGAGCGTCGCCGCTCGCCCTCGTGCCGCTGGCCACGCTCGCCGGAGCCAGTTTTCCGCCTGTCGCGGGCGTCTTGCGTGCGCTCTGGCCGGCGCTCCTCGGCGAGCGGCGCGAGCTGCTCGTCGCAGCGTTCGCGCTCGACTCCGTGCTCGTCGAGCTGATCTTCACCCTCGGTCCGCTTCTGGCCGCCTTGCTTGCCGCGGTCGGTGCGCCGTCGTGGGCCCTGATCGCGTCGGCGGGGCTCGCCGTCACGGGGTCGCTCGCATTCGCGACGCGGGCACCGGTCCGTACCTACGCGCCCGGCGCGCAGCATGGCCGCGAGACCGGCGGGCGACTCGGGGCACTGCGCTCGCCCGGCGTGAGAACGCTCGCCCTCGTGATGCTCCCGATCGGCTTCTGCATCGGCTCGATCGAGGTGGCCTTCCCGGCGTTCGGTGAGGCTCTCGGCTCGCGAGCTCTCGGCGGCCCGCTGCTCGCAGCCTGGTCGATCGGAAGCGGTATCGGCGGGCTCGCATTTGGAGCCAGGGCTCCGGCGGCGTCAGGACGTGCGCTCGTCGCGCTCGCCGCCGCGATGCCGCTCGCGACGATGCCGCTCGCGCTCGCCACGTCGTTCTGGGCGATGGCGCCGCTCGCCGTCCTCGCGGGACTGGCCATCGCCCCGCTGATGATCACGGCGAACCAGCTGATCGGGGGCGTTGCCCCACGCGGGGCGCTCACCGAGGCATACGTCTGGCCGCTGACCGCGCTCTTCGCCGGCGTCGCCCTGGGCAGCGGAGCGAGTGGAGCGCTGGTCGATCATCTGGACTGGCACGCGGCATTCGTGGCTGCGACGGCAGTCGGGTGCGCGGCGGTCCTCGTCGCGTACCTGCGCCGGTCGACGCTTGCCGCGGCACGCGTCGCGACGTCGGCCGCCGCTTGAGCCGCGTCGAGCACGTGGGCCGCGTCGAGCGCGTGGGCCCCCGCGGGGGCGGCCGCGCCCCGAGGCGACCGACCGGCCTTTGAGGCAGTTGGCCTGAGGCAGCCGGCCTGACGCGGCGACGTCGCAACGCGATGCGCCCGCCGGCACCCCGTAGCCTGGTCGCGATGCGCGGCCTGAGGCGCTACGCCGCCGTGATGGCGGCGCCGCACGTGTCGGGGCTCGTGACGAGCTCGCTGATCAGTCGCGCCCCGATCGGCCTCGAGGCGCTTGCGCTGGTCCTGACGATGCGAGAGCTCGGCTGGTCGTACGGGGCTGCCGGCGGGGTCGCGGCGGCGCTCGCCGTCGGTGTCGCCCTCGCCGGCCCGCTCGCCGCCCGCGTCGTCGATCGGCTCGGAGCGAGGCGGGTCATCGTGCCGCTGGCGCTGCTGCACGCCGCCGCGATCGGTGCCTTCGTCGTCCTCGGTGAGTCCGGCGCACGACCGCTTCTGCTGGCGCCGCTCGCCGCCCTGTCCGGTGCGAGCTTCCCGCCGGTGGCAGGCGTCCTGCGCGCGATCTGGCCGGACCTGCTCGGCGAGCGCCACGACCTGCTGGCGGCCGCCTACGCACTCGATGCGGTGCTCGTCGAGCTGATCTTCACGCTCGGGCCGTTGCTCGTCGCGCTGCTCGCGGCCATCAGCGAGCCCCAGTGGGCGCTGATCGCCTCGGGGGCGCTCGTCGTCGGAGGCTCGATCGCGTTCGTCCTCGCCGAGCCGGTCCGCGGCTACGCACCGGGCGTGAGCCACGGCCACGACACCGGCGGATGGCTCGGCGCGCTGCGCTCCCCCGGCGTGAGGACGCTCGCCCTCGTGATGGTTCCCATCGGCTTCTGCATCGGGGCGATCGAGATCACCTTCCCGGCGTTCGGCGAGGATGCCGGCTCGCGAGCGCTCGGAGGTCCGCTGCTGGCGGTCTGGTCGGCTGGGAGTGCGATCGGCGGGCTGATCTACGGAGCACGCGCGTCGGCGCAGGCGCCGGCCCGCGCATTCGTCGCGCTGACGGCCACGCTGCCCCTCGTGACGCTGCCGCTCGCGATCGGCTCGTCGTTCGCGACGATGGTGCCGCTCGCCGTTCTTGCGGGCCTGGCGATCGCGCCGCTGATCACCGCCGCCAACCAGCTCATCGGCGACATCGCTCCACGCGGGGCGCTGACCGAGGCCTACATCTGGCCGCTGACCGCACTCGTCGCCGGCGTCGCGCTGGGCAACGGCGCGAGCGGCGCGATCATCGAGCACGCGAGCTGGCGGGCGGCGTTCGTCGTTGCGGCCGCCGTCGCGGGCATGGGGATCCTGATCGCGCATGCACGCCGTGCCACGCTCACCGTGCCGCAGACCGTGGCGAGCGTGCCCACCGCCTGACGGCTACACCCCGCGCGCTATGCCCAGCGCCCCCCGGCCGTCGCCCACTCGCGCAGGTGATCGACCGAGCAGAACGCATCGGCGATCCGGTGTTCGCCGCGGTGGCGTACGAGCAGGACCTCCGTGTCCGGGAGCGGCGAGCCGCAGCGCGCGCAGTACGGCTCGAGCCCGTCGCGAAGCTCGCCGGCTTCGACCGGTGCCGGCGACCAGTGCGCGCCGCGGATCGCCCACGGCACGATGTGCTCGAGGCGACAGAAGACCGCGCGGCGCTCGCCTACCGGCTCGAACGCCCGGTAGCCCTCGTCGGCCGCGACGCGCTCGCCGCACCAGCTGCACTGTTCTCTCTCCATGACGCACGTAGTATCGCCGCCATGCCAGGCCCACTTCGCATCGTCGTCCTCGAAGGCGACCAGACCGGACAGGAGCTGCTCGAACAGGCGCTCCGCGTGCTCGACACAGCCGTTCTGGGCGTCGAGCTGTCCCTCGAGCGCTTCGATCTCTCGCTCGCGAGCCGCCGTGCCAGCGCCAACGCAGTGGTGAGCGACGCGGCCCACGCGATGCGCGAGGCCGGCTTCGGCATCAAGGCGGCAACGATCACGCCCGAGGGCGCCGCGGACGTCGGCTCACCGAACCGGATCCTGCGCGAGGAGGTCGGCGGGAAGGTCATCATCCGCACCGGCCGGCGCATCCCCGGTGTGGCGACGGTCGCCGGTGTCCACCACCCGATCTCGATCGTTCGCATGGCGGTCGAGGACGCCTACGGCGCGGAAGAGCGGCGAGCGGGCGAGGCCGGCTCCTCGGGCGAGGTCGCGTTTCGCACCGAGCGGATCACGCGCTCGACCTGCCGCGCGGTCGCCGAGTACGCATTCCGCCAGGCCCGGAAGATGGGCGGCCGGGTCTACGGTGGCCCGAAGTGGACGGTATCCCCGATCTACGAGGGAATGCTCAAGGAGGAGATGGATGCGGCGGCGACGCGTCACCCCGACGTCGTCTACCAGCCGCTGCTGATCGATGCCACCTATGCCGGGCTCATCACCGGAGCCGGCGACGTGCCGCTCGTGATCCCGGCGCTGAACCGCGACGGCGACTGCCTCTCGGACCTCGTGATGCCGATGTTCGGCTCGATCGCCGGAGCCGAGTCGGTGCTGCTCGCGTTCGACGAGGACCTGCGCACGCACGTGGCGATGGCGGAGGCCCCGCACGGCACCGCTCCGGCGCTCGAGGGCAAGGACCTCGCCAACCCGATGGCGATGATCCTCGCCTGCGCCGCGATCCTGCACTACGCCGCGGTCGCCGGCCACGAGGGCGCTGACAGAGCATCGCGCGCGATCTACGAGTCGACGCTCGAGGCGAGCGCGGCGGGGGTCCGCACGCCGGACCTCGGCGGGAGCTCGACGACCAGCGAGCTGACGAGCGACATCGTCGCACGGGTCAGGACGAAGATCGACGTCTGGGCGTCCCTCGGCGCGACGGTCTAGTCGGCCCCGAGCCCTTCGCCGCCGCGCCCCGGCGGCAAGACCTCATCGCCGACGCCGTCGAGCTCGTCACCCCGCCCCATCAGCGCGCGGTGCCTGGCGAGCCGGCGGCGATAGACCACCCGCTGCAGCGCGAGCGTGAGCGTCGAGGCGATCAGCAGGCCGGCGACGTTCAGCGCCAGTTGCCGACCGGATCCGCCGAATGCCTCCCAGTCGCCGTAGGCCGTCGAGAGCCCGATGTCAGCCGCGGCTGGGATCGTCGTTATCGAGATCGCGACCCCGACGAGCGCCGATGACCGTCCCAGCGTCACCGAGAGCATCCCGGCGGCTCCCGCGCACAGCGCGACGACGACCGAGAACGCATCAGGCGCAGCGATCGATGTCGCGAGCGCGTTTCCCTCGCGCGAGAACACCGACGGCGCGACCCCGACGCGCTTGAGCAGTTCCACCGTGAGCCCCGCCAGCGCTATCGCGCAGGTGAAGCCGATCACGAGCGACAAGAAGCCGGAGCCGGCGATGTCCGCACGCAGACGAACCGTGCCGATCGCGAACGCCGCGAGCGGGGCGAAGTCGGGGCTGACAGCCATCGCGCCGACGACGATCGGCGCAGAGTCGATCAGGATCGCGATTGCCGCGATCACCCCCGAGAGCGAGAACAGCGCGACTAGCCCCCAGCTCAGATAGCCCTGGTCGGAGACCTGGCGTGCCACGTGCTCCCAGATCACCGCGTCGCCCGGCGCGCCCCGCGCGGCATGCTCCGCCGCAGCCGCCCGCCGCGAGACGGTCGCATCGAGCCGCTCGATGTCGATCGATCCGCTCTCCGCGATGCCAAGCCGACGAAGATCTCCGACGATCAGGCTCGCGTCCTCCTCGGCGACGTCGCACGAGATCAGATCACCGGCCGGCTCCAGCGCGACGCCCCGCTGCGCGACCAGATTGGTGACGCTCGACGAGCGCCGCATCAGCCCGATCGCCTGGTCCGCCTGCTCCGCGGGAGCGATCACGCGCAAGTGGATCACGCGCGGATCCTAGACGGGACCGCCCGACCGCAATCCACACGCCGTGCCGTGCGATCCACACGCCGTGCCGTGCGCCGCCGATCGCGCCCAGCGTGCCGCGATGCTCCGGTCGGCATCCGCGGTGCAATCACGCTTGCAGCCGATCTCCCTTTCCCAAGCCGCTTTTCGCCCTGCTCCGACGATTTCTGGCGCTCCATCCGAACGTCGACATACCTTTACGAACATATGTTCCCCGGCGAGCTCCCCCGACCCAGCCGCCTTCGCCGCGCCGGCGCGCTCCTCGTCGCGTTCGCGACGCTCGACGCGATCGTGCTCGACGCCGAGCCGGCTACAGCCACCGCAACCTCCTGCACGCAGCCGCCGCCTCGGCGTTCATCTCCTGCTCGCCGTCGCCCGCCCGCCAGCTGCGAGAGTCGGACACCGGTTCAGCGCCACTGACCGCCATCGGCAGCGGGCGCGGCCGGCGCCCCGCCGAGCCGGCGCCTCTACACCACCGCGGGCACCTCGACGCTGCCGTCGGCAGCGTCGAGCTCGGCCGGTGGCTCGCCTCCCCCCGTATCCCCACGGTCATACGCGCGCTGCACGGGCGTGACGCGACGACCGCGAGCCGCTCCCGAAGAAGCGGCTCGCAGGGTCACGATAAACCGGCGGCGACCTACTCTCCCAGGCCCGAAGGGCCAAGTACCATCGGCGCTGAGGGGCTTAACTGCTCTGTTCGAAATGGGAAGAGGTGTTTCCCCCTCGCCATAGCCACCGGAAAATGGCGAGACCACCCCCCGACGAGCCTTGAAAACCGCACAGCGCCACCCTTCGGAACGAGCACCACAAAAAAATAAACCGTCAAGCCCTCGGACCATTAGTACCGGTCTCCTCCACGCGTTGCCGCGCTTCCAGATCCGGCCTATCAACCTGGTGGTCTACCAGGGTCCTTACTCCCTCTAGGGGATGGGAGAGTTCATCTCGAGGTCGGCTTCCCGCTTAGATGCTTTCAGCGGTTATCCGATCCGTCCGTAGCTAATCTGCAGTGCTCTTGGCAGAACAACAGATACACCAGAGGGACGTTCACCCCGGTCCTCTCGTACTAGGGGCAACTCCTCTCAACTCTCCAACGCCCACGGCAGATAGGGACCGAACTGTCTCACGACGTTCTGAACCCAGCTCGCGTGCCGCTTTAATGGGCGAACAGCCCAACCCTTGGGACCTACTTCAGCCCCAGGATGCGACGAGCCGACATCGAGGTGCCAAACCGGGCCGTCGATGTGGACTCTTGGGCCCGATAAGCCTGTTATCCCCGGAGTACCTTTTATCCGTTGAGCGACGGC
>JANJTP010000064.1 GCA_024711025.1 Solirubrobacteraceae bacterium
GGTCGCCCGCCGCTCACTGCTCGGCGCCCCGCCGCGGTGGCGCGCCGTCAGCGGCGGGCGCCCTCGCGGCGCGCGCTGAACGCGATCCGCCGCGACGCGCAGCGGTGCCCGATGCCGGCCTGGCCGCGCACGCGCAGCGCCCCGCTCAGCCGCCCGCGTCGGAGGAAGCGCCCGCGCACGGTCCAGCGCTCGGCGAGCTCCCCGCCGCGAAACGAGAACGAGCCATCGCGACCGATCGGCGCGCCCGGGGCGACACGCAACGCCAGCGGGCCGATCTCTCCGAGCACCTCGCACGCGTAGCGCCGCACGGTGACCCGCAAGAGCGTCACCCGACCGCGGGAGACGCGAATCGCGACGCCCGCCCGCTCGGCGGTGGCGCCGCGGTAGACGCCGGGGCGCGGGAAGCCGTCGGCGGCCGCAGCTGGCGAGAAGACGAGGGTCGCCACCGCGAGGACGAGCGCCGCGCGCGGGGCCGGCGAGGAGGCGAGCCGCACGCGGCCGACCCTACCGCGCGTCGCTCGACATGTCGTGCCGGTCACTGAAGGCGACGACCGACTCTGTTGCGCTCGCGACGGCTACATCACCATGCGAACGCTATGTGTGCATCTGGCCGGAGATCCCTCGCGTGACTGCTGTCCCGAGATGTCACGAGTGGGGCATGCGCCTACACCCGGTGTCGCAGGCCCCCGTCCGGCATGGATCAGCGCTGCGATCCGGGACGATCGGTGAGCACCGTCGTTGAGACGCCCACGCTGTTGACCTACTCGACGGCTATCGAGTACGTTGCCCGTTCGAGTCTCGTGGAGGCCGCGCCGTGCGCATCCGAGCATGTACACCGTGGTGCTGCGGTGGGCCCGGTTCCCAGGAAGGGAGAACGCGATGTGCGTTACCGGTCGTTGGAGGGTCCGGCAGGCAGACTCAGTGCTCGGAGCCCGGGGCTGCGCAGCAGAGACGCTTCAGGATGAAGCGAACATGCCTCGTCCTCACCGCGACGGCGAGCGTCTCCGTCGCGATGCCTGGCACGGCACTTGCGCAGGAACCGGATGCGGCGATCTGTGAGGCGCCATCGCGAGTCGGAGCGGGTGACACTACGCGCGTCGAGATAACACGTGGACACCATTCGTGGGACTACACTACGAATTCATGTGGCTACGGGGATCAGGACAACACAACGTCGGACTGGGTGGGAACGACGGCGACCGGGTTTCACACCTACGATGATGGAACAGACGTCGTGGACTTCGGCGACATGAGCAATGTCGGAGAGAGCGACAGCATAACGATCGGCGTGACGGGCATTTGGTGGACTGGCACGACGCTCGTAGGCACGGACCAGCGATTCAATCAGAGTAAAGCCTGGAACCATTCCGGCTCCTCGTGTTGTTACGACGTCTGGAACGTCGCTGCGCATGAAACTGGGCACTCGATCGGCTTGGACGACATCACCGGCTCGAGCCACGAGGAGCTGTCGATGTACGGCAGCACGTATCCGGGCGATGTGAAGCGCCGGACTCTTGCCCGAGGGGACATTCTCGGCATGCGAGCCAAGTACTAACGGCGTCACCGTGGCTCAGGCGTGGTCAGCAGGTAGGGCGCGCTCTCGGCGGTGCGGCGGCTGGGGTGCGATGAGGCGCGTCGCGGTCGTTCTGTTCGCGACGTACGCCGTCGCGGCTCCAGCCGCCGCCGATCCTGCTCTGCGGGTGGAGCTGGCCCCCGCTGAGCTGCGCTTCCCCGGAATGTCGTCTCTTGCCTACAGGGTTCAGATCACGACCGGGGCGACTGTGGAGCGCTTCTCGCTGGAGCTGAGGACGGCGCGCTTACCGGACGGCGGCGCGGGGATGGCGCCTGCTGGTCAGCCGGCGCTTGATGGGTCCGGCGTGGTGACGGGAGGGAGCATCCAGGTCGCCCTCCCGGGCTGCTCGCCTACTCATAACCTGTTCCATGGCTATGAGCCCGTCACGGTTAAGGTCGATCTCGTGATTCCGGCCAACACGAGAACGGCGCTGGTGGCTTCGTACCGTGCCGGAGCCTTCACGCCGTGGCCCCAAGCGAGCATCGGCGTGCGGGTACGTGCGCTGCGTCGGCTGAGCAACGGACGGGTCGGCACGCTCTCAGTCGCCGAGCGGGACGTGCCCACCCCGAAGCCGCGACTGCGCCTGCAACAAAGCGGCGTGAGAATGGCGCTCTGGACCCACCCCCACAGCGATGCGACGATCAACGGCAGGGCGAGCCGAATCGCGCGGGGCCGGCCGATCACCGTCGCCGGCTCGACTTGGCCGCATCTGCGCGAGGAGCGCATCCGACTCGCTGTCGTGGCTCCACGCTCCAGCCGCCTCCAGACCTTGGCTCGTGTTCGAACGGACAGCCGCGGGCGGTTCCGGTATCGAGGCTGGCGCCCGCGGGCGCTCGGGCGCTATCAGCTGTGGGCGTTCTACGCCGGGCGTGAGGGCCGGTTCGTTCCGGATCACAGATGCCCCCGCGGCTTCACGCTCGTCGCGGGGGCCGGAGGCTGATCAGCATGGACCCGACCAGTTCCCCGCGAGGTGCGAGGGGACGTCGGCCTCGGCAGGCCGCGCGGTTACAACGCCTGCCGTCGCTCCGCCTCACGGCCCTCGCGATCGCCGTCGCGATCGCCGTCGCGATCGCTGGCTGCGACCAGGATGGCACCGAGCGCCGCCCGCCTGCCGCGTCGGCGCAGGTCAGCGTGCCGGGCGTCGTCGGCCTGCCGCTCAGCCGCGCGACGTGCGCGCTCGCCGAGCGCGGTCTGCGCTGGCGGCTGGGAGCCGGCGAGCCGGTCCTCGCGCGGCCGGCGGTGCCTTGCGGCGGTTCGGGTGTCGCCGTCGCCCCGGATCCGGGGGTCGTCCGGCAGCGGCCCGCCGCCGGAGCGGAGGTCCGCCCGGGGACGGTCGTCGTCCTGATCGACAGGTGCCGGCGCGAGCGTGCGCGCTCGCACCGGCCGGGCTTCGGCTGCCTCTGACGCCCCCGCGACCCGCTGCGATCGCCGGCGCCGGTGAGCCGATCGGGAGGCCGGCGCAAGGGGCTGACGCTGTTCGCCGTCGCCTATCCGACCGCGCCGTCTCACCCGGCCGGCGGCGTAGGGTCTGCCGATGGACTTCGAGGGGCGCTACCGCGTACGGCCCGGGAAGCTGCGACTTGACGATCTGGACCCCGCGGACACGGCGAAGCTGACGAAGGACGACGCCGCAGGGCTGCGCGAGCGCGATCTCGCGCGGCTCGCCGAGCTGCAGGAGCGGCTCTACGCCGAGAGCGCCCGCTCGCTGCTCGTCGTCTTCCAGGCGCTCGATGCGGCGGGCAAGGACGGCACGATCGGGCATGTGCTCAGCGGCCTGCACCCGCAGGGCGTGCAGGTGACGGCGTTCCGCGTACCGAGCGAGCTGGAGCGCGCGCACGACTTCCTCTGGCGCTGCCAGCTCGCGCTCCCCCGGCGGGGGCGGATCGGGATCTTCAACCGCTCGCACTACGAGGAGGTGCTTGTCGTGCGCGTGCATCCGGAGCTGCTCGCCGGCCAGCGGATCGATCCGGCCCGGGCGGGCGACGAGCGCTTCTGGCGCGAGCGCTACGAGGCGATCTCCACGTGGGAGCACCACCTCGCGCGAAATGGCACGCGGGTCGTGAAGCTGTTCCTCAACGTCTCGCGGGGGGAGCAGCGTCGGCGCTTCCTCGATCGCGTTGAGGAGCCCGACAAGCTGTGGAAGTTCTCGGCGGCCGACGTGCGCGAACGTCGCCATTGGGGCGCCTACCGCGCCGCCTACGAGCAGGCGCTCGCCGCGACGAGCACCGAGGAGGCTCCGTGGTACGCGATTCCCGCCGATCACAAGTGGCTGATGCGCACCGCCGTCGCGTCGATCCTCGTCCATCACCTCGAGGCGATGGATCCGCGCTACCCGGAGCCCGGCCCCGGCGAGCGTGAGGCGATGGACGAGGCGGTCGCCGAGCTCCGGGCGGAGAGCGCGTAGCGCGGTGGCCGGTCGGCGGCCGTTGAGAGACCGGCGGCGGCCGGTCGGGAAGGCAGGGGGGACGGCCGCACATGGCGGCTCGCGGAGGCCCTTCGCCCTGCGAGCAAGCGGGTGGGCGCTACTCGGGCAGGCCCAGCACCTCGACCATGCAGCCCGCGCAGTCCGGGTCGCGCGGCTCGAACGCGCTGAGCCGCGCCTGCGGCGCGAGGCCCTCGAGCAGCCCCTCGGTCACCCCTCGGTGCAGACGGCAGACCACGTCGGCGCGTCGCCGGGCGGCGGCTCGGTAGGTGCAGCGCCCGAGCCTGACCCGCAGGGTGCCGGCCGGCGCCGGTTGCACCTCCGGCTCGAAGCCGGCGAGCTCGAGGCGGCGCAGAAGCTCCGTCCGAGCCTCAGCCTCGACGTGCCCCTCCGTCGTCATCGCGCGGCCGACGCGGCGCCCGGTGGCCTCGGCGTCGCCAGGCCCCTGTGGGCGCTCGGCGAGCGCCTCTGCGAGCCAGGTCGCGAGATCGGCCTGGGCGGCCGGGGCGGCCAGCGCGAGGCGACCGGCGTCCGTCAGCGACCAGCGGTCGTGCGGACGACCGGGGCCGTGGACGACGCGCTCCGCGACGACGAGCCCGTCCGTCGCCAGCCGCACGAGCTGGGCCCGCACGCCGTTGCGGTGCAGCCCGAGCAGGTCGGCGGCCTCGCGCGTCGTCAGCGCCGCATCGCTCTCGCCGAGCGCCTGCAGCAGTCGAGCCCGGGTGGGAATGGCCTGCATGGTCGACACCGGACGATGATCGCACACATTATTGTGCGAACGCGAATCATGCGGTAGTTTGCACATTCACGTATGCGAACCCCTTGGAGGCGCCCGTGACGTACGTCATCAATGAGCCCTGCATCGGCACGAAGGACGCCAGCTGCACCGAGGTCTGCCCGGTCGACTGCATCCATCCGACGCCGAGCGACCCCGACTGGAACGACCACGAGATGCTGTTCATCGACCCCGAGGAGTGCATCGACTGCGACGCCTGCGTCGAGGCCTGCCCGGTCGACGCGATCACCCCGGAGGACATGGTCCCGCCGGAGTGGCAGAAGTACATCGAGATCAACGCGGCTTACTACCGCCGCGACTGACGGGCGCCCGGGTGCCCGGGCGCCCCGGGCCGACCGGTCAGGTCGCGCCCGTCATCGGCGCTCGCATCGCTACCGTGCCGTGCTCGACGTGAGCGATGTAGTCCAGTCAACCGATAACCCGGCAGCCGGCGCGTCCGCGCCGGCGAAGCGGTCGTGCCCCCGCACCGGCCGCAGCCGCGGGGACGCGCTCGCGGCCGGGCGGATCCGCCCGAGCGACATGCTCGTCGTCTTCCTGCTCGCGGGCGCGTCGATGATCCTGCTCGGCGGGCTCGCCGCGCTGATCGGCGAGCTCGGCGACTGGTGGTACGGACGCTGGCTGGCGCTGCACCTCGTGTTCGTCGGCGGCATCTCGCAGCTCGTCCTCGGCGCGGCGCAGTTCTTCGCCGGAGCGTTCCTCGCCACCGATCCGCCGCACCGGCGGATCCTGCGGGCACAGCTCGTCTGCTGGAACCTCGCGGTCGTCGCGATCTCGATCGGTGTGCCCACCGGGGTCACGGCACTCAGCGGCGCCGGCGGCGTGCTCGTCCTCGCGGTGCTCGCGCTGTTCGCGCTCGCCCTGCGCCAGATGCAGCGCCGCTCGCTGCAGCGCCAGCCCTGGGCGGTGCGCTGGTACTTCGCGGGCGCCGCGTTCCTGGCGGTCGGGGCGTCCCTGGGGCCGGTCCTCGCCGACGGGGTGGCCTGGGCGCACGGGAGCCTCCTCGCCGCACACCTGACGCTCAACCTGGGCGGCTGGTTCGGCGCCGCGATCGTCGGCACGCTGCACACGTTCTACCCGTCGCTGACCGGTACGCGGCTGCGCTTCCCGGCGCTGCAGCGCCCGACGTTCCAGCTCTGGGCCGGCGGCATCGCGCTGCTGGCCATCGCATGCGCCTTCGACCTACGGGTGCCGGCGGCGCTTGCCTGGACGGGCCTCGTCGTCGCCTCGGCACTGCTGTGCCTGAACGTCTTCGCCAGCTCGCGCGCCGCGATCCAGCGCTCGCTGTCCGAGCGGCTTGTGCTCGTCGCGCAGCCGATGCTGCTGCTGGGCGCGCTGACCGGCCTCGCGATCACGATCTCCTCGGGCGCCTCGGCCGCGCTCGTCGGCGCCGACCGGGACGTCGTCGCGGTGCTGCTGGCCGGCGGCTGGATGGCGTTGACCGTCGCGGGGTCGCTCCTTCACCTGCTCGGGCTGATGTCGCGCGTGCGCAACCTCGCTCGCCCGGCGCGTCCGGAGGCCGCCGGCGCCTGGCAGCGAGGGCTACCGCCGGCCGCCGCGGCGCTCGTCGTGCTCTGGGCGCTCGCGCGGCTGCTGGAGGAGGGGGCGCTCGCGCAGGCCGCGGAGGCGCTTTTCGGCGTCGCCCTCGTTGCGCTCGCCGCGATGATCGCCATCGCCGCGGTGCGCGCGATACGTGCCGCCCCGCTGAGGTTCTGACCGGCGCGGGGGCGCACGGGCGCGACCGCCGCCGGTCGGCGCTCGGCGGCGCCGTCGGCGGGGTGCGGGTCGCGCCGGCCGGCGTTGTGGCCGGCGGTCACCGCGCGGGTGCGCGACCCTGCCGGCAGGGCTCCGTCAGGATCGGGTCGACACCCGCTCGCCGGAATCGCGCCCGGGCTCGCCCGCCGGCGGTTCGGGCAGCGCCGCGAGGAACGCGCTCGCCGCGGTGGGGGTGAGCTCTCCCTCGGAGCGCTCGGCGAAGAACGTCCGAAACCAGGCGCGCGTGACGATCCACCCGGCGGTCTCGACGGGGACGCTGGGACCCGGCATCGCCTCGTGCGCGTACCAGACGTAGGCGCACTGCTCGACCATGCACGCCATCGCATCGGCGATGATCGCGACGTCGACGCCGTCGATGTCGCGCATCGCGTGGCGTTCGGCGAGCACCTTCGCGTAGCGTGCGACGTGTCGGCGGCGCATCTCCCACCACAGCTCGCGGAACTCCAGGTCCGTGTTGGCCGCCTCGATGAAGGCACGCATCACATCGCGGTTCTCGTGGTAGTGGCGCAGGTAGCCGACGTTCGACTCGAGGAGGGCGGCGAACGGCTGCTCGGCGAACGTCGAGCCGTGGGGGCGGCTGGCCTCGTAGAGCTCCTCGTGGATGTCGCCGACGAGGGCCTCGAACAGCGACGTCTTGTTGTCGAAGTAGCGGTAGAGGCCGCCCATCGAGAGGCCGGCCTCGTCGGCGACGTCGCTCATCCGGGTGCTCGTGTAGCCGTCGCGCGCGACGACCCGGCGGGCGGCGGCGAGGATGTTGGCCCAGGTGCGCCGGCCCTTGGGCGTCGTGGGCGACGCGGTCGTCCGTCGCTCGTCCGAGGTCTCAGGGGTCGTCACGGTCGCGAGGGTAGCAAGCGAAAGCGACATCGGAAAAGGGAAAGAGGGATGGGGGGTAGGATTGAAAAAAAAGCGACGTCAGTCTCTTGACAAGGGGTCCGCAACCGCTCAGGATCTGGATCCCGATGCCTCGCCGGACACTACCCGTCGACCTGTCGCTCCCCGATCCCGGGGCGCGCCGTGGCTGAGCTACAACCGGTCTACTGGCCGATCGCAGACCTGCTGACGGCCTTTCGCGCGCGGGAGCTCTCGCCGGTCGAAGTCGCGCGCGACGTCCTCGAGCGCATCGAGGTCGCCGACCCGCAGCTCAACGCGTTCCTCGCCGTGACGGCGGAGCTCGCGCTCGAGCAGGCGCGTCTCGCCGAGGACGCCTATCGCCGGGGTGAGTCCGGGGCGCTCCTGGGGGTTCCCGTCTCGGTCAAGGACGCCTTCGACCTGGCGGGCGTGCCGACGACGCTGGGCTCGCTGATCCATCGCGACGACGTCGCCGCGGCCGACTCCGGCGTCGTGGGCCGGCTACGCGCCGCGGGCGCCGTGATCGTCGGCAAGACGAACACCGCCGAGTTCGGCCAATCGGCGACGACCGAGAACCGCCTGCGCGCCGCGGCGCGCAACCCGTGGGATCCGATGCGGACCCCGGGCGGCAGCAGCGGCGGCGCCGCGGCGTCGGTCGCGGCCGGGCTCGCGACGATCGCGGTCGGCTCCGACGGCGGCGGCTCGGTCCGCATTCCCGCGGCATTCACGGGGCTGTTCGGGCTGAAGCCCACGCAGGGCCTCTGCCGCGACGAGGGCGCCGCCTTCAGGGCGATGAGCGACTTCGTCAGCCCGGGGCCGCTCGCGTGGCGGGCGAGCGATGCCCGCGTGATGCTCGAGGTGCTTGCCGGCCGGGCCCTCGCCCCGCGTGGCCCGGGCCGCCTGCGGATCGCGTGGTGCGCTCGGCCCGAGGGTCGGCCTGTCGCTCCCGAGGTCGCGGCGATCGTCGCCGAGGGCGTCGCCGCGCTTGCGCGCCTGGGACACGACGTCGCCGCGGTCGACCTGCCGCTGGCGGGTTGGGAGCAGGCATTCGGCCCGCTGGTGCTCGACGAGGAGCGCCGTGAGCGCGGCCACCTGCTCGAGACGCGCGCCGACGAGCTGTCAAGCTACGAGCTGCAGTCGCTGCGCCAGGCGGCGCGCCTGACATCGGACGAGGTCGAGCTGGCGCGCCGCGAGCTGATCGCTTACAGAGAGCGGATCGCCGGCCTGTTCGCCGACTACGACCTGCTGTGTACGCCGACGGTCGCCGTGCCGGCGTTCCCGATCGGGCGCCGCCCGCGCACGATCGACGGCGAGCGGGTCAGCGCGCTGTGGGGGGCGTTCCCGTTCACCGTGCCGTTCAACGTCGCGCTGACGAGCGCAGCGACGCTGCCGTGCGGCTTCGCCGACGGCATGCCGGTGGGGCTGCAGCTCGTCGCTCGCGCCGGCTCCGACGGGCTGCTCCTCGACGTGTCCGAGCGTGTCGAGGAGGCGCTCGGCTTCGACCGCGCACCGGTCGTCGAGCGCTGGGCCGACATCGCGGCGGCATCTGGAAGCGGGACGGCTTGAGCCTCGTCGAGCTGGAGCTGCGTGACGGCGTCGCGACCGTGGCGCTGGCTGTGCCGGAGCGTCGCAACGCGCTCTCGCGCGAGCTCCTGGTGGAGTTGCGGCGAGCGCTGGGCGAAGCCGAGCGCCTGGGCGCGGCCGCCATCGTGCTGACCGGCCGGGGCCCCGTCTTCAGCGCCGGCGCCGACCTGGGCGAGCTCACCGGCACGGTCGACGACGTCGCCGTCGACGACGCGGTCCGAGACGCCTGCCGGGCGCTCGGCGAGTGTCCGCTGCCGGTGCTCGCGGCGATCGAGGGCGGCTGCGTCGGGGCGGCCGTCGATCTCGCGCTCGCCTGCGACGCGCGGATCGTCGCGCGCGACGCGTTCTTCGCCGTGCCCGCCGTTGCGCTGGGCATCCTCTACAGCCCCGAGGCGCTGGCGCGGATGGCGGGCCGCGCCGGCCACCAGACGCTCGTCAGGCTCCTGCTGCTGGGCGAGCGGATCGCCGGCGAGCAGGCCGTCGTCACGGGGCTCGCCGCGCGGGTCTCCCCGCCCGGCGGGGCGCTCGAGGCGGCGCTCGACGCCGCCCGCGGCGCGGTCGCGGGCGATCCGCGGGCCCGCGCGGCGACGAAGCGGGCGCTCGCGGCGCTCGCCGCAGGGAGCTTCGACGCCGGCGCCTGGCAGGCCGAGCGGCTCGCGCTGCTCGGCTCCGACGAGCGAGCCGAGCGCGTGCGCACCGCGCGAGAGCGACTTGCCCGACGCGGCTGAACGAGACGATCCAGCAGGGAGGAGACCCCGATGCCCACCGCCGATCTGGACCTGACCACGCTCACCGGAACCGACCTAGGCGAGCGCACGCTGGCATACGACGAGCGTGACGCGATGCTCTACGCGCTCGCCGTCGGTGCGCCGCCGGAGCGCCTCGACCTCGTCTACGAGCGCGACCTGCGCGTGCTGCCTACGCTCGGGCTGGGCCTCGGGCTGTGGGCCGTCGAGGCGGCCGGCGACCTCGGCGTCTACGACCGCACGCGCTCGCTCCACGCGGGCCAGCGGCTCGAGGTGAAGCGGACGTTCCCGCGCTCGGCGTCGTTCCTCAGCTCGGGACGGGTGAGCGCCGTCTGGGACAAGGGCAAGGCGACGGTCGTCGAGGTCGAGGTCGACTCCGAGCTGTTCGCCGCGACGTACACGATCTTCATCCCCGGGCTGGGCGGCTGGGGCGGCGAGCGCGGCCCGTCCAGCGTGCCGGCGCCGGAGGTCGAGATGAAGTGGAGCGAACGGCGTGCGACGCGCCGCGACGCGGCGGCGCTCTACCGGCTCACGGGCGATCGCCACCCGGTGCACATCGACCCCGAGGTGGCGCGGGCGGGCGGCTTCGAGCGTCCGATCCTGCACGGTCTCTGCACGCTGGGGATGGCGGCGCTCGAGGTGCCGGCCGCGATCGGCGCCCATCCGGCCGAGCTGCGCAGCCTCAGCGCGCGGTTCGCGGCACCGGTGCTGCCCGGCGACGATCTGGCGTTCGCGGCGGGTGGACTCGGCGACGGCGAGCTGGCGTTCGAGGTGCACGGACCCGGCGGCGCGGCGGCGATCTCTGCCGGCCGGGCGGCGTACGGGGCGGCCGGGGGCTGATCGACGCAGCGCTCGGCGCCCCGGCCGGCCGGGGGCTGATCGACGCAGCGCTCGGCGTACGGGGCGGCCGGGGGCTGATCGACGCAGCGCGCTCGGCGCCCCGGTCCGCGGTTCCCGGACGCGTGCGGCCCGACTCGGCGGGGCGCGGTCAGCCGGCGCCGTCGCCGGCGC
The DNA here is from genome assembly GCA_024711025.1 of Solirubrobacteraceae bacterium. Lineage (GTDB taxonomy): Bacteria > Actinomycetota > Thermoleophilia > Solirubrobacterales > Solirubrobacteraceae > F1-60-MAGs163. Next base: position 10,755 of record JANJTP010000064.1, read on the forward strand.
CGGCGTACGGCGAGACGTAGTCGCCGACGGGCGAGCGCAGGCCGACGGCGAGGCGGTTCCAGCCGTTGATCGCGACGATCGCGAACGTCAGCGTCGCGATCTCGGCCTCGTCGAAGAGCTCGAGCAGCGGCTCGTAGGCGTCGTCCGGCGCGCCGGTCTGCGACACGAGCGTGAGCGCCTCGCACCAGGCCAGCGCGGCGCGCTCGCGGGCGCTGTAGAACGGCGCCTCGCGCCAGGCGGCGAGCACGTGCAGGCGCTGCTCGTCGATGCCGCGGGCACGAGCGTCCTTGCTGTGCATATCCAGGCAGAAGGCGCAGCCGTTGAGCTGTGAGGCTCGCGTCTTCACCAGCTCGAGCAGATCCGGCTCGAGGCCGCCGCCGGCGACGGCTCGCTCCAGGCCGAGCATCGCGCGGTAGCCGTCGGGCTGAGCCTTGGCGTAGTCGAGTCGCATCGTGACCTCCGGTGTCAGGGTGGGCCCTGACTTGTAGCCGTCCGGGGAGGTCTCGCGCAACGTGTGCGACCGGTGTTGTCCGCCGACGCAAAAAAAAGCGATGTCGTTCTTGACTTTCTCCCGCGCTCGATTCAAGATCGAGCCGTCATGGTGCCGCTGGCTCGGGGCGCCAAACGAGAAGAAGGGGAGACGGAGGAGCAATGCGCAACATGAGTCGACCGCCCGGGGAGCTCGCCGGGCAACGCCGTCGGCAACGCCGAGCCCGCGGGTTCAGCCTCGTCCTCGCAGCCGCTGCGCTGGTCATTGCGCTGGTCGCCGCCGGCTGCGGCGGATCGGAGAAGAAGTCGGGGTCGGGCGGCACGATCAAGGTCGGGCTGCTGTGGCCGTTCAACGGCTTCGCGTCCAACTATGGGCCCGACGGCAAGGCCGGCGTCGAGCTCGCCCTGAAGCAGGCCGGGATGGAGGTCGGCGACAAGAAGATCCAGCTGGTCACCGCCAACGAGAACGTGCTCGATCCGTCGCAGACGCTGCAGGCGGCGAAGAAGCTCGTCCAGCAGGACGGCGCCGAGGTCGTGCTCGGACCGGTGTTCGGCTCGAGCCAGCAGGCCGTCGGGCGCTACTTCGCTTCCCGCAAGGTGCTCTCGATCGTGCCGTACACGGCGACGCGGGAGCTCGCCCAGACGGGCACGTACGTCTCGTGGCCGTCGCTCGACACCAACTTCGCAACGCCGCTGGGCGATTACCTCTACGACAAGCTTGGCTACCGAAGCATCGCGACGCTCGCGCCGGACTACGTCTATGGCAAGAACCTGATCGAGGGTGCGGTCAAGCCGTTCGTGGCTGCCGGCGGCAAGGTCGCCCAGAGCCAGAAGGTGCCGCTCGGCACCACCGACCTGCTGCCCTACGCGAGCCACCTGAGCCGCAACGTCGACGCGCTCGTCATGTGGCTCGTGCCGCAGGACGCCGCGTCATTCGTGAAGGCCTACAAGTCGTTGCGCATCAAGGTCCCGCTGATCATGATCAACGGGATCTTCGATCCGACCTTCCAGGAGATCGGCTCGCAGGTCGAGGGGACGCTCGGCCTGATGGACTGGTCGCTCGGAATCAAGAACGCGGAGAACACCAAGTTCGTCTCGGAGTTCCGCAAGGCCAACAACGACACGGCCCCCAACAACAACAACGCGGCCGCCTTCGCCAACGCCCAGATCATGCTCGCGGCGCTGGAGAAGTCTGGCGGCTCGACGAACGTCGACGAGCTGCGCAAGGCGCTGCAGTCGATCGAGGTCCAGACGCCGTATGGTCCTGCCAAGTTCGACAAGCTGCTTGCCGGGGTGACGAGCCGGACGGTGGTCAAGGCCACGCGTGAGTCCGACGGGCACTACGTCTGGGCGCCGGTCGAGACCTTCGACTTCGTCCCGGGCTCCTAACCGCGGCGGATCGAAGGGAGCGCAGCGATGCTCACGGTGCTCAACGGATTGTCCTTCGGGTTCATCCTGTTCCTGCTGGCATCGGGGCTGTCGCTGATCATGGGTGCCATGGGCGTGCTCAACCTCGCCCATGGCGCCCTCTACATGGTGGGCGCCTACGTCGGCTGGTCGGTTGCCGTCGACCAGGATGCGAGCTTCCTGCTCGCGGTCGCCGCGGGTGCGGCCGCCGCCGGGCTCGTCGGGCTGGTGATGGAGCGCGGGCTCTTCGCGCGTCTCCACGACCGGCTCGACGAGCAGATCCTCGCGGCGTTCGGCTGCCTCTACATCCTGACCGATCTCGTCTCGCTGATCTGGGGGCCGCAGGCGAAGGCGCCGATCGACGTCCCGGCGCTCGACGGGTCGGTGACGATCGCCGGGTTCTCATACCCGCTGGTGCGCGTGGTGATCATCGGGGTGGGGATCGCGTTCGCGATCGGGCTCTGGTGGCTCCAGGAGCGCACTCGGGCCGGCGCGATCGTCCGCGCCGGCATGGATGACAGCTCGATGGTCCGCGCGATCGGCATCAACGTCGAGCTCGTGGTCGCGCTGCTGTTCGTCGTCGGCGCCGCCGTCGCCGGCGCGGCCGGCGTGATCGGCGGCCTGGTGCTCGGCGCGTCGACGTCGTTCGGCATCGACGTCCTGCTGCTCGCGCTGATCGTAGTCGTGCTCGGCGGCGTCGGCAGCGTCGGCGGCGCGCTCGCCGGTGCGCTGATGGTCGGTGTCGTCGACACCGTCAGCCGGACCGAGCTGCCCGAGGTCTCCTCGTTCACGCTCTACGCGCTGATGACGGTCGTGCTGCTGCTGCGGCCGACCGGGCTCAGCGGCAAGGCGGCGTGATGAGCCTGCTGGGGCGCCGCCCGCTGAGAGCGATCGCCATCGGGCTGGTGCTGCTCGTCGCGCTCGTCGTCCTGCCGCTGCCGCTGGCGTCCTACCACCAGGACCTGGCGACGCGCGTGCTGATCTTCGCGCTGTTCGCGATGAGCCTGGACCTGCTGTACGGCTACGCGGGCCTGATGTCGCTGGGCCATGCCGCCTTCTTCGGCGTCGGCGGCTACACGGTCGGGCTGCTGATGGTGCAGAGGGACGTCACGAGCCTGTGGGCCGGTGCGGCGATCGCGCTTGTCGCGACCGCCGTCGCGGCGGCGATCTTCGGCATCGTCGCGCTGCGGGTCCGTGGGGTCTACTTCATCCTTGTGACGTTCGCGCTCGGCCAGATGCTGGCCAGCCTCGGCCAGCAATGGCACGTGCTGCAGGCCGGCGGAGCCGAGGCGGTCGCGGGCATCCTCCAACCCGAGATCCCGCCGTTCACGATCCTCTGGGACTCGCTGAGCTTCTACTACTTCGCACTCGTCGTCGTGGTGGTCGCGACGCTCGGGCTGATCGCGATCGTGCGCTCGCGATTCGGCGACGCGCTCAAGGGGATCCGTGAGAACGAGACGCGGATGGCCGCCCTCGGCTACGACCCGTGGCGGCTCAAGTACGCCGCGTTCGTCATCTCCGGCGTGTTCGCCGGCATCGCCGGGATCCTCTTCGCCTACCAGAACGGCCTGATCGCCCCGACGAACGTCGACGTCGCCCAGTCCGGTCTGGTGCTGCTGATGGTGATCCTCGGCGGCGCCGGCAGCCTCGTCGGGGCCGCGCTCGGAGCGGTCGTCGTCGTGCTCGTCCAGTACTGGGCGACCGATCTCGTCCCCGAGCGGGTCAACCTGGTCATGGGCTCGCTGTTCGTCGCGACGGTGCTCGTGCTGCGCGGCGGGCTGGCACCGACGCTGGCGCGCGTGGCACGGACGGTCGGCGGGGCGCGGGCGCGATGACCGCACTGCTCGAGACGCGCGAGCTGAGCCGGGCGTTCGGGGGCGTGCGCGCGGTGAACGAGGTGAGCATCACGGTCGAGGCCGGCTCGCGCGTCGCGATCATCGGTCCAAACGGAGCGGGCAAGACGACGCTCTTCAACCTGCTCGGCGGCCAGCTCTCGCCGACGGCCGGCCGGATCCTCTTCGGCTCGCGGGACATCACCCGCCTGGCGCCCCACCGGCGATCGCGGCTGGGGATCGCCCGATCGTTCCAGCTCGCCGCGCTGTTCCCGAAGCTGACCGTCGACGAGCAGCTCACGCTCGCCGTGCGCCGTGCCGGGGAGCGCGGGAGGGAGCGCGGCGAGATCGCGGCCGCCGTGCGCGACGTCGCCGACGCTTGGGGGCTCGAGGGGCGCGGAGCGCTGCTGCCGTCGGAGCTGGCGTACGGAGAGCAGCGCCGCCTCGAGCTGGCGCTCGCGCTCGCGCAGCGCCCCGGCCTGCTGCTGCTCGACGAGCCCAACGTCGGCCTGACGCACGACGAGAATCAGAGCCTGGTGCAGCGGATCCACCGGCTCGGCGCCGACGTGACCGTCGTGCTCGTCGCGCACGACATGGACGTCGTCTTCGGCGTGGCCGATCGCGTGATCGTGATGCACCGGGGCGAGGTGCTCGCCGACGGGACCCCGGAGCAGATCCGCTCCGACACCCGGGTGGCCGACATCTACTTCGGGGAGGCGCTGAAGCATGAGCGTGCTTGAGCTCGAGGCCATCCACGCCGCCTACGGCGAGACGCCGGTGCTCGAGGGCCTCTCGCTGACCGTGGAGCCGGGGATGGTCCTTGCGATCCTGGGCCGCAACGGGATGGGCAAGACGACGACCGTGCGCGCGATCGCCGGCCTGCTCCCCGTGCGCCGCGGCGTCGTCCGGCTGCACGGCCGGGACGTGACCGGTCATTCGCCACAGCGGCGCGCCCGAGCGGGGATCGGGCTGGTCCCCGAGACGCGGCAGGTGTTCCCGTCTTGCACCGTTCGCGAGCACCTCACGATGGCTGCGCGCCGGGGCTCCGACGGAGCGTGGACGCTCGAGCGCCTCTACGACTCGTTCCCCGTCCTGCGTACGCGTGCCCGGGCGCACGGAGGCGAGCTGAGCGGCGGCGAGCAGCAGATGCTCGCGATCGCGCGGGCGCTCAGCACCAACCCCGACCTGCTGCTGCTCGACGAGCCGACCGAGGGCCTGGCTCCGGCGATCGTCGACGACATCATCGGCATGGTGCACCGGCTGAAGTCGGAGTCCGGGAACGCGATGATCGTCGTCGAGCAGAACCTGCGCCTGGCCCTGTCGATCGCCGATCGGGTGGTGGTGATGAGCAAGGGCCGGATCGTGTTCGAGGGCACCGTGGCCCAGTTCGACGCCGAGCCCGAGATCCGCAGGCGGCACATCGGTGTCGGCTGAGGTCGATCGACCGACTGCCCGCGGGGCTCGTCCCGCGGGTGCGGACGGCGGGGCGGGCGTGGACGACGGCGGCGCATCGGTGTCGGCCGAGGTCCATCGACTGGGCGTCGCAGGGCTGGCCGCCGCGTTCCGCGCGCGGGAGCTGCGGCCCGTCGAGGCGGTTGAGGCGTTCTTGGAGCGCATCGCCGCGCTCGACGGCGAGGTCGGGGCCTTCATCACTGTGACCGCGGAGGAGGCGCGTCGCCAGGCCCGTGCGGCGGAGCGGGCCTTGGCACGCCCGTCGGGCCGGTCGCGGCCGCTGCTCGGCGTGCCGATCGCCGTCAAGGACCTCGTCGAGACACGGGGCGTGCGGACGACCGCCGCCAGCGCCGTCCTGGCCGATCACGTGCCCGAGCGCGACGCGACCGTCTGGCGGCGGCTGCGCCGTGCCGGGGCGGTGCTGATCGGCAAGGCGAACACCCACGAGTTCGCGTACGGGGGGACCAGCGAGCCGACCCGCAACCCCTGGAGCCTCGAGCACATGGTCGGCGGCTCGTCGGGCGGCAGTGCCGCGGCGCTGGCGGCGGGGATGTGCGCCGCCGCGATCGGCTCCGACTCCGCCGGGTCGATCCGGATCCCCGCCGGCTTCTGCGGCGTGTACGGCCTCAAGCCGAGCTGGGGCGTCGTCTCGCGGACCGGCGTGATCCCCCTCGCGCCGAGCTTCGACACGGTGGGGCCGCTCGCCCGGTCGCCGGTCGATCTCGGGCTGCTGCTCGATGCGATGGCAGGCTACGACCGGGCAGACGAAGGCAGCGCCCGCCGGCGCTGGCGGGGCAGCGCCGTTCCGGCGGCCGGCGCAGAGCTCCCGGGGCTGCGCGTCGGGCTGCTGAGCGACGTCGAGCCGATGTCGGCCGGCGTACGCGCTGCGCTGCACTCGGCGGCGGCGGCGCTCGAGGCCGCCGGTGCGATCGTCGTCGAGACGTCGATCGGCGACCTCGATCGGGCGACCGAGCTGTGCTTCGAGATCATGGCGGTGGAGGCTGCCGACTTCCACGAGCGCTGGCTCGGTGAGCGTCCCGACGACTACTCCCCGTACGTGCGCGAGCGTATCGGCGCCGGACTGGAGATATCAGGCGTCGCATATCGCCGCGCGCTGGCGGCGGCCCGAGCCGTCGCCGCGCGCTGCGACGAGGTCCTGAGCCGTCACGACGTGCTGCTCGGCCCCGGCATGCCGTGCCCGGCCCCGGTCGCCTACGTCGAGACGATGCAGATCGGCGGCCGCACGTATGGCAGGGACTACCTCATCTGCCGCAACACCGCGTTCGCCAATGTCGCGGGCATCCCCGCGCTTGCGGTTCCCGGTGGGCTCGAGGACGGGCTGCCCGTCGGTGTGCAGGTCTTCGGGCCGATGCTGGGGGACCCGCTCGTGCTGCGGGTCGGGGAGGTGCTCCATCGGCGCCTCGGCTGGTGCGGCGCGCCTGCGGATCTCGGCTGAGCGCATCGGCTCGAGCGCCTTCGGCTCCGTGTGGGAGGGCTGCCGCGGGCCATCTCGAGGGCGTGTCAAGGGAGCGCGGGTCGTTCGAGCCGGTTGGAGCCGGGCAGATGCCCGAACTCAGAAAAAAAAGCGATATCGGTGTCTTGACAGTGCCGCGAACAACCACCATCATTGGGCTCGCCATGGTGGAGAGCCGATCTCAGGCGCCTGAGCGCGACCCCGTGCCCCCGTCCGCCGCAGACCTCGAGCCGCCCCACCCGTGCGCGTCGACCTACCGCCGGGAGGGCTGGTGGCCGGGAGAGCGTCACGAGCGCCGCTTCGCCCGGCTCGTCGCCGAGGACCCGGGTCGCCTCGCCGTCGCCGACAGTCGCGGGCGCGAGCTGACGCGGCACGAGCTGTGGAGCCGGGCGAGCTCGCTCGCCGCGCGGCTCGCCGAGCACGGGATCGGGGCCGGTGACGCCGTCGTCGTCATGCTGCCGAACGTCGTCGAGTGGCAGGTCGCGTTCCTGGCCCTGCTCATGCGCGGGGCGGTCGGCGCGCCCGCACCGATGACGACGGACACCGCGGCGCTGCGCCACACGCTCGACCTGATCGGCGCGCGCGCGATCCTCGTCGTCGAACGGCACGGCCTGCGGGCGACGGGCGAGGAGGCGCTCGCCGTGGCGCGCGAGGTCGAGTCACGTCCGCTCGTGGCGCGGCTCGGCTCCGAGGGCGAGTGGACCTGGTCGCGTCGGCCACGGAATGCCCCGCAGACGCCGCGGCACCCGGAGTGGCTCGACCAGATCATGTTCACGTCGAGCACGACGGGTCTCCCCAAGGCCGTCCAACACTCGGCCGACACGCTCGCCGCGCTGAACATGTGCTTCGCCGAGCGCCACGGCGTCGGCCCCGCCGCGCCGATCTTCATGCCCTCGCCGCTCGGGCACAGCGTCGGCACGATCCACGGGGGGCGGCTCGCGCTCTACACGGGGGCGCCGCTCGTGATCCAGGAGCGCTGGGACCCCGAGCAGGCGCTGCAGCTCTCCGAGCGCTACGGCTGCGCCTTCACGGCCGCGGCGACGCCGTTCCTCAAGGACCTCGTCGACCTGCCGGCGCCCGCGGACGGGGTGAAGCTGTCGTCTCTGCGCACCTTCCTGTGCGGCGGCGCGCCGGTTCCGCCGGCGCTGATGGACCGCGCCGAGCGCGAGCTGCCGGGGACGTTCGTCACGGTCCTCTGGGGAATGACCGAGGGCGGCGTGACCACCTGCCCACCGGGCGCGCCTCGCGAGAAGCGCGAGACGAGCGCCGGGACGCCGCTGCCCGGCCTCGAGCTGCGGATCCTCGAGCTCGGCTCGGACGAGCGGGTCGCAAGCGGCGCCGGCGAGCTCGCGATGCGCGGCCCCGGGGTGTTCCTCGGCTACGCCGGCCAGCCGGAGCTGTACGAGTCGCTGCTGACCGGCGAGCGGTTCTTCCGTACCGGCGACCTCGCCGAGATCGACGCCGACGGCTATCTGCACATCACCGGGCGCCTCAAGGACCTGATCATCCGCGGCGGCGTCAACCTCTCGCCGATCCCGCTCGAGAACTGTCTCGCCGCGCATCCGGCGATCGCTGAGGTGGCGGTCATCGGAATGCCCGACGAGCGCCTCGGCGAGCGCATCTGCGCCGTCGTCGTACCGAGCGGACCGCAGCCGCCCGACCTCGACTCGCTGCTCGCCTGGGCGTCGAAGCAGGGGCTCAGCCGGCGCCTGTGGCCCGAGCAGCTGCGGATCGTCGCCGACATGCCGCGGACCGCCGCCGGCAAGATCCGCAAGCCCGACCTGCGCGAGCGCCTGGTGGTGGGCGAATGAGCCGCCCCGCCAAGATCGCGAGCGGCGTCGCCCGGATCGGCGACATCGCCGTCGCCTACTCGACCGCCGGCGAGGGGCGCCCCGTCGTCTTCGTCCACGGCCTGGCGGAGTCGCGCGCGAGCTGGGCCGCCCAGCAGATCGCACTCGGCGGGGCGCAGACGCTCGCTTACGACCTGCGCGGCCACGGCGAGACGACGACCGGCGACGCGGATGGATCGCTGGCACAGCTCGGCGGCGACCTCGTCCGGCTGCTCGAGGCGCTCACCGGCCCCGCGACCTGCGTCGGCTTCTCGCTGGGCGGCACCGTCGTCCTATGGGCGGCGGCCCACGCCCCGGAGCTCGTGGAGCGCGCGATCGTCCTTGGCACCTCGTCGGTCGTCGGCCGCTCGGCGGCCGCCTTCTACGAGGAGCGGATCGCGCTGGCGCGCTCCGGTGACCGGGCGGCGTTCGCGGCCGCGCTGCGCGCCGACACGCGGGCGGCGCTGGCGCGCGACGACGTGGACGTCGACGCGCTGACCATCGCGCGCCTGGCCGCCGTGGGCGACGGCGAGGGCTACGTGAACGCCGCGCGCGCGATGGCGCGGATGCGCGAGGAGCCGCTCACGCCGCTGCTCGCCGCGATTCGCTGCCACGTCGACGTCGTCGGCGGCGAGCGCGACGCCTTCTGCCCGCGCAAGGCGGCCGACATCGTCGTCGAGGCGCTGCCGGACGCCGCCTACCACGAGCTGCCCGGCCTCGGGCACCTGATGAACGTCGAGGACCCGGACGCCGTGACGGCGCTCCTCGCCTCGCTTATCGACAAGGAGAAGAGCGCATGAACCGATGGGGTCTCTCGATGGGCGTCAGTCCGCGCGAGCCGCTGAAGAACGTCGCCGAGATCGCCAAGGCCGCCGACCGCAGCGGCTTCGAGGCGCTCTGGTACATCGACTTCCAGCTCGGGATGAAGGACGTCTACGCCGCGATGAACATCGCCGCGCTGAGCTCGGAGAACCTGCACATCGGGCCCGCCGTGACGAACCTGATGACGCGGCACCCGACGGTCACCGCGAACGCGATGACCGCGCTCGACGAGCTGTGCGACGGCAAGGCGATGCTCGGCCTCGGCGCCGGCTGGTCCGCCGTCCTGGGCGCCGGCGGCAAGCCCAGCAAGCTGGGCGAGATCCGCCGGGGGATCGACGAGCTGCGCACGCTCTTCACCGGCGAGGAGGTCGAGCTCTACGGCAACACGATCAAGCTTGCCCCGGCGCGGCGCCAGATCCCGATCTACCTCGCCGTCTCGCAGCCGGGGATGCTGCGCCTCTGCGGCGAGAAGGCCGACGGCGCGATCCTGATGGGCGCCGCCAACAGAGAGTTCTGCGAGTGGCAGCTCCAGTACATCTACGAGGGCCTCGAGCGCGGCGGCCGCGATCGCAAGGACCTCACGATCGATCTCGTCGTGACGATGAGCGTCGACGACGACGAGGAGAAGGCGCTCGGCGACGTCCGCGCCTGGGCGACCAGCCAGGCGGCGACGTTCGACGACTGGAAGGTCGTGCCGCCCGCCTGGGAGCGCTACCGCCCCGAGTTCAAGGCGGCCGCGGAGGGCTACCACCTCGTCGAGCACCTCTCGCTGCACGCCGGGCACAAGCAGGTCGTCAGCGACGACTTCGTCCGCTCGGTGACGATCACCGGCGACGAGGCGACGTGCATCGAGCGCCTGCGTGAGCTGGCGAACCTCGACATCGACCGGATCACGTTCGCGCTGCTGTCCGGCGGGCGGATGCGCCGCCTCGAGCAGATCGCCGAGCGGATCATCCCCGCGCTCCAGGGAAGCGAGGCCTGACATGGCAACCGGCAACGATGCGGAGCGGCCGGTCGCGCTCGTCACGGCAGCCGCCGGCGCGGGGATCGGCTCGGCGATCGCGCGCCGGCTCGCGGCCGACGGGATGGACGTCGTCATCACCGACATCCACGAGGTGCGGGCGGCAAAGCTCGCCGCGGAGCTCGAGCAGGAGCACGGTCGGCCGTTCACGTCGCTCGTCGTCGACGTCGTCGACTTCGACGCAGTGGGCGCGGCGGTCGAGCGCGTCGTCGCCGAGCGCGGCTCGCTCGACGTGCTCGTCAACAACGCCGGCTGGAGCAAGATCGAGCCGGTCGCCGAGATGTCGCCGGAGACGTGGCGGCGCTGCCTGGACGTGGACCTGACGGGCACCTTCAACTGCATGCGCCACGCGCTGCCGCCGATGATCGAGCGCCGACGGGGCAGCATCGTCAACATCTCGTCGATCGCCGGCTGGGAGCCGACCGACGAGCACGGCGCCGCCTACTCGGCCGCCAAGGCCGGGGTGATGGCGCTGACGCGCGTCGCCGCCGCCGAGGTCGGGCGGCACGGCGTACGCGTCAATGCGGTCGCGCCGGGGCTGATCTACAACGACTTCCTGCGCAAGATCTACCCCGACGAGTTCTTCTCCGGCTACGCCGAGAGCCGCTCGAAGGTCGGGCGGATCGGCCAGCCGCAGGACGTCGCGGCGCTCGTATCGTTCCTCGTAGGCGAGGAGGCCGGCTACATCACGGGCGAGGTGTACGGGATCAGCGGGGGCGTCTTCCCCCACAGCTGAGCGCGGCGTGCGGGCGGGCGCGGCGTTGCTCGCGCTCGCTCGCCGCCGTCGGCCCACCCCACGGCTAGGTACCGATGGAAAAGCCGCTGCGCCGCGGCTAGGATCGGCGAGGTCTCAGACCCTCAGACCCGTCCGGAAGGAGTCGTGTGATGAGCGTCGCCAAGGTGATCGAGATCACCGCCTCGTCGTCGGAGAGCTTCGAGGACGCGATCAACGTCGGGATCGCGAAGGCGGGTGAGACCGTGCGGGGCATCCGTGGCGCGTGGGTCAAGGAGCAGATGGTCCGGGTCGAGGGCGGCTCGGTCGTCGAGTACCGAGTTGACCTGAAGATCAGCTTCGTCCTCGAGTAGAGCCTGCGACCGGATGCTCGGATGACCGCGCAAGGGCATCTCGACATCCTCGACCGCAGCGTCGAGAAGGCCTACGTCTGGGTCAACGACCTCGCCGCCGAGCTCGGTACGACCGATCGGCACGAGGCATATCGCGTTCTCCGCGCATTCCTGCACGCGCTGCGCGACCGCCTGCCGGTGACCGAGGCCGCGCAGCTCTCGGCGCAGCTCCCGCTGCTGATCCGCGGGATCTTCTTCGAGGGCTGGCAGCCGAGCCGCACGCCGCTCCACTACCGCGATCCACGGGAGCTGCTCGAGCGAGTGGCCGGGGAGGGTCGGCTGCACGGCGACACCGAGGCGTCCTTCGCCGTCGCGGCGGCCGCTCGCGTGCTGGCGCGCCACGTCACGAAGGGCGAGATCGATGATGTCCTGCGCACGCTGCCGGACGAGCTTCGGACGCTCGTCGGCGGCTGAGGCCGGGCGCCGGCACCTGGCCCGTCGGGGATCGGCGTCGCGGGGCACGCGCGCTCCGCCTCGAGCCCGGTCTCGAGCCACAGCCTCACGGACGACCGGAAGTCCCACGGACGACGGACCCACAGCCGATAGGAGGAACGTGATGCCCGCAAGCCTGACCCGGTGGCGCCCGACGCTCGAGCTCGACGAGCTGCGCACTCGGATGGACCGGATGCTCGAGGACCTCATGGGGGAGGCCCGCGAGGTCCGCGCCCAGTCGTCCTGGTCGCCCGCGATCGATGTCCATCGCGAGGCGGACAAGCTGGTCGTGTGCGCGGACGTGCCCGGCCTCAAGCCGGACGAGATCAAGGTCGAGGTCGAGGACGACGTGCTGACGCTCTCCGGCCAGCACGAGGAGAGCGAGGAGGAGAAGGGCCGGGACTTCGTGCGGCGCGAGCGCCGCTACGGCAGCTTCCGCCGCACGATCGCGCTCCCGCGCGACGTCGATCCCGATGCGGTCAAGGCGATCACGCACGAGGGTGTGCTCGAGGTGATCGTGCCGATCCCGCCCACGGAGTCGGCGACCCACCGGGTCATCACGCCGAAGGCGGCGTGATCGGTCGAATTGCCGGGGTGCCGCCGCAGCGCGACGGTGCCTCGGCGGTCGACTGCGAGCGCTAGGCCATGAGCGATCCAGTCGGCGGCGCGCGCCTGCAGCGAGTCCAGCTCAAGCGCAAGGCGCTCGAGTCCTACCGGCGGGTGGTCGGCGACGACGAGATCGCGGCGATCCGCTCCCTCGCATCCGAGCTGCGCGGCGCTCGGGTCCTCGAGCTCAGCTCGACCGCGACCGGCGGCGGCGTCGCCGAGCTGCTCTCCTCGCTGGTGCCGCTTCAGCGCGATGTCGGCCTCGATGTGCAGTGGAACGTGATCCCGGGTGACGCCGAGTTCTTCGAGTTCACGAAGGCGTTGCACAACGGCCTCCAGGGGATGCCGGTCGCCCTCACGCCGGCTCGGCGCGAGGAGTACCTGCGCCACAACGCGGCCTACGCCGCCGCGCTCGACGACGGCTGGGACGTCGTCATCGTCCACGACCCGCAGCCGGCAGCCGTGCGCTCGCTGCTGCCGAATGCCGGGCGGACGCGCTGGATCTGGCGCTGCCACGTGGACTCGTCGACGCCCGACCCGGCAGCGTGGGAGTTCCTGCGACCGTTCGTGGAGCGCCACGACCGCGCCGTCTTCACCCTCGCGCAGTTCGTGCCGGCCGACCTCTCGATCCCGGTGACGCTGGTCAAGCCGGCGATCGACCCGCTCAGCTCGAAGAACCGGGAGCTGCCCGGCTACCTCGCGCGCGAGACCGTCGCGGAGCTGGGGCTCGACGTCGCACGACCGCTGATGATCCAGGTCTCGCGCTTCGACCCGTGGAAGGACCCGCTCGGCGTCGTCGAGGTCTGGCGACGGGCTCGAGCCGTGTTCCCGGAGCTGCAGCTCGGGATGATCGGGGCGATGGCGGGCGACGATCCGCAGGGCTGGCGGATCTACGAGCAGCTCGACGCCGAGGTCCACGGCGAGCCCGACTGCTTCCTGCTGACCAACCAGCTGGGCGTCACGGCACACGAGGTGAACGCGCTCCAGCGAGTCGCCGACGTCGTCGTCCAGAAGAGCGTGCGCGAGGGGTTCGGCCTCGTCGTGTCCGAGACGCTCTGGAAGGGCACGGCGATGGTCGCCGGACGGGTGGGAGGGATCCCCACCCAGCTCGAGGACGGCGTCAGCGGCCGCCTCGCGGAGGGGCTCGACGAGTTCGCCGCGGCCGTCTGCGAGCTGCTGGAGCACCCGACCCGCGCGCGCGAGCTGGGGACGGCGGGCTGGCACCGCGTTCGCGAGGACTTCCTCATAACCCGCCTGCTGCGCGACCAGCTCGTGCTGCTGGCGGACGTCCTGAGGACCCCGGGCGCGTCGCGTGACGAGCCGAGCCCGCGGGTCGCCGCGGGTTGAGCGGCTCGAATCTTCCCGCTAGCGTCCGCCCATGTCCGCCGAGTGGCCGGCGCTCCCGTACGAGGAGTGGACCGCGACCTGCGACACGCTCCATTTGCACACGCAGGTGCTCGGGAAGCTCGCCGCGACGCTCGCCCCGCCGGGGCCGGAGCTGCAGCACGCCGCGCTGCGACTCACGGCGCGCGGCTGGGAGACGGCCCCGCTGCCGGCGCCCGACGGCTCGGGGGCGCTCGTGGCGGCGCTCGACCTGCGAGCCCACGAGGCGCTCGTCGAGCACAGCGACGGGCGCGTGCGGCGGATCGCGCTGACGCCCGACCGGGCGGTCGCCGACGTCACCCGGGATCTGCTGGCGGCGGTCCGCGAGCTGGCCGGCCCGGTCGAGATCGACCCCGTGCCGCAGGAGACGCCGTGGACGACACCGCTCGACGAGGACCGCGAGCACGCGACGTACTCCCCGGCGCAGGCGGCGACGTACTTCGCGGCGGCGACCCGCGCCGCGCTGGTCCTTGCCGAGCTGCGCGCGCCGTACCGCGGGCGCTCGACGCCGGTCAACGCGTGGTGGGGCTCGTTCGACCTCGCGGTGAGCCTGTACTCGGGGCTGCCCGCGGATCCCCCGGCGCTCGACTTCATCACGCGCAACGCGATGGACGCCCAGGAGGTCGCGGTCGGCTGGTGGCCGGGCGACCCGAGCCACCCGGGGGCCGCGTTCTACGCCTACGCCCACCCGGCTCCAGACGGGTTCGCCGGCGCCGCGCTCTCGCCGGCCGCCGCGCGCTGGGACGCGACGCTCGGCGAGTACCTCCTCGAATGGGACGACGTGCGCGCCGCCCCCGATCCGCGCACCGCCGCGCTCGACTTCGCCCGCTCCGCGGTCCGCCACGCCTGCGAGGTCTGCGGCTGGGATCCGGTGCTGGCGGGCAGTGCCGAGGGCCGGCCGCCGCCGGTGGCGTGAGCCGAGGCGCGCGTTACGCCGCGACCCTCCGGGGCGGGCGTGCGGCTCCGGGCGCGCCGTCCGGTCCGGCCTCGGTCGGCGTCTCGATCCGGATGTCCGGCAGCCGGCCCAGCCACCGTGGCAGGTACCAGTTGCGATCGCCGAGCAGACCCATCGCGGCCGGGATGACCACCGAGCGCACGATCGTCGCGTCGATCAGCAGCGCGACGGCGACGCCGAACCCCATCTGCTGGAAGGCGGCGAGCTGGCCGGTCGCGAAGCCGGCGAACACGACGACGATGATCAGCGCCGCGCCCGTGATCAGGCGAGCCGTCGAGCCGACCCCGTGGACGATCCCCTCGTACGTGCTGCCACTCGTCCGATAGCGCTCATGGATGCGGCTGAGCAGGAACACCTGGTAGTCCATCGAGAGTCCGAAGAGGACCGAGAAGAGGAAGACGGGCACCCACGCATCGATCCGCTCGACCTGCTGGAAGCCGAGGAGGTCGGCGCCGACGCCCTCTTGGAAGACGAGCACGAGCAGGCCGTAGGCGGCCCCGACGGACAGCAGGTTGACCGCGATCGCCGTCGCCGGGACGACTATCGAGCGGAACGCGAGCAGCAGCAGCACGAAGCTGAGCGACAGCACGAAGGCGATCACGAACGGCAGCGACCCCCCGACGAGCGCGAAGTAGTCGCGCGCCTCCGCCGGGCCGCCACCGACCGTGACCCGGTCCGCTACGTCCCCGAAGGCCGCGGGCACGTACGTGTCGCGCAGGCGGTCGATGGCCGCGGAGGCGCGCTCGCTGCTGGCCGCGACGGTCAGCGGAACCGAGATCACGGCGAGGTCCGACGCCGCTCGCCGCGTCGTCGCGCGGGAGGCGAAGTCACCGTCCGCCGCCAGCGACGCTCGCAGGCGGCTGATCCCCCGTCGTACCGCGGGATCGCCGGGTCGCCCGTCGACGACGACGTCGACGGGCTGGACCGCGCCCCCCGGGAAGTCACGCTCGAGGGCCGACAGCCCCTGGCGGGCGACGGTGCTCGCCGGCAGGCTCTCGGCGCCCGAGGAGCCGATCTTCAGCCCGAGGAGCGGTGAGGCGGCCGCGAGCAGCAGCGCGACCGAGACGACGAGGCTGAGCGCCGGCCGGCGCAGGACCGCGCGCACCGCTCCGCCCCAGAAGCGGCCCTCGCTCCCCGCCGAGGCGGCTACCCGCTCACCGAGCCACGGCACGCGGAGCCGGTCGACGCGGTCGCCCAGGACCATCAGCAGGGCGGGGTGGAAGGTCAGCGCGACGAGCACCGACACGACGCCGACAACGATCGCACCCAGCGCGAGGCTGCGCAGGATGGTGTCGCGTATCAGCAGCATCCCGAGCATCGCCAGCGAGAAGGCGGTGCCGCTGAACACGACCGCCCGCGTGGCCGTGCTCGCGACGGTCAGGATCGCCTCTCGCGTGTCCGCCCCGTGGTGGCGCTCCTCGCGTAGCCGCGAGACGATGAACAGCGAGTAGTCGATGCCCAGGGCCAGGCCCATCGCCACCAGCATGTTCGTGACGAACAGATTGAGGACGAAAACCTGGCCGATGACCGCGACCAGCCCCAGCGCCACCACGATCGAGATGAGTGCGACGACCAGCGGGATGGCGGCCCCGACCAGCGTCCCGAACACGAGCAGCAGGATGATCAGCGCGGCGGGGAGGCCGAACTGGATCTCGCCCTTGCGCAGGTCGTTCTCCGACACCGTGCCGAAGTCCCGCCCGGCGGTGTTCTCGCCTGTGATGTTGACCGCGAGCCCGCCACGGCCGTCGGCTCGCTCGACCAGCGGGATCACCTGCTCGATGTGATCGGCGGGCTTTTCGGCGAGCACGAGGGCGATGAGCGTCGCGTGTCGGTCCTCCGATATGAGGATGCGTCCCCCGGGGTCCGTGTAGGAGGTGATTCGCCGCGCGGCACCGCTGCGGCGCAAGGCGGCGACGAGGCCGCGGATCCGCGCCGCAAACGCCGCGTCGTCGACGGTCATGGACTCCGAGCGCACGACGATGAGCTCATCGACTGCGTCGGTGTCCGCCAGACGCGCGTCGATGAGCTGCCGGGCCCGCTTGGAGTCGGGCCTGCTCGTCACATCGCTGTCCGACGTCAGCGCCGAGGGCAGGAGCGCGCCGATCAGCACGAGCCCGAGGACGGCGATCCCCGCCCAGGTCAGGAGCATCCGCCTCGGGCGGGCGGTGGCGCGCTCGGCGAGCCGCCGCGGGCTGAGCGAGAAGCGCCTGCGCCCGGCGTCCGACGCGCTCCGGCTCTCATCGCGCGGCACGGCAGACTCCCTCCCGATCGCCCGCGGCCCCCCTCAGACACCGGCGCGCGACCGCTCTGACGACCCATCGAGTCTACGCCTGCGATGTAAGCGCCCGGGGGTACGGGGCGTTCGTCGCACGGTGCGATGCGCCCGGCCGTGCCGGCGACCGCCTCGAGTCCCGGCGGCGCTGCTGCGTCGTGTCGGATCCGGGGTAGAGTCGAGGATCCAGTCGATCCGGAGAGACCGTTACGCAGCCGAGGAAGACGGTGACCGTGACGCAGCGGAAGACGAGGCAAGCACCGCCGACGACGTCCCCCGGGGCGCCCGTGAAGCATCGACGACTACCGGCGCTCACCGCGCTCGTGCTGCTGGCTCTCGCCGTGGCCGGAGCGGCTGCGATCGCGACCGCCACATTCCCACGCGGGCTCCTCGTGCTGCCTCTCGTGGCGCTCGCGCCGCCGCTCGCCTGGTACGCCGTGCTGCGCGAGGGCGTGCGGCGCTCGGTCGGCCTGCTCGTGGTGGGCCTGATGCTGGCCGTCGCGCTCGCGCTGATGATCGTCGTGGGCCCTCTGCTCGGCGAGCTCGCGGTCGTCGCGGCTCTCGCATCTGCGTTGGCGGCGGCGCGCGCCGCCTTCGCGACAA
This sequence comes from Solirubrobacteraceae bacterium, assembly GCA_024711025.1. GTDB lineage: Bacteria > Actinomycetota > Thermoleophilia > Solirubrobacterales > Solirubrobacteraceae > F1-60-MAGs163. Next base: position 28,457 of record JANJTP010000064.1, read on the forward strand.
GAGCGGATCTCCCGCGCGCACCGCGGCCGGAGCGCGCCGTCGTCTTCTGGAACCCGAAATCCGGTGGCGGCAAAGCCGAGAAGGCGAAGCTCGACGAGGAGGCGCGCCGCCGCGGAATCGAGCCGGTGAAGCTGAAGCCGGACGACGACCTCAAGGCGCTCGTGCGGGAGGCGGTCGCCGGCGGCGCCGACGCGCTTGCAGCGGCGGGCGGCGATGGCACTCAGGCGATCGTCGCCGCCGCCGCCGCCGAGCACGGACTGCCCTACGCCTGCGTCCCCGCCGGGACGCGCAACCACTTCGCACTGGATCTCGGCGTCGACCGCGACGATGTCGTCGGCGCGCTCGACGCGCTCGTCGACGGGCGTGAGCGGCGCGTCGACCTGGCCGAGGTCAACGGCAAGGTGTTCGTGAACAACGTCTCGCTCGGGGTCTACGCGCAGGCCGTCCAGCGCGAGGGCTACCGGGAGGCCAAGCTGCGCACGATCGCCAAGACCGTGCCGGGCACGCTCGGCCCGGACGGCACCCCGCTCGACCTGCGCTGGGATGGGCCGGACGGCCGTGAGCACGCCTCCGGCGCGGTCATCCTCGTCTCCAACAATCCCTACCGGCTACGCGCCGTCGGAGCCGGAACACGGACGCGAATGGACACCGGCGGGCTCGGCGTCGCCGTGTTCGAGCCGGGGCGGGGGCGCGGCAACAGCCCGTGGCTTCAGTGGGCCGTCCCCGACTTCGAGGTGCGGTCCGACCGCCCGGTCCCGGCCGGCCTGGACGGTGAGGCCGTCGTCCTCGACGCTCCGGTGCGCTTCACGAGCCGACCGGGGGCGCTCAGGGTTCGCATCGCCCCGCACCACCCGGGCGCCTCGCCCTCCGCCGGCCTGCCCGACTCGCCGACCGACGCGCTCCGTCGCCTCATAGCGCTCGCCGCGGGCCGGGAACGGTGAGCGGGCGGGTCGCTGCTCGTGAGCGAGACGCGGTCTGCCCGTGTCGAGCGATGGGTTCCGGGCGTGCGCGTCGCCCGCACGTACGAGCGGCGCTGGCTGCGAGCCGATTTCGTCGCGGGCGTGGTGCTTGCGGCGATCCTGGTCCCGCAGGGGATGGCGTACGCGGAGCTGGCCGGGCTCCCGGCGGTGACGGGCCTTTACACGACGATCGCCTGCCTGGTCGGCTACGCGCTGTTCGGCCCGTCGCGCGTGCTGGTGCTCGGACCCGACTCGTCGATCTCGCCGCTGATCCTGGCCGCGATCGTCCCACTGCTCGCGGGCGGCGACGCCGGGACCGCGATCGCGCTCGCCGGGATGCTCGCGGTGTTCGTGGGCCTGGTGGAGATCGGACTCGGGCTGGGGAAGCTCGGCTTCGTCGCCGACCTGCTGTCGAAGGAGGTGCAGGTCGGGTACATGAACGGCCTGGGCATCACGATCATCGTGGGCCAGCTGCCGAAGCTGCTCGGCTTCTCGACCGACGCTGACAACTTCCTGGACGAGCTGAAGCAGCTCGTCCAGGGCCTGGACCGGACCGACACGACGACGCTCCTCGTCGGCGCCGCGGTCCTCGCTGTGTTGCTCGTGCTTCCCCGGCTCACGAGTCGAATGCCCGCGATCCTCGTCGCCGTGGTGGGCGCCACCGTTGCGTCGGCCGCCCTCGGACTCGCCGCGGAGGGCGTGGCCACCGTCGGTGAGCTGCCCCAAGGGGTGCCCACCCCGACGATCCCATGGACCGACGCCGGCGACGTCATCCCGCTGCTGCTCGCGGCCGCGGGAATCACGCTGGTCTCGCTGACGGACACGATCGCGACCGCCACGAGCTTCGCGGCGCGGCGTGGCGACGAGGTCGAGCCCGACCAGGAGATGGTCGGCATGGGGGCGGCGAACGTCGCGGCCGGGCTCTTCCAGGGCTTCGCGGTCTCGACCAGCGGCTCGCGAACCGCCGTGGCGGAGCAATCGGGGGCCAAGAGCCAGGCGACCGGCCTCGTCGGAGCCGGACTGGTCGCGGTGCTCCTGCTGTTCCTGAGCTCGCTGCTCGCCGACCTCCCGCAGACGGCGCTCGCCGCCGTGGTGATCGTCGCCGCGCTCTCACTGATGGATCTCGAGGCGCTGCGCCGCTACCGGCGGGTGCGAAAGAGCGCCCTGGCGATCTCCCTCGTCGCGACGACCGGCGTCATCCTGTTCGGCGTCCTCGAGGGAATCATCGTCGCCGTCGCTCTGGCGATCTTCCTGTTCTTCCGCCGTAACTGGTGGCCCCACGGCGCCGTTCTGGGAACGGTCGACGGTCTCGACGGCTGGCACAGCGTCCGGGTGCATCCCGACGCTCGGCAGACGCCCGGAGTCGTCGTGTACCGCTGGGAGGCTCCGCTGTTCTTCGCGAACGCCGGCATGTTCCGTCAGCAGATCCGCCACCTGGCTCGCGAGCGTCGGCCGGACTGGATCGTCCTGCAATGCGAGGCGATCACCGACGTCGACGTGACGGCGGCCGAGATGCTCGAGCAACTCGACAACGAGCTCAATGCCGCCGGAGTCCACATGGCGTTCGCCGAGATGCGCGCACGCCTGCAGAACCTCACGCTCCGCTACGGACTCTTCGAGACCCTCGACCGCGACCACTTCTATCCCACGATCGACACCGCCATCGCGGCCATTCAGGCCGATCGGCCGGACGAGGAATGATCGCCGTGGCCGTGGCCCCGTGAGCGACCACGTGATGTGCCCGAGCCTCGTCCGCTGTGATCGCGACCCCCTGGGGGCGCGAAAGTGTTCGGTACCGATTGTTCGCCGTCAGCCGAACACTTTGGCGAAAGTGTTCGGGACTGGGTGTACGGACGTGGGATCCGGCCGGATACCTGGTCCGATGGCGAACTGATCTCGCTGGCCGAGGTGCGCCGCGTGCACGCACTCGTGATGACTCCGGTGTGGGACGTCACGCCGCACCCGCAGGCCACCGACCGCGAGGGCCCCGGGTCGTTCCGCGAGCACGACATCGAGCCCTTCCCGGGTGGCATGCGCCCGCCGCTGTGGCCGGAGGTGCCGGCTCTCATCGGGGGCTGGATCGCTGACGCGCAGGCCCTTCCCGCGGTGGACGAGTCGACGATCGCCGAGACGCTCGCCGTTCTTCATGCGCGGTTCGAGCAGATCCACCCGTTCCTCGACGGCAACGGCCGGACGGGGCGGCTGGTCCTCAATCTTCTACTCGTGCGCCTCGGGATTCCTCCGGCGATCATCTACAAGGGGGACCGTGCCCGGTACCTCGCCGCGCTGCGGCGAGCCGATCAGGGCGATCCCGGCCCCCTGGGCGAGTTCCTGGCGCGTGCCGTGCTCGACAACCTCTACAAATTCGTCGTGCCGACGATCGTAGGCCCTGCACGCCTCGTCCCGTTGCCGGCGCTGGCCACCAAGGATCTCTCCGCGAACGCTCTCCGAGTCGCGGCCGTGCGCGGCCGCCTGAAGGCGGCAAAGGCCGCGGACGGAACCTGGCGCAGCTCACGGGTCTGGGTCGACGAGTACCGCTTTGCACGCTACAAGCGCGCGTGATCATCGCTTAGGCGGCGACGCTGGCGGGGCGGCGCTGGCCGGGTTCGTAGGCGGAGCGGGCGAGGCGCCCGGCGATGTCATCGAGTTCCAGGAGCGCGTCCCGAGCATCCGTGAGTGCCGCCAACGTCTGTTCCTCGGGCGGCGCGTTGAGTGCGACCAGCCGGGCGTGCGTCTCTGGCCGACGCGCGAGTTCACGAGCGACAAGCTTGGCGAGGTAGTCGGAGACCGAGATCCCGCGCAGCAAGGCGAGCTGGCAGAAGGCCCGCCAGGTCTCGTCGTCGACGCCCATGCGCGTGACCCGGCTGCTCGGCATCGTTTCAACGCGACTCGCATTCAGGGAATGCCACTGTGTGCGCGGTTGTGGGTTCCCGATCTCGAGCAGCACCAGCGGGCCCCGGGGCGGGCGTGATGTCCGGTCACCCGAATGCCGGCCGTCGAATGTGTGCGGCACAGATTGGTTCCGGGTTGGCCGAACACTTTCAGCCTCGCGCGAGGCGAGACGCTGGCAAGCGGGACTGTGGAGGATCCGCCGCTCGATTGGCCATGCTCTCCCGGTGGCACCAGCACGGCTCTTCGACGACGTCCGTCGCACGGACGGTTCGCCGTCCGGCTACCCGGGTTCCGCAGTTTGTGGGCGAACGGATGACCGGATTCGTCAGGCGGGGCCTGGGGTTTTCGAGGTTTCGGGCGGGGGTAGCCGTGTGCCCACGCGCGAGCGGGGCTCGCGGGGCGTTCGCAGCGGGTGCAGGCGCGG
>JANJTP010000034.1 GCA_024711025.1 Solirubrobacteraceae bacterium
TCCGGGTGTTCAGAGGGGTGGGCGGCGGAGGTGGCGGGCTGCCGGGCGGCGCAGTCGGCGGTGGGGCTCCCCTCGACCTCGTCGGCGGCGTCACGCGCCACGAAGAAGCCGACGACGGCGACCGTCACCGTCACGCAGACCGCCACCGCCCCGTCCGAGGCCGAGGCTGAGCCTGAGGTCGAGCCTGAGTCCGAGGCGCCTGCGCCGGAGCCCGAGCGCCCGGCCGAGCCGCGCCCGCCGTTGATCGTCGTCCGCGACGGCGAGCCGGAGGGGGGCGTCCGGGAGCTGAGCTTCGAGAAGGGCGGAGAGGTCGACTTCCGGGTGCGCTCCGACGCCGCCGACGAGGTCCACGTCCACGGCTACGACGAGACCGCCGCGCTGCCCGCCGGCAAGACCGTCCGCATCCGCTTCCCGGCGAGCATCGACGGACGCTTCGAGGTCGAGCTCCACGGCGCGCACACGCAGATCGCGCGGCTCGAGGTGACGCCGTGAGCCGCCGTCTCCCGGTGGCGGTCGCCGCGGTCGTCGTCGCCGCCCTCGTCCTTCCCGCGGCGGCCTCGGCGCACGGGCTCGTCGGCAAGCAGGACCTGCCGATCCCGCGCTGGCTGTTCGCCTGGGGCGCGGCGATGGTCCTCGTCCTCTCGTTCGTGGCCCTCGCGACCCTCTGGCCGCGTCCGCGGATGCAGGAGCTGCGCGAGCGCGTCGTGTGGGCGGGCATCCCGCGCGTGCTGGAGGTCCTGTGCGGCGCGGTGGGCGTCGCCGTGTTCGGGATCGTCGTCTACGCCGGCCTGGCGGGCAGCCAGAGCCCGCTGGAGAACCTCGCGCCGACGTTCGTCTACGTCGTCTTCTGGGTCGCGGTGCCGTTCGCGTCGCTCCTGCTCGGCGACGTCTTCCGCGCGTTCAACCCGTGGCGCGCCGTCGCGCGCGCCGTCGCGTGGGCCGCGGGACGGGTGATGCCCGCGGGCGCGCTGCCCGAGCCGCTCGCCTACCCGGTGCGGCTGGGCCGCTGGCCCGCGGCGGCCGGCATCCTCGTGTTCGCCTGGGTGGAGCTCGTCTCGGTCAACCGCGACGACCCCAGCCTGCTGGCGATCCTCGCGCTCGCCTACGCCGCCGTGCAGCTCGTCGGCATGAGCCTCTACGGAATCGACCCGTGGCTGCGCAACGCGGACCCGTTCGGGGTCTTCTTCGGGCTGCTCGCGCGGGTCGCGCCACTGCGCTGGCGCGACCGCTCGCTCGTCGTCCGCCGGCCGCTTTCCGGGCTGCCGTCCCTCGACCCCCGCGCCGGGACCGTGGCGCTCGTCTGCGTGGCGATCGGGACGACTACGTTCGACGGCTTCTCGATGGGGACGCTGTGGAACGACGTCGCGCCCGACCTCCAGCAGTGGTTCATCGACGTCGGCCTCTCGGCGCAGGACGCGCTCCAGCTCGCCTTCACGATCGGCCTCGTCGGCTGCGTGCTGGCGGTCTACGGGCTCTACCGGCTCGGCATCGCCGGCATGCGCACGGTGGGGGAGGGCCACGACGCGCGCGAGCTGGCCGGCCTCTTCGCCCACACGCTCGTGCCGATCGCCTTCGCCTACCTCGTCGCCCACTACTTCTCGCTGCTGGGCTACCAGGGGCAGGCGCTGGCCTATCTCGTGTCCGACCCGCTCGGCGACGGCTCGAACCTGTTCGGCACCGCCGCGGCGACGATCGACTACGGCTGGATCAGCGCGACCGGCGTCTGGTACGTGCAGGTCGGGGCGCTCGTGGTCGGCCACGTGGCGGGCCTCGCGCTGGCGCACGACCGCGCCCTGGCGGTCTACCGCGACCCGCAGGCGGCGACGCGCTCGCAGTACTGGATGCTCACCGTCATGGTCGGCTTCACGAGCCTCGGCCTGTGGCTGCTGTCGGCGTCGGCGCAATGACCGAGCTGCCCATCGCCCACATCGGCCACTGGTGGACGTCGCTGCTCTACCTGGCCCCGGTCCTGCTCGTCGTGGTCTGGCTGGCGGTCCAGAGCTGGCGCCAGCGGCGCCAGGATCGGACCGACCGATGACTTAGCCTGAGCCGGACGGGGAATGGGGTCCTGCGATGACGATGACGGCCGACCAGCTCCGCGCGCTCCTGCAGGACGTGCCCGACACGCGGGAGATCGTGATCTGTCGCGACGCGGCCGAGGACGAGCTCGTGGCGGCGTGGCGGGAGGCGCACGCCGAGGCGACCCGGGCGCTGGACCGCTGGCGCGCGGCGCCGGGCGCCGAGGCGTTTGCCGTCTACCGCGCGGCGGCCGACCGCGCGGACGCGGCGAGCGAGGCGATCGCCCGCTGACGGACCGCGGCGATCACGCCGGCTCGGCCTCGAGCCTGGCGATGTCGTGCGCGAGCCCCTCGGGCGTGAGCTGGTCGACGGGGAAGCCGATCCGCCGGCGCCCGTCGCGGTCGAGGACCACGACGTGGGCGGTGTGCTCGAAGCCCTCGCCCTGCGGTTGGATGCCGTAGTCCTTCCAGATCGGCTCGAGCGCGGCTCGGTCGCCGAGCAGGAAGGTCATGCGGCGCGTGAGCTTCTGGTCGAGGAGGAACTGCCGGGCGCTGCGCTGCGTGTCGTTGGCGGGGTCGACGCTGATGGCGAGCGCGGGGACGTCGTGGCCGAGGATGTCGAGCGCGCCGCGGATCTGCTGCGCGGCCAGCGGGCAGGTGTCCTCGCAGGTGGAGTAGAGGAAGGTCAGGACGGTGACCCGGCCCCGGCTGTCGGCGAGGCTGACGGGCTCGCCGTCCTGATCGGTCAACGTGAAGTCGCGGATCGGGATGTCCGGCGGCTGCTGCGCCCCCGCCCACGCGTCGGCCGTGGCCGGCGGCGAGCCGTCGTCGCTCCAGCCGGCGGCCAGCAGCCCGATCCCGGCCGCGAGCACGCAGGCGAAGGCGGTGACGAGGGCGAGATGGACACGACGCATGACGTCCATGATGGCGAACCGGCCGAGACGGCTCTGCGAGGCGCGTCAGGAAGCTATACTTTCTGAAGCACCCGAACCCCGACAGGAATTCATCCCATGACCCCCAGCGGCGCCGACTACATCCGCCAGATCAAGGAGCAGATCTCCGAGGTGGACCCCTCCGAGGTCCGCGAGCTCCTGGACGAGGGGATCGCGCTGGTCGACGTCCGCGAGTCGGACGAGTGGGACGCCGGCCATCTGCCGGGCGCCGCCCACGTCCCGCGCGGGCACCTCGAGTCGCGGATCGACGGCGCGGTGCCCGACCGCGACCAGCGCGTCGTCCTCTACTGCGCCGGCGGCACCCGCTCGGCGCTGGCCGCCAAGACGCTCGCCGACCTCGGCTACGCCAACGTCGAGTCGATGACGGGCGGCTACACGCTGTGGAAGGACCGCGGCTACGAGGTGGACGTCCCTCGCCGGCTCACCGCCGAGCAGCGCGAGCGCTACTCGCGCCACTTCCTGCTGCCTGAGATCGGCCAGGCCGGCCAGGAGAAGCTGCTCGACGCGAAGGTGCTGCTGCTCGGCGCCGGCGGGCTCGGCGCTCCGACGGCGCTGTACCTCGCGGCGGCCGGCGTCGGCACGATCGGCGTCATCGACAACGACGTCGTCGATCTCTCCAACCTCCAGCGCCAGGTCATCCACACCACCGACCGCATCGGCGAGCTGAAGGTCGACTCGGCCGAGCAGGCGATGAAGGCGATCAACCCGGGCATCGAGGTCGTCAAGTACCCGTTCCGGCTGAGCGCCGAGAACATCCTGGAGGTCATCGAGGGCTACGACGTGATCGTCGACGGCCTCGACAACTTCCCGACGCGCTACCTGCTCAACGACGCCACCGTGCGTCTGCAGATCCCGGTCGTCTCGGCCTCGATCCTCGGCTTCGACGGGCAGCTCTCGGTCTTCAAGCCCTACGACGGGCCGTGCTACCGCTGCCTGTACCCGGTGCCGCCGCCGGCCGAGCTGGCGCCGTCCTGCGGCGCCAACGGCGTCCTGGGCGTGCTGCCCGGCACGATGGGGCTGCTCCAGGCCACGGAGGTGGTCAAGCTGATCGTGGGCATCGGCGAGCCGCTCGTCGGCCGCCTGCTGCTCTACGAGGCGCTCGGCGCGACGTTCACCGAGCTCAAGGTCCGCCGCGATCCGGAGTGCCCCGTCTGCTCGCGCGCGCCGGAGGACATCACCGACGAGGAGATGGGCGTCTTCCCCGACTACGAGGCGTTCTGCGCCGCGGCCGGCTAGCGGCGCTAGGGTTCCGCTCCCTATGGCAACCGTCCGCATCCCCCCGGTCCTGCGCTCGTCCGTCGGCGGCGCGAAGGAGGTCGGCGCCGCCGGCTCCGACGTCGGCGCCGTGCTCCGCTCGCTCGCCGACCAGCACCCCGCCACTCGGAGCCAGCTCTTCGGCGACGACGGCGAGCTCAACCGCTACGTCAACGTCTACCTCAACGACGAGGACGTGCGGGTCCTGGACGGCCTCGCGACCGCGGTCGACGAGAGCGACGTGATCGTGATCCTCCCCGCGATGGCCGGCGGGGCCTGCTGACCCCAGGGCTACACTTCGTGAAGTAATGGCCCTCCCCGAGTTGCGCAACCGGCCCTGCGGCGGCCGCTACGGCGACATCGTCCAGGCGATCGGCAACACGCCGCTCGTGGAGCTCAAGCGGCTGTCCCCGAAGCCCGGCGTCCGCATCTGGGCGAAGATGGAGTCGTTCAACCCGACCGGCTCCGTCAAGGACCGCGTCGCGCGCGCCCTCATCGAGGACGCCGAGGAGAAGGGGCTCATCCGGCCCGGCCAGACGATCCTCGAGCCGACCTCCGGCAACACCGGCATCTCGCTGGCGATGATCTGCTCGCGCAAGGGCTATCCGCTGAAGGTCGTCATGCCCGACAACGTGACTCCCGAGCGCACCCAGCTGCTGAAGATGTACGGCGCCGAGATCGTCTACTCGCCGGGCGCCCAGGGCTCCAACGGCGCCGTCGCCATGGCGCTGGAGATGGCGGAGGGCGACGCGACGTACTACCTGCCCTACCAGTACGGCAACCCGGCGAACCCGGGCGCCCACTACCACGGCACGGCGCCCGAGATCCTCGAGGAGCTCGACGGCGACGTCGCCGCGTTCGTCGCGGGCCTGGGCACGGGCGGCACGCTCATGGGCAACGGCCGGCGCCTCAAGGAGGAGCTCGGCGACGCGGTGAAGATCGTGGCCGCCGAGCCGATGCAGGGCGAGCCCGTCCAGGGGCTGCGCTCGCTCGACGACGGCTTCATCCCGCCGATCATCGACCTCTCCGTGCTCGACCGGAAGATCTTCGTCACCAACCGCGACGCGATCCTCTGGACGCGCAAGCTCCTCGACGAGGAGGGCGTCTTCGCCGGCGTCTCGACGGGCGCCATCGCCCGCGTGGCGGTGCGGATCGCGGGCGAGATCGACGAGGGCAACGTCGTCTTCCTCGTCGCGGACGACGGCTGGAAGTACCTCTCCAGCGGCATCTACACGCTGCCGGTGGACGAGGTCGAGAACCTCGACTCCACGGTCTGGTGGTAGAACAGGACCATGCTGCCAGGATCGATCGGGCCCATGGAAGTCGTCGTCGTCCTCATCATCGCGCTGATCGTCCTCGGTCCGTCCAAGCTGCCGAACGCGGCGCGCTCGGTCGGTAAGGGGATGCGCGAGTTCAAGGCCGCCCTCACCGACGCGGACCCGCGCCGGGACGACGAGGACGCCGAGTTCCCCGGGCTCGACTCGCCCAAGTCGTGAGGATCCCGCAGGAGCTGGTCGACCAGATGGTCGACCACGCCCGCGAGGAGGCCCCGAACGAGTGCTGCGGGTTCGTCGCCCGGCGCGGTGACGAGGCCGTCGAGGTCCGCCGGATGGTCAACGAGGCGGCCAGCCCGCTGCGCTTCGAGATCGACGGCCTCGCGGCCTACCGGGCGATCGACGCGTTCGAGGCCGCCGGCCACGAGCTCGGCGCGATCTACCACTCGCACACGCGCACCGAGCCGTACCCGTCGCAGACCGACATCAACTTCGCGGCCAACTGGCCGGGCGTCGAGTGGGTCATCGTCGGGCTGGACCGGCGCGGCGAGGCGACCGTGCGCTCCTACCTCATCGAGGACGGCCACGTCCGCGAGCTCTGACCCCCTGGTGAAGGTCGCGGGGGCCCGCAACCAGGCGGAGGCCGAGTTCCTCCAGGGCCTGCTGCGGGAGGAGGGGGTGCCGTCGACGCTGCGGCGCACCGCGGGGTTCGATGTCCCGGACTTCCTCGCGGCCGGACCGCGCGACGTGCTGGTGGCGCGCTCGACGCTCGAGACGGCCCGCGATGTTCTGCTCCAGTCGGACCTCGGATCGGTCCTGCCGGGAGGCGCCCGCACGGACCCCCCGTGGCGGGTGGCGGCGGTCCTGGGCGCCGGGCTCGTGGTGCTCGCGCTGATCGTGCTGCTCGCGACGCTCTGAGCCGCCCGCTAGCGCGCGGCCTGCGCCATCCGGGCCAGGTGGGCTCGCCACGTGCCCTCGGTGTGGGTCAGCGAGCGGCCGTGGAAGGCGGGCACGAGCCCCTCGCGCGGCCCGGCGGGCGTGGCGATCGCGAAGTCGACCGCGGCCTGCTCGCCCTCCTCGCGCGCGAGCAGGTCGACGACGGTGCCGCCGAGCAGCTCCGCGTCGCGCAGGCCCGGCGGGAAGGAGGGCGGCGGCCCTTCGCGCAGACGCCGGGCGATCGCCGGCCGGGCGAGCGCCGTCTGCCCCGAGAGCCACGCGCCCGCGCCGGCGACCAGCCACGCCCAGCGCCAGGCCCGCACGAGCGTTCCGAGCTGGGTCGGCGGCGGCAGGCGCGGGTTCGCGTGCCCGATCGCCAGCCGCCCGTAGAGCGCGGCCGGCGTGCGCAGCAGCATCGCGCGGGACTCCTCCAGGCCGCTGGCGCGGTGCTCGAGCAGCGGCGGCGTGAGGACGTGCACGTCGGTGCCCGAGAGCGCGCCCGCGACGTAGCGCCGTGACGCGGGCGAGGTGAGCGCCCTGCGCAGCCCGAGCGCCGGCCGGGCGAGAGCGAGCTGGCTCTCGGACGCGTGCAGGACGACCCCCACGTCCTCCGGCAGCGACGGCAGCAGGCGCGTCAGCCGCGCCCGCAGCTCCTCCAGCTGGGCGAGGACGGCCTCGGCGTGCGCGGCGTCCTCCTCCGCGTGACGGGCCGTGAAATGCGCCGAGCCGGTCTCGATCCACGCGCTCACGCCGCGGACTTCGCCGTCGGGGCGCGCGAACCTACCCGCGGTGGCGCAGCTCGCGCTCGTAGGCGAGCTCGGTGCGGATCCCCATGCGGGCGAGGATCTTCTCGGCGGCCTCGAGCGACGGCGCATCGCGTACCGCGTCGGCCAGCGGGGCGGCCGAGCCCATGGCCGCGAGCGGGTCGAAGAAGAACGCCAGCCCGCCGACCGGCGAGAGCGGGACGGTACGCGTGCCGCCGCGGATCGCGGCGGTGCCGCGCCGGCCGCGCGCGCAGGCCACCGCGGCCGCGCTGGCCTCGGTGTTCACGGCGGTGACCGCGGCCTCGAGCCGGTCGACGCCGTCGGGCGGCAGTCCCCAGGTGCCGACCAGCGCGCCGTGGGCCGCGAGCGCGGCGATGCGATCGAGGACCTCCTCGATCGTGAGCTCGCCGTCGCAGGCCGCGCCCCACACGACGCCCACCACGGGCGTGCGCAGGTGGGCGGCCGTGGCGAGCAGGACCGCGTCGGCGAGGGGACTGCCGAGGCCCGGCTCGTCGCCGTGGGCCAGCACGTCGCCGCCGACGTCGACCAGCGCGATGCGGTCGCAGTCCAGCCGTGCGCAGGCGTCGTCCAGCGCCGCCGCGACGCCGGCCGGGCCGGCGCCCGGGTCGACCAGGACGACGGGCTCGTCGAGGAAGCCGGCGAGCGACGCCTCGGCGAACGTGAAGCCGCCCGGGCCGGTGGTCTGCGCGCGGGCGAGCGCTACGGCGCCGTTCAGCGGCTCGGCGTCACGCAGCTCGGCGATCGTCCTGGGCCCCGGGAGCGGGTCCACGACGCGCCGCTCCCACGTCAGCCCGCCGACGATCGCGGCCGGGCCGAAGCGGGTGACCGTGTCCGCGACGGCGAGCGCGCCCACGACGTCGCCACCGCCGCCGATGCCGAGGCACAGGACGCGCCGCGCGCCGCGCAGGAACGCGTGCAGGTCTCCCGGCATAGGGATCTGCGGCCCCCGCCGGCCCTTTCGCGTTCCGTCAGGCCAGGGCGAGCTCGCGCCCACCGACGATCGAGCAGATCTCCTCCGAGGCGCGCTCGAACTCGTCGTCGGACAGCACCGGCGTGCCCTCGAACGGCAGCTCGCGCTGGAGCTGGAGCCACGAGCGGCAGCCGAGGTAGTCCTCCTTGACCTTCACCGTCACGGGACGGGGGATGCGGTGCGTGCGCAGCAGCAGCACCTGGAGCGGATGGCGGCGCTTCCACGCGAGCCGCTTCTCCGCATAGTCCGGCGTCCAGACGTAGTACGGGGACAGCGCGTCCACGCAGCGGGGGTCCTCGACCGTGAAGTGGCCGGCTACCTCCGCCCAGGCGCGGATCCGCACGCGGTCGGGCTGGTCGATGCCGCCGTCGAACCAGATCGAGTCCTCGGGCAGCTCGCCGTCGGGCCAGACGCCCTCCTCGAGCGCGCGCTGGAGCTCCGGTGCGTGCGCCTCGCGGACGACGTCGTTACGCTGGTGGTCGAACGTGGGGTAGAGGAAGAAACGGTCGTACTCGAGCTCGAAGTGCTTGCTCTGCTCGTGGATGCCACCCTTGCGCAGGGTGATGAGCTGCTCGCCTTCGGCGAGTGCACGGACCGTGACCGCCCATTCCTTCAGGGCAATTGGCATAGGAATCGGGACTGCTAAGGGAGAGTGCGACAGAAAAATGACCGGCACCTTCGCGCGCTCCTGCGCACGAGGCGTCGGGATGCGCCTATTCTGTCAGAGGTTGTGGTATTTGCCAAAACATCCCTGCAAATCGGCATGTTTTGCGGTGTATCACGGACGATGAGCAGCGCCAAATTGGCCGAAAAGCGGCGATTTGGGGCGTTCAGGCCGTCGATCGGCCCGAAATAGGCCTTCCAAAGGCCCGTCGGGCGCACGGTATGTGCGCGATCACACACAGCGGACGGGCTGTCCCGGAGCTCGCCGGTGGTCAGCCGTGGACGACCAGCGGGGCGCGGCGCTCGACCGGCTCGGCCTCGAGCTCGACGATGATGCCCGAGTCGAGCTGACCGAAAGAGCCGCCGGCCATCCGGTGATCGGTCAGCAGATCCTCGATCCTGAACCGGCCGATCAGCGCGTCGCAATGCGGGCATCCGTTGGCGACGTAACCGCCCTCGACGCCTGGGCTCTCGCGATGGCGCAGCTCGCCGATGCCGCGGCGCACGAGCGTCCGCGGGTCGAGCTGGCGAAGCAGCGCCTCGTCGATCTGCTCGAGCGCGAGGAAGCCGCTGCCGTCAGCCGTCAGCGCCGGGTCGACGATTGCTCCGACGACGGCGCGGACCTTCTGCCGGCAGCACCAGCAGGTGTCCGTGACGGCGGCCACACGCGCGCGGACGCCGCGGTGGGTGGGGGTTTGGGGCGCGGGCAGCGAGCGGGCGGGCGCCGCGGGAGCGCTCTCGCGGCGTGCGCGCATCCGCTCGGCGAGCGAGATGACCGTCGCACCCTCAGCGGGGGACGGAGAGAGGTGTGCGTGGCCTTCGCCGCTCATCGCACTTTGCGTTGTAGGCGCGTCGCGGCGCGCGCGCGGGCATGGGCCGCAATTGCGCATGTTGCGCGCGGAAAGCTCCACCACGGCTGCGGAGTCCGTCCAGGCACCCGTCCGTCGCAGCGCCCGTTGCAGGCGCTGGGCGGCGTGCGTCACGCGTTCGACGGCGGGTGCGGGCGCCGCTCGGCGCACGGTCGCGATCTCGCGCACCGACCCCGGGGCGCGCAGCGGCTACGAGAGGCGTCGGCCGGCGCGCGCTTCGAGGACCTCGATCACGGCCGCGAAGTCGGCGTCGCCGAGGCCGAGGCCGACCGTCGCGACCAGGGTCTCCCGCGCGAGCGCCGCCGCCGGGAACGGCGTGCCGGTCGCGCCGACCGCGGCGAGGCAGTGCTCGACGTCCTTCAGCATGTGAGAGGTCCGGAACAGCGTCGTGTAGTCGTGACGGCGCATCGGACCGGCCTTCAGGTCGAGCACGACGCTGCCGGCGGCGCCCGCCGACAGGACGTCCACGAGCGCGTCCGCGTCGACGCCGAGGGCAGCGCCGGCGAGCAGGGCCTCGCCGGCGACGATCGTGTTGGCGATCGCCACGGCGTTGCTGACGACCTTGACACGCTGGCCGTGCCCGACCGGCCCGACGTGTCGGATCAAGCGCCCCATCGCCTCGAGCACCGGCAGCGCGCGGGCGACGTCCGTTCCATCGCCGCCGACCATGATCGTCAGCGTGCCGCTCTCGGCACCCGGGGCCGAGCCCGTCACCGGGGCGTCGAGGAACCCCATGCCCCGTCCGGCAAGCGATTCGGCGATCGACTCGGCGCTCGCCGGAGCGATCGTCGACATGTCGACGAAGAGCGTCCCCGGGGCTGCGCCGCTCGCCGCGCCGTCGGGGCCCAGCAGCACCGACTCGACGTCGGGGCCGTCGGAGACGATCGAGATCACCAGCTCGCGGTCCGCCGCGGCCGCCGCCGGCGTGGGGGCGAGCAGCGCCGGAGGATTCTCCGCGACCCACGCCTCGGCCGTTGCACGGGTCCGGTTCCAGGCGATCACGTCGTGGCCGGCGGCAACGAGGTTCGCCGCCATCCGCGAGCCCATGATCCCGAGACCGAGAAACGCGATGCGCATGGTGGGCGATGCTAGAGCGCGCTCTCCGCCCGGCAGCGCGGACATGGCGGTGCTGGATCGATATCGACCGGCCCGCCCGGAGCCGCCGGGCCGGCTGTGTACCGGTACAGCCGCGCCGCCGACGATCCGTCTGCCGTCCAGTTGGCGCTCAGCGCCGCGATCTGGCAGCGTCCACGGGATGAGCGAAGAGGGCAGCGAGCCGCGCATCGTCCCGTTCGACGAGCTGGCAGCCGAGGAGGACGTGCCGGGGATCAGCGCCGCCGAGGCCGAGGTCGGCGGCCACCGCTGGGCGATCGTCGAGTACGGGCCCGGGGTGCTGCGCGAGGAGTGGTGTCCGGACGGGCACTGCGGCTTCGTGCTCGAGGGCGACATCAGCTACGAGCTCGAGGGCGAGCGCGCGCCGCTGGCGATCCGGGCCGGGCAGGCGTTTGCGCTGCCCGGGGCGGTCGTCCATCGCGGCCGCGCCGGAGCGGCCGGCGCGCGCCTCTTCATCATCGACCGTGAGCCGTATTGAGCCTGGATCCAACGATCCCGGGGTTTCGAGCCGCCATCGGTGGATCCCGGCTGACGGCGCCCACGGACGTCTCATCCGATGCCTTCGACCTCGTCGTCGTCGGAGCCGGCATCGTCGGCCTGGCGACCGCCCGCGAGCTGCTCGAGCGTCGTCCCGGGATGCGCGTCGCGGTCGTCGATCGAGAGCCGACCGTGGGCGCGCACCAGACCGGTCACAACAGCGGCGTGATCCACGCCGGCATCTACTACGCGCCCGGCTCGCTGAAGGCTCGTCTCTGCGTCGACGGGGCACGGCGGCTCTACGACTACTGCGCCGAGCACCGGATCGCGCACGAGCGGTGCGGCAAGGTGATCGTCGCCGTCGAGCCGTCGGAGCTCGGCCGGCTCGACGAGCTCGAGCGCCGGGGCCGGGCGAACGGCGTGTCCGGACTGAGGCGTCTCGGGCCTTCCGAGCTTGCGGAGATCGAGCCGCACTGCCGCGGGGTCGCCGCCCTGCACTCGCCGGAGACGGGGATCGCCGACTTCCCCGCCGTCGCCCGCCGGCTCGCCCGCGACGTCGAGGCGCGCGGCGGCCGGCTGCTGCTCGGCGTCGACGTCACGGGTATGCACCGCCGGGCCGGCGAGACGCGGCTCGCGACGCGCGCGGGCGACGGTCTCGCAGCGCGTCACGCGATCTTCTGCGCCGGGTTGTGGGCCGACCGCATGGCGCGAGCCGCGGGGGCCGACCCCGACCCGCGGATCGTCCCGTTCCGCGGTCAGTACCTGCGCCTGCGCCCCGATGCCCGCCGGCTCGTGCGCTCGTTGATCTACCCGGTGCCGGATCCCGAACTGCCGTTCCTCGGCGTGCACCTGACCAAGCACGTGTCCGGCGACGTGCTGCTCGGGCCGTCGGCGCTGCTCGTCGGCGCGCGCGACGCCTACCGGATCACGCACGTGCGTGGGGAGGATCTGCGCGACACGCTGACCTGGCCCGGGACGCTGCGCCTGATGCGCCGCTGGTGGCGCACCGGGCTGGGGGAGATGCGCCTGCAGGTCAGCCGTCGTGCGTTCGTCCGCGCCTGCGCACGCTACGTCCCGGAGCTGCGCGCCGAGCACGTCGAGGACGGCTTCGCCGGTGTGCGCGCGCAGGCGGTCGGCCGCGACGGCTCGCTGGTCGACGACTTCGTCTTCTCGCTCGCCGGCGGCGCGCTGCACGTCCGCAACGCGCCCTCGCCCGCCGCGACGTCGGCGCTGGCGATCGGCGAGGTGATCGCCGAGCGGGCGATCGACGAGCTGGGGCTCGCGGGCTCGAGCGGCTGACACGCCGCGCCGAGGCCGGGACCAGCCCGAGACGACGCGGCTGCGGCTGCGCGTCTGTTCAGACCCGCAACGGCAGCCGTTTGGCCGGCGGCGGAGCATTGTTCACGACGCTGACGCGCCATCGCCCCGCGCCGCCCCGTGCGCCCCGCCGCCCGGCGTCTCGATCCGCAGTCGCTGGCCGATGCGCAGCTCGCCGACCGCCTTGGGTTCGAGCGGTGCTCCGTCGAGCAGGTTGCGCCCGGGCGCGCCGTCGGAGCCGCCTGCGGCCCCCCTGGGTGCGTGGCGGCGGCGCTCGGTGATCAGCGAGAAGGTCATCGGCTCGAGCGCCTCGAGCTCGCGCACGACGCCGTCTCCGCCGCGCCGGCGGCCGGCTCCGCCGGACCCACGCCGCACCGCGTACTCGCGCACGAGCAGCGGGAACTCGACCTCCAGTGCCTCGATCGGCGTGTTCAGCGTGTTCGACATCGCGACGTGGACCGCCGACGGCCCGTCGGCATCGGGGCAGGCGCCCTGGCCGCCGCCCAGCGTCTCGTAGTAGGTGAAGCGCTCGGTGCCGAGCGTCAGGTTGTTCATCGTCCCCTGGCCGAGCGCGCGGCCGAAGGCGCCGAGCACGAGGTCGGCGACGCGGCTCGACGTCTCCACGTTCCCGGCGGCGACGGCGGCGGGCCGACGGGCGTTCAGCAGCGAGCCCGGCGGGGCGATCACGCTCACCGGGCGCATCGCGCCGGCGCTCGGAGGGATGTCCGGATCGGTCAGCACCCGCACGGCGAACAGGCAGGCGGAGACCGTGACCGCCAGCGGGCAGTTGAGGTTGCCCGGGTGCTGCGGCGCGCTGCCGCCGAAGTCGAGCGTCAGCTCGTCGCCCGCCACGCTGGCTCGCAGGCGCAGCTCGAGATCGCCCTCGCGCGCCTCGAGCACATCGCGCGCCTCGAGCGTGCCGTCCGGCAGCGCCGCGAGGCACGCGCGCATGCGCCGCTCCGCGTAGTCCTGCACGGCGTCGGTCGCTCCGCGCAGCGCGGCGGCGCCGATTCGCCCGGCGAGCTCTGCCAGTCGCCGCGCGCCGACGCGGTTGGCGGCCAGCTGTGCCCGCAGATCGGCGCGCCTCTGCTCGGGTCGGCGCATCTGAGCGACGAGCCGCTCGATCAGCTCGTCGTCGAGCACGCTCGGCGGGATGACGACGCCCTCGTCGGCGAGCGTCGTCGAGTCGGCGGGCATCGAGCCCGGCGTCGGCCCGCCGACGTCGGCGTGGTGCGCACGGCTCGTCGCGAACCCCAGGAGCCTCCCGCCCTCGTCGAAGGCGGGCGTCACGACGGTGATGTCGGGGAGGTGCGTCCCGCCCGCGTACGGGTCGTTCAGCACCCACGAGCGCCCCGGTGCCTGCTCGCGGGCGGCGACGGCGCGGACGGCGGCGGGCATCGCGCCGAGATGCACCGGGATGTGCTCGGCCTGCATCACCATCTGCCCGTCGGGGTCGAACAGCGCGGTCGAGCAGTCGCGGCGCTCCTTGATGTTCGCCGAGTGCGCCGAGCGCACGAGCACGGCGCCCATCTCCTCGCAGGCGGCGCGCAGCGCACCGCTCATGACCTGCAGGCCGATCGCGTCGAGGTCGCTCATCGCTCGCGCTCCAGCACGTGCCCGCCGTTCGCGTCGGGTTTCGCGCGCCAGCCTGCGGGCACGACGATCGTGGTCTCGGCGAGGCGCAGCACCGCCGGGCCCGGCCGCTCCGCGCCGAGCTGGGCCGCCGGCGCCGGTCCGAGCGCCGGGCCGGTCTCGACGGCGGCGACCCGGATCGTCACGACCTCGACGGCGGCGGGGTCCTCGCGCCAGCCGTAGCGGAGCTCGTGCTCCGCGGCGAACGCCTCGCGCAGCTCGCCGGCGCTCTCCTGCACGCCACCGCGAACGCTCAGCTCGTGCGACTGGCCTCGGTAGCGCATCTCGTAGGCGACCCGAGCGCTCGCTCGCGGCACGTCGAGGATCGCCCGGCCCTCGGCGAGCAGCTCGCGGCGGGTCGCGTCGAGCGCCGCGTCGCTCAGCCCGGCGCCGCTCAACAGCACCGAGCGCTGGCGCTGAACGCGCCGGTCGGCGGCCGCCAGCCCCAGCGCGCTGAGCACGCCGGAGGCGCGCGGGACGAGGATCCGCCGCATCCCGAGCTCGTCGGCGATCGCCGCGGCGTGCAGCGGGCCGGCACCGCCGAACGCGAGCAGCGCGAAGTCGCGCGGGTCGAGGCCGCGTTCGACGGTCATCACCCGCAGGGCCCGCACCATCTCGGCGTTCGCGACGCGCAGGATCCCCTCGGCGCACGCGGGCGGCGCGAGGCCCAGCTCGCCGGCCAGCCGGCCGACCGCCTCCCACGCGGGCCCGGCGGCGAGTCGCACGCCGCCGGCGAGCGGCGTGTCCTCGCCGAGCGTGCCGAGGACGACGTGGGCGTCCGTGACGGTCGGCGCCGTCCCGCCGCGCCCGTACGCCGCGGGGCCCGGGAGCGCCCCGGCCGAGCGCGGGCCGACACGCAGCGCCCCGCCCGCGTCGCGCCAGGCGATGGAGCCGCCGCCGGCGCCGACGGTGTGGATGTCGACCATCGGCAGCGCCAGCGGCCGCCCGGCGACCTCGCGGCTCGCCGTCTCGCGCACCTCGCCGCCCTCGACGACGCAGACGTCGCACGAGGTGCCTCCCATGTCGAAGCACAGCAGGTTCGGCTCGCCGGCGGCACGTGCGACGAGCGCCGCCGCCGCGGCGCCGCCCGCCGGCCCGGAGAGCACCGTCAGCGCCGCGTGACGGGCCGCCGTGTCCGCGTCGATCAGCCCGCCGCTCGACTGCATCACCTGCGCGTCGGGCAGCCCGGCGGCCCGGGTGCGCTCGCGAAGCCGTGCGAGGTAGCGCGCGAGCAGGGGCGACAGCGCCGCGTCGATCTCCGTCGTCGCCGCGCGCTCGAACTCGCGGAGCGTGCCGACGACGTCGTGGGACAGCGAGACGTGGACCTCCGGGCCGAGCCGCTCGCGCAGCGCGGCGCCGATCGCCAGCTCGTGCGCCGGGTCGCGCCACGCGTGCAGCAGGCAGACCGCGACCGCCTCGGGGGCGGCCTGCGCGACGCGCTCGGCGAGCGTCGCGGCGTCCTGCGCGCGCAGCGCGCGCAGCGTGCTCCGGGGGCCCATCCGCTCGGCGGCGCCGAAGCGCAGCTCGGGCGGCGCGAGCGGCGACGGGTGCGCGGAGCACAGCCAGTAGAGCTCACGCCTGCTCTGGCGGCCGAGCTCGACCAGGTCGGTGAAGCCGTCGGTCGCGACGAACGCGGTCCGGGCGTGGTCGCCCTCGAGCAGCGCGTTCGTCGCGACCGTCATGCCGTGGGCCAGCGCGCGGACGTCCTGCGCCCGCGCACCCGCGGCGTCGAGCGCCGCCCGCACGGCCTCGAGCACGCCGCGCGACTGGTCGTCGGGGGTCGTCGGCGTCTTCGCCGCGACGAGCCGCCCGTCGACGGAGAGGACCGCGTCCGTGAAGGTTCCGCCGACGTCGACCCCGAGCAGCATCCAGCGCACCGTACGCGACGATGAGCGGGCAGTCGCGCGCGGGTGGCGCGCGACCGCCGCGCCCGGGCCGCGACGGGGGGCTGCCGACGGCCCGGCGACCGCCTACGCCGCGAGCGCCAGCTCGCGGCGCTCCACGGCCACGGCTTCCGCGAAGACTCCGGTCGCCTCCGTCTCCGCAAGGTGCTGATGCGAGGGGCAGTAGCCGTCCACGTGTGCCGGCACGCGCTGGCACGGCGTGCCGCGACGCGTGGTCGCCCGGCACTGCAGCGGGTTCCCGAACGCGTCACGTCCGTGCGTCGTCAGACTCGCCAGCAGCTCGTCAGCGGTGTCGACGTACTCCCGGACGACGTTCCAGACCCGCGCCTGCGACTGAATCGCGAAGTGGCCTCGCACGTCGCGGAAGAGCGTGCGCGCCGGCTGGGCGAAGTAGTGGCGATCGGTCGCCAGGCGCTCGATCGTCTGCTCGCAGGCGTGCAGCACCTGGACGTGCCCTTCGCGGCCGGTGACGATCTCACCGGCGAGCTCCCGATAGATCGCTCTG
Source organism: Solirubrobacteraceae bacterium (assembly GCA_024711025.1). GTDB lineage: Bacteria > Actinomycetota > Thermoleophilia > Solirubrobacterales > Solirubrobacteraceae > F1-60-MAGs163. The sequence goes on from JANJTP010000034.1 coordinate 16,671, forward strand.
CTCACCTGATACATCGCGAATGGATCCTCCTGCTCGGGGTCCGTTGCGTTTCGCGCCTCCCAACGCGGGTTTCGGAATTCTCCGCAAGGCGTATGAACCCTGGAACACAGCGAAGATGAAGTTCTTGTTAAGGAGGCGCCCGACGGCCGCCCCCCGGCGATCACCAGCGCTCGAACGCCGGCTGCCCGTTCCGCACGACCGCGTGGTGCAGGTCCAGCGCGGGGTCTGTGCGCGGGAACTCGCGCCGCACGTGCGAGCCGCGCGTCTCCTCGCGGGCCAGGGCGCACGCGGCAACCAGGCGTGCGAGCGGGTGCGGATCGTCGAGCAGCTCACGCAGGCCCGCGTCGTCGCGCACCAGGCCCGCGTTGCGCCACATCGAGTGGCGCGTCTCGCGGGCGGGGAGCGGCAGCGGCTCGGGGGAGGGGGGCCGGTAGGCGGTCGGTCGCGGCGCCGGCTCGTCGAGCGCGGCGCGGGCCGCCCGGGCGCCGAAGACGACGCACTCCGACAGCGAGTTGGAGGCCAGGCGATTCGCGCCGTGCAGGCCGGTGCAGGCCGACTCGCCGACGACGTACAGGCCCGGCACCCCGGCATGCCCGACGAGGTTCACCACGACCCCGCCCATCACGTAGTGCGAGGCGGGCGCGACCGGCACGAGCTCGGTCGTCGGATCGAGCCCGGCCTCTCGCAGAGCCTCGACGACGTTCGGGAAGCGCCCGGGGTCGACGGCGCGCATGTCCAGGTGGACGCATGACGCCCGCTCGCGCTCCATCACCTCCCAGACGGCGCGCGAGACCTCGTCCCGCGGCGCCAGCTCGTCGACGAAGCGCTCGCCATCCGGCCCGTGGAGCGTCGCACCCTCGCCGCGGATCGCCTCGGTGACGAGGAACCCCTCGCGACCGGCGACGCCGGTCACCGCGGTCGGGTGGAACTGCACGAACTCGAGGTCGGCGACGGCCGCGCCCGCGGAGCGAGCGAGCAGGATGCCGATCCCGAGCGAGCCGGGCGGGTTCGTGGTCCGCCGCCAGAGCGCCGCGGCGCCGCCCGTGGCGAGGATCGTGCCGCCGGCGCGCACGGCCCGCCCGTCCTCGCAGACGACTCCGACGACGCGCCCGTCCTCGCGCCACAGCCCGGCGGCGCGCACCGGCTCCAGCACGTCGACCTTGGGATGGCTCGCCAGCACCGCCGAGAGCTGGCGAGCGACGCGCCGGCCGGTGGCGCTGCCGCCGGCGTGCACGATGCGGCGCCTCGAGTGGCCGCCCTCCAGGCCCAGCGCGAGGTTGCCGTGGCGATCGGCGTCGAAGCGGATGCCCAGGCGCTGCAGCTCGACGATCTTCGCCGGCGCCTCACGGGTCAGCACCTCGGCCGCGGAGCGACGCACCAGGCCGCGGCCGGCGCGCTCGGTGTCCGCGAGGTGGAGCTCGGGGGAGTCGTCGACCGCCAGCGCGGCGGCCAGCCCGCCCTGCGCCCAGTAGCTCGCCGTCTGTGCCAGCGGCGTCGCGCTGACGACGGCGACCCGCGCGCCGGCGCTGGCGGCCGTCAGCGCGGCGATCAGCCCGGCGGCCCCTGCGCCGACGACGACCACCTCGGCGTCGATGCGGTCCGCGGCTCTCATCGCCGGGTACCGTACCGGCGTGCGCCCGATCGTCCTGCGCCACGACGCCTCGCGCCTGCACGACACCGGCGAGCACCCCGAGCGGATCGAGCGGATCGTCGCGGTCGAGCGCGAGCTCTCGGGGCGCGGCTGGCTCGGCTGGGAGGTCGTCGACTCACCCCGTGCAAGCGACGCCCAGCTCGGGGCGGTGCACAGCGCGGCACACGTCGCGCGGGTCGAGGCGCTGTGCCGCTCGGGCGGCGGAGCGCTCGATCCGGACACGGTCGTCGGCGCCCACTCGTGCGAGGCGGCGCGGCGTGCCGCCGGCGGCGCCGCGGCGCTCGTCGACGCGCTGCTCGGCGGGACGCCGGTCGGTGCGGCCCTGCACCGCCCGCCCGGGCACCACGCCGACGCGACCCACGCGATGGGCTTCTGCCTCTTCAACAGCATCGCGGTCGCCGCCCGCCACGCGATCGGCGCGCACGGGCTGGAGCGGGTGCTCGTCCTCGACTGGGACGTGCACCACGGCAACGGCACCAACGACATCTTCCACGAGGACCCGCGCGTCCTGTTCGCGTCGATCCACCAGTCGCCGCTCTATCCGGGCACCGGCCGGGCGGACGACTCCGGCTCCGGCGCCGGAGCCGGCTTCACGGTCAACCTGCCGGTCCCGGCGGGCTCCGGCGACGCGCTCTTCACGGCGCTCGTCGATCACGTCGTCGTGCCGGCGGCGCTCGCCTACGAGCCGCAGCTGGTCCTCGTGTCGGCCGGCTTCGACGCGCACGCCGACGACCCGCTCGGCGGCTGCGAGGTGACCGAGCGCGGCTTCGCAGCGATGGCTGCGAGCACGCGCCGGCTTGCGGCCGGGCTCGGCGCACCGCTCGGCATCGTGCTCGAGGGCGGCTATGACCTGGGAGCGCTGACCCGCTCGCTAATCGCCGTCCTCGAGACCGTCGCACGCGATCCGGCGGTCCTGCCCGCCGGCGATGCGGCGCCGCATCCGCTGGCGGTCGAGGCGGCCCGCGCCGTGGGCGCGCGGACGCCGCTCGGCTGACCGGCCCGCGCTACGGCTGCGAGGTCGCCTCGGGCGCCGTCGCCGTCGGCGCGGGGGCGCCGGTGCCCGTCGTGGTGGGGCCCGGGGTCGCCGGCGGGGGAACGATCTTCGTCCCGGGAGCCGGCAGGGCGCCGGGCTGGAGCGTCGTCGTCGTCGTGATCGTCCGCGGCGAGGGCGGGTCGTCGTCGGTGATCGCGACGAACGCCGCCGCAAGGACCCCGAGCGCGATCGCGGCCAGTGCGATCAGCGCGGCGATCGGCCGCCGCCATCGCGGCGCCGCAGCGATCACGGTGCGTGCCGGGTCGCCGCAGCGCAGGCACCAGTCCTGGTCCTCGGCGAGCGGGTCGCCGCAGCGCGGGCAGGGCGCCGCGGCGGGCGGGGCCTCCGGCGTCCACGGGGCCGCTCCGGACGTCCAGGGGACGCTCATCGGGGCGGCGTCGGGAACTGCTGGGTCGCCGGGTGCCCGGTGGTCCCGTTCGTGCCGGGCGATCCCGGTGAAATGGCCGCGGGCCCGTGCGGCCCCGCCGGCGGCTGACCGGGCGGGCCGTGGAACGCGGCGCCGGGCTCGCCGCCGACGCCGGCGAGCGTGCGCGGCCCGCCGAACGCCAAGCCGCAGTTGGGGCAGAAGCGCGCCTCGGTGCCGTGCAGCGCGCCGCAGCGAACGCACGCCGAGACCCCTGGGATGAACAGCTCGTCGAACGGGGCTCGGCAGTCCAGGACGTCCTCGATGGCGCGCAGCTCGCGATCGACCGCGTCGATCGCGGCGACCTTGCCCTCGATGAGCTGCTCGCCGGGTCGCCGGAAGCGGTGCTGGTCGAAGACGAGCCCACCGAGGTCGCGGAATCCGAGCTCGCGCACCTCGCGCAGGAAGCGCAGCCGGCGGCGCAGGCGCCCGCGCTCGCGAAAGCCGAGGCGGCGCGGCGCAGACGGAGCGGGAGCGGCGGGCTCGGTCGCGTCCGCCTGCTCCGCGGCGCCCTGGGCGGGCGGCCGATCGGCGGGTGACGGCGGCGCCGCGTGTCGCCGTCCGCCGGCAAGCGGGTCGCCCTGCGGCACCGGCTCGGCGGGCGCGGTCGCCGGCTCGGCGGGCGCCGCCGCATGCTGCGGCCGGTCGGCGAGCGGGTCGCCCTGCGGCGCGAGCTCGGGCTCGCCCGGGCTCGAGTGCAGGATCGCCGTCGCCTCGCCCCCCGGAGGCGGCACGCTCGTGAGGGTCGCGTCGGACGGCGCGCGATCGGGCTCGTCCGCGGGCGTGCGGGCTCCGCCGGTCCCGGAAGCGGTGGCATCGGTTGCGGGTTCGCCGGTGGTCGCCGGGCTCCGCTGGATGATCCAGTTCCTCAGCCCCATCGCGCTCTAGTCGAGTCCGCGGCGAGACCCGACGCGGCGCGAGTCTAGCGGCTCGTCGAGCAGCTCACGCCACGTCGCCAGCACGCGCTCGGCCATCTCCCGCGCCCCGAAGCGCTCGGCCTGCGCTCGTCCGGCGACGCGCGGATCGTGGTCGGTCAGCAGCGCCTTGAGGACGCTCGCCCAGCGCTCCACGTCGAACGGCGCGCACAGCGCCCCCTCGACCTCTGCGAGTGCCGCGGCATGGATGCCGGTCGGCGTCGCCAGGACCGGCACGTCGCATGCGAGGGCTTCGAGCACCGCCAGTCCGAAGCCCTCGTGCTCGGAGGTGACGAGGACGGCGTCGGCGGAATTCACCCACAGCGGCATGCGCTCGGGCTCGATCGCGCCGGCGGTGACGAGCCGAGCCCCCGTCGCCTCGGCGACGGCCCGTGCCCGGTCGTGGCGCTTCCCGGGCCTGGCGGGGTCGGCCGGGAAGAGCAGGAGACGCTCGTGCGGGTCGAGCCCGAGCGCCTCGCGCGCGGCCGCCCGTGGGATCGGGTGGAAGCGATCGGTCGCGACGCCGCAGGGCAGCACGGCGAGCCTGCGCGCGCGGGGGAAGGCGGGGAGCGCCGCCGCGAGGCCGGGGCTGCCCGTCGCGACGAGGTCCTGCCACGGGAACGCGGCGGCGGTGATCCAGCGTGAGCGCGGGTGACGGACGTCGGTGCCGTGGAGCGTCACGAGTCGCCTGCGGGCGCGTGCCGCGAGCGCCGGCCAGGCCGTGAGGCCGAAGTGCGCGTGGACGATGTCGACGGGCGGGTGACGGCGCAGCGCGCGTGCCGCGCCCGCATAGCCGCCCGGCGTGAAGGCGAAGACGTCGAGCTCGACGTCGGGCGCCTGCAGCGCCCGCAGCGCCGAGACCTGGTCGCGCACGAAGCTGCCGAGCGCCGGCTTCGCCGGGCTCGGCCACATGTTCGTCACGACGAGTGCGCGCATCTGGTTCGGGGCTGGAGAGCTTGTGGGACGTGCGGCGTCTGTTCGGCATCGATCGGTCCGCGGCGCGCGGACGGCCGACCGCGAACCTAGACGATGGCCGACTCGGTGGATGGCGGACTGCGACGCCGGGGCGGGGAAGCAGCGTCGGAGCCGCGCGCCGCCCACGGTCGGCGGCGCCTCGCGATGCGCTCGTGGCGCCGCGCCGCAGATCCGTCACCGGGCCTGCGCGAAGCGGCGGTGGACTCGTCACGCGATCGCTCGCAGACTCGGCGGCGCCTCGATCCACGACAAGGAAGGACGCCATGGGCTACCGCATCATCGGCCGCATGCACGCGGCGCTGCACCACGCGCTGCGCGACGCGCGCTCGCAGTCCGGCCAGGGAACCGTCGAGTACGTCGCGTTGATCCTCCTGGTCGCCGGCGTGCTGGCCGGCGTCATCGCCGTCGCCGGAGGCCTGAAGGGCGGTGGGATCGCCCAGGCGGTCGTCGGCAAGATGAAGGCGGCGATCGAGGAGGTCGGGCGGGGCGGGCGGTAGTCTCGCCGCGTGCCCGGCCCGAGCGATCCGCGTGAGCGGCCGATCGCCGTCTTCGACTCCGGCGTCGGCGGCCTCACCGTTCTCCACGAGCTGCTCGTGCAGCTTCCGCGCGAGAGCTTCGTGTACTTCGGCGACACCGCGCGCTTCCCGTATGGCGAGCGCTCGCGCGATGAGCTCGAGCGCTTCGCCATGGAGGTCGCCGAGGAGCTGCTGGCACGCGGCGCGAAGCTGCTCGTGGTCGCCTGCAACTCGGCGACGGCGGCGGCGCTGCCGGCACTGCGGGCCCGGATGCTGCAGACGACGCTCGGCGTGGACGTGCTCGGCGTCGTCCGGCCCGAGGCGGCGCAGGCAGTGACGGCGACGCGCAACGGCCGCATCGGCCTGCTCGCCACCCCGGCGACGATCGCGAGCGGTGCGTACGGGGAGGCGGTCCACGCCGTCGACCCGTACGTCGACCTCGTCGCCGTCGCGGCTCCCGGACTGGCCACGCTGATCCAGTCGGACCGGCCGCTCGACGAGCGGCTGGTCGACGAAGTGCGCCGCCACGTCGCCCCGCTGCGCGAGGCGGGCGTCGACACCGTGATCCTCGGCTGCACCCACTACCCGCTGATCCGGCCGCTGCTGCAGCGGATGCTCGGCCGCGACGTCGCCATCGTGACCAGCGGCGCGGCGCTCGCCCGTCAGGTCGAGCACGCGCTCGACTCGCGCGGGCTGGCGAGCGCCCGCGCCGACGGCGAGGGCGACTACCGCTTCCTGTGCAGCGGAGACGCCGAGTCGTTCCGCGCGCTGGCGACCAGGTTCCTGCAGCTACCGCTCGGCCCCGTCGAGCGGGTCACCACGAGAACGGAGGCCGTCGCGTGACCCCAGCCCCAGAGCGCCGTCCCGACGGACGCGGCCCAGACGAGCTGCGTCCGGTGAGCATCGAACCCGGCTTCGTGCGCACGGCGTCCGGCTCGGCGCTCATCGCCTGCGGCGGCACGCGCGTGATCTGCACGGCCTCGATCGAGGCCCGGGTGCCGCGTTGGCGCGCCGGCTCGGGCCTCGGCTGGCTGACCGCCGAGTACGGGATGCTCCCCGCGTCGACCGGGCAGCGCCGGGAGCGCGACGTTACGAAGGGCCGCCCGGACGGGCGGACGGTCGAGATCCAGCGGCTGATCGGTCGCTCGCTGCGCGGCGTCGTGGACTTCGCGGCGCTCGGCGAGCGCTCGATCTACGTCGACTGCGACGTCCTGGAGGCCGACGGCGGGACGCGCTGCGCGGCGATCACCGGCGGATTCGTGGCGCTCGCCCTGGCCTGCGAGAGGCTCGTCGCGCGCGACGAGCTCGAGCGGCCTCCGCTCGTCGGATCGGTTGCCGCCGTCTCCTGCGGCATCGTCGGCGACGCGCCGCTGCTCGACCTCGACTATCTCGAGGACTCGGCGGCCGAGGTCGACGCGAACGTCGTGATGACCGGTGACGGCGGACTGGTCGAGGTCCAGGCGACGGCGGAGGGCACGCCGCTGCGCCGCGCGCATCTCGACGACCTGCTCGCGCTGGCGCAGGCCGGGATCGAGGCGCTGCGCGAGGCCCAGCGGACGGCCATCGCCGCGGGAGCCGCCGACGCGGCATGAGACCGGGTCTCGCATGAGGCTCGTCCTCGCGACGCGCAACGACCACAAGGTCCGCGAGCTTGCGGGCCTGCTCCCGGGCTGCGTGGTGGAGCCGCTCCCGGCCGGTGTCGAGCTGCCCCCCGAGGACGGCGCGACGTTCGCCGACAACGCGCTGGCGAAGGCGCGCGCAGCTGCCGCGGCGACCGGTAGGGCCGCGATCGCCGACGACTCGGGGATCTGCGCCGCGGCCCTCGGAGGCGAGCCCGGCGTGCGCTCAGCGCGCTGGGCCGGCGAGCGGGCGACCGACGCCGAGAACCTTGCCAAGCTGCTGGCCGAGGCTCCCGCCGGAAGCCCCCTCGCGTACGTCTGCGCGCTCGCCTACGTAGATCCGGCCGGTGGCCGGGAGCACGTCGTCGAGGGTCGCTGCGAGGGCACGCGGGCGTCGGCTCCGCGCGGCTCCGGCGGCTTCGGATACGACCCGGCGTTCGTTCCCGACGAGGACCGCAGCGGACGGACGATGGCCGAGCTCGCACCTGGCGAGAAGGACGCCATCAGCCATCGCGGCCGCGCCGCCAGGGAGCTGAGCGCGTGGCTCGCCGGCAGCTGAGCGAGGCCGGCGGCACCGGGCCGCGCAGCAGGTCGGCCCAGCAGCGCACCGCGCTCGTCTCGATCATCGCGGCAGCGGGCCTCGTCGCGCTGAAGCTCGTCGTCGGGCTGCTGTCCGGCTCGCTCGGCCTGCTCGCCGAGGCGGCTCACTCGGGCACCGACCTGATCGCCGCCGTCCTCACCTTCTACGCGCTCGGCGTCGCCGTAAGGCCGCCCGACGGGGAGCACCCGTTCGGCCACGGCAAGGCAGAGCACCTCGCGGCGCTAGGCGAGGGCGCCTTCCTCGTGCTGGTCAGCGGCGCCGTGGCGTACGAGTCGCTCGGCCGGATCCTCGGCGGGCACACGGCCCGGATCGAGACGGCCTGGTGGGTCTTCGCGACGCTCGGCATCGTCCTCGCCGTCGACGTCACGCGCGCCGCCATCTCATGGCGTGCCGCACGTCGGCACGGCAGCGCCGCGCTCGCGGCCAACGCCGTGCACTTCGCGTCGGACTTCGCGGGGACGCTGGCGGTCCTCGTCGGCCTGCTGCTGGTGCGGGCCGGCGAGCCCAAGGCGGACGCGTTCGCCGCGCTGTTCGTCGCCGTGCTCGTCGTGAGTGCCGCGGTGCGGCTGATGCGCGGCAACGTCGACGTGCTCATGGACCGCGCGCCGGCCGGCGCCGCCGAGCGCGTGCGGGCCGCGATCGAGCAGGTCGAGCCGCGGGCGGAGCTGCGCCGCGTCCGGGTGCGCGAGGCGGGCGGACGGGCATTCGTGGACGCCGTCGTGGCGGTCGCGCCGGATTCCGCCCTCGCCCAGGGGCACGCGGTCGCGGACAGCGTCGAGCAGGCCGCTCAGGCCGTGCTGCCGGGCTCCGACGTCACCGTCCACGTCGAGCAGGCCGAGAGCGGCGACCTGCGCGAGCGCGTGACCGGTGCGGCCCTGTCCGCGCGCAGGGTGCGCGAGGTCCACAACGTCCGCATGGTCGACGTCGACGGGCGCACCGAGCTGAGCCTTCATGTCAAGCTGCCGCCGGCGCTGACGCTCGGGGAGGCGCACGGGGTCGCCGACGAGGTCGAGCGCGCGATCCGCGCGGTCGCGCCCGAGGTTGCGGGCGTGTACGTCCACCTGGAGCCGCTCGCAGGGGTGCAGACGGGGACCGCGCCGGCGCCGGCGGAGGACGACGCCCACCGCGATGCGCTTGCCGAGATCGTCCGCGCTCGCACCGGTCGCGCGCCGCGCGAGGTGCGCCTGCATCGCGAGGCGCGCGGCCTCGTCGCCTTCCTCACCGTGGAGCTGCCGGCGCAGGCGACGCTGGCCGAGGCGCATGCCGTGGCGGCACGGATCGAGGACCAGGCGCGGATCGCCGACCCCGGCATCGCCGAGGTCGTCGTGCACACCGAGCCGGGCGCGATCAGCGAAGGTTGATGCGATCAGCGAAGGTTGATGCGATCAGCGCACGTTGATGAGCGCAGCCGCGCCCACCGCCAGCGACAGAGCGCCGTACCCCTGGTAGCCGGCGATCAGCAACAGGACGGCGCCGATCACGCAGGCGGCGACGGTGGCGAGCCAGGCGATCTTGGGGAGGGTCATCGCGGACATCGTCGCACCGCGTGCCGACGTCGGCACGCGGCGTCCGGCGCTCGCCACGTCCGCGAGCGCTGGTAGCGTCGATCAGCCGTCAGTCTGAGCAGAAGGAGCAGCGAACCGTGACGAAGGCGGAGTTCACCGAGCACGTGGCCCGGAAGGCCGGGCTGGCGAAGGCCGACGCCGCCAAGGCGGTCGACGCGATGCTGCAGACGGTCGAGGAGACGCTGGCGCGTGGCAGCGACGTCACGTTCTCGGGCTTCGGGAAGTTCCACGTCACGCAGCGCGCGGCCCGCCAGGGGGTCCACCCGCGAACCGGCGAGCGGATCACGATCGCGGCGTCCCGCGCCCCTCGCTTCACGCCGGGCTCGGGCCTTCGCCGGTCGGTCGCGGGCTGAGCCGCGGACCGCGAGCTCGTGACCTCCACAGCCGAAGGCTTCGGCGTTCGGCTTGCCGCACGGGTCGCCGAGCGCGAGTCGCAGATCGTCCTCGGACTCGACCCCGATCCCGGGCGCCTCTGGCCGAGCGCGGCCGCGGCGGCGTCGGCGTGCGGCTCACCGGCCGAGCAGGCCGCCACCGCGGTCACTGCGCACTGCCGTGCGGCGATCGACGCCGCCGGCCCGGCCTGCGTCGCCGTCAAGCCGCAGCTCGCCTGCTTCGAGCGGCTCGGCGCGCCGGGCTGGATGGCGCTGGCGACGGTCGTCCGGTATGCCCGCGCCGCCGGCCTGCTCGTGATCGCGGACGGCAAGCGCGGCGACATCGACGTCAGCGCCGCCGCATACGGACAGGCCCTGGTCGGCCGCACGCCCACGCCCTTCGGCGAGGTGGACGGCCTCGGCGCCGATGCGTTCACGGCCAGCCCGTACATGGGACTCGACACGCTGGAGACGCTTGCCGTGGCGGCACGCGGCGCCGAGGCTGGGATCTTCGTCCTCGTCCGCACGTCGAACCCGGGCGCTGCGGATCTGGAGGACCTCGAGCTGGCGGCCGGCGGCACCGTCGCCGAGCGCGTCGCGGCGCTCGTGGACGGCCTCGGCAGAGCCGATGACGGCCCGCTTGCGGCGATCGGGGCGGTGGTCGGCGCGACCGCGCCGGACCAGCTCGGGCGCCTACGCGAGCTGATGCCGCGCACGCCGTTCCTGCTCCCCGGCATCGGCGCACAGGGCGGCCGCGTCGAGGATCTCGCCCCGGTGTTCGCCGCCGGCCGGGCGGCCGGTCTGATCACGGCGTCGCGCTCGATCGTCCACGCGCACGAGAAGGCCGGCGCGGACCCGGCGAGCGCCGCACGGGCGGAGGCCGAGCGACTGCGCGAGACCGCCTGGGCGCTCGGCGCGGACGCCGCGTAGGCGCGCGCCGTCGAGAGCAAGTCGTGGAATCGCGGGTAAGCTGTTGCCCGATGGCTCGCCGCAGCGTGACGCGATGGCTGGCGCCGCTCGCGATCGCCGCCGTTGCGGCGGCTGCGTACGGCATCGTCGCCTCCTCGCGGAGCGCCGGCGACGGCAGCCCGGCGATCGCACCGCCGGTGGCGACCGACACCAAGGCCGACGAGCCGACGAAGCCGCCGAAGCGCACCTACCGCGTGCGCAGCGGCGACACGCTGTCGGCGATCTCGGTCGAGACCGGCGTCTCGGTCGGCACGCTGCAGGAGCTGAACCCCGATCTCGACGCGCAGGCCCTCCAGCCGGGCCAGCGCCTGAAGCTGCGCCCGTGACCCTCTCGGCCCGCCGCGTGCGGGCCGTACGCGCCACCCGGCGCGTCGCGGCCCTCCTGCTCCTGTCCGCGGGCCTGTCCCTGTCCGCGGCACTGGTGCACCCCCCGTCGTCCGAGGCGTCGAGCGCCGGCACGCTTCCCAAGGCGGTCGGATCCTCGGCGGCGCCCGAGGTCGGCGCCCCGGGGGCGATCCTGGTCCAGCCCGACACGGCCGACGTCGTCTACGGGCGGGCCGACTCGCATCGGCGCCCGATGGCCTCGACGGCGAAGCTGATGACGGTTCTGCTGGCGCTCGAGCGTGGGCGTCTGTCCGAGCGCATGACCGCCGTCGCATACCGCGGGTCGTCGGTCGAGTCGCTCGTCGGCCTTCGCGGGGGCGAGCGCTGGAGCACGGCGGATCTGATCCGCGGCCTGCTGCTCGCCAGCGGCAACGACGCGGCCGCCACCGTCGCGGCGCGCGTCGGCGGATCGCAGCGACGCTTCGTGGCGCTGATGAACAGCCGTGCCCGCTCCGCCGGCCTGCGGCACACGCGCTTCGCCGATCCGATCGGGCTCGACCCGCGGACCGCCTCGTCTCCGGCGGACCTCGCGAAGCTCGCACTGCTCGTGCGCCGCAACCCGTTCGCGCGCGAGGTCATGGCACGCCCGTCGGCGACGCTGCGCAGCGGGCCGCGGACGATCGTCGTCCACAACCGGAACACCCTCGTCGGCGCGGTGCCGTGGGTCACCGGCGTCAAGACCGGTCACACCCAGGCCGCGGGCTACGTGCTCGTCGGCTCCGGCCGGCGCGACGGCGTGCAGGTCGTGAGCGTCGTCATGGGGGCGTCGAGCGAGACCTCGCGCAACGCCGACACGCTCGCGCTGCTGCGATGGGGCCTCGCGCGCTACCGGCGGGCGACGCCGGTCATCGCCGGGCGGGCCGTGACGCACGTCCCGGCGAAGGACCAGGACGAGCGCGTCGCGCTGGTCGCGACGCGCTCCGTGAGGATCGTCGTACGGCGCGGCGAGCCCCTGCGGACGAGGCTCGTCGGGGTGCCGGCAGAGCTCGAGGGCCCGCTCGCGAAGGGCGCGCGGGCGGGCGCGATCGTCGTCGAGCGCCGCGGCCGCGTCATCGCTCGCGTCCCGCTCGCGACGGCCTCGGCGGTCGAGCGCGCGACGCTCTGGGAGCGCACAGCCGGACTGCGAGCGCCGCTCGCGGCGCTGGTGCTGGTCGCCCTCGTCGCCGGCGGAGCCGCTAGCCTCACCTCAGGCCGAGGGCGCAGGGCGCGCCGGGGCCGATCCAGGAGGAGCCGCGTCGCGTGATCATCACGGTCACCCTCAACGCCGCGATCGACAAGTCGCTATCGGTGCCGAGCTTCCGCCTCGGGCGCCGTCACCGAACCGTCGAGCAGCGCACGATGGCCGGCGGCAAGGGCGTCAACGTCGCGCGGACGCTGAAGTCGCTCGGCCAGCCGGTCATCGCGACGGGCTTCGCCGGCGGTGCCACCGGCACGCGGATCGTCGAACAGCTCACCGAGGAATCGATCCTCAACGACTTCGTGCGGATCCGCGAGGAGTCGCGCACGAACACGTCCGTCAACGACCCGACGAACGGCACCGAGACGGAGATCAACGAGCGCGGCCCGGAGGTCAGCGCCAACGAGATCGAGCTGTTCCACGACAAGCTCCTCTATCTCGCGCGCGGCGCCGAGATCGTCATCCTCGCGGGCTCGCTGCCGCGCGGCGTCGAGCCGACGATCTACGCGGACCTCGTCCGAGAGCTGCACCGTCTCGGCGTCACCACCGTCGTGGACGCCGACGGCGAGCCGATGCGCCTCGCGATGCGCGCCGAGCCGTCCGTCATCTCGCCGAACGCGATCGAGGCCGAGGAGCTCGTCGGGCACGAGTTCCACGACGAGAGCGACCGGCGCGCCGCGGCCGAGGAGCTGTGCGAGCTGGGCGCCCGCGAGGCCATCGTCACGCTGCCGGACGGCTGCGTCGCCAACCTCCTCGTGGACGGACGCCGCGCGCTGCACCGCGCGTGGATCGCCCCGCGCGAGGCGATCGCGACGATCGGCGCCGGCGACGCGTTCCTCGCCGGCTACGTCGCTGCGCGCTACGGGGGCGAGGGGCCGATCGACTGCCTGCGTTACGGCGTCGCCTGCGGCGCCGAGTCGACGCAGCGCCTTGGCGCCGGAAGCGTCGATCCGAGGGGGGTCGAGCGCCTGCTGCCCGAGGTCGAGGTCGAGCGCGTCGAGGCGCCGGCCGAGGCGCTGTGAACGGCGCTCCGCGGCCCCTCGCGGGCGTCGCCGGACGGCTCGCCGCTGCTATTCTCGGCCAGGTGGCCGCCGCCGCCCGCCACACCTCGCAGCACTCTCTCCGACCCCGCCTGAGCGGGGTCGTCTTGTCCGCCCCGAGACCTAGGATCGACTGATGGAGATTGAGATCGGCCGCGGGAAGAAGGCCCGCCGCGCGTACGGGTTCGACGACATCGCGATCGTCCCCTCGAGGCGCACGCGCGACCCCGACGACGTCGACGTCTCCTGGAAGCTCGGTCCGTACCGCTTCGAGCTGCCGCTGCTCGCCTCGGCGATGGACGGGGTCGTCTCGCCGCGCACGGCGACGATCATCGGCAGGCTCGGCGGCCTCGCCGTGCTCAATCTCGAGGGGATCTTCAGTCGCTACGAGGACGCCGACGAGCAGCTGGAGCGCATCGCGCAGCTCCCCAAGGACCTCGCGACGCGTGAGATGCAGGCGATCTACCGCGAGCCGATCAAGCCGGAGCTGATGCGGGCGCGGATCGAGGAGATCAAGGCCTCGGGCGTCGTCACCGCCGGCTCGCTCACCCCGCAGCGCGTCACCGAGCACATCGACCTCGTGCTCGACGCCGGCCTCGACGTGCTCGTCATCCAGGGGACCGTCGTCTCGGCGGAGCACGTCTCGAAGACCAGCGAGCCGCTGAACCTCAAGGAGTTCATCGCGGAGCAGCCGGTCCCGGTCGTCGTCGGCGGCTGCGCCAGCTACCACACCGGCCTTCACCTGATGCGCACCGGCGCCGCGGGCGTGCTCGTCGGCGTCGGTCCCGGCGCGGCGTGCACCACGCGCGGCGTCCTGGGCCTGGGGGTGCCGCAGGCGACGGCGATCGCCGACGTCGCCGGTGCCCGCTCGACGCACATGCTCGAGACCGGCGAGTACGTCCAGGTGATCGCCGACGGCGGGATGCGTACCGGCGGCGACGTCGCCAAGGCGATCGCCTGCGGCGCCGACGCCGTGATGATCGGCTCGCCGCTCGCCCGCGCCTACGAGGCGCCGGGGCGCGGCTTCCACTGGGGGATGGCGACGTTCCATCCGACGCTGCCCCGCGGCGCACGGGTGCAGACCGTCCAGAACGGCTCGCTCGAAGAGATCATCAGCGGGCCCGCCCACGAGAACGACGGCACGTTCAACCTGATGGGGGCGCTCCGCACCTCGATGGCGACCTGCGGCTACCAGGACGTGGCCGAGTTCAACCGCGCCGAGCTGATGATCGCCCCGGCCCTGCAGACGGAGGGCAAGCTGCTCCAGACCTCCCAGGGGGTCGGCATGGGCAGCCGCGGCGCCGCCGCGACCCGACCGCAGCCGTCCGCCGTCGAGGCGGGTGCGCCGGCGCTCAGCGGCGCCGGCGCCTGACCACGCCCGTGGAGCGGCGCCATCTGAGCGACGAGCACGGCGTGGTCACCTCCGCCGTGGCCGCCACGGAGATCGCCGACGAGTCGGCGCCGATCGACGTCCCGCCGGCCGTCGACGAGATCGTCGTCCTCGACTATGGCGGGCAGTACTCGCAGCTCATCGCGCGGCGCGTGCGGGAGCTCGGGGTCTTCAGCGAGCTCCTGCCGCACCACGTGGGAGCCGCCGAGGTCGCGCGCCGCCGGCCGCGGGGTCTCATCCTGTCCGGCGGGCCCGCCTCGGTGCACTCGCCCGGGGCGCCGCGGCTCGATCCCGAGCTGCTCGAGCTCGGGATCCCCGTGCTCGGCATCTGCTACGGGATGCAGCTCCTCGCCCGCGAGCTCGGCGGCACCGTCGAGGCCGCCGAGGTCGGCGAGTACGGGCGGTCGCAGCTGACGATCGGCGAGCCCGGCGTGCTGTTCGCCGGCCTGCCGCAGGAGCAGCCCTGCTGGATGTCGCACCGCGACACCGTCTTCTCCCCGCCGCCGGGCTTCACGGCGCTCGCGGCCTCCACGCAGTCGCCGGTCGCGGCGTTCGAGTCCAGCGAGCGCGGCATCTACGGCATCCAGTTCCATCCGGAGGTCGTCCACACGCCATACGGCCAGGAGGTGCTCACCCGCTTCCTGCGCGACGTCTGCGCCTGTGCGATGACCTGGTCCGCCGCGTCGATCGTCGAGGACCAGATCGCCCGGATCCGCGAGCAGGTCGGTGACGGGCACGTGATCTGCGGCCTCTCGGGCGGCGTCGACTCGTCCGTCGCCGCGCTGCTCGTGCACCGCGCCGTCGGCGACCAGCTCACCTGCGTCTTCGTCGACCACGGCCTCATGCGCAAGAACGAGGGCGAGCAGGTCATCAGGACGTTCCGCGACACGTTCCACGTGCCGCTCGTGGCCGTCGACGCCGAGGAGCGCTTCCTCGCCAAGCTCGCCGGCGTCAGCGAGCCGGAGACCAAGCGCAAGCTGATCGGAGCCGAGTTCATCCGCGTCTTCGAGGAGGAGGCGGCCAAGCTCGGCGACGCGAAGTACCTCGTCCAGGGAACGCTCTACTCGGACGTGATCGAATCCGGCGGAGGGACCGGCACCGCCACGATCAAGAGCCACCACAACGTCGGCGGCCTACCCGACGACCTCGAGTTCGAGCTTATCGAGCCGCTGCGCTCGCTGTTCAAGGACGAGGTGCGTGCGGTCGGGCTCGAGCTCGGCCTGCCGGAGCGGCTCGTCTGGCGCCAGCCGTTCCCCGGCCCCGGCCTCGCGATCCGGATCGTCGGCGGCGAGGCGACCAAGGAGCGCCTCGACCTGCTGCGCGACGCCGACCACATACTCCAGGACGAGATTCGCCAGGCCGGTCTCTACCGCGAGCTATGGCAGTCCTTCTGCGTCCTCCCCGACGTCCGGACCGTCGGCGTCCAGGGAGACGAGCGCACCTACGGCTACGTCGTCGTCATTCGGGCCGTGACCAGCGACGACGCGATGACCGCGGACTGGGCGCGGCTGCCGTACGACCTGCTCGAGCAGATCGCCTCGCGGATGATCAACGAGCTGCGCGACGTGAACCGCGTGGTTCTGGACATCACCTCGAAGCCTCCCGGCACCATCGAGTGGGAATGATCTGACGGCGTCTGCGGGCGCCTGGAGCCACCCACGGCCGGCCACCGTGCTAGCCGCACTATCGGCCGGCCGCGCGCGGCTCCATCCATCCCGCAGCCGCTCGTCAGCCTGACGGCGCCTGCGGGCGGCTCGCGCCACCCGTGACCGGCCACCGTGCTAGCGCACTATCGGCCGGCCACGGTCGTCGCGAATCCATCCCGCAGCCACTCGCCAGATGGGGTTTCACGGGCCTCCGCGCCACCCGTGACCGGCCACCGTGCTGGCGCACTATCGGCCGGCCACGGTCGTCGCGAATCCATCCCGCGGCCACTCGCCGGATCGCGGGGGATTCGACGGGTGGCGCCCGGCGGGCTCTGGGGTCGTCGCGGACGCCGCAGCCCCGCCCCTGGTGTGGCGCACCGGTGCAGGTCCGCGTAGGCTCGCTCTCATGGCCGATGTGGAGCAGGTGAACCTCGCCGAGCTCGAGGACGTGGCTCCGCGATTCGGGGTCGAGGGCGTGGAGTTCCGCGGTGCGCGCGAGGCGCTCGGCTGCGAGCGCTCCGGGCTGAGTCTCCAGCGGATCGCCCCGGGAGCGCGCCAGCCGTTCGGCCATCGCCACGGCGAGGAGGAGGAGATCTACGTGGTCCTCTCCGGCGGCGGGCGGATCCGGCTCGACGACGATGAGCGCGAGGTTCGTCCGATGGACGCCATCCGGGTCGCGCCGCGGGTCGCGCGGGCGTTCGAGGCCGGACCCGACGGCCTCGAGCTGATCGCGTTCGGCTCGCCGGGCGGGGGCGGGCGCGACGGCGAGATCCTGCCGGGCTGGTGGGGCGGCTGATCGGCCTTCCGGGTCGCAGGGATGAACCCGTCGTGAAGCGGCTATCCTCTCCGGGCCGCGCCGCGCCCGCACGTCTGCGAGCGGCGCGTTCTCACGCCATGAAGACTTACGTCGCCAATAACGAGACCCGCGAGCGCAACTGGCTGGTCGTCGATGCCGCCGGGCAGACGCTCGGCCGGCTCGCCACCCAGATCGCCGACGCTCTGCGCGGCAAGCGCAAACCCGAATACACCCCGCACGTCGACACCGGCGACTTCGTCGTCGTCGTCAACGCCGAGAAGATCTCGGTCAGCGGCAACAAGCGCCAGGAGAAGATGTACCGGCGCCACTCCGGGTATCCCGGCGGGCTGCGCGAGCGCACGCTCGAGGAGATGCTCGCCCGCAGGCCCGAAGAGGTGATCCGCCTCGCGGTCAAGGGAATGCTGCCGCGTAACCGGCTCGCCCGAAAGCAGCTCACCAAGCTCAAGGTATACGCCGGCCCCGAGCACCCGCACGTGGCGCAGAAGCCGACCCCGATGGAGATCCAGTCCTGATGGCCGACGAGCCGACCCCGACCGACGAGCCCACGCCGGACGAGCAGCCGGTGACACCCGCCGAGCAGGCAGCGGCGGCCGGGGCACCAGTCGAGCCCGCAGCCGAGGCTGCCGCCGAGCAGGCTCCCGCCGAGGCGGCGGAGGAGACCCCCGTCGAAGCCGGCGCTGAGGCCGAGGTCGACGGCGAGCCCGAGGCCGACGTCGACGAGCCCGCCGAGCAGCCGCGCGTGAAGCCCGCGATCCCGGGGGCCGACCTCGAGGTCGACATCGTCGGCGAGGGCGAGGATCCGCTCGGTCGCGGCGAGCGCGAGGCCTACGGCGAGGAAGGCGAGCCCGTGGCGGGCAGCGAGGAGGAGGCGGCGGAGGAGACGATCTACGAGCCGATCGCGGCCGTCATCGAGCTCGCCGCGGATGCCCGCTATCGCGCGACCGGCAAGCGCAAGACCGCCGTCGCGCGCGTCATCCTCAAGCCCGGCACCGGCGAGTACCTCATCAACGGCAAGGCGCTCGACAGCTACTTCCCCGCGAGCGCGCTCCAGCGCACGATCCGCCAGCCGCTCGAGACCGTCGGCTACGAGGGGCGCATGGACGTGATCGCCCGGATGCACGGGGGCGGCGTGTCGGCGCAGGCGGGTGCTCTGCGCCACGGCATCTCGCGAGCGCTGCTCGAAGCCGATCCGAACCTTCGCGGCGAGCTCAAGCGCCGTGGCTTCCTGACGCGCGACGCGCGCGTCAAGGAGCGCAAGAAGGCCGGCCTCAAGAAGGCCCGTAAGCGGCCGCAGTTCAGCAAGCGCTAGCAGGAACCGCCACCGCGGCGATCATGGCCCGGCAGCTCTTCGGCACCGACGGCGTTCGCGGCGTCGCGGGCGAGCAGCTGACCGCCGAGCTCGCGCTCGCGCTGGGGCGCGCGGCCACCGGCGAGTGCGGTGGCGAGCGCCCCAGCGTCCTCGTCATCCGCGACACCCGCGAGTCGGGGGAGATGCTGGAGGCCGCACTGGCGGCGGGCATCTCGTCGGCGGGCGGCGAGGCGCTGCTGGGCGGGGTCCTGCCGACCCCGGCCGCCCCGCTGCTGATCGACCGCTACGGATTCGACCTGGCGGCGGTCGTCTCCGCGTCGCACAACCCCTACCGCGACAACGGGATCAAGCTGTTCGGGGCCGACGGCTACAAGCTGACCGACGCGCGGGAGGAGGCGATCGAGGTACGGCTGGGGGCATCGGCCGGACGCTCGCCGGCGATCGGCCGCGTGCGGGCGCTTCGCGGCACTCGCGAGGACTATCTGCGGGCCCTCGATGCCCGCTTCGCGGACCTGGACCTCGCGGGGCTGGACGTGCTGCTCGATTGCGCCAACGGCGCCACCTACCGGGTCGCGCCCGAGATCTTCCGCCGGCGCGGCGCGCGCGTCACGACGATCGGCTGCGAGCCGGATGGGCGCAACATCAACGACGGTGTCGGCTCCACCCACATCGACTCGCTGGCCGGGGCGGTCGTCGCCGGCGGCCACGACATCGGCTTCGCGTTCGACGGTGACGGGGACCGGGTGCTCGCGGTCGACCGCCGCGGCGCGATCGTCGACGGAGACGAGCTGATCGCGCTCGCGGCGCTGCACCTGCGCCGGTGCGGACGCCTGTCGGGGAACGGGGTCGCCGTCACCGTGATGACCAACTACGGGTTCCACTCCGCGATGCGCGAGGCGAGCATCGACGTGGCCACGACCGGCGTCGGCGATCGCTACGTGCTCGAAGCGCTGCGCGAGCGCGGCTTCACGCTGGGCGGCGAGCAGTCCGGGCACATCATCGACATGGGCTTCGTGCCGTCCGGCGACGGCGTCGCGAGCGCGCTGCTGACGCTGGAGGCGCTCGCGGGCGAGGACCTCGCCGAGCGCCACGCGATGCGCAAGCTCCCGCAGCGGCTGGTGAACTGCCGCGTGGCCGACAGGGACGCGGCGATGACGGCCGTGGTCGCCGCCGCAGAGGCCGAGAACGCCGTCCTCGAAGGCCGTGGGCGAGTGCTCGTGCGCCCCAGCGGCACCGAGCAGCTCGTGCGGGTCATGGTCGAAGCACCCGACGGCGCCGAGTGCGACGCCGCCTGCGCGCGGCTCGTGGCGATCGTCGAGGCGGCGGGCGGCTGAGCAGGCCGGGATCGTCCGCGGGAGGCGCGGGGGCCAGCGGCCCGCCCTGCCGTGGCGCCCACGCCACTAACCTGACGGGCCATGTGCGGCATCGTCGGCTACGTCGGGGCGCGCCCAGCCCAGGATCTCCTGCTGCGGGGCCTCACCAAGCTCGAGTACCGCGGCTATGACTCGGCGGGGCTGTCGGTCATGGACGGGAACGGGATCGACTCGGTGCGGGCAGTGGGCAACCTCGAGCGGCTGCGTGCCGCGGTCGCCGCCCGCGACGGCGCCGACGGCTCCGTCGCGACGCTCTCGCGCGCGGCGACGATCGGCATCGCCCACACGCGCTGGGCGACGCACGGGCGCGTCAACGAGCAGAACGCCCATCCGCATTTCGACACCGCCGACCGGGTGCACGTGGTCGTCAACGGGATCGTCGAGAACTACCTCGTCCTGCGGGAGCGGCTGCGCGCCGAGGGCGCCGTGTTCACCAGCGAAACCGACGCCGAGGTCATCGCCCACCTCATCGCCTCCCATGACGAGGGCGACCTCGTGGCGGCGGTCAGGCGCGCCTTCGCCGATCTCCAGGGCCACTACGCGTTCGTCGCGATGAGCGCCGATGCCCCGGGGCTGCTGGTCGGGGCGCGCAAGGAGTGCCCGTTGATCGTCGGGATCGGCGAGGGGGAGGCGTTCCTGGCCTCCGCGGTGCCGGCGTTCCTCAGCGAGACGCGAAGGGTGATGTACGTCGAGAACGGCGAGATCGTCGTGCTGCGCGCCGACGGCGCGAGCATCCAGACCGCTGACGGCGAGCTCGTCGAGCGGCAGGTCTCGCTGGTCGACTGGGACGAGGCGACCGCCGAGAAGGGCGGCTTCGAGACGTTCATGCTCAAGGAGATCCACGAGCAGGCCGACGCGATCGCCGAGACGATCGCCGATCGCACGGTGCGCCCCGACGGCGTCGACCTCGACGACGTGGGCGCGCTCAGCGACGAGTGCCTGCGGACGACCGGCCGGATCGTGATCCTTGGCTGCGGCACCTCCTACCACGCAGGCCTGGTCGGCCGCTACGCGATCGAGGAGCTCGCCCGCGTGCCGGTCGAGGTCGAGATCGCCTCCGAGTACCGCTACCGCAACCCGATCGTCGGGCCTGGTGACCTGGTCGTCGGCATCACCCAGTCCGGTGAGACCGCCGACACCCTTGCCGCAATGCGGATCGCGCGCGAGCGCGGGGCGACGGTCCTCGCCGTGACGAACATCATGGGCTCGCAGGCGACGCGCGACGCCGACGGGGTGCTGTTCACGAGGGCCGGGCTCGAGGTCTCGGTCGCGGCCACGAAGACGTTCACCTGCCAGGTCGTCGTCATGTACCTGCTCGCGCTGCGGCTGGCCGAGCTGCGCGGGACGCTCGACCCGGAGCGCCGCGCCAGGCTCGTCCGCGAGGTCAAATCGCTGCCCAGGCTCGTCGAGCGGGTCGTCGAGGGCGTCGACGCCGACGTCGAGCGGATCGCCGAGAGCCACTGGCGCGACGGCTTCTTCCTGTACCTCGGGCGCCACATCGGCCTGCCGATCGCGCACGAGGGTGCGCTCAAGCTCAAGGAGGTCTCGTACATCTCGACCGACGCGTACGCCGCCGGCGAGATGAAGCACGGACCGATCGCGCTGCTGACCGAGAGCACGCCGGTCGTGACGGTCGCGACCGCGTCGCCGGTGCTCGACAAGATCGTCTCGAACATGCAGGAGGTCCGTGCACGCGGCGCGGACGTGATCGCCGTCGCGACCGAGGGCGACCTGACGATCGGCGAGCACGCCGACCAGGTGGTGCGGGTGCCGTCGACCGACTGGATCCTGCAGCCGCTGCTGGCGGTGATCCCGCTGCAGCTCCTCGCCTACAGGATCGCCCGCCGCCGCGGACTGAACGTCGACCAGCCGCGCAACCTCGCCAAGACGGTGACCGTCGAGTAGGGACGCCGGCCGTCCGAGGCGGGCATGCCCGCCGGACGGGTCCCGCCGGCGGCTTCGCATAGGCTCTCCTCGTGTACGGCGTCGGCCTCGACCTGCTGGAGATCGACCGGATCGAGCGCGCCCTGGCGCGCCGGCCCGGGCTCGCCGACCGGCTGTTCACCGAGCGCGAGCGAGCCTATGCGGCCCGCGCGGCCCGACCCGGGGAGCGGCTCGCGTCTCGCTTCTGCGCGAAGGAGGCCGTAACGAAGGCGCTCGGCCTCGACGTGCTGCGACCCAGGGAGATCGAGGTCGTCGCCGACGCCGTCGGCCGTCCGCACGTCGAGCTGAGCGGGGAGGCCGCGCGACGTGCACGCGAGCTCGGCGTCGGCCTGCATCTGACGCTGACGCACACCCGCACGACCGCGGGTGCCGTGGCGGTGGCCGCGTGATCGCAGCCGGGTGGCTGCAGCCGCTGCTCGACGCCGAGCGGGTGCGGACGGCCGACCGGTGGGCGATCGACGAGCTGGGCATACCGTCGCTCGAGCTGATGGAGCGCGCGTCGGTGGGGCTCGCCGGACTCGTCGGCGAGGTCGCGCCGGAGGGGCGCATCGCCGTGGTCTGCGGCGGCGGGAACAACGGAGGCGACGGCTACGCGGCGGCGCGCCTGCTGCGGGACTCCTGGCGCGACGTCGTGGTGCTGGCCGCCGTGCCGCCGGCCGACCTGCGGGGCGACGCGCGCGTCCAGGCCGAACGTCTGCCGGGCGAGCCGCCCGAGCCGTTCGACGCGACTCGGCTCGCGGGCACGGCCGTGGTCGTCGACGCCCTTCTCGGGACCGGCTTCACGGGATCTCCGCGCGGGCCGGTGGGGGAGGCCGTCGCCGCGCTCGAGGGCTCGGGCCTGCCGGTCGTCGCCTGCGACGTGCCGAGCGGGGTGGATGCCTCGACCGGCGAGGTCGCCGGCCCCGCCGTGCGAGCGGTCGCGACGGCCACGTTCCACGCCGTCAAGCCGGGCCTCGTCGTGAATCCGGGCAAGGCGCGGGCCGGGAGCGTGCGGCTGGTCGACATCGGCATCCCGGCCGGCGCGCCGATCGCGCCGCCGGACAGCGGCCTGATGCTCGATGCTCCGCTGCTCGCCGAGCTCCCCGAGCGCGCGCCCGGCTGGACGAAGTTCACCAGTGGGCACGTGCTGGTCGCGGGCGGCTCGCGCGGCCTGACCGGCGCGACGGTCCTGGGCGCGCTGGCGGCGATGCGGGCGGGCGCCGGCTACGTCACGGTCTGCGTGCCGGCCTCGCAGCAGCCGGCACTCGCCGCGCAGCTCGTCGAGGTGATGCAGCTGGCTCTGGACGACGAGGGCGGCCATCACACACCGGCGGGGGCCGAGGCGGTGCTCGCCGAGGCCGAGCGGCGCGGCGGCGCGCTCGTGCTGGGTCCCGGGCTCGGCAAGGACGAGGAGGCGGCGGGCTTCGCTCGCGAGGTGGCGGCGCGTGCGCAGGTACCGCTGCTGCTCGACGCCGACGGGCTGAACGCCCATGCCGAGCGGCTCCCCGAGCTGGCGCTGCGGGGATCGGCGACCGTCCTGACGCCCCACGACGGCGAGCTGGGCCGCCTGCTCGGGGTGCCCTCCGGCGCGGTCGCCGCCCACCGCCTGCGACACGCCAGGGACGCCGCACGGCGCTCCGGTGCGATCGTCGTGTTGAAGGGCGACGACACGCTCGTGGCCGCACCCGACGGAGCGGTTGCGATCAGCCCGGGAGCGACGCCCGCGCTGGCGACGGCGGGTACGGGCGACGTGTTGAGCGGCGTGGCCGGAGCCCTGCTCGCCCGTGGGCTGGATCCGTTCCTGGCCGCGTGCGCCGCGGTGCGGCTCCATGCCCGTGCCGGGCTGATCGCCGCGGAGCGCCGCGGTGTCGACGGCGTGATCGCCGGCGACGTCGCCGAGGCGCTTCCGCAGGCGCGGGCAGTGGGCGCCGGCGCATGAGCGAGCGCCGGCGCGCGGTGGCGCGGATCGACGACGGCGCGTTTCGACGCAACGTCGCACGCGTCGCCGGAGAGGCCCCGCGGACGGAGCTGTGCGCCGTCGTGAAGGCCGACGGCTACGGGCACGGGGCCGTCGGATCCGCGCGTGCCGCGCTCGCCGGCGGTGCGACGTGGCTCGCCGTGGCCACGGCGGCCGAGGCGATCTCCATTCGCGACGCGGGCATCGACGCACGGCTCATCGTGCTCGGAGCCCTCAGCGACTCGGAGCTTCCAGAGGCGCTCGCATGCGACGTGGATCTCGTTGTTTGGCGCGAGCATCAGGTCGCCCGTATCGCCGCGCTCGGCGGCGCACGCCTGCACGTCAAGCTCGACACCGGCATGGGGCGCCTGGGAACGCGCGACGCCGAGGAGGCGAGCCGCGTCGCGACCGCGGCCGCGACGACCGCGACGACGACGCTCGCCGGCCTGATGACGCACTTCGCCACCGCGGACGAGCGCGGCGACCGCTTCTTCTCCGAGCAGCTGGAGCGCTTCCGCGCCTGGGCGCTGCCGCTGCGCGAGCGCCATCCGCAGGCGCTGCTGCACGCGGCGAACAGCGCTGCGCTGCTGCGCGATCCCGCCTCGCACTTCGACCTCGTGCGCCCTGGAGTCGCGCTCTATGGCATGGACCCGTTCGGCGAGGATCCCGACGAGCACCGGCTGGAGCCGGTGCTGCGCGTCGAGTCGTACGTCGCGGAGGTCAAGCCCTGCGTGGCCGGCGAGAGCGTGGGCTACGGGCGACGCTTCGTCGCCGGTGGAGCGACGTGGGTCGCGACGGTACCGGTCGGGTATGGGGACGGATGGCGCCGTGCGCTGAGCGGCGTGGGGCACGTGCTCGTCCGCGGCCGTCGCTTCCCGATCGTAGGCGCGGTGAGCATGGACAACGTGACGCTCGACCTGGGCCCCGACGGCGCCGGTGTGCTGGTCGGCGACGAGGCCGTGCTGCTCGGCTCGCAAGGGGCCGAACGGATCCTGGCCGAGCACGTGGCGGAAGAGATCGGGACGATCAACTACGAGGTGACGTGCGGCCTCGGATCGCGCATCCCGCGGGTCCACGAGGGAGTCGGGTGAGCGGAGGGAACGGGCCGCTGGAGCTGGTTCGCACGGCGCTGGCGGGCCACGATGCCTGGCTGGTCGGCGGCACCGTCCGCGACCGGCTCCTCGATCGGCCCGGGGCACGGCTCGACCTCGATCTCGTGGTCCGCGGCGATCCGCGCTGCGCGGCCCAGGCGATCCG
The DNA here is from genome assembly GCA_024711025.1 of Solirubrobacteraceae bacterium. Classification (GTDB taxonomy): domain Bacteria; phylum Actinomycetota; class Thermoleophilia; order Solirubrobacterales; family Solirubrobacteraceae; genus F1-60-MAGs163. The sequence goes on from JANJTP010000034.1 coordinate 41,581, forward strand.
CGAGACGGCGCCGCGCGGGACCGCGATGTTCGCGCTGTCCGAGGCCTTCGGAGCCTGGCGCGTCGTCGGCCCGGGCCACTCCTGGCAGGTCGACATCGCCGCGCTCAGGGGACAGGACCTCGACGACGACCTGCGTGCCCGCGACTTCACGCTCAACGCCATGGCCGAGCCGGTCGGCGATCCAGGGGCGCTGATCGACCCGACGGGAGGCGCCGCCGATCTCGCGGCGAGCCGGCTGCGGATCGTCTCCGCGACTGCGCTCGACGAGGATCCGCTGCGCGTGCTGCGGCTTGCCCGGCTCGCGGTGGAGCTCGGCCTCGAGCCCGACGTCGACGCCCTTGCGGCGGCGCGCGCCGCGGCTCCGGGCCTCGCGGCGGTGGCAGCCGAGCGGGTCTTCTCGGAGCTGCGGCTGATCGTCGGCTCGGACGACCCGCTTCGGGGCCTGGAGCTGCTCGACGCGACCGGCGCCGCGGGCATCGTCCTGCCGGAGCTCGTCGCGCTGCACGGGGTGGAGCAGACCCGCTACCACCACCTCGACGCGTACGGCCACACGCTCGAGGTGCTGGAGCGCGTGGTCGACCTGGAGCGCGACCCGGAGGGCATCGTCGGCTCCACGCGGGCCGCCGCGACGGCCGCACTGCTCGAGGAGCCCCTGGCCGACGAGCTGACCCGCGGCGGGGCGCTGCGCTGGGGGGCGCTGCTGCACGACATCGCGAAGCCCGGCACCCGCACCGCACTCGAAGGTGGTCGCGTCGGCTTCCCGCAGCACGATCGAGAGGGCGCCGCGATGGCGCGGGCGATCCTCGGGCGCCTGCGTTCCAGCGAGCGCCTGCGCGAGCACGTGGCCGCGCTAGCCCGCCACCACCTGCGCCTGGGATTCCTCGTCCACGAGCGTCCGCTGGGGCGCCGTCAGGTTCACCGCTACCTGCTCGCCTGCGCTCCGGTCGAGGTCGACGTGACGCTGCTCTCGCTCGCCGATCGCCTGGCGACGCGCGGGCGCCGCCACGAGGAGTCGATCGCCCACCACCTCGAGGTCGCGCTGCCGATGCTCGACGACGCCCTGGCCTGGCGCGCCCGCGGCCCACAGAGGCCCCTCGTGCGCGGCGACGAGCTCGCACGAGCGCTGGGGATCGCCCCTGGACCGAGGCTCGGGGAGCTCCTGGCGGAGATCGAGGAGGCACGCTTTGCCGGCGAGGTCACGACGGCCGAGCAGGCGGTCGGCGAGGCCCGGCGACTGCTGCGCGGCGGGGTCGAGTCGGGCTGAGCCCGATCACGGGGCGCCCACGCCCCGTCGGGGCCCGTCAGCGCCCGGCGGCCGGGTCCGCAGCCAGTAGCCGGATCGCCTCGTCGCAGACGCGCATACAGCCCGTGACGGTGTCCAGCTCGACGTTCTCGGGCGTGTCGGTCGGCCAGTGGTAGTTGGCCGGCGTCTTGTACCGGTTGATGGAGCCGATCATCACGGTCGGGTAGCCGGCCTTCAGGGGAATGAGGCCATCGGTCGCGTTGCGGAAGCGCAGTCCCCGGACGAGCTCCACGCCGACGTTGCGGGCCGCTCGGGAGATCAGGCTCTTGAACGGCTCGGGGAAGTCGCGCATGACGAGCATCCCCTCGCCCTCGAGCTGCATCAGCCGCGGCGAGCCGACGGTGTCCACGCAGACGAAGTGCGTGCGCTCGCGCGGCAGCGAGTCGAAGTGACGCGCCGCAAACGCCTGCATCCCCTCCATGAACGACTCCTCCGAGCCGGTCGAGACGAGCAGCACCCGCAGCCCGGGGGCCGGGCGCTCGCGCAGCAGGCGGGCGACCCCGAGCAGTACCGCGACACCGCTCAGGTTGTCGTTGGCGCCGGGCACCGTCGAGCGTGAGCCGATCTCGGCGAACGTCGCCGCTCCGCCGAGCGAGACGACGGTGCCGGCGACGCGCAGCAGCCGCGACCCGAGCAGTCCGCTCAGCGCGACGAGCGCCGGGCCGCCGAAGACCGGGAGCATCACCGGCGGCGTCGTGTGGGAGCGCTCGAGCAGGCGCGGGAAGCGCTCGCCGAACCACGGCACCACATGCGGGGAGAAGAGCAGGCTCCACCGGGCCGCGTCGTGGTGGGCGACGAGCACGACCGTGCGCTCGGCTCGCGGATCGCCGACCTGCGCGACCACGTTCCACGTCGCGCGCCGCGGCAATGCCCAGCGGCGGAACCACAGCCGCCCACCGGAGATGTCGTCGGCGATCAGCGCGGCGCTCGCCCCGCCGGCCAGCAGCCGCACCCAGCGCCGGCGGCTCAGGCCCGCTAGCGCGCCCAGCCCGCAGAGCAGGCCCAGCGGCCACCAGTAGGTGCCATGGGCACGCTCCTGCTCGACGTGGGCCTCGCAGCCCTCCTGCCGGAGTCGCTCCGCGATCCAGTCCGCGGCGCGATGCTCGCCTTCGGAGGTGGAGGCGCGCTCGAACGCGGCGAGGTGGCCGATCGTCGCGGCGGCCAGATCGCGCAGCATGTCGCCGCCGCGCTCGCCCGCAGCCCGCTCGTCTGGTGCCGGCGTCGCCATCTCCGCTGAAGGCTAGCCCTGTCGTCGATCGCTCGGCAACGTGGCTCTGGTCGGTTGGCGGGGATAGGCTCCCGGCAATGGCCGACCACGATGCCGACTGCCTCTTCTGCCGGATCATCGCCGGTGAGCTTCCGGTGGCGATAGTCGACGAGGACGAGCGCACGCTCGCCTTCATGGACATCAACCCGGCGACACGGGGGCACGCCCTCGTCGTGCCGCGCCGCCACGGAACCGACCTCTACGACACCGACCCCGAGGACGTCGCGGCGACCGCGCTCGCGGCACAGCGGCTTGCCGTGCGCATGCGCGACCGGCTCGGCGCCGCCGGTGTGAACGTTCTGAACGCGTGCCGTCCGGCCGCCTGGCAGTCGGTGTTCCACTACCACCTCCACGTCATTCCTCGCTACGAGGACGATCCGCTGCGCCTGCCGTGGGTGCCGGCGGCCGGCGACGAGGACGAGATCGCGGCCGCGGCACGGGACCTGCGCGGAGCCCGCTGAGCGGCCCGACCGACCCCTTGTTGGACGCCGGGCGCAACAACGGGGGCCCTTCTGGTGTTGAATTGACGTGATGCGACGTCTGCTGCTGCCCGCGGCGGCCCTTTGTGCTGCCGCTCTCGCCCTGCCAACCTCTGCCTCCGCCGAGATCATCGAGATCGGCAAGGTCGATCCGGCCGTGCCGTCGAGCTGCCCCGGCGACAACTGCCTGGCGCTTGCCGTGACGACCGGCTACCAGGCCAAGGTCGGCACGACCAGGGCTCCGATGGTCGTCCCCAAGGACGGCAGGATCGTCGCCCTGACCGTCGGGCTCGGCAAGCCGAGCCAGAAGCAGGTCGACTTCTTCATGAAGAGCCCGTATCGCTTCGGCAGCGCCTCGGTGCAGCTCACGATCCTCGATCCGAGGACCAAGCTGCGCTACCGGGCGATCCGCCAGAGCGAGGCGTTCAAGGTCGAGCCGTTCTTCGGGCGGATCGTGCAGTTTCCGCTGGCGCGCACGCTGGCGGTCAAGAAGGGCCAGGTCGTGGCCATCACCAGCCGCACGTGGGCGCCGATCCTCGCCACGGCGGACCTGGGCAACGACACCTCGTGGCGTGCCAGCCGTGCGAAGGGCAGCTGCGACAATGCCGCCGCGCCGACCGCGCAGGTGCAGCCGAACCAGCTGACCCAGTACTACTGCCTCTACGGCAAGGAGCGCCTGAACTACTCGGCGACGCTGATCACGACGCCGACCGTCAAGAAGCCGACGAAGAAGAGCGCCAGGCGCCGCTGAGCTCCGGCTCAGCAGGCGCCGGGGTTGTCGGCGCAGAACTCGTCGAACGAGCCCTGGACGCTGCCGGCTCCGGCGGAGGCGTCGGGTGACAGGCCACCGGATCCGCCGCCGCCGGTCTCGGTGCCGCCGGTGTCCGGGCTGACACCGCCGCCGCCGGTGCCCGTGCCGCCGGTCCCCGTGCCGCCGGTCGTGTCGGTCGTTCCGCCGCCGGTGCCCGTGCCGCCGGCGCCCGTGCCGCTGGTCGATCCCGTGTCCGTGCCGCTCTCGGACTGGGTCGTGGTAGTCGTGTTCGACGAGCTCGAGCCTGTCGATCCCGCCGCGAGGTCGTTTGCGTCGTCGGGGGGGACCAACGCCGGCGCCGACGTCGGGATCTTGTCACCGGGGCGATCGGATCCGCCGCATGCGGCGAGGCCCAGGCTGCTCGCAAGGGCGAGCGCGCAGGTTGTCGCGGCGAGCACCGTTCGCATCGGCCGGGAGGGTAGCGCCCGGCCGCGTCGGAGCGCGCACGCGTCGTTTCAGGACGATCGCGCCCAGACTGCGCCCGCGGGACTCAGGCGCCGATCGGCGACATCCGCCGAGCGCACCATGGGCAGTCGTTGAGATCCTTCTGGGCCGGCTGATCGCACCAGTCGCAGAACCGCAGGTTCTCGACGGCCCATGGCAGTCGCGACGGCGTCGGCGCGAGCGGGATGAGCTTGCCGACGACCTCGAGGCGCTCACCGGACTGCTCGTCCAGGTAGATCCTGTCGAGCTGAGCCTCGACGAGCGTCTCCTCGCCGGATGAGGGTGAGCGAAGACGGTAGAGCTGACCGAGCGCCATCGGCGGATCGTACCGGTCGGGCCGGCCGCTCGCCCGGTGGCCGGGGCGACGCCGGACGCCCGGCGATGCCGGGCCGAGCACGCCGGGTGGCCCTTCCATCCGATCGGGCGTTGCGGATAGAGTCGGCCTGCTCATGGGGAGTCGGGACCTGGTGACCCGAGTAGCGCGCGCGGCGGGGTTGTGCGCGCTCGCGGCGCTCGCCCTCGGGGCGGCCGGCTGCACCAACTCGGGGGCGAACGAGCAGAGCGCCGACGTCGTGCGAGGCAAGCAGCTCTTCGTCGAGAAGTGCGGAGCGTGCCACACGCTGCAGCGCGCGGGGACGAAGGGGACGACGGGCCCGAATCTCGACGATGCCTTCCACATCGCTCGCGTGGAGCGCTGGGGCGACGCCTCGATCCGCGGCGTCGTCTATGCCCAGATCCTCTATCCCGGGGCCGGGCTCGTGATGCCCGCCAAGCTCGTCGAAGGCCGCGACGCCGAGGATGTCGCCGCGTACGTCGGCGCGGTCGCGGGGAAGCCCGGAAAGGACGGGGGCCTGCTCGCCACCGCGGTCAAGCAGGCGGGCGGCGGCACACCGGCCGTCGAGAAGAGCGGGCGGCTGAGCATCGCCGTCGATCCCGGCGGTCAGCTCAAGTACGTCACCGACACCGCAACGGCGGCCCCCGGTCGTGTCGAGATCGCGATGCCGAACACGACGAGCGTCGGGCACGACCTCGTCATCGAGGGCAACGGCGTCAAGTTCCAGACGCCGATCGTGGCGAACGGCGTGGCGAAGGGCAGCGGCGTCCTCCAGGCGGGGGACTACGTCTTCTACTGCAGCGTGCCGGGCCATCGTCAGGCCGGTATGGAGGGCAAGCTCACCGTCAAGTAGGGCGACGGATTCCGCCCGGTCAGGCGACCGCGCGGACGAGCAGGACGACCGCCGCGAGCGCCGCGAACGCCGCGGCGACCCACAGCACCATGCGGAACGCCGCGTCCTCGCTGCGCAGCGGACGCAGCAGCCGCATCCAGCCGGGCTCGCCCGACTCGCGCCGTCCCACCGCTACAGCACGTAGACCGTCGTGAACACGAAGATCCACATCACGTCGACGAAGTGCCAGTAGATGCCGGGTATCTCGAGGCCACGGTGGCTCTCGGGCCCGACCTGGCCCTTGAAGATCCGGTAGGCGCTGATCGCGAGCAGCAGCAGGCCGATCAGGACGTGGGTGCCGTGGAGGCCCGTAAGCCCGAAGAAGATCGAGGCGGAGGCACTGGTCTTGGGCGTGAAGCCGACGTTCAGGTACTCGTTGATCTGGATGAAGAGGAAGGTCGCTCCCAGCAGGAACGTGGTGACGATCCCGGTCCGCATGCCGAGCACGTTCCCTCGTCTGGCCGAGAGATCGGTCCAGTGCATCGTCACCGAGGACGACAGCAGGATCACGGCGTTGGTGGCGCCGACCGCCACCGGCAGCCCGTCCCCCGGGGGCCACTGGTCGCCGGAGACCACACGGATGAAGAAGAGCGCCGCGAAGAAGGCGCCGAACAGCATCGCCTCGCTGACGATGAACAGCAGGATCCCGAGCACCTCGGGCGCGACGCGCGAGCTGTAGTGCGGAGCCGGCGGCCCGTGGTGGTCGTCGTGGGCGGCGGGGGCGGGGATCGCTGCGGCTTCCATGGGCGCTCCTCGGCCGGCCGACTTAGGCCGGTGCCTTCCGGCTCTGGGCGACGACGTGCTGGACGGGGCGTCTCGACGCCTTGCGAACGCGCTCGACCAGGTCGGCGCGCAGCCAGCCGGAGCGCGTCTCCGGGTAGGTCGAGATGACGATGTCGTCGACGTCGAACAGGTCGAGCGCGTTCAGCGTCGCCGTGAACGGGTCGGGATCGCCGGTCATTCCGGCCGCGATGAAGCCCGCCGTTCGCGCTCGGTCGACGACCTGGTCGAGCCTGGCCCGCGCCCGTCTGACGGCGATCGGCTCGCCTCCCTCGATCGGCACGACGAAGATCAGGACCCGCCGCCGCCCGTCCGACGGCTCGGCCTGGGAGGCGCTCAGCTCGTCGATCAGCGCGTCGCCGCTCGCCGTCCGGTTCGCGACGACGAGCGTCGTGTGGAACGGCGCCTTCTCGACTCCCGGGTCGCTGACGATGTGCTCGACCGGAACGTCGACCGCCCCCTCGATCTGCTCGACGAAGTTGCGCCGCAGCCAGCCCGACGAGGCGGCCGGGAACGTCGAGATGATGATGTGGTCCGGGTGGTGCTCGGCGATCGCGTCCATCGCGGCAGAGAACGGCTCGGGATCGCCGACCTCGCCGATCGCGTCGATGCCCAGCTCGCGCAGCACGCCGCGTGCGAGGTCGATGCGCACCTGGGCCGCGTCGAAGACCGTCTCGTCGTAGATCAGCGCGCCGTGGTGGGGTCGCTTGCGCGGCACGCAGATCACGACGCGGATCGGTCCCGCGGCAGCCTCCTCTCGCGCCCGCTGCAGCAGCTGAGGCCCGCCGAGGGTCTCGTTGGCGACGACGAGGATCGTACGCATGGTCGGCTCACTCCCTCTCGACGGACGAGCCCACCGCAGCCGCGGCACCGGCGGGGATCGGCGCCGCGGCGCCCGTGAAGACTCCGTGCACCGCTCCCGGAACGCCGTACTCGTACGGCCCGCCGACGACCGAGGGGACGGCGTCGAAGTTGAAGATCGGCGGCGGCGACGAGACCTGCCACTCGAGCGTCAGTGCACGCCAGGGGTTCGCGACGGCCCTCGGCCCGGCGCGCCACGACGCGATCATGTTGTAGAGGAAGATGAGCGTCGACAGGCCGATGACGAACGAGGCGAGGGAGATGACCAGGTTCCAGGCCGCGAATTGCTGCGCGTAGTCGGCCACGCGACGTGGCATGCCCTGGACGCCGAGCAGGTGCATCGGCGCGAATGTCACGTTGAAGGCGACGAACGTCGTCCAGAAGTGCAGTCTGCCGAGCCGCTCGTCGTACATGCGGCCCGTCATCTTCGGGAACCAGTAGTAGATGCCGCCGAAGATCGTCAGCAGCGACCCCGCGAACAGCACGTAGTGGATGTGCGCGACGACGAAGTAGGTGTCGCTGACGTGGATGTCGATCGGCACCATCGCGAGCATCACGCCGGAGATGCCGCCCAGCGTGAACGTCGTCAGGAAGCCGCAGGCGAAGAGCATCGGCGTGTCCATCCGCAGAACGCCACGCCACAGCGTCGCCAGCCACGAGAAGATCTTGATCCCGGTCGGCACGGCGATGATCGCCGTCGTGATCATCATCGGGAAGCGGATCCAGTTCTGCATTCCCGAGACGAACATGTGGTGCGCCCAGACGGTGAAGCTGAGCACGACGATCGCCAGTAGCGAGAAGGCCATCATCCGGTAGCCGAAGATCGGCTTGCGCGCCCGGGTGGCGATGATCTCGCTGATGATGCCGAAGCCGGGCAGCATCATTATGTAGACGGCGGGGTGTGAGTAGAACCAGAAGACGTGCTGGTACATCAGCACGTCGCCTCCCTGCCCGGCCTGGAAGAAGTTGAAGCCGAGCGCGCGGTCCAGCAGCACCATGAACTGCGAGGCCGCGACGAACGGGGTGGCGATCACCACCAGCAGC
>JANJTP010000039.1 GCA_024711025.1 Solirubrobacteraceae bacterium
GCGCGGTTCGTCCCGGCGAGCACGGCGAGCACGGGCGCGCGTGCCGCGGCCTGGCCCTTGCCGAGCTGTGCGCCCTGCGGATCGCTGAACCAGGCGGCGAGGTTCGCGTCCCCCTCGCCGAGCCGGTCGATCGCGACGGTCTCGGCGAGCCCGTAGTTGAACATCAGCAGCAGCTCGTTCGAGTACCACGACGGCTCGCGGTAGTCCCGCGTGAGGCCGTACCGGGTGAAGCTCGTGAAGCGATCGACGCGCGTGACGACGACGTCGTCCTGCAGGCGGTAGTCGCACATCAACGTCACGGGGTTGCACGTCTGGTGGTTGACGCCGATCCAGTAGGCGGCGAGCTTTCCGTTCGGCGACACGCGCAGATCGGCCGGCCCCGCCTGGACGAGCAGGTTGCCGCTCGAGCGCTGGCTGGTGCCGATGAGCGGCACGGGGCGACCGATCATCCGGCCGTCGCGCGTCAGGCGCACGAGCGCGCGCCTACGCAGCGCGACGATCGTCCCGGAGTCCGACTGGGACGGGCTGCTCCACCCGCCGCCACGTGTCACCGGACGGTTCCTGGAGCCGTCCGGCGCCGCGAGCCAGACGTTTCCGCGCCGGATGTAGACCAGGCTGCCGCCGAGGCCGGCGGCAGCGTCGACGGCAGCACGGGGCCGCTCGAGGCCGCGCGGCGCATCGGCCGAACGACCGCTCGCGGCGTCCGCGGCCGGGACCGGCGCCGTGCCCGACAGGGCGATCGCGGCGAGGACGGCGGCGGCCACCGCCGACGGCCGCCGGCGCGAGCATCCGCCGTTCCGCGAAACGCCGCGACCCACGCGCCCCCAGCCCGACGGCGGTACGTCTGGACCCACGCGCCCCCCGCCCGACGGCGGTACGTCTCGACCCACGCTCATCGCACCCTCCACAGCGACGGTCGCCCCCTCCGGCCTACTCACGAGGCAACGAACCACGACCCGAAGGCCGGTGACATCCGCAGCAACCACGGAAGGCGATCCGTAGTCGAGCACCGCACGACCCTCGTCGAGGGACCTCGGCCGGCTCGAAAAGGCGGTGAATACCGCGCCTGCGGTAGTGACAATCCCGTCGGGCGCTCGTACGGTGACCACCGTTCAGAGTTCACGGCGGGGGGCTGGACCTGCCCTGTAGGTTCCCCCCTCCTGACAGTGGCGCCAGTTTGACGGCCCCCCGCCGCGACTCTGAACGGTTTGCGTCGTCCGCACCGTGCGCGGTCGAGCTTGCCCGGGAGTCGCACCGTGGAGCCCCCGGTGAGCCGACGTCGCCGTTGAAGCAGGCCCGATTCCGGCCTGCCCGATTCCGGCCTGCGCGGTTCCGGCCTGCGCAGGAGACGGACAGGTAGAGCCACGGCACAGCCCAGGGTCCGGCGTGTGGCGATCGTCAACTCGGCGCGTCACCCAGAGCGCGTTCCGCGAAGGTCGCCCGCTGAGGTGGGCAACGCGAAGCAGCGACGGGCGCACGCTCTGGACAGAACCACGCCACATCCAGGTGGTCGCCACGAGCGATGGGAACGTGGCTGCAGAAACACACCCCATACCTGAGTTTCTGCAGCCACGACCCCCGCAGACGCACCACTCGACCCGGGACGCGCCACTCGACCCCAGACGCGCCGCTCTCGACCCGGGACGCACCACTCGACCCGCAAACGCGCCACTCGACCCCAGACGCACCGCTCGACCCGCAGACGCACCGCTCGACCCGCAAACGCGCCGCTCGACCCGCAAACGCGCCGCTCGACCCGGGACGCGCCGCTCGACCCGTGACGCACCACTCGACCCGGGACGCACCACTCGACCCCAGACGCGCCGCTCGACCCGGGACGCGCCGTTCGACCCGGGACGCGCCGCTCGACCCGGACGCGCCACTCGACCCCAGACGCGCCGCCCCCACGGCCCCGATCCGGCCCTGATCAGGCGATCGCCCAGATCGCGAGCGCCGGCAGGCCGACGCTGAGCGACAGGAAAGAGGTCAGCGTGACCCCGACGAACAGGGGGTTCGATTTCACCGCCGGCCCCCACGCGAGCGGCACGAACAGCAGCGGGTTGACGATCGCCCCGAAGGCGATCAGGCCGCGGATCCAGTCGGGCATCTGCGGCGCCGCGACCTGGACCGCGATCAGCAGCAACCCCATGAAAACCCAGTCCAGATGGAGCTGACGGAAGCGCACCGGCTGCGGGATCCCCCGCTCTCGGAACCACTGCGGGCGCTCGGTGATCGCCAGCACCAGCCAGCCGGACAGCGCGGCGAGTGCCAGCGAGATGAGCCCGAGAGCCGTGAGGAGTGCCATCGGCGCCAGAACGCTACCGTGCCATGCCGGTGCCTTCAGATCACAGAACGAAGATCGTCGCAACGATCGGGCCCGCCTCGCGCGACCTCGACGTGCTGACACGCATGGTCGAGGCCGGGATGGACGTTGCGCGGCTGAACTTCAGCCACGGCACGCACGAGCAGCACGCCGAGACGGCGCAGCTCGTGCGCCACGCCGCCGAGCGCGCGGGCCGCCCGGTCGCGATCCTCCAGGATCTGCCCGGGCCGAAGATCCGCATCGGCCCGCTGGTCGACGACAAGGCGCTGCTGAGCAACGGCGACAAGGTGACGTTCGTCTGCGACGGCCACGGCGTCGAGCGTGGTGACGCGACCCGGATGACCGTGAGCTGGGCCGGCCTCGCCGCCGCGGTGGAGCCGGGCGAGCTCGTCTACCTCGCCGACGGCTCGGTGCGCCTGCGCGTCCGCGCGGTCCGCGCGCAGGACGGCGAGTTCGACTGCGAGGTCGAGCTGGGGGGCGTCGTCGCCTCGCGCCAGGGGCTCAACATCCCCGGCCCCGCGGACGAGCTCCCGGCCGTCCCCGAAGAGGATCTCGCGCACCTGCGCGCCGGCATCGAGATGGACGTCGACCTGGTCGCGCTGAGCTTCGTGCGCCGGCCCGAAGACGTGCTCCAGGTACGCGAGCACACGCGGATCCCGCTGATCGCGAAGATCGAGAAGCCGCAGGCCGTTGCGCGCGCCGAGGACGTCGTGCGCGTCAGCGACGGCGTCATGGTCGCCCGCGGGGACCTCGGGATCGAGCTGCCGATCCAGGAGGTCCCGCTCGTCCAGAAGCGCCTGATCCGACTCGCCGGCGAGCACGCGCGGATCTCGATCACCGCCACGCAGATGCTCGACTCGATGATCCGCTCCGCGCGGCCGACGCGCGCCGAGGTGACCGACGTCGCCAACGCGATCCTCGACGGCACCGACGCCGTGATGCTCTCGCAGGAGACCGCGGTCGGCGCCTTCCCCGTCGAGGCGGTCGCGATGATGTGCTCGATCGCCACGACGACCGAGCGCGAGGCGCCCTACTCGACCTGGAACGAGCACCGAGTCCGGCGCACCGGGCGCGATCCCGCCTACACGATCGCTCACAGCGTCGTGGAGGCTTCGCGCGAGCTCGAGCTCGACGCGATCATCGTGCCGACGCTGTCGGGCCGCTCGGCGCGGCTGGTTTCCGCCCACCGTCCGACGGTGCCGATCTACGCCCTGTCGCCCGGCCGCGAGACCGTGCGGCGCTGCGGGCTGATGTGGGGCGTGCAGGCCGCGTGGCAGCGCAGGCACGAGATCACCGAGGAGTTGATCGGCGACGCCTGTCGGCGCGTGGTGGAGCTCGGCTGGTGCCACCCCGGTCAGCGCGTCGGGATCACCGCGGGCATGCCGATCGGCCATCCAGGCACGACGAGCCTGTTCCAGGTGCAGCGGCTGGCACGGCCCGGCGCGACCCCTGAGCCGGAGCACGACTCCGACCCAGAGCTGGCCCGCGACGCGGGCACCGCGGGCGCCGACACCGCCGGCTGACCGCACGGAGTCCTCAGGCGTCCGCGGCGTCCGGCTCCCAGGCGCCAGTTGGCGCCGCCGCGGCTCGTGCGCGCTCCCGGCGCACATCCCGGCGCACGAGCAGCAGGCCGATCGCACCCATGACGACGATCACGACGAGCGCGGCGATCGCCTCGGGAGAGCGCAGGTTGCCGAGCGAGCCGCCGAGCGCTACGTACGCGAACGTCCGCGGCACCGCTCCGACCGCCGTGGCGCCGGCGACGACGAGCACCGGGATCGTCGTCAGCCCGCTCGCGTAGCTGACGCTGTGGAACGGCACGCCGGGCGCGAGGCGGGCGTAGAGCACCGAGACGAAGCCGCGGCGCCCGACCCAGCGAGCCAGGGCGCGCACCCGCGGACCGGCGAGCGCCTCGATCGCATCGCCGGCGACGGCGCGGGCCAGCAGGCAGGCGAGGATCGCGCCAAGCGTCGCCGAGCCGAGGGCGACCGGCGTCCCGACCAGCGTCCCGAACAGCAGTCCCGCCGCCCCCGCCAGCAGCGGCCCCGGCACGAAGGCCAACGACAGCAGCGCGCCGAGCAGCACGAACACGACCGGCCCGGCCAGGCCGACGCCGTCGATCCAGCCCCGCACCCGCTCGGCCGAAAGCGAGCCGGCGAGCATGACCACGGCGAAGGCGAGCCCGGCGCCGACGAGGAGCATCGCGAGACGCACCCCCGGCCGGGGCCCCCGGAGCGACAGTCGCCAGCGTCGGCCTCGCGCGCTCACCGCCGACCCGCGTAGTACGCGGCCTCCTGGCGCCCGAGCTCGGTCGACGGCTCGTCGCCGTAGAGCCACTCGCGCGCGATGCGATGCCAGTTGCCGCGCGGGTGCAGCTGGCTCATGACCGCGAGCGTCATCATCTCCAGGCGCCGACCGAAGATGTGCTCGGCGGGCAGCGTCTCGTGGCGGATCTCGTGGAACTGGCGCTGGGTCGGGTCGGAGAAACGCAGCACGATTCGCGTCGCGGCGCCGGGATCCAGCTCGACCGTCTCGTCGCGCGTGAACCACCACGTGTAGCGGCGAAACTGCTCGAGGATCGCGTCCGGCTCGGCGCGCGCGGCATCGGACAGCATCCCCGCGGCCGCCATCCGCTCGATCATCTCGGCGCCGCGGCCCTCGATCCCGAATCGCTGGATCTCGAGCTCGCGCTCGGCCGCCTCGCGGGAGATGCGCTTGAACAGGCCGAAGTCCAGGAACGCCATGCGCCCGTCGGCGAGCAGCAGCGAGTTGCCGGGGTGCGGGTCGCCGGAGAACGCGTGGTGCCTGTACATGCAGCCGAAGTAGAAGCGGAAGATGATCTCCGCGACGCGGTCGCGCTCAGCCTGGTCGTGGCGCGCGATCTCGGCGTGCCCGATCCCGTCGACGTAGTCCATGACGAGCACCCGCGCGCGGCACAGCTCGGTGACGACCTCGGGCACGACGATGAACGGATGGCCCCGATGGTCGCGTGCGACGGCGTGCTGGTTGGAGGCCTCCAGCTCGTAGTCGAGCTCCTCGTGGACGCGCTCGCTGATCTCGGTCGCGGTCCCCGCGACGTCGAGGCCGGGCGCGATCTGCTTGGCGATCCACAGCATCGGCGGAAGGTTCTGGAGGTCGGCGCGAACGGCGGCGTCGATTCCCGGGTACTGGGCCTTGACGGCGACGTCACGCCCGCCGTGGAGCCGCGCGCGGTAGACCTGCCCGATCGATGCCGCCGCGATCGGCTCGCGATCGAAGCGCTCGAATATGCGCTCGAGCGGCGCCTCGAGCTCGCGCTCGATCAGCTGGCGCATCTCGCCGAAGCCCACGGCCGGCGCCGCGTCGCGGAGCTGGGCGAGCGTGTCGCGCACCTCGTCGCGGTAGGCCGGTGGCACGGCGTCGAGATCCGCGACCGACAGGACCTGGCCGGCCTTCATCGCGACGCCCTTCATGGAGCCGAGAACGCGCACTATCTGGCGCGCCGCCTCCAGCTGTCGCCGTCCGAGCGCGTCGGCCGCCTCGTCGGGCGAGCGGCCGAGGTTCGCGGCCTGCGTAGCGGCGTACTTGGCCGCCTCGGTCGCCGCCAGGCGGCCGAGCGTCGCCGTGCGCCGCAGGCGCGAGCCGAGCACCTCGCCACCGGCCGGGGGCTGCCGCGCACCGCCGGAGGGCCGCCGCTCGCCCGCCCGGTCGCGCTCGCCCGCCCGGTCGCGCTCACCTGCCCGGTCGCGCTCGTCGCCCGGTCCGCCCGGTCCACCCGCCATCGTCGCCGGACCCGGCTCAGCCGCCGGTGCTGACCCGCGAGCCGGGCACGATGTCGTCGCGTCCGTCGGGCCAGCGCACCCAGGCCTTGTGGCCCCCGTCGTAGTCGTCGCCGAGCAGCACGAGCGTCGCGGGCTCGCCGAGCGCCGTGCACGGCTCGTCGCCTTCGGGGTCGAGGCCGCGCCAGACGCGCACGAACGCGTTGTGCTCCCACTCGTCGGCGATCGTCGTCGGATCGCTGTGACCGGGGCGCACGACCGTCGTCGGCGGCAGGCCCATCAAGGTCTGCATGATCGAGCTGCGCAGATCCTCGTAGCTCGTGCTGCCCGGCGCGCGCACGCCGCCGACCGAGTTCTTGAACAGCGTGTCGCCGGTGAAGACCTGCCCGTCCACGAGCAGCGACAGCATGCCGGCGGTGTGGCCCGGGGTGTGCAGCGGCAGGACGTCGATCGCGCCGATTCGCAGCGGCTCGCCGGGCAGCAGCTCGCCGGTGACGCCCGTGACGAGGTCTCGCTCCGCGGGATGGATCAGCACCTCGAGCCCGGGCCAGCGCTCGAGCAGCTTCGGGAGGTCCGCGACGTGATCGCCGTGGTGGTGGGTGAGCAGCACGTGCGTCGGCGTCACGCGCTCGCGCTCGGCGACCTCGACGAGCGGCTCGACCGGGCCGCCGGCGTCGACGAAGAAGGCCGCACCGCCGGGCTCGCCGACCAGGTAGGTGTTGGTCAGGAAGCCCGGGAGCACCGCACGCTCGACGATCATGCGGTCCAGGCTACCGGCGAGCGGCGGACGGGGGTGGGACCAAGCGGCGCCCGGAGCTACGCTGACGCGATGCCAGAGCTGATCCACACCTGCTACCGGATCGGCGACGTCGACCGCTCGGTGGCGTTCTACGAGGCCCTCGGCTTCGAGGAGCTGCGCCGGATGCCGATCCGCGACGAGGCGATCAACATCTTCATGGGCCTGCCCGGCGACGGCCCGCGCCTGGAGCTGACCTACAACTTCGGCGTCGACGGCTACGAGCTCGGCACCGGCTACAACCACATCGCGATCACCGCAGCGGACCTCGACGCGACGCTCGCCCGCCTGGCCGAGCAGGGCATCGAGCCCGAGAAGCCCCCCTACCGGGTCCGCGAGGGCGGCTCGCGGCTCTGCTTCGTGCGTGACCCCGACGGCTACCGGATCGAGATCATCGAGCGTGGCTGACATCGCGGGCGACGCGCGCCTGGCGGTCTGCGACCTGGGGTCCAACTCGTTCCGGCTCGTCGTCTTCGAGGCCCACGGCGCCCGTCCCGGGACGCTGGGCGCGTGGTGGCGACGGACCGACGAGATCTACGAGCCGGTCCGCGTCGGCGCCGGCATGGACGCCTCGGGCGCGCTCGGCGAGGCCGGCATGGCCCGGGCGATCGCCGCGGCGGAGCTGTTCGCCCACTTCACGGGCGCCGTCGGCCTCGCACGGCACGAGGTCGACGCGGTCGCGACAAGCGCGATCCGCGACGCCACGAACTCCGAGCTCTTCCTCGATCGTGCGCGCGCCGCGAGCGGCCTGCCGATCCGCGTCCTCTCACGCGAGCAGGAGGCCCGCTACGGCTACCTCGCCGCGGTGAACTCGTCCGACCTGGGCGACGGCGCGGTGCTCGACCTCGGCGGCGGCTCGATGCAGCTCGTGGAGGTGCGGGGCCGCCGGGCGCAGACGCTCGACTCGTGGCGCCTGGGCGCCGTGCGGATGACCGAGCGATTCCTCCCCGGCGGCGAGCCTCCGGGGCGCAAGGCGCTCGCGCGGCTGCGCGAGCACGTCGCCGGCACGCTGGAGCGCGCCGGGTGGCTCGAGGGCGCCGGCCGGCTCGTCGGCATCGGCGGCACGGTCCGCAACCTCGCGGCGGCGACGCAGCGCGCGCTCGGCCTTCCGTCCTTCGGGGTGCAGGGGTTCCTCGTCGAGCGTGAGGCGCTCGACGAGCTCGTCGAGCGCCTGGCCTCGATGTCGGCCGGCGAGCGGGGCGCGCTGCCCGGGATCAAGCCGGCCCGCGGCGACATCATCCTCGCCGGGGCGGTCGTCGTGCAGGCCGTCCTCGAACGCACCGCCGCCCGCGGGATCGAGGCGACCGAGGCCGGCCTGCGCGAAGGCGTCTTCTTCGAGCGCCTGCTGGCCGACCGACCCGAGCCGCTGTTCGACGACGTGCGCCGCGCCAGCGTCATGAATCTCGCCGCGCGCTACGACGGGCGGCCCGCCCACACGTGCCACGTCGCCGAGCTCGCGCTGGGCCTGTTCGACGAGCTGGCGAGCGCGGGGCTGCACGGCGGCGACCCGGCCGAGCGCGAGCTGCTGTGGGCGAGCGCGATGCTCCACGACATCGGCGTGGCGATCGACTACGACGACCATCACAAGCACTCCCGCTATCTGGTGCTCAACGCGGGCCTACCGGGATTCGATCCGCGCGACGCCGCGCTGATCGGCCAGGTGGTCCGCTACCACCGCAACCGCAAGGGACTGCCCGAGCCGGGGCCGTTCGGCCCGCTGCTGCGCAACGGCGACGCCGCCGTGCTCGACCGCTGCGCCGTGCTCCTGCGGCTCGCCGAGGACCTCGAGCGCTCACGCGACCAGATCGTGCGGGGTGCGCATGCGCACCCCGGTGGCGAGGGCGGAGCGGTGCGCCTGGAGCTGGTCGCCGACGTCGATGCACCGGTCGCCCGCTGGGCCGCCGCACGCGAGCGAGAGCTCTTCGCGCGGGCCTTCGGACGCGACCTCGTCGTCGTCTGAGACGGGACCCGACGGGCCGCGGCCTCAGCGCGGCCCGTACTCCTCGTCCTCGCCCGGGCCGATCGGGATCACGACCGGGATCTCGACCGGTCGGCGCTGCTCGACGAACTGCTCGATCGCGTCCTCGATCCCGTGGGCCGAGCCGTCGCACTGGATCCGCACGCGCTTCGTCGGCACGCGCTCGTCGGCGAGCACCGGCAGGCCCCACAGCTCGTCGAAGCCGAGCAGGTCGTGGTCGACGGGGTTCAGCAGGATCGCGTTCGCGGCGACCGGGCAGCTCCCGTTGTGATGGTCGAGCGCCGCCCTGATCGCCGCCAGGTTCTTCGCAGCGAACTTGCTCACGAGGCCGAGGGTACAGGCGCGTCGATCAGCACGCCCGGGTTCAGGATCCCCGCCGGGTCCAGGGCGGCCTTCGCGGCGCCCAGCGCGGCCGCGAACGGCTCGGGCCGCTGGCGGTCGTACCAGGGGCGGTGGTCGCGCCCGACGGCGTGGTGGTGGGTGATCGTGCCGCCGCCGGCGATGATCGCCTCGCCGGCGGCGTGCTTCATCGCGTGCCACCGGGCGAGCTCGTCGCCGCGACGCACCGGGGCGAGCACCGTGAAGTAGGGCGCCGGACCGTCGGGATAGACGTGCGTGATGCGGCACGTGACGCGGCACGGCTCGCCGAGCGCTTCGCGCACGGCGCCGGTCACCTGCTCGTGCAGCGACGGGAAGCGATCCCAGGTGATCGCCGTCTCGAGCGTCTCCGCCAGAACGCCGAGGCGCAGCATCGCATCGCGCACGTAGGGCATCCGCAGGAACGCGGCGCGCCAGGTGCGGACCGCCCCGTCGCCGGCTCGCGCGCCGGCCGGCGCATCCCACTCGCCTCCGTGCTCGCGGCAGATCGCCAGCGCCGCCCACAGCTCGTGCTCCACCGGCCGGCCCGCCGCCTCGAAGCCGAGCACGAGCACGGCGCTCGAGCCGTCGCCGGTTCCCGTGTGGAGCGCCTCGACCTCGTCGACCAGCCGGCACGCCGCCGGCGTCAGCCCCGACTGGACGACGGCGCGGACCGCCTCGGCGCCGCGCAACAGCGATGGGAACCTCACGGCTCGCGCCGCGCGCGAGTCCGGCCGGCGCCGGACCCGCACCCAGGCCTCGGTGATCACGCCGAGCACCCCCTCCGACCCGAGCAGCAGTCGGTCGGGCGAGGGCCCCGCGCCGGAGCCCGGCAGGCGCCGCGACGCCCAGACGCCGCTCGGCGTCACCGCGCGCACGCTCTCGACCAGGTCGTCCACGTGCGTCAGGCGCGTCGCGAAGTGGCCGCCGGCGCGAGTCGCGATCCAGCCGCCGAGCGTGGAGAGCTCGAACGACTGCGGGTAGAAGCGCATCGTCAGGCCGTGCGCCCGCAGCCGCTCCTCGATCCGCGGGCCGGCGGCGCCGGCCCCGATCCGCGCGGCGAGCGAGACCACGTCGACCTCGTGCAGCGCGTCGAGCACGCCGAGGTCGAGCGTCAGCACGCCGTCGAAGCGGCCCGGCACGCGGGCCTCGACGCCGCCGACGACGCTCGTGCCGCCGCCGTAGGGGATGGCCGCGACGTTCGCCGCGGACGCCCAGGCGAGCAGCCCCTCGACGTCGCGCTCGTCGCGTGGCCGCGCGACGATGTCGGGCAGGTGTTCGTACACGCCGCGCAGCGACCGGACCGCGTCCACGTACGAGCACCCGTAGGCGTGCGCGACGCGCTCCGCCCGGTCGGTCGAGCAGATCGCCCCGAGCGACCCGCGTGGCGGCTCGACCCGCGGCCCCGCGATCCGTAGTCGCTCGAGCGCGACCGGCTCCTCGACCGCACCGTCGAGCTCGAAGCCGAGCACGCCGGCGATCGCCGGCGCCGCAGCGCGCGCGTCGATCGCCGCGTCCTCGAAGCCCCATCCCCAGCGGCTGCGCACTCGCCGGCTCACGATGGTCACCGTACCCTGGGAGGCGATGAGCACGGCGCCGCTCCTACTCGCGCGCGGTCCCTGGGGACCGGATCAGATCGACGTTCGCTGGAGCACGGCGCGCTACGAGCCGACGCCGGAGCGCGCCGCCGCGGCCGACGCCGCCGTGCGAGCGCTCGCCGAGCGCGGATCGCCGAGCCACGACGGCCTGGCCGCGCGCCTCGCCGCCCACGAGCAGACGCCGGGCGGGATCGTGATGCACCTCCAGCCGATCCGCTGGTCGCTGAGGCTCGTCGAGGGCGACGCCTCGTCGTCCGTCGCCGCGCTGTGCGCCGTGCGTGACGGGGAGGGTCGCTGGCTGGCCGGGCGCCGCGCCTCCTGGCTCGCGTCCTGGCCCGGGCGATGGGCGCTCGGCGCCGGCGGCGCCGTCGACGTCGGCGAGAGCCCGTTCGAGACGCTGCTGCGCGAGCTGCGCGAGGAGTGGTCGGTGGAGCCCGAGGAGGTCCGCGGGGAGGCGCTCGTCGCCCTGCCGCACGGGATGGTGATGTTCGTCGGCCAGGCCTGGCTGCCGGCCGGCACGGACGTGACGATGGACCACGAGCACGATGCCTTCGCGTGGTGGCCGGCCAGCCCGCTGGCCTGGCCGGCCGAGGCCGACCCGCCGCTGCGCCGGATGGCGACGCTGCTCGCGGAGATCGAGCGATGAGCTCCCCACCGCTGGAGCGCCTCGAGCGACGCAGGCGGCGCCGCCGCGCGCCGAGCCTTCCGCTCCCCGCCCTCGAGCGGCTGTCGCTGGCGCACTCGACGGTCTACTGCTGCCTGCTGGCGGTCTGGCTCTTCCCCGGGCTCCCACGGCTGGAGATGGTCTTCGGCTTCGCGCACGGGATCGGATGGATCGCGATGGTGGCGCTCGTGCTGCTCGCGCTGAGCGCGCGGGTCGTCTCGCTGCGGATCGCGGTCGCGGTCGCCGTGCTGGGCGCCGTCGCGCCGTTCTTCGGAAGCTGGGAGCTCGTGCGCGAGAGCCGCCGGCGGGCTGGGCGAGACGCCCGGCAGGCCATCCCCGAGACCTGATGGCGGGCGAGCACGCCCGCTCGCGAACCGCGCGCTAGGGTAGGCGGCAGAGCCTCGCGATGGCCGTCTCCGCCACAGTCCAGGTCACGTTGCCCGCGATGGGTGAGTCGGTGACCGAAGGCACGGTCCTCGAGTGGCGCAAGGGCGAGGGCGAGCGCGTCGAGGTCGACGAGCCGCTCGTAGAGGTCTCGACCGACAAGGTCGACGCCGAGGTTCCCGCGCCGGTCTCCGGCACGGTCGTGCGGCTGCTCGCGGCCGAGGGCGACACGGTCGCCATCGGCTCGGTGCTGGCCGAGATCCAGCCGGACGGCGCCGGCGCCCCCGCGGGGATCGCCGCCGGCGCCCCGAACGGAGCCGGCACCGCCGCGGCCGCTCCCCCGGCGGAGGTCAACGGCGCCGGCCCGGCCGCAGAGGCCCCGGCCGAGGAGATCGTCGACATCGTGGTGCCCGGCGCCGGGGAGTCGGTGACCGAGGGAACGCTGCTCGAGTGGCACGTGGAGGCGGGCGGCCAGATCGCCGACGGCGACACGATCGTCGAGATCTCGACGGACAAGGTCGACGTCGAGCTGCCGGCGCCTGCGACCGGCATCGTCACCGAGCTGCTCGCGGCCGAGGGCGAGACCGTCACCGTCGGCCAGGTCATCGCGCGGATGCGTGTGAGCGCTGGCGGGCCGGTCCCACCGGCCCCGGCACCCGCGGGCGCGCCGGCGCCGACTCCGCCCGCAGGCGCGCCGGCCGCAGCGCCACCGGGCGTCAAGGCCTCGCCGGTCGCGGCGCGCGTCGCCGCAGCGGAGGGCGTCGATCTGGCGAGCGTCAGCGGCACGGGGCCCGGCGGACGGGTGGTCAAGGCAGATGTGCTCGCCGCCAAGAGCGGCGCCGCGCCCGCCGTCTCCGTGAGCGCCAAGCCGATGCGCGGCGGCGCGGCGATGCTCGCCCGCTACATGGACGAGAGCCGCTCGATCCCGACGGCCACCTCGTTCCGCACGATGACGGTCACCGCCATGGACGGCCGCCGCCGCCAGCTCAAGGAGGCCGGCCAGAAGGTCAGCTTCACGCACCTGATCGCCTGGGCGATCGCGCGCGCGGCGAGCGAGCAGCTCCCGGTGATGACCCATCACTTCGAGCAGCGCGACGGCGTCCCGCACAGGGTCGACGACGGGCAGGTGAACCTCGGCATCGCGGTCGACGTCGAGAAGAAGGACGGCTCGCGAACGCTGATGGTCCCGGTCATCCGGGGCGCCGGCGCGCTGGGCTTCGCCGGCTTCAAGGTCGCCTTCGACGAGCTGATCGACAAGGCCCGCACCAACACCCTCTCGGCCGACGACCTCGTCGGTGCGAACGTCACGCTGACCAACCCCGGCGGCATCGGGACCGTCGCCTCGGTGCCGCGGCTGATGACCGGGCAGGGCACGATCGTCGCCACCGGCTCGATCGCGTACCCCGTCGGCCTCGCCGGCGTCGGCGAGATGCTCGGCGTCGAGAAGGTCATGACGATGACCTCGACGTACGACCACCGGGTCATCCAGGGCGCCGAGTCCGGGCGCTTCCTGCAGGTCGTCGAGGCATACCTGCAGGGCGAGCACGACTTCTACGAGGACCTGTTCGCCGCCCTCGGAGCACAGCTCGGCCCGGCGCCCGAGCGCCCGCAGCCGAGGCTCGCCCCGACCGCCGGCGCGCCGGTCGCGACCACCGCCCGGACCGGCGACGACATCGAGCTGATGCAGGCCGTCCAGGCGGCGACCGCGCTCGTCAAGGCCTTCCGCACGCACGGCCACCTCGCCGCACGGCTCGACCCCCTCGGCTCCGAGCCGGTCGGCGACCCCGCCCTCGACCCCGACAGCCTCGGCCTGACACAGGCGCTGATGCGCCGCATCCCATCGGAGATCCTGCGGATCTACGTGCCGGGCGAGACGCTCGCCGACGCGCTCGAGCCCCTGCGAGCGGTCTACACCGGCTCGCTCGCCTACGAGATCGAGCACATCACCAGCCACGGCCAGCGGGTCTGGCTGCGCGAGCAGATCGAGAGCGGAACGTTCCGCGAGCCGCTCGACGCCGAGCACCGGCGGCGGATCCTGCGACGGCTGATCGCCGTCGACGCGCTCGAGCGCTTCCTGCACAAGGCCTACCTCGGCCAGAAGCAGTTCTCGATCGAGGGCGTCGACATGACGGTGCCGATGATCGACGAGGCGATCGAGCTGGCCGCGGCCTGCGGCGCCCGCGAGGTCGTCATCGGCATGGCCCACCGCGGCCGGCTCAACGTCCTCGCGCACAACCTCGGGCGCCCGTACGACACGATCTTCGGGGAGTTCGAGGGCGCCTCGTCGGTCGAGGTCGTCCAAGCCGTGACCGAGATTCCGCAGGGCGGGACCGGAGACGTCAAGTACCACCACGGCTTCCAGCGCGACTACGAGCTGCGCGACGGAGACGGGCACATCCTCGTCAACCTCGAGTCCAACCCGAGCCACCTCGAGTTCGTCGACCCCGTCGTGCTCGGCGCGACGCGCGCGGCGCAGACCGACCGCAGCGGGCCGATCCCCGAACGCGACCCGTCGGGGGCCATGCCGATCGTGCTGCACGGCGACGCCGCCTTCCCGGGACAGGGCGTCGTCGCGGAGACGCTGAACCTCCAGTCGCTAGACGGCTACCAGGTCGGCGGCACGTTGCACCTGGTCCAGAACAACCAGGTCGGCTTCACCACCGACTACGAGGACTCACGCTCCACGCAATGGGCGTCCGACCTGGCGAAGGGCTTCGACGTGCCGATCGTGCACGTCAACTCCGACGACGTCGAGGCATGCATCTCGGCCGTGCGCCTGGCGATGGCCTACCGCGCGGAGTTCGGCCACGACGTGCTGATCGACCTGATCGGCTACCGCCGCTTCGGCCACAACGAGGCCGACGAGCCGGCCTACACACAGCCTGAGATGTACGCCGCGATCAAGCGTCACGAGCGGGTCGCGAACCTCTACGCCGCGCAGCTGGTCGAGGCCGGCGCGACGACCCGGGATGAGATCGACGCCTGGCAGCAGGAGGCCTGGGACGAGCTGACCCGCCTCCACCAGGAGCTCAAGACGCAGATCAAGGCGGCCGAGGAGGCCGGCACGGTCGAGCAGCCGACCGGCGAGTACCAGCTCGACCGCTCGCCCAGCGTCGAGGTCCAGACGGCGGTGCCGGCCGACACGCTGCGGGCGCTGAACGAGGAGCTGCTGCGAGCGCCCGACGGCTTCACGATCCACCCCAAGCTGGTCCGGCAGCTCGAGCGCCGCCGTGCGGCGCTGGGCTCCGAAGGCGGGATCGACTGGGCTCACGCCGAGGCGCTGGCGCTTGCCGCGCTGCTGGTCGACGGCGTGCCCGTTCGCCTGACCGGCCAGGACACCGAGCGCGGCACGTTCAGCCAGCGCCACATGGTCCTCCACGATGCGCGCAGTGGCCGGGCGTTCAGCCCGATCCAGCACCTGAAGGACTCGAAGGCCCCGCTCGAGCTGCACAACAGCCCGCTCTCCGAGACGGCCTGCCTGGGCTTCGAGTACGGCTACTCGCAGGAGGCGCCGGACGCGCTCGTCGCCTGGGAGGCGCAGTTCGGCGACTTCGCCAACGGCGCACAGGTGATCGTCGACCAGTTCATCACCAGCGGCCTGGCCAAGTGGGGTCAGTCCTCGCGCCTGACGCTGCTGTTGCCGCATGGCTACGAGGGTCAGGGACCGGAGCACTCGTCGGCGCGCCTCGAGCGCTTCCTGCAGCTCGCCGCCGAGGGCAACATCCGGATCGCCAACCTCACGACGCCGGCGCAGTACTTCCACCTGCTGCGCCGCCAGGCGCTGATCGCCAAGCAGCGTCCGCTGATCGTGATGACCCCGAAGTCTCTGCTGCGCCTGCCGCAGGCGACGAACCGGATCGAGCACCTGTCCGACACCCGCTTCTTCCCGGTGCTCGGCGAGCCCCGCGTGCCGCTCGACAAGGTCCGTCGCCTCGTGCTCTGCACGGGCAAGATCTACTACGACCTCGTCGGGCACGGCTCGCGCGTCGACAACGAGGGCGTCGCGATCGGGCGCGTCGAGCTGCTCTACCCGTTCCCGGAGAAGGACATCCGCGAGCTGATCGCGAGCTACCCGAACCTGGAGGAGATCCTCTGGGTCCAGGAGGAGCCGCGCAACATGGGTGCCCGCGCGCACATGTCGCCGCGGCTGCAGCAGATCCTGCCCGATCACCTCCACCTCGGCTACGTCGGCCGGCCCGAGCGCGCCTCGTCGGGCGAGGGCTACCCGGCGGCCCACAACCTCGAGCAGCAGCGCATCCTGCGCACGGCGCTCGACCTGTCGATCCCCGTCTCGGCCTACCCGAAGAAGACCCCGGGCGAGCGGTAGCGGCCGGGCTCCCCCGGGACCCGCCGCCTCGGCGCGACGGGCGCGGACCGGCCTTCGCCACCGCCCGGCGCGGCGCGAGGAGTAAGGTCGGCGCA
Source organism: Solirubrobacteraceae bacterium (assembly GCA_024711025.1). Classification (GTDB taxonomy): domain Bacteria; phylum Actinomycetota; class Thermoleophilia; order Solirubrobacterales; family Solirubrobacteraceae; genus F1-60-MAGs163. The sequence continues at coordinate 16,281 of JANJTP010000039.1, forward strand.
CCGATGCCGCGCCGGCCACCCGACCTCGACGGGCCGCGCGCCCGCGCCGTGCTCGAACGCGCCCGCCGGGTTCCGCGCGGGCACGTGGCCGCCTACGGCGACCTCGACTCGGCCGCGCCGCGCTTCGCCGGCACCGTGCTCGCCGCCTGCGAGGACCCGAGCGTCCCGTGGCACCGCATCGTGCGCGCCGACGGCACGCTCACGCAGGGCTCACGACAGGCCGCGCTGCTGCAGCACGAGGGGGTCGCGATCGAGGACGGCCGCGTCGACGTGCGGCGCGCCCGCTGGTGGCCGCCGTGATCTGGCTCCAGCGCCGGCTCACGCTCGAGCCGCGATCCCGGGGGCTGCATCTGGTGACGCGCGAGCTCGCCGACTCGCTGCCGGAGCTCGGGCAGGTCGCGAGCGGCCTGCTGCACCTGCTGCTGCAGCACACCTCCGCCTCCCTGACGCTGAACGAGAACGCCTCGCCCGACGTTCGCAGCGACCTGCGCGCGTGGCTCGACGCAGCCGCGCCCGAGGACTTCCCGTGGAGCCATGACCTCGAGGGACCGGACGACATGCCGGCGCACGTCAAGGCGATGCTGACCGGCCCGACGCTCACCCTCCCGGTGGCCGACGGGCGGCTCGCGCTCGGCACGTGGCAGGGGGTCGTGCTCTGCGAGCACCGCGACCGGGGCGGGCCGCGCTCGCTCGTCGCGACGCTCTGGGGCCAGGCGCGCTGAGCGGGCGACGGGGACGGGTCCTCGCGGCGGCGACGACGGCACCAACGCGGGCGAAGCCGGAGCGACCGCAACGGAAGATCGGCACTTGTCGTGGCGGCGCGAAGCCCCGGACACGGCGATAGCCTGCGGAATCGTGGAGGGCAAGCGCAACGCGCGGCTGGATCCACGAGCGGACGTCGTCGTCTTCGGGGCGGTCGCCTTCGTCGTCGTCTTCGGGCTGTTGATCGAGCACGAGGCGCCGGACTCGTACCCGATCGCCTTCGTCCTGTGGGTTCCGGCGTTCGCCGCCGGGCTGCTGGTCAAGCGGCTGAGCCTCGTGCTCCTGGGCGCCCTCGCGTTCCTGACCTTCGCCGCGCTCAGCGACCCCGAGCCGGCCGGCGAGGACCTGATCCCGGTGATGCTCGGCCTGCTCACCGGCGCGGCGCTGCGCCTCACACGTCCCCAGCTTCGTGCCGGGCACGGCCAGGCGAGCCGGCTCGTCGTCCGCGCTCAGCAGGCGGTGGCGCTGCCGCCGCCGCTGCGCCGGCTGATCGACCGCCCGGCGATCGACGCCGCGATCGACCTTGCGCGGCTGCGGCTCGACCTCTTCCCCCACGGGCTGTACCAGCCGGTCGCGTCGCTGCCGGTGACCGGCACCGCCAAGCGCGCGGACGGATGCCGCTCTCGCTGGGAGGCGATGCGCCCCTTCGTCATCGAGCACCGGGTCCGCACGGCGGTCGACGTCGGAGCCAACGCCGGCTACTTCTCGCTCGAGCTGGCTGCGCTGGGCGTGCCGACCACGGCGATCGAGTGCGATCCCGCCCTGTACCGGACGGCGCTGCTCGCGGTACGCCGAAGCGAGCTCGACAACGTCGCCGTAATGGCGCTCGAGCTGCGGCCCGACGCGATGGAGCTGCTGCCGCCCGCGGACGCGATGTTGTGCCTCTCGGTCTGGCATCACCTCGTCCGCTCCAACGGGCTCGACGCCGCCACGGCGATGCTTCGAGACATCTGGGCACGGACCGGCAAGGTCCTCTTCTTCGACACCGGCGAAGCGGAGATGCCGGCGTCGTTCGGGCTCCCCGCGATGGTCCCCGACGCCCGCGCCTGGCTGACCGGCCTGCTGCGCGGGTGCTGCGAAGGGGGCGAGGTGCGCCTCCTCGGCCTCCACGACGCCTTCGATGCCGCCGGCCGGAGCTGCCGCCGCCACCTGTTCGCCGTGGTCCGCGGCGTGTAGACGACCTGCCGCCCTCAGGCGAACAGCACGAGCTCCGGCTCGCGCTCGCCGCGGACAACCGCAAGGTCGACCTCGACGCAGTCGATCCCGCGAGCCTGTGCGAGCGTTCGGGCCTGGGGCTTGATCTGCTGCGCCGCGAGGACGCCGCGGCAGGCGGCCATCGCGGGATCGAGCCGAATCCGCTCGAGATAGCGCGAGAGCTGCTCGACGGCGTCGATCGTCGCGACCCGCTTGATCTCGACGGCGACCCACTCGTCGCCGCAGTCGCGGCACATCAGGTCGACCGGGCCGATATCGGTCGGCCACTCGCGGCGCACGAGCCGGAAGCCCTCGCCGCAGAACCACGGGGCGTCGGCCAGCGCCTCCTGGAGATGGCGCTCGACGCCGTCCTTCTCGAGCTCCGCCGCCTCGCCCATGTCGTGCACGACGTCGGAGAGCACCTGCGCGATGCTGATCTCGAGGCGATCCTCGGTCGACCCCGCGCGCTTGCGCACGACGATCAGCTCGGGCGGAGCGCCGTGCTCCTCGATCACCGTCGGGGGCGTCATCCAGTTCTGCGGCTTGACACTAGACCCTCCGCCATCCGACCAGATCATGAACGTGCCGTCCTGCTTGATCATGAGCAGCCGGATTCCCTCGGGAAGGTGGGTGGCCAGTCGGCCCGTGTAGTCCACGGAACAGCGGGCGACGATCAGACGCATGGCCCGTCAGGCTATGACGACGACCGGACACAGGACGCTTTCAGTCCGCATCAAGCGGGATTTCTGGTGGAGAGGTCGAAAACCGGCCTTTGCCAGCCCTCTGCCCGGATACGGTGGATGCCGAATGACCGGAGGGCTCGATAACTTGCCGCGTTGCACGCGTCCGAGGAGGTGAAGGACCATGGCCGGGTCGGCTGATCACATCAAGGCACTGGTCCGTAGCCACGCAACTGGCGATGACGCTTCCTTCTACGCCGTCGCTACGCAGATCGCCGCGCAAGAGGCCAGGAAGGGCCACACCCGTCTAGCCAAAGACCTGAAGCAGACGATCGAGGCGTCGCGCGCGGAACCGGTGGCCCGCCGTGTCACGCCGATCGCTCAACCACGCGGCGACCTGGCGGACCTCGTTTCCGCCTCGTTCCCTGACGTCAGCCTCCGGGACCTCGTAGGACCGCCGGAACTTCTGGACCAGGTCCGCCAGGTCATCACCGAGCAGCGACAGCGACGAACTCTGCTCGACCGAGGGTTCGTACCGGCGCACCGTCTGCTGCTTGAGGGGCCGCCCGGGACTGGCAAGACGATGACCGCGGCTGTACTCGCGCACGAACTCTCAGTGCCGCTGATGACGCTGCGCCTCGACAGTCTGATGAGCAAGTTCCTCGGCGAGACGGCAAGCAAGCTGCGCGTCGTCTTCGATGCGGTGGCCCAGCAACGGGCCGTCTACCTGTTCGATGAGTTCGACGCGCTCGGCGGCGATCGAAGCTCGAACGACGTCGGGGAGGCAAGGCGGATCCTGAACTCGTTTCTCGTGTTCCTTGAGGAGGCGAGTCCGGAGAGCATCGTCGTCGCCGCGACGAACCATCGGGCGATCCTCGATCGTGCGCTGTTCCGTCGCTTCGACCTGGTCATCACCTACGGCTTGCCGACAGCGAAGGAGGCGGCCGCAGTGATGCGAGCCCGCTTGGGTCCGATGGCCAAGGGCATCCGCTGGTCGGCGCTGTCCAAGGCCACCGCTGGGTTGAGCCATGCGGACCTCGTGAAGGGCGCCGAGGCCGCTGCCAAACAAGCGCTCATGCGCGGTGACGAACGCGTTGGCGCCGACGACCTGACCGTCGCGCTTGCAGCGCGCCGGGCCGCGAGCGTTGGGCACGCCTGAGGGCCCTCTCGCGCACCTGCTGGTGCGCGAGCATGTCGAGAGCCGCGACTTCCACCGCCAAGGTGGTAGCGACCCGAAGATCCGCGATGTCGAGCACCGATCGCACGGCATCGCGCGACAGCGGGAGGTTCAGCGCTCGCTCGACGAGCTCGACCGTGAGCGGATCGCGAACGCACCGCCGCTAGACGAGCTTCGCGCGCTTGGGGTCGTGGTGGTCCTTGAGGGTGCCGATGCAGCGTTCCCGCTGAAGATCGAGTCGCTTGAACGCTTCTCCCGGCACAGGAAGCAGCCCAAGCGTCCGCAGTGGCTGCTTCTGTCGGTGACGCCGACGCAAGACGATGCGCCGGAACGGGCGATGGTCTGGGTCAGCGACGAGTACCGGGCGCAGTTCCTGACGCTCTTCGAGGACTACCTCAGGCGCAGGTCAACCGGTGATCAGCCTTGGAATCGCGAGCTCATCGCCAACATCGGCCGGATCCGCAAGGCGGTCCTCTCGGATCTCTGGCAGTCCGACGGTCGGCCGCCCACTACCGGCCTCCACTGGTGGGAGCTGTGGCTTCAGCCGGGGCCCGAGAGCGTTGACCGCCTGCGAGCCTGGGCCGCAGCAGTCGGTGCGAGGGTCGCCGACCGAGTGCTTGCGCTCAACGATCGAACCGTCGCCTGGGTGGAGTCCTCGTGGGATGTACTCCAAGGGCTCCCGTTCACGTCGACACCGCTGACCGAGATTCGGCGACCGGAGTTCGTCGACACGGTCGAAGACCTGCCGGGCGACGATCAGGACGTCCTCGTCGAGGATCTTGCCGGCCGCATCGGCGCTGGTGCTGCTACCGCTCCCGCCGTGTGCCACCTCGACACGGGCGTCAGGCGTACCCACGTTCTGCTGTCGGCGTCGCTCGCGGAGGACGACCTACACACGATCGTCGGGGGCTCGGGGGCCGCCGGGCGGTTCAACCACGGAACCCTGATGGCAGGCCTTGCTCTGTACGGGCATCTCGACGAACTGCTGCTCAACAACGAGCAGGTGACCCTTCGACACCGTCTCGAATCGGTGAAGATCCTGCCTGAAGACGGCTCTCAACATGACCCGCTGGCCTACGGGATCGCGACTGCATCGGCAGTTGCGGAGCCGGAGGTCGCGGCGCCCGGCCGACCACGCGTCTTCTGCATGCCGATCACCGCGGTTCCCGAGCGGCCGGGAGAACCGTCGCTCTGGTCCGCCTCGGTCGACGCGCTCGCGGCTGGAGTCGACATCGGGCGGTCGGATGAGGGCATCGAACTCCTGGGCGCGCCAGACCCTGACGCCGCACGCCTCTTCGTTATCTCAGCCGGCAACGTAGCCGAGGCCGACTTCCAGGCCGACTACCGAGCAGCCTGCGATACGTCGCCGATCGAAGACCCTGCGCACGCCTGGAACGCGCTCACCGTCGGGGCCTACACCGAACTCGTGGACGCGCCGACGGATCCGAGCTTCGACGGCTGGAGCGCCGTGGCGACGAAGGGCGACATCTCGCCGCACAGCCGGACCTCCCTGATGTTCCAACGGCGGTGGAACCCGATCAAGCCAGACATCTGCATGGAGGGCGGCAACGTGCTGACGGACGGCGACAGCGACTTCCACGGCCAGCATCCCACTCTTTCGCTGCGGACGACGGACATGCGGCACGATCTCGCGCTCGCGTCCGCCAACGCGACAAGCGCGGCAACCGCTCAGGCCGCGCGGCTGGCGGCGCTGGCGCACGCCTCGTACCCGGAGTACTGGCCCGAGACCATCCGCGGCCTCATCACGCACGCGGCGGACTGGACGCCGGTGATGCGTGCCGAAGTCGACGGTCAGCAGACGAAAACCGCCCGCCTTGCCATGCTGCGACGCTACGGCTGGGGTGTGCCGAGCGAGGAACGGGTGCTCACGTCGGCGCAGAACGCAGTGACGCTCGTGACGCAGGACGAGTTCGTCCCCTTCCAGGGTCGCGAGTACGCAGCGCGGGCGTTCCGGCTCCATGAGCTTCCGTGGCCCGAGGAGACGTTGCGCGATCTGGGTGCTGCGAACGTGACACTGAGGGTCACGCTCTCGTACTTCATCGAGCCGACCGCTTCGCGTCGAGGCTGGCGCCGGCGCTACGCGTACGCGTCACATGGCTTGAGGTTCGAGTTGAAGGCACCGACGGAGACCGTCGCTCAGTTCGTGAGCCGCGTGAACCACGAGGCCCAGGCTGAAGAGGATGGCCAGGGCCGGCCGTCAGGTGCCGCCGACCGCTGGCTCGTCGGAGCTAACCAGCGCAACTTCGGCTCACTCCATCAGGACGTATGGGAGGGCTCCGGAGCGGACCTCGCAAGCGCCGGCGTCCTCGCGGTTCATCCAGTTGGTGGCTGGTGGAAGAACAGCCAGCGCGAGGACCGCGTCGAACGCCCGGTGCGGTACGCGCTCATCGTGTCGCTGAAGACGGCCGAGCAAGGGGTGGATCTCTACACGCCGATCGCGGTCGAGCTCGCCGTACCCGTCGCGACAACGGTCGCCGCAACGTAGACAACGGGAAGCCGGGCCTAGCGGTCGGCGACCGAACTGAGGTCAGCGTGGGTGGCGGCAGACGCACCGCCGGAGCGAGCTGGTCACGAGAACGCCAGGAGTTGCGAGAACCTGGCGGCGTAGCACTGCGAGGCGTACGAACGGCGCATGGACGCCGCCGATTCGCCGCCTCGGGAAGTAGGGAACAGTCCTGACGCCGCAGGCGTCAGGACTGCAAGAGGGGCAGGCCGAGGCGGACACGCACCCGTTCGGAGTGGGCGGCGATGGAGTGGCAATGGCAGCACTCCACGCTCCCATCGGTGCAGGCGTGCCGCCGGTCCGCGCTACCGGGTTCGGCGGTCGCCTTGACGATGGACACGGCCGGCAAGGCGAAGGCGCGCGGAGTGCGCACGTGCGGGTCGGTGTGGGCGTGTCCGATGTGCTCCGGGTCAGTTTGGGCCGAGCGCGCGCAGGAGCTGGCACACCTGCTGCGCGCAGCGCACGCTCACGGCCTGCAGGTGGCGTTCATCACGCTGACGATGCGTCACCACAAGCGCAACAAGCTGGCGCCCATGTGGGACTGCCAGGCCAAGGCGCTGGAGCACGCGCTCGGGGTCGGATCGCGCGACGTCCGCGAGCTGCGCGACGAGCTCGGCGTCGTCGGGATCGTCAGGCGTACGGAGGCGACCTACGGCACGAACGGCTGGCACCTGCACCCGCACCTGCTCGTCTTCGCTGAGGCGGGCGACCTAGACGGGTTCACCGCGCTGGGGAACGCCATGTTCGACACCTGGTCGGACTACCTCGCCAAGCAGAAGCGATCCCGACCCGTGCGCAAGTACGGCCTCAACGTCAAGGTGCTGGACATCAGCGACGCCGAGGAGGCAGCCGCCGGCTACGTCACGCTCGCGGGCAGCTTCCACGCCGCCGCGGAGTTGACCGCCTCGCACGGCAAGTCCGCGCGCAAGGGCAATCGCACGACCTGGGATCTCCTGGACGACGCCATGGCGGGCGACGCAGATGCCGCCGCCCGATGGGCGGAGTGGGAGCAAGCGAGCAAGGGTCGCCGCGCGTGGGACAACCGCTCCGCCGCCCTCCGCGAGCTGGCCGCCGAGCAGCTCGAGGAGCTGGGCGAGGCACCGGAAGAGCCAGACGCGGTCGCCACGCTGAGCCAACACGCCTGGAAGATGGTCTGCCGCTGCCAGAGCCCCGGCGAGCTGCTGACAACGGCGGAAGCCGCCTACCGGCATGGCATCGCGCGATCCAAGGGCGACCACTATGAGGGGCTGCTCGTCGCGCACCGCGCCGTCGTCACGCTCCTACAGGCGTGGTCGATCTGGCCGCCTGGCTACTCCTCGCCGGCCGCCACGCCGCCCCTCGGCACCGTAGCCAGAGCGCGGGCGGGGCCAGGGCACCCCACGGACGACGACACGGTCGCGGCCTTCGCGAGTCACCGCCAGGTCGCGAACGCTCGGGCCCCTCTGTTCGCTGACCCCGCGCGCGGTTGCCGCGCCGTCGCCGGAGCGCGCCAGCGCGGAGGCGGCGAAGCGGCATGAGCGCGACCGGGGTCAGCGAACGCCCGGCCGGCGAGGCCGCCGACGAGCACGATCGGCTACGCGAAGTCCCGGCAGCCCCGCCGCGACAGGCGCACCATCGGCACATGAGCGACGACGCAACTCCACGAAGCAGCCGCCGCGCCGAACTGCTCGCGCTGTACTCGGTGCGGATCTACAAGCGAGCGGACTCGCACGTAGCGGTGATCAAGAGCCCGGACGGCAGCCGGGCCGGTACGGCTGAGGCGCCCACCGCGTCGGGGGCCTGGGCCGGCGCCGTGGTCGCGGCGTATGAGACGGTCGCCCGGGAGACGAACTGATGGCCCGCGGCGCGCGACGACCTGGAGGCATGGACGCGGCCGCACGACTGCGGCGGACGCGTAACGCGCGTCAGGGGGCGGGCGGCGGCTGCCGAGCCGAGAGCATCAGCTACACGATCACCATCGAAGAGGTTGAGGAGCTCGACGGGCGCGGCAACCCGCGTGTTCGGGTTCGCGCGCAGCGCGACGACCTGCCCAACCTGCTCGGGCCGACTCGGTGGCTGGTCGCGGTCGATGGCGCGCTGACGTCGCTCGGCGCCGGCCTTGAGGACATCGCCCGCCTCATCGTCGCCGAGGAGCGACGGCACGCCCAGGGCGCTTCCTCACCGCCGGCCGACAGGGAACTCGACTAGTTCCCTGTCGAGCGTGACGGCCGGGAGCTTTCACGCCCTAGCTTCACGAAGTGAAGGATCACAGCCCCACCAACAACCGCCATGAACGGCGACCGCTCGCAGCCCGACTGGCCGCGGGCCACACTTCAACCTCACACGACGCGCTTGCCGCGGCGTTCGCGCGCATCCTTGAGCGCCACGACTCGAGCCGCGTCTGGCAAGTCGAAGGGCCGCAGGCCGGCGCCCCGGCAGAAGCCGCGACGAGACAGCCCCTCGGGCGCCGTCCCGACCGGCCAAGCGCCGAGGACGAACTCATCGCCGCGGCGGCCTAGCGCGAGCGCGTCGAAGCGCGCTGCCATGAGCTCGCGGCGCTCGGCCACGGACAGGTTCGGCCACATGTCGCGAAGCGACGCGATCTGCTCGTCGCTTGCGGAGCTCCTGGCCGCCGCCTCCGCGTGTCCGAGCGCTTCGGCAGCTCGCTCGACCGCCTCTCGGCGCTCGTGAACAACGCTGAAGTAGTCGGCCTGGTAGGCATCCTGCGCCTCGGGCGTTTTGATCTGTTCATACCGCGCCTGCGCTCTCGCGAGCTCTTGCCGTAGCTCGTCAGGTGGCTGCGTCGCTGGCCGGCGCCCTACAGCCACGACGTCGTCAAGTTGCGCCCAGAACAGGCCCTCGGCTGCTTCCTCGACGATACTGGCGGGCATGCTCCACCGGCCCGGGCATTTGCCGCCGCTGTGGCGTCCAACGCATCGGTAGATGGGCTTGCCGCGACTGGTCAGGGTGGCGTTCGCCGAGTAGCCGCATGCGGCGCACCGAAGGACCCCGGTGAGCATGTAGCGACTGCTACCGGCACTGCTTCGCTGCTTCTGGACGCGCGGCGCGCCAGGTCGCTGCGCAGCCGCCCAGACCGACGGCGTCACGATCCCATCATGTGCGATGGGGTTGACGTAGCGGGGCGCCTGTCCGGGTGCGTCGGGTCGACCGTAGCTGAGCTCCCCGAGGTACACCCGGTTCCTGATGAGCGACATGACCGCCTGCTTGGTCCATGTCGCCGACCCCTGAGACGTCTTCACGCCGCGCTCGGCCAACAGCTCAGCCAGCGCCGTGGGCCCCTCGCCTGCTGCACGGCGCTCGAACACCTCCCGCACAACCGGCGCGGTCTTCGGGTCGGGTTCCAGCGTGCGGTCTTTTCGCGCGCGGTAGCCGGTCGGTGTCCGCGTTGCGACTGGGATGCCCGCCTCGATGGCGCTCCGCTTCGCGGCCTCCAGTTCCTCCCGCTTGCGCTCCCGGTAGCCGGCGTCCACGGCGAGCTGGATGGTCGTCAGCATCCGCCCATCCGCGTTCGTGTAGTCGGCCGGCAGGTTGGGCGCGTACACATCGCCGCCCGCCGCCCGGATCCGATCGAGCAACGTCAGCCCCTGCAACGTGTCGCGCGAGAGGCGAGAGAGGTAGGCGACGACGACACCGCCGGTCACGCCACGTTCCACCCGGTTGAGGACTTCTTGCAGGCCCGGGCGATCGAGGGTCCCGCCGCTCATGTCCTCGTCGCTGATGACTCGATCGATCACGAGGCCGCGCGCCTCGGCGAAGCGACGCGCGTCGCGCTCCTGCTCTCGTGGCGACTGCAGGTGTTCGCGCGAGCCCCTTCGGGACACGCGCGTGTAGACATCGACGGGCTTGCGGGCGCTCACTCGCCCATAGCGTAGTGCCTGTGTCTAGCCGCAGTTCTGCGGCTTGTAGCCGCCGGTGTCGGCGTGGACCATCACCGAGCCGTCGGACTTGACCATCAGCAGGCGCAGCGCCTCGGGCAGCACGGCCGTCAGCCGGCCGGTGTATGTGACCTCGCAGCGGGCGACGATCAGGCGCATTCGCCGCGCGAGACTACGGACGCACGCGGACGCTTCCGTTCGGGCCCCCGCCCTCAGCTCACCTTGAACTTCACGCGTTTCGAGCGGCTCTGCCCGAAGGGGCGCTCGGCCTGGTACTCGCCGACGCACCGCCAGCGCCCGCCGAAGCGCAGACGCTGGCGGTAGGTGAAGCTCCGGCTCGCGCTGCGGCTCATCTTGTGGACCGGCTTCCAGCGGCCGTCGCGGAACGCCTCCCAGGTGATCAGGACCCTGCCGCCGGGCCGCCAGGCCGCGAAGCCCGGCGCGTCCACGCGGCCCTTCGCCGTGCGGGTCCGGCCCTTGCCGGTGACCTTCAGCGTGACCTTCGTCGGCTGCTTGGGAAGGGTCGCGGGATCGACCCGCTGCACGTCGATCTCCTCGCGGGTCGTGTTGCCGAACCCGTCGGCCGCGACGACGACGACCTTCACCGGCCCGAACGGCAGGTAGCGCGCGCGGTTCCACTCGAACGCGACCTTCTGACCGTTGCGCAGGTTGCCGAACGTGCGCAGCTTCTTCCCGGCGCCGTAGAAGGAGATGCTCCGCAGACCCGAGCCCTCGTCGCGCCCGGTGGCCTCCAGGAGCAGCGCGCGGTCGAAGATCGTCGAGGGCCTGGGCGAGAGCACCTCGAGCCGCGGACCGGCGAAGTCACCGCAGCCGGTCCCCACCGGCTCGCCGGCGCCGATCGCCGCGAGCGCGCCGAACGCGGGGCGATGGGAATCGTCGGTGCGCAGCAGGCCGTAGCGATTCAGCTCCTCGTCGACGTGCCCGTGGTCCCTCGCGCTGAACCAGAGCGCCGCCAGCACGCCGGGGTAGGTCGCCATGCAGCGCCACGCGGTCCGCAGGAAGGCCGCCTGGCTGCTCTCGCTGACGCCCGCGGCCTTCTGCCCGGCCTTGGCGCCTCGCGCGCAGGGCGTCTGCGAGGCCGACCAGCCGATCTCGCTGATGATGATCGGCTTGTGGGCCTGGCCGTTGCGGACGAGCACCTCGCGGACCTCGCGCCAGCCGAGGAAGCTGAACTGCCCGATGCGCCCGTCGGGCTCGCGGTAGTAGGAGTCCGGCGAGGTGATGTTGCAGGCGGTGTCCGTGTGGACGACGACGCCGTCGAACGCATGGCCGGCGCCGGCGGCGTAGATCCCCTCCAGGAAGCGGTGGTCGTTGCCGGTGGACGGCGATGCGAGCACCATCGTGGCCGGATCGGCCGCCTTGATCCTCGGGTGCGCGGCTCGCAGCAGCGGCGCGTACGCGGCCGGCGAGACCGTGCCGTGCCAGAACTCGTCCGCGTCGGGCTCGTTCCAGATCTCCCACGCGGCGACCTGGCCCTTGTAGCGGGCCGCCATCTTCCCCACGAAGTGCGCGTAGGTGCCGGCGTCGCTCGGCGGGACGAGCGGGTCGCTCGATCCGTTCGCCCAGCTCGGCGCGCCGAAGACGACCAGCAGCACCTTCATCCCGCGCAGGCTCGCCTTGCCGACGATCTCGTCGATCGCGGCGACGGGGGCCCCGCTCCATTGGTCCTGGCGAGCCGGCTCGATCGTGTCCCAGCGGACGAACGAGCGGACCCAGCGCGCTCCCACGCCGTCCGCGATCTCGACCGATTGCTGGGGTCCGGCGCCGACGGCGTTTATGCCGACCTCGGCGGCACTCGCGACGGATGGCGGCGTGAGGATCACGGCGGCGGTGAGCAGCAGGGCTGGAAGCAGGGCGAGTCGGCGCACGATCCTCGGGTGATCGGCGCCGGCGACCGGTTCTTGATGAGCCCGCGCGCGGCTGGACGGACCTCCTAGAGCGCCGAACGGCGTCGCGGGCAACCCGGGCGGAGGCGGGCGCGCAGCGACGCGCGCGCCGGACATCGGCGCCGGGATCGCTCTAGGCCGCCGGGAGCACGCGCGGGGTCGCCGAACGCAGGCGCTCGAGCAGCTCCACGACCTCCGCGTCGGAGGCGTCGAGCTCGTGTGCGCGCTCCGCGGCCGCGAGGGCGTCGCCGACGCGATCGGTGCGGGCCAGCGCATGCGCGTAGCGCGACCACGCGACCGGTGACCCCGGGGCCAGCAGCGTCGCCTGCTCGCAGGCGGTCAGCTCGCCGCCCAGGTCGCCGGCGAGCGCCAGTGCGAGCGCCAGATCGAGCAGGCCCTCGACGCTGGGTCCCAGGCGGCGCGCCCGCTGAAGCGCGTCGATCGCGCCGCTCCGGTCCATCAGGCGCAGCCGCAGCCGCCCGACCCGCTCCCAGGCGTCGGCATCCTCCGGCGCGTGCGAGGCCGCGCGCAGCGCCGCCTCGCACGCGAGGTCGAGCGCGCCCATGTCCTCGTAGATCCGCGCGGCGAAGCGCTGCGGCGCCGGACGCCCGGGCTCGACGCGCGCCCAGTCGCGCACGGCGCGAGCCGCGGCGTCCAGCTCGCCCGCCTGCCAGAAGGCGAGCATCAGCAGCCTCAGCACCAACGCATTGCGCGGCTCGGCGTCGCGCGCGTAGATCAGCCTCCGCGCGGCGAGCGCGTGATCGCCCTCCGCCGTCGCGTGCTGGGCGGCGGTCACGAAGCGCTGCACGCGCTCGGCCGCCGGGTCGGGCCGGCTGAAGTCGACGAACTGCAGCGAGTCGGCCGGCACCGTCCGCACGCCGAGCTGGAAGCGCACGCGAGCCCACTGCTGGACGTCCTCGCCGTCGCCGGTGAAGTAGATGCCGCTGACCGTGCCGACGCCCCACTCCGGGTAGCTCAGGCAGCGCGCGTAGCGATGCACGACCGAGTGGTCGGGCACGCGCGCGCCGAACGGGTCGTTCGTCGCGCGGTCGGTGTCGGCCGCCTGCCGGCGCTGCGCCGCCTCGTAGGCCCGCTGCCCCTCCTCCGCGCGTGCCTTGCGCGCGGCCGCGGCGGACACCTTGACCGCGTTCGCGCTGACCCGTCCGCCGCGTGAGGTCTCGGCCAGGCGCTCGAGCTCGTCGGCCGCCTCGTTGATCGCCTTGAGGTGGCGCTCGTGCGCCAGCTGCCGGCCGGGGGGCGCGAGGTCGGGGTGCCAGACCTTCGCCTGCCGGCGCCGCGCGAGCTGAACGTCGCGCTTCTCGAACGGCGGATCGAGCTCGAGAAGCAGCAGGCACTGCTCGATGTCCAGCACACGGGCCACGGCCGATCGAGGGTAACGACCGTGGGGTCTCAGTCGACCAGCTTGCGCTGCATGGCGAAGATCGCCAGCCGCCACATCGCCAGGCCGAAGAGGACCAGGAAGCCGAGGTGGTAGAGGTCGACCCAGCCCTCGAAGCCGAAGACGGCGTGGCGCACGAGCTGGACGACGTGGTAGAGCGGGTTGAGCTGGGCGAGCACCTGCACCCACTGCGGCAGGCCGCTGAGCGGGAAGAACGTGCCGGCGACGAGGAACAACGGCGTGATCACGGCGCTCGTCACGTAGTTGAAGTTCTCGATCCCCTTGAGGAAGCCGGCGATCGTGATCCCCGTGCAGGCCCAGCCGAAGCCCGCGACGAAGTTGATCGCGGGAACGGCGAGCATCCCCCAGCTCGGGTCGAGCCCGAAGACCATCGCGACGAGCAGCGGCGCACAGCCGTAGACCGACGCGCGCAGCGCGAGCCACAGCGCCTCGCCGGTGACGAGCTCCTCGGCGTCGACCGGAGCGGCGAGGATCGCGTCGTACGTGCGCTGGAACTTGTACTTGACGAACGTCCCGAACATCGCCGGGAAGACGCTCGAGAAGAGCACCGCCGTGGCGACCGTGCCGGTGCCGACGAAGTCGACGTAGTCGTAGCCCGCGACCTCCGAGACCAGCGAGCCGAAGCCGAATCCGAACGCCAGCAGGTAGATCGTCGGCTCGACCGTCGACGAGAACGTCGTCGAGCGCCAGTAGGAGCTGAAGTTGATGATCTCGCGCACCAGCACGCCGGCGAGCGCCGCGCGGTCGAGGCGCCCGGGCGAACGACCCTGCGCCCGCGGCGCGTCGTCACGCACGCTCACGCGATCTCCTCCCCGGTCAGCAGCACGAAGACGTCTTCGAGGTTCGCCGGGCGCCGCTCGCCGTCCGGCGCGTCGCCGTTCGCCTCGGCCAGGCCCAGCACCGCGATCGACGTGCCGGTGCGGCGTGTCGCCAGGCCCGCCGCGGCGGCCTGCGCCTCGACCTCGATCAGGCGCTCCGGCGTGCCGTAGACCTCGACCGCGTCGCGGCCGGCGTGCTCGAGCACCAGCTCGTGCGGCGGGCCGCAGGCGACCGCGCTGCCGTGCGAGACGATCGTCACGCTGTCGCAGAGCCGCTCGGCCTCCTCGATGTAGTGCGTCGACATCAGGATCGAGGTGCCCTCGTTGCGCAGGCGGTCGATCAGGGCCCACAGCTCCTGACGCACCTGCGGATCGAGGCCGACGGTCGGCTCGTCGAGCAGCACCAGCGGCGGCCGGTGGATCAGCGCGCGGCCGATCAACAGCCGGCGACGCATCCCGCCGGAGAGCTCGTCGACCTTGGCCGTGCGCCGCTCGGCGAGGTTCGCGATCGCCAGCACGCGGTCGATCGCCGCTCGGCGCTCGGCGCGCGGCACGCGGTAGAGGTGGCTGAAGACGACGAGGTTCTGCTCGACGGTCAGCGTCGTGTCGAGGTTGTCGAGCTGCGGCACGACGCCCATCGCCGCTCGCGCCGCCTTCGAGTCCTCGGGAAGCCGATGGCCAAGCACCGCGACCTCGCCGGCGTCGGCGATCGTCTGGGCGGTGAGGATCCGCATCGTCGTCGACTTGCCGGCGCCGTTCGGCCCGAGCAGACCGACGCACTCGCCCCGCGGCACGTCCAGATCGAGGCCCGCGACGGCCGTGATCGGGCCATAGCGCTTCTCGACTCCGCGCAGCCTGATGGCAAGGTGATCGGCGGGCACGACCGGACAGGATCGCACGCCGCTCTACCCTGCTCGCCATGGCGCACCAGTACGTGTTCACCATGCACCGGCTGACGAAGGCGTTCCCGCCGGACCGGACCGTGCTCAAGGAGGTGACGCTGGCCTTCCTGCCCGGGGCGAAGATCGGCGTGCTCGGCTACAACGGCGCCGGCAAGTCGACGCTGCTGCGGATCATGGCCGGCCTCGACGACGACTACCGCGGCAACGCGCAGCTCGCCCCGGGGGCGACCGTCGGGCTGCTCGAGCAGGAGCCGCACCTCGATGCCGGCAAGACCGTGCTCGAGATCGTGCAGGAGGGGGTCGCGGAGACCAAGGCGCTCCTCGACCGCTTCAACGAGCTGGCGGCCAACTACTCGGAGGAGACCGCCGACGAGTTCGCCGACCTGCAGGCGAAGATCGACGCCGCCGACGCCTGGAGCCTCGACACGACGCTCGAGCAGGCGATGGACGCGCTGCGCTGCCCGCCCGCGGACCAGGTGGCAGGCGAGCTGTCCGGAGGCGAGCGCCGTCGCGTCGCGCTGTGCCGCCTGCTGCTGGGCGCTCCCGACCTGCTGCTGCTCGACGAGCCGACCAACCACCTCGACGCCGAGTCGGTCGCCTGGCTCGAGCGCCACCTGGCCGAGTACGCCGGCACGATCGTCGCCGTGACGCACGACCGCTACTTCCTCGACAACGTCGCCGGCTGGATCCTCGAGCTCGACCGCGGCCGCGGCATCCCCTACGAGGGCAACTACTCCGGCTGGCTGGAGCAGAAGCAGGCCCGTCTGGCGCTCGACGAGCGCCAGGAGGCGGCCCGCCAGCGGACGATCGCGGCCGAGCTCGAGTGGGTGCGCCAGAACCCGAAGGGCCGCCAGAAGAAGCAGAAGGCGCGCCTCGCGAACTACGAGGCGCTGCTCGCCCAGGAGTCGAGCGTGAAGCTCGACAACGTCCAGATCCACATTCCCGCCGGACCGCGCCTCGGCGACCTGGTCGTCGAGGCCGACGCGCTGCGCAAGGGCTTCGGCGACCGGCTGTTGATCGAGGACCTCTCGTTCTCGCTGCCGCGCGGCGGCATCGTCGGCGTCATCGGGCCCAACGGCGCCGGCAAGACGACGCTCTTCCGGATGATCACCGGCCAGGAGGAGCCGGACGCGGGCACGCTGCGGATCGGCGACACGGTGCAGCTCGCCTACGTCGACCAGAGCCGCGAGGACCTCGACCCCGAGCGGACGGTCTGGGAGGAGATCTCGGGCGGCAAGGACCAGGTGCGCGTCGGCGAGCGGTGGGTCAACAGCCGCCAGTACACGGCCGGCTTCAACTTCAAGGGCTCCGACCAGCAGAAGAGGGTCGCGAAGCTCTCCGGCGGCGAGCGCAACCGGCTGCACCTCGCGAAGCTGCTCAAGAGCGGCGGCAACGTGCTGCTGCTCGACGAGCCGACGAACGACCTCGACGTCGACACGCTGCGCGCGCTCGAGGAGGCGCTGCTCGACTTCGCCGGCTGCGCGGTGGTCATCTCCCACGACCGCTGGTTCCTGGATCGCGTCGCGACGCACGTGCTCGCGTTCGAGGGCGACTCGCGCGTCACCTGGTTCGAGGGCAACTTCGAGGCCTACGAGGAGCACCGCCGGGCCTTGCTCGGCGCCGAGGCCGACCGCCCGCACAGGATCACGTACAAGCGGCTGACGAGGAGCTGAGCGCCACCCATGTCAGAGGATGCCGGGATGGCCGGCGCGGACGACTTCGTCATCGACATCACCGAATTCACCGACCCGGGCTGCCCGTGGGCGTTCTCGGCCGAGCCCTTCAGACGGCGGATCGACTGGCTCTACGGCGAGCGCGTGCGCTGGACGCTGGTGATGGTCGGACTGTCGCAGACGCCCGAGGAGTACGCGAGCAAGGGCTACGGCGTCGAGCGGATGGCCGCGGGCTTCGCGAAGATCGCCGCCGACCACGGGATGCCGATCGACGTCACGCCCAGGCCGCGGCTGTGGGCGACGCTGCCGGCCTGCCGGGCGCTCGTCGCCGCCCGCCTCCACCGCCCGCAGGCCGAGCGCCTGCTGCTGCGCCACCTGCGTGTGCGCCACTTCGCCGGGGAGCTGCTCGACGAGCCGGCGACGCTCGCCGCGGCGGCCCGTGAGAGCGGCATCGAGCCGGCCGATCTCGAGGCCTGGATGGCCGAGCCGGCGACCGAGGCGGCGCTGCGCGACGACATGGAGCGCTCGCGCGACCCGATCCCCGCGGCGCGCGTGCTCGACCACAAGCTCGCCTCGTGGGACGAGGGCCGTCGCTACACCTGCCCGTCATACGAGATCACGTGCCGGACCGGCCAGGTGACCGGCATCCCCGGCTTCCAGCCGTGGGCCGTCTACGACGTCCTGCTCGCCAACGCCGCGCCGATGATCGACCGGCGCGAGGAGCCCGAGTCGGTCGCCGACGTGCTCGCCTGGTCGCGCGTGCCGCTCGCCACCCAGGAGGTCGCGGTCGTCTGCGGGATGACGCGCTGGGAGGCGCGCGCCGCGCTCTCCGAGGTCGCCGTCGAGCAGCCGGTCGGCAGCGACGGGTATTGGACGCTGCCGTAGCCCGGCGACCGGGCGAGGCGGGGGCCGCCTAACCCTCCCGGCCGGCGGCGCCGCCCGCGCCGGGGACGCCGGCGGCCTGGTCCCCGCCCGAGGCGCCGTGACCCACGCTCGCCTGCGGCAGCAGCTCGTCGTCGGGCACCTCGCGGCGCACGCGCGCCGGCGCGCCGAGGACGAGGCGGCGGGCGGGCACGTCGCGGGTCACGACGGCTCCGGCGGCGACGAACGCCTCCTCGCCGACCTCGACGCCGGGCAGCAGCACGACGCCGCCGCCGACCCGACAGCCGCGCCGGAGCACCGGGCCCCGCAGCGACACGGCGCCGCGCGCCATCGCGTCGTCGTTCGTCGTGACGACGCCCGGCCCGACGAAGACGTCGTCCTCGACGATCGAGTAGGCCGTCAGCCAGACGAGCGTCTGCAGGCGCACGCGAGCCCCGACGACCGCGTCGTTGCCGATGCACGAGCCGCCGCCGGCGACGCTGCCGGGACCGATGACGGTGCGCTCGCGCACCGTGGCCTGGTCGCCGACGATCGCGCCGGCGCCGATCCGCGCACCCGCGAAGACGACCGCGCCGGCGCACACCACCGCGCCCTCGTCGAGCACGACTGCACCGGCCGGGTCGCGCGGCGCGCTGGACGCGCGACCGAGCATCGGCGGCTTGCCGACGACCGCGCCCTCCTGCAGCACGCAGCCCGCCCCGACGCGTGTCCCGGCGTGAAGCGTCACGTGTGCGCCGATATGCGCGTCGGGATCGATCTCGACGCCCTCGCCGACGGCGAGGTACAGACCGCGGTCGGAGGCGCGCAGCGCTGCAGGTTCGACGGCGGGCATCCGGCGACGCTAGCGCCTGCGTGCGCGCAGGCGATCGACGGGGGCCGCGAGCGCGCGGGCCAGGCGGAAGCGGCGGGTCGACCTGAAGTCCTCGACCGCCCGCTCCACAGCCAGCGCACGCTCCAGTCGCTCGGCGACGCGGGCTTCGTGGCGCTCGAGGTCGTCGGCACGCCGGACGCGAGCCTCGAGCTCGACCACCCGGTCGTGCGCGCGCTCGGCCTCCAGCCGTGCGCCCAGCAGGGTGGACTCCGCCGCCCAGACCGAGCGCACCATCCGGGCCAGCTCGCGCAGCGGAGCGTCGCGCAGCGCTTCGCGGGGCGCCGGGCCGAGTCGCTCGAGCAGCGTGACGAGCGACTCGGCGTGGTGGATGACGGAGTGGTGGCGGACGGCCAGGTCGCGGCCCGCGAGCCCCATCGCCGGCTCGTAGGCGGCGAGATCGTCCGCCAGGCGCCGGGCGTCGATCGCCGCGTCCGTCGCCTGGCCGCCGAAGTTGTCGGCCTCCAGCGCCGCGTAGCTCGCGGGCGTCACCCAGCCGTCGCCGCCGTTGGCGTCGTAGACGTAGGCGGCGCGACCGCCGGCCATCGCCTCCACGATCACGCGGGCCTTCCCGACGACGACGTCGGCCTCCCCGATCGCGACCTCGGGGCGCTCGGTCGCGCCCGTCAACGAGCCGACGAACAGCGGCTCCAGCCCCGCCTGCCGGCAGGCGCGCTCGACCGTCGCGCGCCGATCGCCGCGTGCGTAGTTGCCGAGCACGAGCGCACGGGCCGCCCGCTCGCGCGGCGCGCCGCGCGGTGCGAAGCGGGCGAGGTCGACCGGCTGGCGCAGCCTCACGATCTCCGGCCGGTGGCCGAGCGCGGACGCCCAGCGCCCGACGCGATCGTGCAGCACGACCAGCGTCGCGGCCACGCCGGGGAGCTGCGGCGGGGTCTGCAGGTCGAACACCTCGGAGTGGCAGACGTAGGCCTGGGCGACGCCCGGCCAGCGCGCCGCGAGGTCGTAGGCGACGTCGGCCGTGTTCGCCAGGACGCGGTCGGGCTCGCCGCCCAGCTCGTCCTCCGTGGCAGCCACGCGCAACCCGCGCTCGCGCAGCGTGTCGGCCACGCGGCCCTGCACCGGCGCCCAGACCACGACCTCGTGCCCCATGCGCCCGAGCTGGGCGGCCACCGCCTCGACGTAGGACTCCGTCCCGCCGAAGCTCGACAGCGCATGGGTCGCGACGACGAGGCGCATGTCAGTCGGCGCCCGAGAGGCGCTCGGGGACCGGAAGGCCGATGATCGCCCGGGCCTGCGCGGGCGTCGCCGGCTCGCGCCCGAGCTCGCCGGCGATCCGGACGGCCCGCTCGACGAGCCGCGCGTTCGTGGCCGGCGTCCGCGACCGGCCGTAGTCGAGGTAGGGGCTGTCCTCCATCCCGACGCGGACGTGGCCGCCGAGTGCGATCCCGAGGGCGTTCGCGGCGGGCTGATGGCGCCCGATGCCGCCGACCGACCAGGTCGCCCCCGGCGGCAGCGCGGCGAGGAGCGCCGCGAGGCTCGCCGCGCTCACCTCGGCGGTGCCCGGCGAGCCGAGCAGCAGGTTGATGTAGAACGGCCCCCCCAGCACCCCCTTGGCGGCGAGGTGGCGCCCGTAGGCGACCATTCCCGGCTCGAACGCCTCAAGCTCGGGCACGATCCCGCGCTCGCGCATTCGCGTCGCCAGCGCGACGATCGTCTCCGGGGCGTTGACCGACGGTCCCGTGGCGAAGTTGTTCGAGCCGAGCGTCAGCGAGGCCATCTCCGGGCGCAGCGGCCCGGCGAGGTCGAGGACGGCCGCGCGCCTGTCGACGTCGCCCCAGGATCGGCCGCTCGTCGTCACCACGAGCACGACGTCGGGCGTGCGCTCGACGACCGCCGCGACGATCTCGGCGAAGCGCTCCGGGCGCCAGGTCGGCTGCTCGTCGTCGTCGCGTGCGTGGAGGTGGACGACGGAAGCTCCGGCATCGCGGCAGCGCGCCACGTCCGCGGCGATCGCGGCCGGCGTGACCGGCAGGCCGGGCGCATCGCGGGTGCGTGGCACCATGCCCGTCGGGCAGAGGTTGACGATGAGCCGATCGCAGGAGGCCATGGGCGAGCGCGGATGTCTATCGCACCGCTACGAGGTCGCGCGACCCCTTCACGATCGCCCGATCGCCGCTCACGGCGGCGCGCCCGCCGACGAGACCGACGGACCCGGCTGCAGCCCGAGCCGGACCAGCGCCTCGCGCAGCTCGGCCAGCGAGCCGATCAGCGCATCGGCGCCGACCAGGTCGTCCTCGGGATGCGGGCCGGTCGGCACGCAGACGACCCGCAGGCCGTCGGCGCGCGCGCAGGCGATGTCGCGCGGGGTGTCCCCGACGACCACGGCTCGCGCACGCGGCCACGCCAGGCCGCCGTTCCACGCTCTGCCGGCCCGCACGCGGGCGATCGCCGGCAGGTCGGTGCGGTCCTCGGAGTCCGAGCCGAAGCCTCCCTGGCCGGCGGTGAACAGCCCGCCGATCCCGGCCGCGCGGAGCTTCAGCCGCGCCACGCCCTCGAGGTTGCCGGTAACGAGCGAGAGGCGCGCTCCGCGGGCGGCCAGCTCCTCCAGCGCACGGCGCGCGCCGGGGGCCAGGCGATCCGAGAGGTCGTCGGGGACGAGCTCGGCGTAGCGGGCCACGAGCCGCTCGCGGAAGAGCGGCAGGCGCTCGTCGATCCGGCCCGCATCGATCCCGCCGACGAGCAGGGTCTGGCGTGCGATCTCGGGGTCGGTCCGCCCGCCGACCGGTACGCGGACGCCTCGCAGGTCGAGCCCCCAGGTCTCCTCGATCGCGTCGTGCAGCGCGGCCGCGTGCTCGACCGCGCCGCGGATCAGGAGCGTGCCGTCGATGTCGAAGAGGACGAGCAAGACGCCGGTCAGCGCTCGAAGCCCGCATCGACGGGAAGGCTCATGGCGAACGCCGCCAGCAGGCGAGCCGTCGCCGCCACGTCGCCCAGGTCGACCATCTCGACGGGGGAGTGCATGTAGCGGAGCGGCAGCGAGACGAGCCCCGTCGGCACGCCGCCACGCGAGATGTGGATCGCGTCGGCGTCGGTGCCGGTGTGCCGCGCCGACGCGGCGAGCGTGTAGGGGATGCCCTCGGCTTCCGCGACCTCGATCAGCAGCTCGCTGACGGCGGGATGCAGGTTCGAGCCGCGCTCGATCACCGGGCCCGAGCCGAACCGGTGGCGGCCGTGCTCGCTCTCGTCGAGTCCGGGAGCATCGGTGGCGTGCGTGACGTCGACGGCGATCGCGAGGTCCGGCTCGAGCGCGTGCGCGCTCGTACGCGAGCCGCCGAACGTCGTCTCCTCCTGGACCGCGGCGATCGCGACGACATCCCCCGGCGCGCCGCCGCGCTCGGCGACCAGGCGTCCCGCCTCGAGCGCGACGAAGCAGCCGAGGCGATTGTCCATCGCGCGCGAGGCGGCGCGGCCGTTGGGCAGCTCGAGCGGCTCGCCGGCGATCACCGCGACGTCGCCGACGCGGACCATCGACGCGGCCTGCTCGCCGTCCTTCGCGCCGACGTCGATGTGCAGCGCCTTGAGCTCCTGGACCTTCTTGCGATCGTCGGCCTCGAGCAGGTGGATCGGCTTGCGGCCGATCACGCCCTGCACCGCCCCGCCCTTGGACTGCAGCTCGACGCGCTGTCCGATCAGCACCTGCGGGTCCCAGCCGCCGACCCCGGTGAAGCGCAGCATCCCGCCGTCTTCGATGCTGGTGACGATCAGCCCGATCTCGTCGATGTGGCCGACGATCGCCAGCGTCGGCCCGCCCGCCGTGCCGGCGACACGCGCGGTCGAGCTGCCCATCACGTCGCCGGCGACCTGCGCGCCGAACGCGCTCGCGGCCTCGCGCCAGACGGCAGCCGCGGTCGCCTCGTAGCCCGACGGACCGGGAGCGGTGAGCAGTGAGCGCAGGACGGATGGGATCGACACGGATGGGATCGACACGGATGTGACCCTAGACGGTCGCCCGCGTGCCCCGCCTCGCCCGCGCGCGCCCGCCCGCGCGGGCGCACACGCACGCGCGGGCGGGCGCGTGCTCGCCAATGTGCCAGGGGATTCGCCGGGGATTCGACCCGGACCATTACCCGTTGTCCCATCGGATTTCGGCTATTTTGTGCGGCTCACCGATTCCGAGGAGCAAGCCGTGAGCGACCAGCCGACCTTCCACCCCGAGACGATCGCCCTCCACGGCGGCCAGCAGCCGGATCCGACGACGAACGCGCTGGCCGTCCCGATCTACCAGACGAGCTCGTACGTCTTCGAGGACACCCAGCACGCCGCGGACCTCTTCGCGCTGAAGGTGCCGGGGAACATCTACACGCGGATCATGAACCCGACGTGGGGCGTGCTCGAGCAGCGTCTGACCGACCTCGAGGGCGGAATCGGCGCCGTCGTGACGGCCTCCGGCCAGGCCGCCGTGACGTATGCGGTCCTCAACGTCACCAGCAGCGGCGACAACATCATCTCCACCAGCCAGATCTACGGCGGCACGTACAACCTCTTCGCCCACACGCTGCCCCAGTACGGGATCGAGGTGCGCTTCGCCGACGGCGACGACCCGGGCGCGATCTCACGCCTCGCCGACGATCGCACGCGCCTCGTGTTCGGCGAGACGATCGGCAACCCGAAGCTCAACGTGATGGACATCCCGGCCTGGTCGGCGGCAGCCCACGAGCACGGCCTGCCGCTGATCCTCGACAACACCGTCGCCACGCCCGTCGGCACCCGCGCCTTCGAGCTCGGCGCCGACATCGTGGTGCACTCGCTGACGAAGTTCATCGGCGGTCACGGCACGTCGATCGGCGGCATCGTGATCGACTCCGGTCGCTTCGACTGGGTCGCCAACCGCTCCCGCTTCCCCGGTCTGACCCAGCCCGACCCCAGCTACCACGGGGTCGTCTGGAGCGACGCCCTGGGTCCGGCCGCCTACGTCGGCCGCGTGCGCACGGTGCTCCTGCGCAACACCGGTGCCGCGCTGTCGCCGTTCAACGCCTTCCTGTTCCTGCAGGGCGTCGAGACGCTGCCGCTGCGGATGGAGCGCCACACGTCGAACGCGCTCGCCGTCGCCCGCCACCTCGAGCAGCACGAGGCGGTGGAGTGGGTCTACTACCCGGGCCTCGAGTCGAGCCGGTACCACGCCGTCGCCGACCGCGTGCTGCGAAACGGCTACGGTGCCCTGGTGACGTTCGGCGTGAAGGGTGGCCGCGAGGCCGGACAGCGCTTCATCGAAGGCCTGAACCTGTTCAGCCACCTGGCGAACATCGGCGACGCCAAGTCGCTGGCGATCCACCCCGCCTCGACGACGCACTCGCAGCTCAACGACGAGGAGCTCGCGACGGCCGGCGTCACCCAGGCGACGGTGCGCCTCTCGGTCGGCATCGAGAACATCGGCGACATCCTCGCCGACCTCGACCAGGCGCTGGCGGTGGCGAAGCAGGCGGCGGCCCCGGCATGACGGCGGGCGGCCTCGGCCGCGTCGAGACACAGCGGGTCGTCCTCTTCGACGAGGCCGACCCGCTCGTTCTCGAGTCGGGCGCGAGGCTCGCCCCGCTGCACGTCGCCTACGAGACGTACGGCGAGCTGGACGCCGAGCGCGCCAACGCCGTCTTCGTCCACCACGCGCTGACCGGCGACGCGCACGCTGCCGGCCACCACGGCGACCCCGCGCGCCGCGGCTGGTGGGACCGCCTCATCGGCCCGGGGCGGCCGATCGACACCGACCGCTACTTCGTCATCTCGCCGAACCTGCTGGGCGGCTGCCAGGGAACGACCGGCCCCTCGTCGATCGACCCGGCGACCGGTCGCCGCTACGGTCTGGAGTTCCCGATGTTCGGGGTGCGCGACCTCGTGACGGTCCACCGACGGCTGCTCGAGCACCTCGGGATCGCGCGCCTTCACGCCGCGATCGGCGGATCGCTCGGCGGCATGCAGGCCCTGCAGTGGGCGATCGACGATCCCGGCGCGATGCGCCTCTGCCTGCCGATCTGCGCGAGCGCCGAGCTCTCGGCGATGAACATCGCCTTCTCGACGGTCGCCCGCGAGGCGATCATGCGCGACCCCGGGTTCCAGGGCGGCGCCTACCACGACACCGGCTGGGGCCCGAACATCGGCCTGGCGGTCGCGCGGATGATGGCGCACATCACCTATCTCTCCGAAGAGTCGTTCGCCCACAAGTTCGGCCGCGCGCGGCGTGTCGAGGGGGCGCCGCCCGGCCTTGGGCCGGACTTCGAGGTCGAGCACTACCTGCACCACCAGGGCGCGAGCTTCCTGCGTCGCTTCGACGCCCTGAGCTACCTCTACCTGACGCGCACGATGGACTACTTCCAGCCGTTCGAGGAGTCGGGCATCGCCGAGCGGCTGCGCGGGAACGCGACGCGCTTCCTGGCCGTCAGCTTCGACACCGACTGGCGCTTCTCGCCGGCGCACTCCGAGCGCATGGTGCGCGACCTGAGGACCGCGGGCTGCGACGCCCGGCACGTCGAGATCACCTCGCCGTGGGGCCACGACTCGTTCCTGCTCGACGTCCCCGAGTACCACGCCGTCGTCGGCGACTTCCTCGCCGAGGGCGCCCGGGCGACGAGCGGCGCGATGGCCTGAGACGCCGTCAATCGAACGTCAGCACGGTGCGGATGCCGTCCTGGCGCTCCATCAGCTCGAAGGCCTCGTTGACCTGCTCGAGCGGCAGATGGTGGGAGATCAGCTTCTCGAGCGGGAGGCGGCCGTCGAGGTAGAGCTGTGCGAGCTCGGGCACGTCGTCGCGGCCGCGCGCGCCGCCGAACGAGGCGCCCGTGATCCGCCGGCCGGTGATCAGGTACCGCGGGATGACGTTGAGCGTCTCGCCCTTGCCGGCCACCCCGGCGATCACGCACTGACCCCAGCCCATCCGGGCCGCCTCGACCGCCTGGCGCATGACGTCGACGAGCCCGGTCGCCTCGAAGGTGTAGTCCGCGCCGAAGCCGCCGGTCAGCTCTACGATCCGCTCGACGGCCTCCTCGCCGCCCGCCAGCGCGTCGGTCGCCCCGAGGTCGACCGCCTGCGCGCGTCGGGTCGCGCTCGGGTCGACGATGATGATCCGCTCGGCCCCGGCGAGCTTCGAGCCGGCAACCGCGCCGAGCCCGACGAGACCGGCGCCGAACACCGCGACCGTCGACCCCGGCTCGACCCGGGCGATGTAGCGCGCGGCGCCGATGCCGGTCGTGGCGCCGCAGGCGAGGGTGCAGAGGACGTCGAGCGGCGCGTCCTTCGGGACCTTGGCGAGCGCGATCTCCGGCATGACCGTCGCCTCGGCGAACGTGCTGGTGCCCATGAAGTGGCGGATCCGCTCGTCCCCGCGGTGCAGTCGAGTGGTGTGGTCGGGCAGGTAGCCGCGGTTCTGCTCGTCGCGGATCGCCAGGCAGATGTTGGTCTTGCCCGAGGCGCAGTGGACGCACTCCCGGCACTGGGGGGAGAACAGCGTCAGCACGTGGTCGCCCGGCCGCAGCGAGCTGACCCCCTCGCCGACCGCCTCGACGATCCCCGCGCCCTCGTGGCCGAGCACCGCCGGCGCGTAGCCGCTCGGGTCGACGCCGCTCGCCGTGTACATGTCGGTGTGGCACACGCCGCACGCCACGAGGCGGACGAGCACCTCGCCGGCCTTCGGCCCGTCGAGGTCGAGCTCCTGGACGACGAGCGGCTTGCCGAACTCCTCGAGCACTGCGGCGCGGATCCTCATGTCCGAGACCGTATCTCGGGCAGGCGTACAGCGCGGAGCGGTGGCGGGCGCGCGCGGGCACGGGAAGCGGCATGGCGGGCGCGCGCGGCGGGGACGCCCCGCCCCCACGCCGCCTATGCCGCGCCGACCGGCGCCGACCGCCGCCGCGCGCCCTGCCCGCCCCGCCGCCTGCTACCCGCGGGCCAGCAGCTCGCGCAGCACGAACCGCAGGATCCCGCCGTGACGGAAGTACTCGGCCTCCTTCGGAGTGTCGATCCGCACCAGCGCCTGGAACTCCAGCTCCCCCGTGTTGACGGTGACGTGGCGCGGCAGCTCGCCCCTGTTCAGCGGCTCGGCGAACCCGGTGATCGCGAAGACCTCCTGGCCGGAGAGCCCGAGCGAGGCGACGCTCTGCCCGTCGGCGAACTGGAGCGGCAGCACGCCCATGCCGACGAGGTTCGAGCGGTGGATGCGCTCGAAGCTCTCGGCGATCACGGCGCGCACGCCGAGCAGGTTCGTGCCCTTCGCCGCCCAGTCACGCGATGAGCCGGAGCCGTACTCCTTGCCGCCGAGCACGACCAGCGGTGTTCCCTCCCGCTCGTAGCGCATCGCGGCGTCGAAGATCGTCATGTCCAGGCCGCTGGGCAGGTGGCGCGTCACGCCGCCCTCGGTCCCCGGCGCGAGCCGGTTGCGCAGGCGGATGTTGGCGAACGTGCCGCGCACCATCACCTCGTGGTTGCCGCGCCGCGAGCCGTAGGAGTTGAAGTCCCGCGGCTCCACGCCGTGGTCGGTCAGGTAGGAGCCGGCCGGCGAGTCGCGCTTGATCGCCCCCGCGGGCGAGATGTGGTCGGTCGTGACGCTGTCCCCGAGCTTGGCCAGCACGCGTGCGCCGAGGATGTCGCGCAGCGGCTCGGGCTCGTGCCCCATCCCCTCGAAGTACGACGGCTTGCGGACGTAGGTCGACTGCTCGTCCCACGCGTAGCGGTCACCGCTGGGGACGTCGAGCCCGTTCCAGTTGACGTCGCCGTCGAACACCTGGCCGTAGCTCTTGCGGAACATGTCCGACTGGACGGCCTGCTCGACCGTGCGGGCGATCTCGTGCTCGTCCGGCCAGACGTCGCGCAGATAGACGTCGACGCCGTCGCGGTCCTGCCCGAGCGGTTCGCTCTGCAGGTCGATGTCCATCGTGCCGGCGAGCGCGTACGCCACCACGAGCGGCGGCGAGGCGAGGTAGTTCATCTTCGTGTCGGGGTTGATCCGTCCCTCGAAGTTGCGGTTGCCCGAGAGCACGGAGCAGACGGTCAGGTCGTTCTCGGCGATCGCCGCGGAGATCGCCTCGGGCAGCGGGCCCGAGTTGCCGATGCAGGTCGTGCAGCCGTAGCCGACGAGGTTGAAGCCGAGCGCGTCGAGGTCGTCCTGCAGGCCGGCGCGCTCGAGGTACTCGGTGACGACCTTCGACCCCGGGGCGAGCGAGGTCTTGACCCAGGGCTTGCTCTGCAGCCCCTTGGCCAGCGCGTTGCGCGCGAGCAGCCCGGCGCCGAGCATCACGGAGGGGTTCGACGTGTTCGTGCACGAAGTGATCGCCGCGATCACGACATGGCCG
Source organism: Solirubrobacteraceae bacterium (assembly GCA_024711025.1). Classification (GTDB taxonomy): domain Bacteria; phylum Actinomycetota; class Thermoleophilia; order Solirubrobacterales; family Solirubrobacteraceae; genus F1-60-MAGs163. The sequence continues at coordinate 44,259 of JANJTP010000039.1, forward strand.
TGGTCGAGCTCGGTGCGCGTGCCGTCGTCGAGCACCACCTCGACCGGCCGGCGAGCGGCGACGGCCGGCGAGCCGGCCGGCACGTCCTGCGGGGCGATCCCGGCGGGCTTGGCCCCCGGGACCTCGTGGGCCGGCGGATCGCTTGCCGGGAAGCTCTCCGCGATCGCCTCGTCCTGGCCGTTGGCGGGCGGCTCGACGTAGTTGCGCAGCTCGTCGCGGAACGCCGCCTGGGCGCGGGCCAGGGGGACGCGGTCCTGCGGACGGCGCGGCCCGGCGATCGAGGGCTCGACGTCGCCGAGGTCCAGGCCGAGCGTGTCGGAGAAGGTCGGCTCCTCGCTCGACTCGTCGAGCCACATGCCCTGCTCCTTGGCATACGCCTCGACGAGCGCTACCTGCTCCGCGGGACGGCCGGTGAACTCGAGGTAGCGCAGCGTCTCGGCGTCGATCGGGAAGATCGCGCAGGTCGAGCCGAACTCGGGGCTCATGTTGCCGAGCGTCGCGCGATCGGCGAGCGGCAGCCCGGCGACGCCGGGACCGTAGAACTCGACGAACTTGCCGACGACGCCCTTCGCCCGCAGCAGCTCGGTGACCGTCAGGACCAGGTCGGTCGCGGTGGCGCCCTCGGGCAGCTCGCCCTCGAGGCGGAAGCCGACGACCTGCGGGATCAGCATCGACATCGGCTGACCGAGCATCGCCGCCTCGGCCTCGATGCCGCCGACGCCCCAGCCGAGCAGGCCGAGGCCGTTGATCATCGTCGTGTGCGAGTCGGTCCCGACGAGCGTGTCCGGGTAGGCGCGTCCGCTGCGCTCGTCGACGAAGACGACGCGCGAGAGATACTCGAGGTTGACCTGATGGACGATGCCGGTGTCCGGCGGGACGACCTTGAAGGTCTCGAATGCCTGCTGGCCCCACTTCAGGAACTGGTAGCGCTCGCGGTTGCGCTCGAACTCGCGCTGGGCGTTGATCGCGAACGCGTCGGACGTGCCGAACGCGTCGACCTGGACGGAGTGGTCGATGACCAGCTCGGCCGGGACGAGCGGCTCGATCTGCGCCGGATCGCCGCCGAGGTCGGCCATCGCGTCGCGCATCGCCGCGAGGTCCACGACGGCCGGGACGCCGGTGAAGTCCTGAAGGACCACGCGCGCCGGCGTGAAGGCGATCTCGCGGCTCGGCTCGGCCTTCGCGTCCCACGTGGCGAGCGCGATCACGTCATCGGCGCTCACCGCGCCGTTGCCCTCCGTACGCAGGAGGTTCTCGAGCAGGATCTTCAGCGAGTAGGGAAGGCGGGCGACGTCGTAGCGCGACTGCAGGGCTTCCAGCCGGAAGATCTCCAAGGAGCGGTCGCCGACGGTCAGCGTGCCGCGGGCGTCGAAGCTGTTGGCGGACATGTCAGGGCTTTCGTTTCGGGTGTCTGTGTCGATTGATGCTCTCACGACGAATCGACCGGCAACAGGACCAGGGGCCGGCCATCGTCGGTCGTGAGGGTCCTGAAGTGATGGTGGTCGAAGGTCGCGATCCGGTCGGTGCGCAGGCGACGAGCGAGCGCGACCAGCGAGGCGTCGGCGAGGCCGACGTCGGGTCGCCTGCGAGCGATCGCGACGCTCTCGGTCATCGCGTCGGCCCACCAGCGGACGATCCAGGCGCCGCGATCGAGGTCGTCGTGGAAGACCTCGAGCGCGTCACGAGAGAGGCGTCCCAGATGGTGGTCGAGCTCGGCGATCGCCAGCGGAGTGGTCACCAGCTCGTCGTCGACCGATGCGAGCCACGCCGCGGCGATCGCGTGGAGATCGTCGTCGGCGTCGTACACGGCCAGCGCGAGCGAGGTGTCTACGACGATCGCCAATCGCCGAACCCGGTCTCGTCGAGGATCTGCTCGTCGCGCCTTGCGAGATCGCCGCGCCCACTGCGCAGGATCCCGACGCTCGGCTTCGGCCGGGCCGGGCGCATCACGACGCCGGCGAGCGATCGGCGGATCAGCTCGGCCTTCGTGATGCCCTCCTCGGCGGCACGCAGCGCGAGCGCGCGGTCGAGCTCGTCGTCGAGGTAGATGCTCGTCTTCTTCACCACTACGTAGGGTATCACCCTACGTATGAATATCGCGGTCGGCCCGTAGGCCGCTCGGTCGCCTGCCGGCCGCTACTTCTTCAGCAGCGCGTCGATCGCGGCCTTCAGCCCTTCGGCGCTGCCGACGTCGGTCTCGAGCTTGGTGTACGGGCCACCGGTCCGTCCGATGACGAACGACGGCGTGCTGGAGACTCCGTACTTCTCGGCGTCGCGATTGGCGCCGTCGAGCGACTGCTGCGCTTGCGGGGTCGCGACGAACGCCTTCGCCTTCGCGACGTCGACGCCGGCGGCCTTCCAGATCCGCTCGACGAACCCATCGGTGGCGTAGCCGGTGTTCTCCCCGCCCTGGTTGAAGTACCAGATCTGCGTGAAGTACGACTCCCGTCCCTGCGCCCCGGCCGCCGCCGCGGCGCGCGCCGCCTTCTCCGAGTCCGGGCCGATGAAGCTGAGCGTCCTGAACTCGACGCGCACCTTGCCGTCGCGCACGTAGTCGTTGACGATCACCGGGTAGGGGCCCTTCGCGAACTGGGCGCAGAACGGGCACTGCATGTCGGCGAACTCGATCAGCGTGACCGGCGCCTTGGGGTCGCCGAGCTCGCCGCCCGCCTGCGGGATCCCGTCGAGCATCTCGCTCGTCTCCGCGACGCCCGCCACCGGGCCGCCGCCGGCGGCACCGCCGCCCTTGTCGCCGCCCCCGGAGCTGAGCAGGATCACCGCCGCGACGACCACGATGACGCCGACGAGGATCGCGCCGAGGATCATGTTGCGCCGCTTGGCGGCCGCGGCCTGGGCGGCCGCGCGCTGCGCGGCAGCGGCCTTCGCCCCCTTAGGACGATCCGCCCGCGGCCTCTGGCCCTTCCGGCGGTCTGCTGAGGAGGGCTTGGCGCCCTTCGGGGGGTTCGCGCTCATGGTGCCGCATTGTCGCAAGACGTCCGGGCGGGCGGCGCCGAGGGACCGTCGACGCGAGCGTCGAACGCCCGCAGCACCCCGTGCGCGATGCGCGCGCAGCGCGCGACGCAGCCGAGGTCGACGTGCTCCGGCAGGTCGGTGGGATGGTGGTAGTGGGGGTAGAAGCCCGGCCCGACGGAGAGCAGCGAGAGCGCCGGCAGCCCCGCTCGGAGAGCCAGCAGCGGATCGGTCCAGGCGCCGATCCGCCAGCGCTGCGGGGAGGGCTCGCCGGCGAGCGCCGCGCCCGCGTCGGCCAGGTCGAGGTCCACGTCCCGATAGCGATGGGTCAGGACGGCGCCCTCGGCAGCGGCGACGATCGGCGTTCCGCAGCCGAGTGTGTCGAGTCCGACGACGAGCGTGCTCGATGCGTCCAGCAGGCCCGTCCGGCGGTCGAGCACGGCGTGGAAGCCGCCCATGCCGGTCTCCTCGCCGCCGACCAGCGCGACCAGGACCTCGGTGTGGCCCAGCGGGCCTGCGGCGAGCGCCCGTGCGAGGTCGAGCGCCGCGGCGACGCCGCTGGCGTTGTCGTTCGCGCCCGGAACGACGGACGAGCGCGCGATCTCGAGGTTCAGCGCGATCGCCAGCGCGTTCAGCGCGATCGCCGGCGTGGCGAGCGCCCGGTGCGCGGCCCGTGGGCCGTGCCGGCTCGTCAGCGCCGCCCCGGCGGCGGCCGCCAGCGCGATCGCCTGCAGGCCCATGACCGGCTGCATGCCCCGCCGGCGCAGCGCCCGGGCGGCGCCGATCGCGACGATCCGAGGACTCCACACGAGCCCCGTCCGGGCGGCGTCGAGGTGGGCGACGAGGACGACGCGGGCACGCGGCTCACCCCGAGGCGGGAACCGGCCGACGACGCTCGCGCCCTCGCCGCCGCCGGCAATCCGCCGGCGCCACGGAGCGCGGCCGCTGACGTCGCGCTCCAGCGAGGCGAGCGCCGCGAGTGCCAGCGCCGCGCCGCACGCGCCACCGACCCTCGCAGCCGCGAGCCCGGCAAGCGAGTGCGCGGCAAAGCTCCAGCTGTTCGTCGCGCGCCCCCGATAGGGCTCGACGACGACATCGGCCGCGCCCGCCGCGCGCAGGCGCTCCGCGGCCCACGCGGCCGCCGCCCGCTCACCGGGGCCGGCCGAGCCGCGGACCATGCCCGCGAGCGTGGCGATGTCGGTACGCAGCGCGCCCGGATCGGGCTCGTAGGTCACGCGCACCGTGCGGCGCCCGCTGCCGCTACTGCTCGTAGCCCTCGACCACGTCGGCCGGGCGCACCGTCGCATCGTCGGCGTCGAGGCCGAGCTCGGCGAGCGCGCGGCGCTGCCGGAGCAGGTCCCAGCATTGGTCGAGCGTCACCCTCAGCTCGTCGAGCCGGTGGCGATCGCCCTCGGTCGCCTCCCCGCTCGACTCCGCCTCCCAGAGCCGGTGCTCCTCGGCCACCAGCTCCTCGATCCGGCCCCTTACCAGCTCGCCGGCCATTTCCCGACCTCCTCGTCGCGGCGCTGACTGCGCTCTCCACATGCTCGCGGGCTCGCCGGCGTAGAGCAAGTGCGCTCCTGCTCACGCCCGGGCGCCCGCGCCCACCCGCTGCCACGTCGTGGGACGATGCGGACCTATCGGGGAATACCCCGATGCCGGCGCCACGCGAGAAGAGGAGCGTTCCAGGTGCCCCAGCGGGTGGTGCGTCGATAAACCCCGACGGAGCCCGGCGACGACGACGCAGACCGGCCGTTCGCGCCGTCGTGCTCCTCGAGCCGAAGGAGCTTCCGCGAGATGACGAGCATCCAAGAGGCCGCCTCCGCCTTCCTGAGCAACAAGCGGGTGGCGGTCACGGGCGTATCCAGACATCCAAAGGGCCACGGCAGCAACATCGTGTACCAGCGCCTTCGCGAGCGCGGCTACGAGGTGTTCGCGGTCAATCCGAACGCCGAGGAGGTCGAGGGCGACCGCTCCTACCACGATCTGCGCTCCATTCCGGGCGGAGTCGACGCCGTCGTGATGGGAACGCGGCCGGAGACCTGCGAGGAGACGATGCGCGAGTGCGCCGAGCTCGGCATCCACCACGTGTGGATGCATCGTGCCTTCGGCGGCGGGAGCGTCTCGCAGGCGGCGGCCGAGTACGGCCGTCGGCAGGGGCTCCAGGTGATCGACGGAGGCTGCCCGTGCATGTTCGAGCCGACCGCCGACGTCGGTCACAAGCTCATGCGCTTCGCCTTCACGATCAACGGCCACGTGCCGAGGACGGTCTGAGATGTGGGTTGGAGGGTGCCCACGAAGACGCTCATGGAGCGCGAGCTTCGCGAGCAGGATCGCCGGGATGTGGCTCGGAGCGCCGCGCCCGACGCGACGTGGTGCCTGCTCGCGCTCAAGCAGATGCGGCGCGATCGCGAAGTAGCCGTCGATCGTCTCGGAGCCCTCCTCCAGCGGCAGATAGGTCCGGGTTCCCCCGCGCGTCGCATGATGAGCGTGCTCGCGCAGCCATGCGTCAAGCGTCGGATGGCCACAGCTGAATGCGGTGAGGTCGTAGCCGTCGGAGAGCGGCTCGATCCGAAGGCTCACGCCGCCTTGATCATCGAGTGCCCCGGCTGCGGGGTCGGAGAGCGGCTCGATCCGGAGGCTCACGCCGCCTTGATCCGCTTGCTCGCGCGCGCCGCGTGCCGTCCGTGCGAGCTTCGGCGCGTGATCTGGCGCATCGAGCGCAGCGACAAGCCGATCGAAATAGTCGACAGGAAGGACCGTGGCGGCGAGCTCGGTCACGACAACCTCAGCCCGCTCCAGCGCGGCGAGCACGACAAAGGCAGACACCGGCCCACCAGCGAGCGCCGCGGCCTGCTCGATGCGCTTGCGCTCCGCAGAAGTCAGTCGTGCTTCGAGACGGTCAGTCTTGGTACGAGCACAGAGCTTCTTCGGGACGGGAGCGACGGAACTCGAACCCGCGACCTTCGGCGTGACAGGGTGGTTCGCCCTACGTCATGCCCTACACTAACGGCATGCGCAAGACCAGCGTCTATCTCGACGAGGCGCAGGCCGCACGCCTGAGGCGACTCGCGAACGAGGAGGGCCGCTCGCAGGCGGAGATCCTCCGAGCGGCCGTCGACGCCTATGAGCCGCAAGCGTCCAAGGATCGAAACTTCGCGCTCGTGGCCGGCTTTCGCCGATCCGACGACGATCCGCGTCCGATCTCGCAGATCCCGGAGCGCGAGCTGCTCGACGGCTTCGGCACGTGACGCTGCTCATCGACGCCGCGCCGCTTGTCGCTCTTGCTGACCCGGCAGAGCCACAGCGCGAGGCGATTCTAAGCGCCCTCACGAGCGAAACGGGGGCGCTCGTGATCCCGGCGCCGACGACCGCCGAGGTCGACTACCTCCTCGGACAGCGGTTTGGGCCCGGGGCGCGACGGGCGTTCCTCGCAGACCTCGCGGCCGGACGGTTCTCGGTCGGAAACCTCGAGCGCGGCGACTACGCCACGATTATCGACCTGGACACGCGCTATGCCGATCTCGATCTCGGTCTCGCGGACTGCGCGCTCGTCACCCTCGCCGCACGCCACCGCACGACCCGCATCCTCAGCTTCGACGAACGGCATTTTCGCGCTGTCTTGCCGCTCCACGGCAAGGCCTTCACGCTTCTGCCGGCCGACGCGTGAAGGGCCGTTCCGTCGCGTCCGGCGCGTAGCGTCGAACACTCGATCCACGAGGGGAGGTGGGACGACGATCATCTCTACTCGTTCCGGCTCGGCGGGAAGGCCTAGACGAGTAGTCCCACGGCTCGTGGAGGGCGGGCCGGATTGCAGGGGACATAAACAGACAGGTCGAAGTCGGCGGCGCCTGATGTCACCGCCGACTCCAAGGAGGAGCCTCGATGCTCGCCGACCTCGACCTGCTGTCGATCGCTGTCTACTGCGCCGCTGACGATCCCCTGCCTTCCAAGCCAGCAAACGCCCACGGTCGCCAGCGGCGGTTCAAGCGACCCCAACAACCAAGAAACCCCACGCCTGCAGGGTCTCTTCGGGACGGGAGCGACGGGACTCGAACCCGCGACCTCCGGCGTGACAGGCCGGCGCTCTAACCGACTGAGCTACGCCCCCGTGGCGCGCAGAGAGTATGGCAGCCGCACGGCGACATCGTCGTCGTGACGCGCTACCGGCCCCGTCGGGCGCCCCACCACGATAGAGGGCGCCCGGCCTTTCGACGCAACTCCCGCCGGGCGGCGGTGTTCGAGCGGCCGGAAAGAACGGTCCGACAGGAAGGAAGGCCATGCGCCCGGCTCGCATCAGCATCTCGCTCTTCGCCGCACTCGCCGTGCTCGCGCTCACCGCAGCCGTCGCGGTCGCCGCGACGATCACCGGCACGCCGCGCTCCGACAGGCTCACCGGGACGCCGACGTCCGACGCGATCTCCGGCCTCGGCGGCCACGATCTGATCCGCGGGCTGGCGGGCGACGACGCGATCGACGGCGGCGCCGGCCACGACGTCATATTCGCGGGCGCGGGAGCCGACACCGTCAACGGTGGCACCCAGGGCGACTTCGTGCGCGGCGGCGAGGGCGACGACACGATCGACGGCGAGCTGGGCCGCGACCTCCTCTGGGGCGACGGCGGAGACGACACGATCCGCGGGCTCCAGAACGACGACCGCATCTGGGGCGGCGCCGGCGCCGATCGCCTGATCGGCGACACGCCCGGGACCGGTGACCGCTTCTCGAACGACAGCATCTGGGGCGGGCTCGGGGACGACGCGATCTCCGGCGGCGACGCGCGCGACCGGCTCTACGGCGGCGATGGCAACGACACGATCGACGGCGACGCGGGCAACGACCTGATGGCCGGCGGCTCCGGCGACGACACCCAGCGCGGCGGCGCCGGCAACGACCGGATCTACGCGAACGTCGGCGTCGACGCCAGCTTCGGCGGCGAGGGCAACGACGACCTCTGGGCGCTGGCCCGCGCCGACGTGACGCCGGGCCCGCGCGGCGAGATCGACGTCGTGGGCGACACGCTCGACGGCGGGCCGGGGAACGACCGCTTCCACACGCGCGACGGCGAGGTCGACCGCATCACCTGCGGCGATGGGCGTGACGTTGCGCTGCTCGACACCGTCGACGTCATCGCCGACGCAACGAGCGAGAACCCCAAGGGCTCGTGCGAGCGCGTCGAGCGCAAGGCTCCCCGCAGCCACGACCGCGAGGCGCGCACGGAGCAGTCGGTCGACCACCACGCCAAGCACGACGAGCGCTACAGGCCCCGAAGCCCGCGCCGCTGAGCCCGAAACTCCGCGCCGGACACAAGGCGACCGACGCACCAGGCCCCCGCGCCGGTCGGAGTAGGAACGCGAGGCCCCGCATTGCGGGGCCTCGCGGCGTTGCCGGCCGACCTCAGTCCATCCCCGGCGGCGGCACGCTCCCGCCCGGCCGTCTGCCGCCAGGCGGGGACGGCGGCAGCGGGTTGCCGAAGGCGTCGGCGCCCGAGGCCGGAGCCCCCGGGTTGCCGAAGGCGTCGGCGGCCGACGCCGGAGGGGGATCGGGTGGCGACCCCTCGGGCGAGGCCGGAGCCGACGGCGCCTCAGGCGCAGAGGGAGCGGACGGCGCCTCAGGCGTGGACGGAGACGCCGACGCAGGCGGCGCAGGCGACGCAGGCGACGGCGCCGCCGGGGGCGAGGACGGCGCCGCCTGGGGCGAGGACGGCGCCTCGGGCATAGACGAAGCCGACGGCGCATCGGGCGGGGACCAAGCCGGCGGCGACCCCGGTGCGGGCGGCGCTGAGTCCGGCGGCGCCGGCGGGGTGAAGCCCCCGCCGTCGGCGCCGCCGGCGAAGACCTCCATCGAGCCCGGCAGTGCCTGCTCGCCTTGGGCCTCGCGCAGCGCGAAGTAGAGGATCGCGGCGGCCAGCGCCCAGATCGGCGCGATGAGCACGTTCATCGCGAGCTGGACGAGGAACGAGAGCACGACGGAGTCGCCGATCGCGCTGATCGCCCCGAAGACGATCCCGACGACGACGACGACGGCGAAGATCACGACGATCACGCCGAAGACCTGCCAGCGGTTGCCCTTCGTCAGAGCGCCGCTGCGCGAGAGCGCCGCGAAGACGCCCGGCCGCTCGACGACGACGACCGGCGCCGCGACGGCCCAGATCGCCAGCAGGATCAGGCCGGGGACGATCAGCAGCACGAAGCCGATCGCGATGCCGATGCCCGCCACGAGCCCGACGAGGATCAGCTGCCCGAGCACCGGCGTGACCGAGCCGAAGAGCTCCCCGAGCGTCGAGTCGAGCCGGCCGTCCTGCACGTCCTGGACGGTCCGCACGACCATCCCCGAGTACCACGTGGTGCCGATGATCGACGCCACTGCGGCGATCAGCGAGCCGAACACCGAGCTCGAGAGCAGCGCGGCGATCAGCGCGACCGGCACGAACACGACGAGCGCCCCGAGCACGAGCGTGCTCAGGTACTTGCCGTACGTGTCGAACGCCTTGCTGAGGACCCCCCCGATGTCGATCCTGCGGGCCGCCGCGGACGTGCTCATCCCTCTCCCTCCGACTGGATCCGATCGGAAGCGTCGGCGCTACAGCGCCGGGACTCCCTGCGGAAGCTTCGCCACCGCGCGGTCCATGTCCTCCTGTGAGAACTCGGGATCCTCGAGCGTGCCCGCGAGATACGCGTCGTAGGCCGACAGGTCGAAGTGACCGTGGCCGGAGAGCCCGAACAGGATCACGCGCTCCTCACCGGCCTCCTTGGCCGCCAGGGCCTCGTCGATCGCGGCGCGGATCGCGTGGGTCGGCTCGGGTGCGGGGATGATGCCCTCGCTGCGCGCGAACTGCATGCCGGCCGCGAAGGTCTCGCTCTGACGGTAGGCGCGCGCTTCGACGAGCCCTTCGTGGACGAGCGCGGAGACGAGCGGTGAGTCGCCGTGGTAGCGCAGCCCGCCGGCGTGCACCGGCGGCGGCACGAAGTCGTGGCCCAGCGTGTACATCGGCATCAGCGGCGTCAGCCCCGCGGTGTCGCCGAAGTCGTAGGCGTAGATGCCCTTCGTCAGCGTCGGGCAGGCCGCCGGCTCGGCGGCGACGAAGCGCGTCGTCGCACCCTCGCGCAGGTTGCGCCGCAGCCAGGGGCCGGCGAGACCGCCGAAGTTCGACCCGCCGCCCACGCAGGCGATGACGACGTCCGGCTCCTCGCCGGCCATCCCCATCTGCTCGATCGTCTCCACCCCGATCACCGTCTGGTGCAGCACGACGTGGTTGAGCACCGAGCCGAGCGCGTAGTTGGTGTCGTCGTTCTGCGCGGCGATCTCGACGGCCTCGGAGATCGCGATGCCGAGCGACCCCGTGTCGAACTCGGCGTGGGAGCGGCCCGACTGGGTCAGCTGCGAGGGCGAGCGATGGACCGTCGCGCCCCAGGTCTCCATCATCGAGCGCCGGTAGGGCTTCTGGTCGTACGACGAGCCGACCATGAAGACCTCGCACTCAAGGCCGAAGATCCCGCAGGCGAAAGCCAGCGACGAGCCCCACTGGCCGGCGCCGGTCTCCGTCGTGATCCGGCGGATGCCGGCCTTCGCGTTCTCGTACGCCTGGGGAACGGCCGTGTTCGGCTTGTGCGAGCCGGCCGGCGAACCACCCTCGTACTTGTAGTAGATGTGCGCCGGGGTATCGAGCGCCCGCTCGAGACGCCGCGCGCGGTAGAGCGGCGCCGGGCGCCAGAGCTTGTAAGCCTCGCGCACCTCCTCGGGGATCTCGACCTCGGGCTCGGTCGAGACCTCCTGCAGGATCAGCTGCTCGGGGAAGATCGCGAGGAGGTCCTGCGGCCCCGCCGGCTGCTTGGTCTGCGGGTTGAGCGGCGGCAGCGGCTCGCCGGGCAGGTCCGCCATCAGGTTCACCCAGTGGGTGGGGATGCGATCCTCGCTGAGCAGGTACTTGGTTACGTCGTCAGCCATGTCGGCGGGGCTCCTTGGGGGCGCTCGGGTGGCGTACCGGAATCCGGTCGATCCTACCGGCGCCAAGCGCCCGACAGCGGCCCCGCGCAGCGCACTTGCGAGTACCGTCTGCGCCATGCGCATCGCGGTGATCGGCGCCGGAGTCGCCGGCCTCGCCTGCGCGAGCGAGCTGGCGAGCGCCGGTCACGACGTCGTCGTGCTGGAGAGCTCGCGAAGCGTCGGCGGGCGTGCGGCGACCCGCCGCACCGAGGCGGGCGCGTTCGACGACGGCTGCCCCCTGCTCGCCCGTGGGTCGTGGCTGCTCGAGCTCGCGCCGCTCGGGCTCGAGCTCGCCTGCTTCGCCGAGCGCGAGACGCCGGTCCCGTCGATGGAGACGCTGTGCGTCGCGCTGGGCGCGGGCCTCGACGTGCGCGCGGGAGTTCGGGTCGCGAGGATCGTCCGCGCGGCGCGCGGCACCACGGTGCGGATCGAGTCGGGCGACGGCATCGACCTCGGCGCGTTCGACCGTGTCGCCGTGACGGCGCCGGCGCCGCGATCGGCCGAGCTGCTCGCCGACGGCGAGCCCGACCTCGCCGAGCGCGCCGGCCGTGTGCTGTACGCGCCGTGCTGGACGGCGCTCGCCGCGTGGGACGAGCGGCTGGCGCTCGACTTCGACTGGCACCGCGAGGCGGCGGGCGCGACTCCGGTCGCCTGGGCCTGCCGCGAGAGCGCCAAGCCGGGCCGCGAGCCGGGCGAGCGCTGGACGGTCCAGGCCGGGCCGCTGTGGAGCCGGGCGCGGCTCGGCGACGACGGCGACATCGTCGCGCGGGATCTCGTCGCGGCGCTCGGGCTGCTGGGCCACGAGCCGCTTCCACCGCCGACGCTGCTGCTGGCCCACCGCTGGAGGTTCGCGCGGTGCGTCGAGCCGCTGCGGGAGCCGTGCCTGGTCAGCGAAGACCTGTGCATCGGCGCGGCCGGCGACTGGTGCGCCCCTCCGCCCGCGCCGGGCGACCCAGGTGCGCTGCAGGAGGGCCTCGGTGTGCCGGCGGCGCTGCACGCGGGGCGCGCGCTGGCGCGCGCGCTGATCGCCTAGCGTCGCCGCCTCGCTCCGCGCTCCGCGGGCCGCCCGCCGCCGTCTTTCGGCCGACAGACGGCGGACGGCGGACGGTGCTCAGAAGACGACGGTCGTGTTCCCGTGGAGGATCACGCGATCCTCACAGTGGCGCTGCACGGCACGGGTCAGCACCGAGCGCTCGACGTCCGCGCCGAGCTGCACGAGGGCCGCGACGTCGTCGCGGTGCGAGACGCGGATCACGTCCTGCTCGATGATCGGCCCCGCATCGAGCTCCTCGGTGACGTAGTGCGCCGTCGCGCCGATCAGCTTGACGCCGCGCTCCTTCGCCCGCTCGTAGGGACCCGCGCCGGCGAAGGCCGGCAGGAACGAGTGGTGGATGTTGATCACCGGGGCCCCGACGCGCGAGAGGAAGTCGCCGGAGAGGATCTGCATGTAGCGGGCGAGCACGATGAGGTCGTATCTGCCCGCGAGCAGCTCGAGCAGCCGCTCCTCCGCCTGCGCCTTGGTGTCCCTGGTGACCGGGACGTGGTGGTAGGGCAGGCCGAACGCCTCGACCTGCTCGGACAGGTCGGGGTGGTTGGAGACGACGATCCCGATGTCGCCCTCGACCTCGCCCCGGCGCGCACGCCAGAGAAGCTCGAGCAGGCAGTGGTCGTAGCGTGAGACGAGCACCGCGACCCGCTTGCGCTCGTCGACGTGCCACAGCCGCCAGTCCATCCCGAACGGCTCGCCGACGCCGGCGGCGAACCGCTGCGCGAACGGCTCGCGCTCCGCCGGCGGGATCCTCAGCGCGAACTCCATGCGCATGAAGAACGTCCCGCCCTCGGGATCGGTGCTGTGCTGGTCCGAGGTGATGATGTTCGCACCCTCGTCGCGCAGGAAGCCCGACATCGCGGCCACGATGCCGGGCCGGTCCGCGCACGAGACGAGCAGCCGATGGATCGACGAGGTGCGATCCCCGCGGTCGCCCGCGTCACCTCGAGGGGACGCGAAAGCACCGGATCCTTGGATCGCGTCAGGCATTGCCCAGCCGGTCGTCAGTGGCTGACGGCGGCAGCGGCGAGCTCGGAGACGAGGCGATCCTCATAGAAGCGCTCGAGCTCGAACGGTGCGATCAGGTCCGGGGTGCGCCCGGTCGCGGTCAGCTCGGCCAGCGTCTTGCCGACGATCGGGGCGGCCTTGAAGCCGTAGGTGCCCCAACCGGCGCTGACGTGGAAGTTCTCGATCTCCGTCTTGCCGAGGATCGGGCTGTAGTCCGGGCTGAGGTCGCAGAGTCCCGCCCACGAGCGCATGAGGCGAGCCCGCTCGAGCTGCGGGAAGAGCTCGAGCACGTGGCGCGTGACGTCCTGCAGGAAGTTGAGCGTGCCCTGCATGCGGTAGGTCGTCCAAGGCTCGATCTCGGATCCCATCAGGAACTCGCCGCGATCGGTCTGGCTGACGTAGACGTGCATCTGCGAGGAGACGATGACGACGTCGAGCAGCGGCTTGACGCACTCGGTGACGCAGGCCTGGAGGATGTGCGTGGTGATCGGCAGGGGCACCCCGGCCATGTCGCAGATCAGGGTGCTCCAGCCCGCGGTGCAGTTGAGGACGGTGCCCGCGCGAACCGTGCCGCGGTTCGTGCGCACCGCGGTGATGCGGTCGCCGGTCCGCTCGAGGCCGAGGACCTCGGTGCCGGGGTGGATCTCCGCGCCGCCGGCGTCGGCGCCGCGCGCGAAGCCCCACACCACGGCGTCGTGACGGATGATCCCGCCCGGCGGGTGGTAGAGCGCGCCGAGGATCGGGTAGGTCGTGTCCTCCCCGACGTACATCGCCGGCGCCAGCTCCTTGATCTCCGCGGGGCCGATGACCCGCGAGTCGATGCCTGCGAGCCGGTTCACCTCGGCGCGGTTGGCCATCACGAAGAGCGCCCGATCGGAGTGCGCCAGCGTGAGGTGCCCGTGCTGCGAGAACATGACGTTGAAGTCGAGGTCCTGCGAGAGGCCCTCGTAGAGCTTCACGCTCGCGTCGTAGAACCGCGCGCCCTCAGGCGTCTTATAGTTCGAGCGCAGGATCGTCGTGTTTCGCCCGGCGGCGCCCGAGCCGATGTAGTTGCGCTCGAGGATCGCGACGTTCGTGATCCCGTGCTGGCGCAGGTAGTAAGCGGTGGCCAGGCCGTGTGAGCCACCGCCGATGATCACGACGTCGTAGGAGTCCTTCAGCTCCGGGCGGCGGCGCCACATGCGGCGCTTACGGAAGATGTCAAGCATGCGCGGATGTCCCGTCCGTCTCGCGGTCGATCTCCATCAGGACCTCGTCGCCCACGGGGCGCCCGCCGAACTGCTCGGCCGCGTCCGCTACGACGGTCCACAGGTACTCGCCGAGGGCGGAGCCGAACAGCAGTCGGAAGCGGTCGGGGCCCTCGTGCAGGATGCCTCCCGGGGTGCGCGCGACCGAGCCCGGGTGGAACGAGCCCACCTGGCTGGCAGCCGGCCGCAGGTCCAGGGCGCAGAAGCGGGCGATCACCTCGCGGGCGCGCGGCCCGACGATCACCAGCGAGGCGAGCGCGCTCGTCAGGTCCACCAGGCTCGCCGACGGCGCGAGGCGCGGGAGGGCCTCGGCGATCGTCTCGCGGAGCTCGTCGCCACCGCCCGGTGGGAGGAGCACGAGAACGCGCGTCGCGGCCATCGGACACCACCAGCCGGAGCCGATCGGAGTCGCGCCGCCGCCGGCCGCGGCGACCTCGCGGCCCGCGAGCTCGGAGCCCAGCGCGACGAGCTGGTCCGGGGCGCCCTGCACCTCGAGCTTGCCGACGTGCGAGAGGTCGACCCAGCCGACCGCCTCGGCGCAGGCTTCGCGCTCGCGCTGCGCCGAGCCGTACGAGGCGGCGACGTTCCAGCCCGCGCGGAAGACGAACTGGGCTCCGGCCGCGCGCGCCACGCGCTCCATCGGGCTGCTGGCGAGCGGCGCGACGACGCCCTCGACGGCTCCCTGGGTCGATAGGAACGCCAAGCTCATGAGCGGAGCACCTCGCCCTCCGGGTCGTAGAACGGCCGCGTCGTGACGCGCGCTTCGAGTATGCGCCCGGCGTCCGAGATCTGCACCTGCGCGTCGTCGACGGCAAGATCGGTGGGCACCCAGGCCATGCCGATCACGCGGTCGAGCTTCGGCGCGTAGCGCGAGCTGGTCACCTGACCGGCCGCGACGCCGTCGCGGACGATGACCGCGCCCTCGGTGGGAACGTGGCCGTTCGCCGTCGTGAACCCGACCAGCTTCGACTCAGGGACGCGGTCCGCGGCCAGCTCGAGCGCCCAGCGGCCGATGAAGTCCTCTTCCTTGTCGAGCTTGACGATCCACGGCATGCCCGCCGCGGCCGGCAGCGACTCGGAGTCGGTGTCCTGGCCGACGATCACGTGCAGCTTCTGCAGGCGCAGGATCCGCTGCGGCTCCATGCCGAACGGGCGGATGCCGTGCTCGCGCCCGGCCTCCATGATCGCGCCCCAGAGGTGCTCGCCGTAGGCGGCGGGGAAGTGCAGCTCGTACCCGACCTCGCCGACGAAGCCGATCCGCATCGCCAGGCAGGGCACGCCGGCGACGGTCCCCTGCCGGGCGTGCAGGTACGGGAAGCCCTCGGCCGAGCAGTCCAGGTCGGTCAGGCTCGAAAGGATCTCGCGGGCCTTGGGCCCCGCCAGGTTGACGGCCGCCAGGCCCTGCGTGACGTCGGTCAGGCGGACATCCATGTCCCAGGTCGCCAGCCACCACGAGAACCACTGCTCGACGGCGCCCGCGCCGCTCGACGTCGTCGTGACGAGGAAGCTGTTCTCGTCGAGCCGGCAGACCGTGCCGTCGTCGGTGATCCGTCCGGCCTCGGAGGTCAGGACGCCGTAGCGGATGCGGTTCGGCGCCAGGTTCGACAGGCGGTTGGGGTAGAGGCGGTCGAGGAACGCCCCGGCGTCCGGCCCGGCGACGATCAGCTTGCCGAGCGTGGAGACGTCGATCAGGCCCGCGGTCTGCTGGACGGCAAGCGCCTCGCCCTGCGGGTCGCCGTAGTCGTAGGCGCGCCGCCAGTCGCCGGCCCACCTCACGGTCGCGCCGAGATCGCGGTGGCAGCCGTGGATCGAGGAGCGCTTGGCCGGCTCGAAGGGACGCCCTGCCAGCGCGCCGAGCGGCACCGTGACCCATGGCGGACGGGCGGTCGTCATGCCGATCTCGCCGAGCGAGAGGCCGGTGGCCTTGGCGATCAGGCGAGCGGACGGGAGCTGCGAGAAGCGCCCCTGAGAGGGTCCCATCGTGACCGTCGTGTAGCGCTTGGCGAGCTCGATCGAGGAGAAGCCCTCGTCGACCGCGTAGGCGATGTCCTTGGCGGTGACGTCCTCGTCGAGGTCGACGAACGCCTTGCCGCCGCGCCGCCCGTCGGTCGCGAGCGCCGGGGCCACGGCGACCCTTCCGGGTCCGCCCGCGGCTACGAGCCGCTCGCGGGCCTCCGCGAGCTGCTGCTCGACCTCGCTGCCGCCGATCCCGAGGGCGAGCGCCGCCTCGAGGCCCGCGACGGAGCCCGACGCGGCCGCGGCCGCTGCGCTCTCGTGGCCGACCACCGAGCCGGCGGCGTGCACGCTGGGCGGCAGCTCGCCGGCGACGAACCGCCCGCTGCGCTCGTCGTAGGTGGCGTGGGCGCCGGCCTGGAGCAGCAGCGAGCTGGCCGGAACCTCGCCGCCGCCGACTGCGATGACATCGCACTCGTGGCGTTTCGTCGTGCCGCTGCGGGCGACGCCGCGCTCGTCGACGCGCGCCGTGACGGCCTCGCTCACGCCGCCGCGCCCGGCGGCCCGCACGACGGTGGAGCCGGAGATCAGCTCGATCCCCGCCGCGCCGAGCTGCTGGGCGAGATCGGCGGAGTCGGGGGCGTCGCGCAGGTCGGCGACGGCGACGACGCGGACGCCGGCGCGATACAGCGCCAGGGCGTCGTCGAGGCCGCTGTCGGACGTCGCCGCCACGAGCACCGCGGCTCCGGGCGCGACGCCGTACAGCGCCGCGGCGCGGCGAGCGCCGCCGGAGAGCATCACGCCCGGCAGGTCGTTGTCCGGGAAGACCAGCGACTGCTCGACGGTCCCGGTCGCCGCGATATGGCGAGCGGCGCGGACCTGGTGGAGCGTGCTCCCCTGCCAGACGGGGACGAGCCCGTCGAAGAAGCCGAGCGCCGCTGCGCCTTCCAGCACCTCGACGCCGGCCTCGCGGGCTGTGCGCACGAGGTCGCGCGCCTCCTCGTGGGCGCCCTCGACCAGCAGGCGGCCACCGGGCTCGAGGTCCTCGTCGGCGAGGACGACGTCGGCTCCGCTGCGCGCCGCGGCGATCGCGGCCTGCAGGCCGGCGACGCCGCCACCGATCACCAGGACGTCGCAGTGGCGCCGCCGGTACTCGGTGCGCCACTCGCGCTCGTCCTGCGCCGGGCGCAGCCTCGCGAGCCCGGCCGCGTTGCGCAGGACCTTCTCGTAGACCGGCCAAAGCCGTCGCGGGCGGATGAACGTCTTGTAGTAGAAGCCGGGCGGCGTGAACGGGCCACCGAAGAGGTCGGTCGCGCGCATCACGTCGAAGCGCAGGCTCGGCCAGGCGTTGATGTGCTGCACCCGCAGGCCCTCGCGGACCAGCTCGCTGCAGGCTCGCGCGCCGGGCCAGCCGTCGACGTCCATCATCGAGTGCGCGCAGCGCCCCGAGAAGCACAGCTCGCCGCGCGGGCGGTGGTACTTGAAGCTGCGCGAGAGCACGCGCTGCTCGCCGGCGAGCAGCGCCGAGGCGATCGTGTCGCCCGGGTGCGCCTCCACCGAGCGCCCGTCGAAGCTGAACTTGATCCGCCGCGAGCGATCGATGCGCTCCCCCGGCTGCTGTGCGAGCCTCACGATGTCACCTCGTCGGCCGGCGGCGCATCGCCCGGGAGCGCCGTCCAGAAGACCTCTTGCGTACGGGTGTCGCGCTCGGCCAGGAACCACGACCGGCAGCCGGAACGATGGCACCACCACTCGCGCTGGCGTCCCGCGACGTTGCGGCGGAAGTACACGTACGTGTTGAGCTCGCGCGGAGTCGGCCGCTCCGTCGGGCGCTCCGTCACCTCGCCGCCGAAGGCGAAGTCGGTGACCTCACGAGTGCCACAGTTGGGGCAGGTCAGGACATACGACATCTCTTACAGGTTCCCTCCGGCTCCCGGGATCCACGAGGTCCCGGCGAGCGGAACTCGAGCCATCGCCGCGGCCTCGACAGTCAGCGCGACCATGTCCTCGGGCTCCAGGTTGTGCACGTGCGACTTGCCGCACGCCCGTGCCAGCGTCTGCGTCTCGAGCACCATCGACCGCAGGTAGTTGGCGACCCGGCGTCCGCCCAGCTCGGGGTCGAGCCGGGCGGCGAGCTCGTCGTCCTGCGTCGAGATGCCGGCCGGGTCGCGACCGTCCTGCCAGTCGTCGTAGTAGCCGGCCGCGGAGCCGAGCGCGCGGTACTCCTCGTCGAGCTCCGGGCTGTTGTCCCCGAGCGCGATCAGCGCGGCGGTTCCGATCGACGCGGCGTCGGCGCCGAGCGCGAGGGCCTTGGCGACGTCCGCGCCGTTGCGAATGCCGCCGGAGACGATGAGCTGCACCTCGCGGTGCATCCCGAGCTCCTGCAGCGAGGCGACGGCCTGGGGGATCGCGGCGAGGATCGGGATGCCGACGTGCTCGATGAACACGTCCTGCGTGGCCGCGGTGCCGCCCTGCATTCCGTCGAGGACGATCACGTCGGCGCCCGCCTTGACCGCGAGGGCGACGTCGAAGAAGGTCCGCGTCGCGCCGACCTTGACGAAGATCGGCTTCTCCCACTCGGTGATCTCGCGCAGCTCGGCGATCTTGATCTCGAGGTCGTCGGGGCCGGTCCAGTCCGGATGGCGGCACGCGCTGCGCTGGTCGATCCCCTGGGGCAGATCGCGCATCCCGGCGACGCGCTCGGAGATCTTCTGGCCGAGCAGCATCCCCCCGCCGCCCGGCTTGGCTCCCTGCCCGACCACGACCTCGATCGCGTCGGCGCGCCGCAGGTCGTCCGGGTTCATCCCGTAGCGCGAGGGCAGGACCTGGTAGACGAGCGTCTTCGAGTGGCCGCGCTCCTCGGGCGTCATGCCGCCGTCGCCGGTCGTCGTGCTCGTGCCCATCGCCGTCGCGCCGCGACCCAGCGCCTCCTTGGCCTGGGCGGAGAGCGCGCCGAAGCTCATGCCCGCGATCGTGACCGGGATGTCGAGGTGGAGCGGCTTCTTGGCGAACCGCGTGCCGAGCACGATGTCGGTCGCACACCGCTCGCGGTATCCCTCGAGCGGGTAGCGCGAGACGCTCGCACCGAGGAACAGCAGGTCGTCGAAGTGCGGGATCCGCCGCTTCGTGCCGCCGCCGCGGATGTCGTAGATGCCTTCGCGGGCGGCCCGCTGGATCTCCGCGATCGTGCGGCGATCGAATGTCGCCGACTCGCGCAGGCTCGGGCGCGGGGGCGGCGCGGTCAGGAACTCCTCGAGCTGGCTCACGACGCTCAGTACTCCCCGGCGTGGTCGATATCGAAGTTGTACAGGCGGCGCGCCGAGCCGTAACGGCGGAAGTCCGCCGCGTCGACGCCGGAGACGCCGGCCCGCTCGAGCAGCTCGCGCACCTCGGCGAGATGCTGCTCGCCCATCTCCTTCTCGACGCAGTCCGCGCCGAGCCCCGCGACCGAGCCGCGCACGTAGAGGCGGGCCTCGTAGATCGAGTCGCCCAGCCCGTCGCCGGCGTCGCCGCAGACGACCATCCGGCCCGTCTGCGCGAGGAACGCGCCCATCGGCCCGATCGACCCCTGCACGACGACGTCGGTGCCCTTCAGGGAGATGCCGCAGCGCCCCGCCGCGTTGGAGCGGATCACCAGCAGCCCGCCGCGTCCGGTGGCGCCCGCGGACTGGCTGGCGTTGCCCTCCACGACGACCGAGCCGGACATCATGTTCTCGGCGACGCCCGGACCGCAGTTGCCGACGATTCGCACGTCGGCGAGCTTGTTCATGCCGGCGCAGTAGTAGCCGGCGTGCCCGTCGACGACGACCTCGACGGGCACGTCGAGGCCGACGGCGATGTTGTGGCGGCCGCGGGGGTTCGCGACGACGATCCGCTGCGGCTCGCCGTCCGCGCCGGTGAGGGCGTGCAGCCGGCTGTTGAGCTCTCGCAGGCTGGTCGCCGCGAGGTCGACGACCTCCGTCGTGGGGTCGCTTACGAGCGTCACGCCGCCACCCGCTCCCATGTGTACACGCGCGCGGGCTCGGGCTCCCAGACGACGGCGTCCTCCGCCCCGGGGATCACGGCGATCGCGCGGTACTCGGTCGCGATCGCCACCCAGTCGTCGGTCTCGGCCATCACCGCCGGCTTGCAGGCGATCGGATCGCGCAGCACGGCGAAGCCGTCCGCCGTGCCGACGGCGAAGGTGTAGAAGCCGTCGAGATCCTCGAGGCAGCCGCTCAGCGCCTCCTCGAGGCCGGCGCCCTCGCGCATCCGCCACATCAGGTAGCCGGCTGCGACCTCGGAGTCGTTGTCGGTCTGGAACGTGACGCCCTCACGCCGCAGCTTGCGCCGCAGGGTGTTGTGGTTCGACAGCGACCCGTTGTGAACGAGGCACAGGTCGAGGCCGGTCGAGAACGGATGGGAGTGCTCGGTCGTGACGCGGCTCTCGGTCGCCATCCGCGTGTGCGCGATCGCGTGGCTCGCCGAGAGCTCGCTCAGGGTGAACCGGCGGACGAACTCGTCCGGGTGGCCCTTCTCCTTGTAGATCTCGATCGAGCGCCCCGCGCTCATCAGCCGTAGCTCGGGGCGATTGAGCGCCAGCCACTCGGTCACGGCCGCCGCCTCGGCGGGGACGTGGAAGGTGGCGTGGCTCGCCCGTACCGAGTGGGCGACCGGCCCGTCGAACGCGATGCCCAGCTCGTCGACGACCAGCCGCCAGTCGACGCCGGGGTCGGCGCTGTAGAGCGAGACCTTGCTGTCCCCTTCGGGGACCGGCTCGCGGTAGAGGGCGATCCCGGCGCTGTCGGGTCCGCGGTCGCCGAGCTCGTGCATCATCAGCGCGATGCTCTCGCCGACGCGCTCGGCCGTCGCCCGGTTCTTGCTGTAGATGCCTGCGATGCCACACATGACGCTCTGCAGGCTAGGTGACGATGGTGGCCGTGCCCATGTCCGGGCATGGCACAATTCCACCTCGAGTGATGTGCCGTGCTCACAGCTCGAACGTCTCGCGGGCCCTGTTCCGTGTGGATCGTGGCGCCCGCCTCCATGTCACGACCGCAACCTGTGTGCTCGCCAGCCATTGCGATCCGCTCCCCCGATCGAAACGATGCGCACATGCCCGATAGCTCCTCAGCCGCCGTCGTCGTACCGTCCGGCGAGCGCGCTCCCAACGCTGTGGACGCCTCGGCCCTGGAACGGGTGAAAGACGAGGTCCGCGCGCGCGGGATCGAGTTCCTGTTCGCGCAGTTCGTCGACATGCACGGCAAGCCGTGCGCGAAGCTCGTGCCGGCGCGCGCGCTCGACTCGCTGATGCGCAGCGGCGCCGGGTTCGCCGGGTTCGCGGCGGGCGACATCGGCCAGCGCCCTCACGACCCCGACCTCGAGGCGATGCCCGACCTGCGCAGCTTCACGCCGCTGCCCTGGCGCCCCGACATCGCCCGCCTGGCGTGTGACGTGCACGTCGCCGGGGAGCCTTGGCCGTATTGCCCGCGGACGATCCTGCGCAACCAGATCGCACGCGCTGCGGAGCTCGGCTACGAGCTGAAGATCGGCATCGAGCTCGAGTACTTCCTCGTGCGCCAGCTCCCTGACGGGTCGATCACCGTCGCCGACGAGCTCGACACGATGACGAAGCCCTGCTACGACATGCGCGCGATCACGCGCAGCCTCGACTTCGTCACCGACATCGCGCGTCATCTCGACGCGCTCGGCTGGGAGGGCACGGCGAACGACCACGAGGACGCCAACGGCCAGTTCGAGCACAACTTCGACTTCGCCGACGCGCTCACGACCTGCGACCGGGCGATCTTCTTCCGCTACATGGTCGAGGCCCTCGCCCAGGAGCGCGGCCTGCTCGCCACGTTCATGCCCAAGCCGTTCGCGAACCTGACAGGCAACGGCTGTCACATGCACATGAGCCTGTGGAAGGACGGCGTCAACGTCTTCGAGGCCGACCCCGACGACGACCCGCGGGGCCTGGGCCTGTCGCCGCTGGCCTACCGCTTCCTGGCCGGGCTCAAGCAGCACGCCAAGGCGTACATCGCCGTGACCGCCCCCACGGTCACTTCCTACAAGCGCCTCGTCGTGGGCGAGAACACCGTCGGCGGCGCGACGTGGGCGCCGGTCGACATCAGCTACGGGGCGAACAACCGCACGCAGATGCTGCGCATCCCCGGCCCCGGGCGGATCGAGGACCGCACGGTCGACGGCTCCTGCAACCCCTACCTGGGCGCGGCCGCGATCCTCGCCGCGGGGCTCGATGGCATCGAGCGCGGGCTCGAGCCCGGCGAGCCGACGAGCGAGCTGAACCTGCACGAGATCAGCGAGGCCGCACGGCGTGAGCTCGGCATCGAGCGCCTTCCCGCGAACCTGCTGGACGCGACGCGCGAGCTCGAGCGCAACGACGTCATGCGCGCGGCGCTCGGTCGCGGTCGTGGCGAGGACTACCTGGACTACTTCGTGCGCGTCAAGCGCGGCGAGTGGGAGCAGTCCCACAACCAGATCACCAAGTGGGAGCTGGACCACTACCTGCAGCTCTACTAGGAGCCGGCGGCGGCCCGTACGATGCGGGCATGAGAGCGAAGGAGGCACAGCAGGAGCACCCCTCCTCCGCCGCGACGGCCGGAAGCGACCTCGTCGCGCAGCTCGAGCGGGTCCGGCTCGAGAGCAACACCCTCTATCGGATCATCGGCGTGATCGGTCTCGCGCCCGAGGTGCCGCGGGTCCTGACCGGCGTCGTCGACCTCCTCACGGAGGCAACCGACAGCCACGCCTGCTTCATCTACCTTCGCGAGGGCGACATCCTGCGCCTGCGAGCGGCCTCCGGCACCTTCGCGCATGTCGTCGGCCAGGTGCAGATCCCGGTCGGCGAGGGGCTGGTGGGCTGGGCCGTTCGCCATTCGCAGCCCGCGCTGGTCGCGCAGAACGCGCTGGACGACCCGCGGTTCCGCTACGTGCCCGAGCTGCACGAGGAGCGCTTCCAGTCGATGGCCGCGGTTCCGATCCCGGCCCGCTCGGGCGAGCCGATCGGGGCCATCTCGCTGCACACCGTCGCACCCCACGAGCTCCACTCGGAGACCGTGACGTTCCTCGTGCACACCGCGAGCCTCGTGGCCGGCGCGATCGAGACCGCGCAGCTCCTCGAGGACGCCAAGCTGCGCGTCGACGCGCTGACGACGCTCTCGCAGATCTCGCAGCAGATCGCGGCCACCGAGCAGCGCGATGATCTCTACCTGATCGCAACCGACGGCGTGCGAGCGCTCCTGGCCTGCAAGGCCTGCCACCTCTACGAGGTCGACCCGGCCAGCGGCGACCTCGAGCTGGTGGCCTCGAGCCCCCAGGGGGCTAGCGCTCCCGCCCGTATGAGACGGGTCGTGGACGAGCCGGGCTGGCTCTCGGCCGCCGTCGCCTCCAGCGGGGAGCGGCTCGGGCTGCTGCGCGCGTCGCAGGACGCCGGCGTGCGAACCGATGCCGACGTCGAGCTGCTCGGCGCGATCGCCGGCCAGGTCGCCGTCGCCCTGAAGCGCGCGGAGCTGATCGAGCGGCTGACCGAGGAGAACATCGTCCGCGAGCTGTTCGACGCGCTCGCGGCCGGCCGCGTGGACGTCGCCGAGGCCCGTGCGCGGGCGGCCCGCTTCGAGCTGGGTCGCGAGCACCTGGTCGTCCAGGTGGCCCCGGCGAGGCGATCGAGCGACGAGACGTCGTGGATCGAACGCGCCGGGCTCGTCGAGTCGGCACTTCGCCGGCTGGCCCCGGGCACGCTCGTCGACACCGGCGCCGAGGCGCTTCGCGCGATCGTTCCCGCCGGCCAGCGGGGCGGCGACGGCCTTGCGATCGACGAGGCGCTGCGCACGATCGCGCGGTCGCGCGGAGTCGCCATCGGGCGCAGCGCGGCTCATCGCGGCGCGCAGTCGTCGACCAGGGCGGTCCACGAGGCCGGCGACGCGATCCTCGTGGCACATGCGCTGCATCCGGAGGGCGGCGCCATCCCCTACGAGGCCCTGGGCTCGTACCGGTACCTGGTCCACCTGTCGACCGACGCGATCCCGCCCGACAGCAGCCGCGCCGCGCTCGAGCGCCTGAGCGCGTACGACGAGCGGCGCCAGACCCAGCTCGTCGAGACCCTCGAGAGCTACCTCGAGCACCGCGGCAGCATCAGGGGAGCGGCCCGCGCCCTCCATGTGCACCCGAACACGGTCCGGCAGCGGCTGGACCGGATCGAGAAGCTCGCACAGATCGACCTCGACGCGGAGGACCTGCTGACGCTCGAGGTCGTCGTGAAGCTTGCCCGACTCGGCAAGCTCTGACCGCGCCCCGGCGGGCGCCGCGTCTACGCGACGACCGGCGCGGCCCTCGCGGGAACGACCCTGGACTCGGGGACGGGGAGCAGCGCCAGCGCCGCGCCGATCAGTGCGGCCCACAGCAGCGTGCCGAGCGCGAGGTGGGCGACGATCAGGCCGGGGTGCATGCCGAGCCACACGTTCAGCGCCCCGAGCAGCACCTGGGTGGTGAGCAGCGCGCCGGCGAGCGCCGGCCAGTACCCGGCGACCCCGTCGCGGACCGCGACCACCACGAACCAGACCACCGCCACGACCGCGAGCAGCATCAGGACGCGGTGCACCAGCTGGATGTCGACCAGCTCGCCGCTGCCGAACGGCAGCACGCCGCCGTTGCACGTCGGGAACTCCTTCCCGCAGGCCATGTGGGCGCCGCCCCCGGGATCGACCGTGCCGCGCTTCTCGGTGCCGGCGACGACGCCGCCGGCGATGATCGTCGCGAGCACCAGCGTCGCGCCGGCCGCGACGAGCCGGACGGCGCCGCGCGGCAGCGCCGTCGCGGCGCCGTCGCCGCGCTCGGGGCGCGCAAGCCAGGTCAGCGTCATCAGCAGGGCCAGCAGCAGCATCGCCATCGCCAGGTGCGCCGCCACGAGCAGCTCCTCGAGCCCGTGCTCGACGGTCAGCCCGCCGAGCAGCGCCTGGAGGAGGACGAGCACCACGCACACGACCGCCCCGTCGAGCAGCCGCTGATGCGCACGCAGATGGCGCACCGCCTGCCAGACGATCCCCGCGATCAGCACCGTCAGGACGATCGCCAGGAAGCGGTGCGTGTACTCGACGATCATCTTCGTATCGACGATCGGGATCAGCCGCCCGCCGCAGAGCGGCCAGCCGTGCGCGCCACTGCCGGCCGGCCCGCAGCCCAGCCCGGAGTCGCTCACGCGCACGATGCCGCCGACGACTGTCAGCAGGAAGGTCGCGGCGGCGGCGGCCGCCGTGAGCCGGCGAAAGCGCCGTAGGTGTGCTTGCTCGTTCACGATCTGCGGATTGTTGCGGTCGCCCGTGCCGCGCCATCCGTGCGGACTACGGCCATGGGCGCGAAACACGCGTCGAATCGACCGGGCGTACCCGGACAGGCCGGAGCCGGTCATGATGAGACGATGAGCGTGAGCGCACGCCCGTCCGGCGGGTCGACGCGCACGGGACCGGGGTCCCGTCGACCGCATGCGGAGCGAGCCCGATGAGGACCGGAGAGCTCGACGAGACGCTGCTCGAGCCCGTCTGCGAGCGGCTGCGGGAGAGTCTGTCGGCCGACGAGGCCGAGCAGGCGACGCGATTCGTCCGCGAGTACTACCGGTGGGTGCCGCCCGAGGACATGGCGGAGCGGACCGCGCTCGACCTCTACGGCGCCGGCCTCGGCCACTTCAACTTCGCCCGCCGCCGCCTGCCGGGCGCCCCGAAGGTCCGCGTCTACAACCCACGGTTCGAGGATCACGGCTGGCAGTCGCCGCACACAGTCGTCGAGGTCGTGACCGACGACATGCCGTTCCTCACCGACTCGATCGGGATGGAGCTCAGTCGCCGCGGCTTCGGCGTGCACGTGATCATCCACCCGGTGATGAACGTCCGCCGCGACGCCGATGGCCGGCTGCTGGCGGTGCTCGCGCCCCACGGCGAGCCGGACGACGGCCACGTCGTGGAGTCGGTGATCCACGCCGAGGTGGATCGCGAAACCGACGCAGCCGAGCTCGAGGCGCTCGGCGGGCACGTCCTGCGCGTGATCGGCGAGGTGCGCGCCGCCGTCGAAGACTGGGGCGCCATGCGCGGCAGGGCGGCCGAGATCGTCGCGGAGCTCGACTCCCGCCCGCCGCCGGTCGACCGCGAGGAGATCGCCGAGACGAAGGCGTTCCTCGACTGGCTGGCGCACGACCACTTCACCTTCCTCGGATACCGCGAGTACGAGCTGCTCGACGACGACGACGACGGCCTGGGCCTGGCACCGATCGCCGGCTCGGGGCTCGGGATCCTGCGACATGCCCGCGAGGGGCGCTCGCAGCTCTTCGACCGGCTCCCGCCGAGCATCCGCGCGCTCGCGCGCGAGCCGTTCCTGCTCAACCTGACGAAGGCGAACTCGCGCGCGACCGTGCACCGACCGGCGCGCCTGGACTACATCGGCGTCAAGCGCTTCGACGCCGACGGACGCGTCGGCGGCGAGCGGCGGTTCCTCGGCCTCTACACGTCCGCCGCGTATCGCGCGAGCCCGCGCGAGATCCCGATCGTGCGCCGGAAGGTCGAGACGTCGCTCGCTCGCGCCGCCTTCCCGCCCGGCAGCCACAACGAGAAGGCACTGCTCGAGATCCTCGAGTCCCACCCGCGCGACGAGCTCTTCCAGACGCCGGTCGACGAGCTGTTCGAGAGCGCGATGGCGATCCTCCATCTGGGGGATCGCCAGCGACTGCGCCTGCTCGTGCGCCGCGACCTGTTCGCCCGCTTCCTCTCGTGCCTGGTCTTCGTGCCCCGAGACCGGTTCAACACCGAGAACCGCAGACGCATCGAGCGGATCCTCGGCGAGGCGTTCCACGCCGTCAGCATCGACTACACGACGCGGGTCTCGGAGTCGGTGCTGGTGCGGCTGCACTACATGGTCTACACCGAGCCGGGCGGTGCGCTCACGCTCGACTACGACGTGGGCGAGATCGAGGCGCGCCTCGTCGCCGCAACCCGGGGGTGGACCGACGACCTCGAGGACGCGCTGATCGACGAGCACGGCGAGGAGGACGGCAAGGCCCTCCTGCGCCGCTACGGCGACGCGTTCCCGGCCGGCTACCGGGCGGACTGGGTGGCGCGGGCGGCGCTCGACGACATCAGGCGCATCGAGCTGGTCGCCGAGCGGGACGGGCTCGCGATGCACCTCTATCAGCCGCTCGAGGCCCCCGCGGGGGTGCTGCACGCGAAGCTCTTCCGGTCCTCCACGCCGCTGACGCTCTCCGACGTGCTGCCGGTGTTCGAGAACATGGGCGTCACGGTCGTGGACGAGCGCCCCTACGAGGTGACGCCGTCAGGACGCTCCCCGGTCTGGATCTACGACTTCAGCCTGGTGTACGCCGGCGACGACGAGCTCGCCGAGGACGAGTCGAGGGATGCCTTCCAGGACGCCTTCGTGCGGATCTGGAACGGCCAGACCGAGAACGACGGATACAACCGGCTCGTGCTCGGTGCGCGGCTCACCTGGCGCGAGACGACGGTGCTGCGCGCGGTGGCCCGGTACCTGCGCCAGGCGGGATCGACGTTCAGCGACCAGTACGTCGAGCAGGCGATCCTCGCCCAACCCGAGATCGCGCGGATGCTCGTCGAGCTGTTCGCGGTGCGGTTCGACCCGCGGGTCGCCGACCCCGAGATGGCGCGGCTCGCCGCGCGGCGGATCGAGCGGGCGATCGACGCCGTGGAAAGCCTCGACCGGGACCGCATCCTGCGCCAGTTCCTCGCGGTCATCGAGGCGATGCTGCGCACTAATCACTTCCAGCTCGATCACGACGGCCGGCCCAAGCCCCACCTCTCGTTCAAGCTCGATCCCGAGCGCATGCCGTGGCTGCCGCCGCCGCGGCCGCGGTTCGAGGTCTTCGTCTACTCGCCTCGCGTCGAGGGCGTCCACCTGCGGGGCGGCAAGGTCGCGCGGGGCGGGATCCGCTGGTCGGACCGGCGCGAGGACTTCCGCACCGAGGTCCTCGGCCTGATGAAGGCGCAGATGGTCAAGAACGCCGTGATCGTCCCCGTGGGCGCCAAGGGCGGCTTCGTCGTCAAGCGCCCGCCGGTCGGCAGGGAGGCGCTGGGGGACGAGGTGGTCGCGTGCTACCGCACGTTCATCCACGGACTGCTCGACCTGACCGACAACATCGCCGGTGGCGAGATCGTGCCGCCGAACGATCTCGTGCGCTACGACGACGACGACCCTTACCTCGTCGTCGCCGCCGACAAGGGCACGGCCTCGTTCTCGGACGTCGCGAACCAGATCGCCCGCGACCACGGGTTCTGGCTCGGCGACGCATTCGCCTCCGGCGGCTCGAGCGGCTACGACCACAAGAAGATGGGCATCACGGCCCGCGGAGCGTGGGAGTCGGTCAAGCGCCACTTCCGCGAGCTGGGACGCGACGCCCAGGACGAGGACATCACCGTCGTCGGCATCGGCGACATGTCGGGCGACGTCTTCGGAAACGGGATGCTGCTCTCGCGCCGCATCCGGCTGATCGGCGCGTTCAACCACCGCGAGGTCTTCATCGACCCCGACCCGGACCCCGAGGTGAGCTGGGAGGAGCGCAGGCGCCTGTTCGAGCTGCCGGGCTCGTCGTGGTCGGACTACAACCCCGGACGGCTGTCGCCCGGCGGCGGCGTCTACTCGCGGGACGCGAAGTCGGTCGAGCTCTCCGCGCAGGCACGCGAGGCGCTCGGCGTCGACACAGAGGCGATGACGCCCGGCGAGCTGATCCGCGCGCTGCTGCGGGCACCCGTCGACCTCCTCTGGAACGGTGGGATCGGCACCTACGTCAAGGCGGGCTCGGAGACCCACGCGGACGTCGGCGACAAGGCCAACGATACGCTGCGGGTGGACGCCGGCGAGCTGCGCTGCAGCGTGGTCGGCGAGGGCGGGAACCTCGGCCTGACCCAGCGCGCGCGCGTCGAGTACGCGCTCGGCGGCGGGCACCTGAATACCGATGCGATCGACAACTCGGCGGGCGTCGACTGCTCCGATCACGAGGTCAACATCAAGATCCTGCTCGATGCGATCGTCGCCGACGGCGACATGACCGAGAAGCAGCGCGCCGTGCTGCTGGCGGACATGACCGACTCCGTGGCCGAGCTGGTGCTTGCCGACAACTACGAGCAGGCCCAGGCGCTGAGCATGGCGGAGGCGCACGCACCGCTGATGATCGACGTGCACGCGCGGTTCATCCACAGCCTGGAGCAGGCGGGAAGGCTCGACCGCAATCTCGAAGCGCTGCCGAGCGACGAGGGCATCGCGGAGCGCAAGGCCGACCGCAGGGGGCTCACCCGGCCGGAGCTCGCGGTGCTGATCGCCCGCAGCAAGCTCGACCTCTACGCCGAGCTGCTCGACTCCGACGTCCTCGACGACCCGTTTCTCTCGGCCGAGCTCGAGCGCTACTTCCCGGCCGAGCTGCGGGCGCGATTCGCCGAGCGAATGCCCGCCCACCGGCTGCGGCGCGAGATCGTCGCGACCCAGGTCGTCAACAACATGGTCCATGGCGGCGGGGCCACATTCGCCTTCCGCGTGCGCGAGGAGACGGGCGCGGCGCTCGCGGACGTCGCGCGCGCGTACGCGATCGCCCGCGGGGTCTTCCGGATGCGCCCGCACTGGGCGGCAATCGAGGCGCTCGACTACCGAGTGGACGCGCGGACGCAGATATCGATGGTGCTGGAGAGTCGCGAGCTGATCGAGAGGGCGGCGCGCTGGCTCGTGCGCTACCGCCGCGGCCCTCAGTCGATCGCCGCAGTCGTCGACGCGTTCGCGCCCGGCGCCGAGGCACTTGCCGAGGCGCTGCCCGGGCTGCTCGATCCGACCGAGGCACGCGCGCTCGAGCAGCGCGTCGGCGAGCTGCGAGAAGCCGGCGTCCCCGGCGAGATCGCGCGGCGGTCGGCGGCGCTGGGCGAGCTCTTCTTCGCGCTCGACGTCGTGGAGATCGCCGGCGAGAGGGGGCTGAGCGTGGAGCAGGTCGCCGCCGTCCTGTTCCGGCTCGGCAGTCGGCTCGACCTGCACTGGCTCCGTGAGCGCATCCTCGAGCTCCCGCGGCACGACCGCTGGAGCGTGCTCGCCCGCGCGGCGCTCCGCGACGATCTGGGCGTCCTCCAGCGCGCCCTCACCGCAGAGGTGCTGGACGGTGGCCCGGCCGATGCCGACGCGGACGAGCAGATCAGCGCGTGGATCGCCACCAACCCCGCCGCCCAGCGCTGCCGCGGGACGCTCGAGGAGATTCGAGCGGGCCGCGTCTACGACCTGGCGACGCTGCCGGTCGCCGTTCGGGAGGTGCGCAACCTCATGCAGGCGCCGACGGCTTGAGGTCGGGGCTGCGGCGCGGCGCCCGTCCTCGCGCGGTGGCCGGCGGCCGGCGCGAGACGCGGCGGGGGCCCTGTGCGGCCGTCGTCCGAGGTGGGCGGTCCCGGGCTCGAACCGGGGACCTCCTGCTTGTAAGGCAGGCGCTCTGACCAGACTGAGCTAACCGCCCGTGGGGAGAGGATGGCATGGGCGGGCCGAAGGTGCGCGCCCGGGCGACGGCGCGGTCAACGCTGCGGAGCCGGCCCGCAGCTCGCGCCGGGAGCGAAGGTCACGGGCAGCAGATCGCGAGGATCGCCGCCGAAGCGCACCATCTCGAGAAGTATCTCCGCTGCGCGGCGGCCCATGCGGAAGGTGTCGCGATCGATCGTGGCGATCGGGGGCTGCAGGAACTCCGCAAGTGCCAGGTGGTCGCAGGTCACGAGCGAGAGCTGACCAGGAACCTCCAGGCCGCGGTCGCGGATGGTGCGCAGCACGCCGGTCAGGATCTGGTTGCCGCCGGCAATGATCGCCGTCGGCGCGTCATCGAGGTCGAGCAGCTCCCGGCTGGCGGTCCGACCGAACTCGGCGGTGAACGACTGGCAGCGCGGGATCGCCTCGACACCGCTTGCTGCGCAGGCCTCGAGCAGAGCTTGTGTGCGCGCGCGTGTGGGGCGAACGTCGAGCGAGCCTCCCACGAAGCCGATCCGCCGGTGGCCGAGCTCGGCGAGATGGCTCACCGCCTGCTCGATCCCCGTCCGATGATCGGAGAGCACCGCCCCGAGGCCGTGGGCCTCGGGCAGCTCGCGATCGATCACCACGCAGGGAGCGTGGAAGCGCGAGAGTTCCTCGATCGTCGCGGTGTTCCGCTCGTTCGACACCGATAGCAAGAGCCCGTCGACCCTGCGCTGGTTCAGCAGGCGGATGTGCTCGACGTCGTGCTCGGACATGCCCCGCGAGTTGGTCACAAGCAACGAGTAGCCCGCTCCCTGCAGCGCCACCTCGGCACCGAGGACGATCTCGGAGAACAGCGGGTTCGAGATGTCGCCGACGACGAAGCCGATCGTCAGCGTTGCCCCGCGCCGCAGGCTTTGAGCGAGGAGATCCGGCTCGTAGCCCAGGTCGGCTACGGCCGTGAGCACCTTGTCCCGCATCCTGGGGCTGACGTCGGGGTGCTTGGAGAGGACCCGCGAAACCGATGAGACCGCGACGCCGGCACGCGCGGCAACCTGGCGCATGCTCGCCCTCGCGATCGGCGGCGATGCATCTCGCCGTTCGTCCCCCTCGTTCATTCTCCGACCTCCACAAGGCCTATGTACGCGGCGTCGTGAAGCTAGCAATCCGGTCCAGGTTCACGTGCCCGAGAGGCTTCGGAGCGAGCGCCTCGTCTCAGCGCAGCGCGTGGTCGACGCGATAGCGCTCGACGTAATCCTCATCGACCTCCCAGCCAAACCCAGGCCGGCTCGGAAGCTGAAGCTGGCCGTCCCTGAGCTTGGGGCGATTGGCTGGGAGGTTCCACCAGATCGGGTCACGATCCGGGTGGAAGCACTCGACGAATGTCCCATGGGGGACCGATGCCAGCAGATGGCTGGCCACCTGCGGCTCCTCGTGGTGTGCCATCTCGACGTCGAAGGCCAGTGCCATCGCTGCGGCTCGGCGCCATTCCGTCGGCCCACCGGACCACGAGGCATCGAAGTTGCACACGTCGATCGCCCCCTCGACCATCAGGTCGCGACACCCTGCCGCAGACATCTCGCTCTGACCGGCGCAGACGGTGGTGCCCGTGAGGATGCGCACGTCGCGCATCGCCCGGCGATCGTTGCCCCAGCGGCAAGGCTCCTCGAGCCAACGCGGGTGGTGATCCTCGACCAGCCTCGCGAACCGCACAGCGTCTGAGAGCGCCCAACCCTGGTTGGCGTCGGCGCAGAGGATGAAGTCCTCTCCGGCAACCTCGCGGGCTTGCGCAAAGCGCTTCGCGTCATCCTCAGGCGAGCGCCCGCCGACCTTGAACTTCATGCCGGCCATCCCCAGCTCGCGCAGCTGCTCGATCTCGTCGGGAATCTCCAAGTCGCCGTAGTAGCCGCCGATCGAGATCATCGGCAGCGACGATCGATAGCCGCCCCAGAGCCGCCAGAGCGGCTGCCCGAGAGCCTTACCGATCGCATCCCAGAGCGCCGAGTCGACGCAGGCCGATGCGACGAGGCCGAGGCGCCGGTCGCGCAAGATGTTGAAGGTCGCCGGGCGGGCCAGCTCCCAGCAGCGCTCGATGGCAAAGGCGTCCTGGCCGATCAGCGCGGGCGCGATCTCCTCCCGGATGATGGAGTCGATCTCGAACAGCGCATGGTCCTCGTCGCCGGCCCAGGCCTCGCCGACGATGCCCTCCTCGGTGTGGATCCTGCAGATGACCGTCGACCGATGGGTCATCTGATACTGACTGCCGCGATACACCTTGGGCAACGGCACGCGCAGCGGCACCGTCTCGACGGCGGCGATGGTCAGGGCACCCAAGCCCTGGCTTTCGGGTGATGTCGAATTTCGACTCACGACAGTCCTTCCACTGACAAAACCGATTCCGGGATCGTTTGCAGTCTACCGGATGCTCGCCCGCCCCCGTCTCGAGCGCCCATCGTCCGTTCGGCCGACGATGACCCGGGAGCGACGCGAACCACCTCAGACGACCAGCCGCAGCGGCGCCTCGAGGTTCGCCTTCACCTCGGCCAGGAAGCGGCCGGCGTCGGCGCCGTAGACGACGCGGTGATCGCACACGAGCGTGAGGGTCGTCATCGTGCGCACCGCGAGCGAGCCGTCCTCGAGCACGATCGCACGCCTGGCAACCTCACCCACGCCGAGGATCGCGGCCTGCGGCGGGTTGATCACGGGAGTGAAGCTGCCGACGCCGAACATGCCGAGGTTGGAGATCGTGAACGTGCCGCCGTCCAGCTCGGCGGCAGAGATGCTCCCGCTACGTGCTCGATCGACGAGCTCGCGCGAGAGCAACGCGATCGCTCCCAGCGAGAGACGATCGGCGTCCGTGATCGTCGGCACCAGGAGCAAATCGTCCGTCGCAACGGCGATGCCGACGTTGATCCGCTCGTAGAGCTCGATCGCATCGTCCCGGTAGGAGCTGTTGAGGTTGCGATGCTCTCGCAGGCCGCCCGCGACGGCCTTGACGACCATGTCGTTCAGCGAGGGATGGTCGGAAACCTCCTCCTTCAGCCGCCGGCGAAGCTCCATCGCGGCGGTCATGTCCACGTCCATCGCGACCGAGAACTCCGGCACCGTCGCCTTGGCCTCGGCCATCCGGCGGGCGATCGTGCGCTGTGCGTTCGAGAGCGTACGACGGACCGAGGCGCCCTTCGCGGTCGACGCGGGCGAGGGGGTGGGGCGGACGGCATGCCCGTCGCCCACGACCGTCGGCTGCGCAGTCGCGACATCGCGCTTCAGAATCCGTCCGCGAGGCCCGCTGCCCGACAAAGTCACTAGATCGATCCCGAGGCGCGCGGCGAGTCGCCTCGCCACGGGCGAAGCCGAGGAGACCACCGCGCCATCACCGCCACCGCGGTTGGCCGTGGCGCCTGGCGCCGGTGGTGGGTCGTCGACCGCAACCCCGGTCGGCTTGCGCGACGGCGCTGACGTCGGCTGTGACGCCTCACGCGACCCCACCTGCGCAGCATGAAGCTCGGCGATCAACCCGCCGACCTCCATCGTCGTTCCGGCCGGCGCGACGATCCGCAGGAAGCCTGCGTCGTCGGCCTCGTAGACCATGGTCGCCTTATCGGTCTCGATCTCGGCGAGCGCGGCCCCGCGTGAGATCTCCGCGCCGTCCGGCTGCAGCCAGGCGACGATCGTTCCCTCGACCATCGAGTCGGAGAGGCGTGGCATCGCCACACTGACGGCCGAGGATCCGGGCATCAGTAGGCCACCGTCCGGCGGATCGCCTCGGCGATCCGCTGTGAGTCCGGCAGCCAGGCCGACTCCAGGTTCGCGGCGTATGCAATCGGCGTCTCGTCACCGCGAACCACCAGCGGCGGCGCATCGAGTATCTCGAACGCTTGCTCCAGGACGGCCGCGACCAAGGTGGCGCCCCAGCTCCCGCCGAATGACGACTCCTGCACGACGACGAGGTGGTTTGTCCGCTCGATGCTCGCGAGGACCGCGTCGAGGTCAAGCGGCACCAGGGTCCGAAGATCGATGAGCTCGACCTCGATGCCCTCGCCCGCCAGTACCTGTGTCGCCTCGACCGCGCGGTGGCGCATGAGCTGCGTCGCAACCACCGTGACGTGCCCGCCTTGCCGCACGAGCTCGGCGCATCCGATCTCGGCACGGGCGTCGGCCGCCGCCCGCAACGGGCCCTTGATGTTGTAGAGGCCCTTGTGCTCGTAGTAAAGAACCGGATCGGGATCTCGGATCGCCGCGCGGATCAAGTCGTAGGCGTCGGCCGGAGTCCCGGGAACGACGATCTTGAGGCCGGGGATGTTGAGAAACCAGTTCTCGCCGGACTGCGAGTGCTGGGCGCCGAAGCCACCAGGCGAGCCGTTTGCCATCCGAACCGTTACGGGAAGGCTCGCCTGCCCGCCGGTCATGTAGCGGTACTTGGCCAGCTGGTTCGCGAGCCCATCGAAGCAAACACCTGCGAAGTCGGCAAACATGATCTCGGCGATCGGCCTCAGCCCCATGAGCGCCGCGCCGATCGCGGCCCCGACGATGGCCTGCTCGGAGATCGGCGTGTCAAGCACACGAGTGTCGCCGAAGCGCTCGCGCAGGCCCTCGGTCGCCTTGAACACGCCGCCTGCGGCCGCCACGTCCTCGCCGAACAGGAAGACCGAATCGTCTTCGGCCAGCGCGTCCGCAAGCCCCTGGGTGATCGCCTGCTTATAGGTCGTGGCTATCACGATGCGTACACGTCCTCCAGCCGGGAGCCGAGCTCGGGCTCCGGCGATGCGGCCGCACGCTCGAGAGCAGCGGCAACTTCTTCCTCGGCCGAGGCGCGGATGGATGCGAGCGCATCGGCATCGACACCGGCCTCCGACAGCACTCGCTCGTAGACGACGATCGGATCACGCTCGAGCCACTGCTCGAGCTCGCCCTCCGGCCGGTACTTGGCGGGATCGGAACGCGAATGACCAACCTGCCGGTACGTCATCGCCTCGAGCAGCGTCGGCCCGTCGCCCGACCGGGCTCGCTCGACGGCCTCGATCGCCGTCGCACGGACCTGCTCTACATCGTTGCCGTCGATCCGAACGCCCGGCATGCCGTACGACGCGGCGCGTTCGGCGATCGTGTCCACCGGCGTCGTCGATGCATACGGCGAGTACTCCCCGTAGAGATTGTTCTCGCAGACGAACACCGCCGGCAGGCGCCAGATCCCGGCGAGGTTGAGCGCCTCGTGAAAGGCGCCGATGTTCGTCGAGCCCTCGCCGAAGAACGCAACGCCAACCGCGCCGGACTTGGTGTAGCGGGCAGCCAACGCGGCTCCGACAGTGATCGGCAAATGCGCGCCGACGATGGCATACGAGCCGAGCGCGCCGACGCGCAGGTCCGTGAGGTGCATCGAGCCGCCCTTGCCACGACAAAGGCCGTTTGCGCGACCAAGGATCTCGCCGAACGCCTCGTCGAGCGGGGCGCCCATCGCCAGCACCGCGCCGTGCCCACGATAGGTGCACGTCATCGTGTCGCCATCACGCAGCGCGGCGCAGACCCCGACCGGCACGGCTTCCTGGCCTTGGCCGAGGTGCGTTGTGCCGCGCACGAGCCCCTTGGTGAAGAGACGCTGCACCTCGTCCTCGAAAAAGCGGATCTCAAGCATTCGGCGCAGCAGCGCCAGACGATCGTCGATGGAGAGCTCGCCGTCGGCCCCGGGTGCGATCCCCGTCCTGGAAGTCATCGTGCTCCTCCCTCTGCGGCGCCTGAGATCCGAGCCAGCCGAAGAGTGGCGGCTCCGGACTCGATCGAGTCACGCGGCTCACCGCAAGAGCTACGGATCGGAGTGCCTCCGGGAGACTTCGTCACCGCGTATCCTCCGTCGACGGGGATCACCGCGCCGCTGACGTAGCCTGATGCGTCCGAGGCCAAGAACGCGCAGACCTCGCCGAGCTCCTCGGGCTCCCCGATCCGTCCGGCCGGGATCGCGGACAGGGCAAGCTCGCCGTCGACGCAGTCGAGGAAGCTCGATCGCAGCCAGCCGGCGGCGACCACGTTCACCGTGATCCCATGCGGCGCCAGCTCGACCGCCGCGACCTGTGCGAGCGTTGCTGCCATCGCCCCTGCGAGCGCATGCGCAGTCGTTCGGGGGACCGCCCGCAGCGACGCCGCCGAGTTGACGATGATGAGCCGCCCCGGGGCACCGCGCCGCACGAGCTCACGACCGACCGCCTGACCCATCAGCAGCGGCCCCCTCGCGTCGACGGCGATCACCCGTCGCAGCTCGTCGGGCTCGACCGCGAGGAAGTCACCGACCCCTCGCCGATGGGCGTTGTGGACGAGCACGTCGACTGGCCCGAGCTCCTCGGTGATGCTCGCCACGAGCTCGCCGGCGGAGTGCGAGTCGGCCTGCTCGACGTCGAACCGCCGCGTGACGTGCCCAACGACGTCCCGATCACCCGCTGCCGCGTCGACGACCGCGACCCGCGCGCCATGAGCCGCGAGCACCGACGCGATGCCGCCGCCGATCTCACCGGCGCCGCCAACGACGACCGCCACCTTTCCTTCAAGCATCCCGCTCATCAGTGCTTCCCCACGACAAAGCCGCCATCGACGCGAAGGAACTCGCCGGTTATGTAATCGCCGTCCTCCGAGACGAGGAAGGTGACCGCCCGCCCGACCTCGCGGGGATCGGCGGGACGACCGAGCGGAATCAGTGCAAGGGTGTTGCGAACGTCATCCTCGGTCTGCAGCGCAGGCGAGGCGTCATTGATGTGCGACTTGACCCAACCCGGACCGACGTGATTGACCGTGATGCCGTGCGGCGCCAGCTCGATCGCCGCGACATCGGCGAGCGCTCGGATCGCCGACTTGCTGGCTCCATACACCGCCATCTGCGCGAAGGGCATCTGGACGTGGACGGAGCTGGTGAAGACGATCCGTCCCGGACGACCCGCCGCGATGAGCATCCGAGCGGCCGCCTGCGAGACGTTAAACGCCCCGATGACGTTGACGTCGACGACCTGGCGCCAGGCGTCATCCGTGATATCGAGGAACGGCTGCCAGCTAGCCACGCCGGCGTTCGAGCAGACGATATCGGGGACGCCGAGCGTTCCCGCCGTGCGACGGAACATCTCATCCACGGCATCGCGCTCGGAGACATCGGCTTGGTGCCAGATCGCGCGGCGGCCCAGCGCGCCGACCTGCTCGACGAGCTCCAGGGCCTCGTCCTCGGCGCCGACGTCGTTGATGACGACGTCGGCGCCCTCTTCGGCTAGGCACGTCACGATCTCGCGACCGATGCCGCGCCTGCGCGCGGCACCGGTGACGAGAGCAACCTTTCCGGCGAGGCGCACGGACTACTGGGCGATCCGCACGACGGTCTTGATCCCGTCGCCCTCACGAGAGATCACGCGGCGGATCGCACCCGGGAGGTCGTCGAGCGGAGCGCTGTGAGTGATGATCTTCGACGTGTCGACGAGCCCCTGCCGGAGGATGTCGATCGTGCGCGGCCACTGCCACGGATACCACAGCGAGAACTTGATCGTCTTGTCGGCGATCAAGCTGTTCAGCGTCGGCACACGCACATGGTCGTCGGGGCCCGTGACGCCCATGAAGACGACCGTCGCGCCCGGCGCGGAGATGCTCAGCGCCTCCTCGTGCGCCGCGATCGACCCGGTACCGACGATCACACGGTCCGCCAGACCACCGGTGCGCTCGACGAGCGCCTCCGCTAGGTCAGCCGCATAGTGCGGTGATGCGCTGTCCCCGGTGTTGATCACATGATCGGCGCCGAGCTCGGCGCCGACAGCGAGACGGTAGTCACGCGTTCCGATCAGCGTCACCGATGCGCCCTTGGCCTTCGCGAGCTGCACCATCGACAGGCCGACAGGCCCGGGACCGTAGATCGCCACACGCTGTGCCGGCCGGATGTCCGCCTTCTCGACGGCGTTGACTGCCGCGGCGAGCATCTCCACGAAGGCGGCCTGCTCGTCGCTCAGCGAATCCGGGACCTTGTACGCATGGGCGACGTTGGTGCGCGCGAACTGGGCGAACCCCCCGTTCGTCGTAACGCCTAGGACCGACAGCCCGGTGCAGAACTGGGGTGTTCCAGAGCGACAGGCGTCGCAGCGAGCGCAGCTCTGAATCGGGTTGACCGTCACCCGGTCGCCGACCGTCAGACCGCCGCCGACCGCCCCCGCGCCGAGCTCGACGATCTTCCCGGAGAACTCGTGCCCGAGCACGAGCGGCCCCTTGCCATCAGCCGTCCCGACCGGGCTGCGCCCGAGGAAGTACTCGACGTCCGAGCCGCAGATCCCGCAGGCGGCGACCTCGACGATCATGTCGTCGTGACCGGGCTTGGGGTCGTCGACCTCCTCGACCCTGATGTCCTCGGCCTCGTAGAAGACTGCTGCCTTCATGGTGTCTTCTCCCCTCTCTCAGGCCGTCACGGTCGCGGACGACTTACCGGGCCGGACGTGGCGGTCGAGAGCGTCCTCGAGCCACAGCTTGCCGTCCCACGTATCGGCCCACGTCTCGCTGGACATGGGGATGGCGTCGACCGACCACCACTCGCCCTCGTAGCCCGCGTCGAGCAGTGCCGGGATCAGCGCGTCGAAGTCGACGTTGCCCTTGCCGAAGCCGAGGTGCGTGCCGAAGGCGTTCTGCCACGTGTTGTTGTCGCTGTCGCACAGATGGACGTGGCCGATCCGCCCGTGGAGCTTGGAGAGCAGCTCCAGCTGGCCGCCCTCGAGCTTCTCGACAGGCTGGACTTGATTGTGACCGAGCACGACGCCGGCGACGATGTGACCGACGTCGTACATCAGCTTGAAGTTGTCGTGATCGACGTCGTCGAACATTCGGACGATCTCCGACGGCTTCACAAAGACCTGGCCGGTCTCGTATTCCCAGAGCATCTGGACGCCCTCACGCGCACCGCGCTCCGCATGATCGCGGAAGGTCGAGACGACGCGATCCCAGACGCGCTCGTAGTCGGCGTCCCGCGGCAGCGGGCCGAAGTCGCCGGGGTCGACGCGCATCGCGGTGATCCCGGTGTCGACGCAGAACTGCAGGTGCGCGTCGAAGAAGCGTCGGTACTCGGCGAGTACCTCGTCGGAGCCGGTAGCCCAGGGCAGACGTCCGAAGTCGCCGTACGGGCCGGGCGCGTAGCCGGCGATCTCGAGGTCGTACGAGGCGACGAGGTCGACGAGCTTGCGCCGGCTGGCGGCATCGGGGTAGCGCTCGACCGTAGCGTGGTCGAAGAATCCGGCCAGCTCGATGCCGTCGTACTCGAAGGCCGAGAAGACCTTGAGCACCTGCTCCAACGACGGCATCGGATCCATGCCGAACGCCACGCACCACGAGCCGCGGCTGATCTTTGCGCTTCGAGACATCCAAGACCTCCTGTTAGTTGGGCGTTTTGGGTTAGCGGGGCGGACCGCTAGTCCATGTGGAGCCCGCCGTTCACATCCAGCTGGACGCCGTTGACGAACGACGCCGCGGTGGATGAGAGAAAGACGATCACCGACGCGATCTCCTCCGGCTGGGCGCTGCGTCGAAGTGGGGTGGCGCCGATCGCGCTCGCAACCTCGGACGGCGGGCGGTCCGCGATCATCGGGGTTTCGACCAGGCCCGGGCTGACGCAGTTGACGTTGATCCCGTGCGGACCCGCGTAGCGCGCGAGCGAACGCGTCAGACCGGCGACTGCCGCCTTCGATGTCGAGTACGACGCGCCGGCACTCAATCCGCCGGTGCGCCCCGCGACAGACCCGATGTTGACAATGCTGCCGGCCTGCCTGGGCACCATCGCGGCGAGAGCCGCCCTGGCGACCTGAAATGTCGTGGTGACGTTGGCCTCCTGGATGCGACGCCACTCATCGGCGCCCATGTCCGGCAATGCGGTGGCGTGGTAGACGCCCGCTGTGTTGACGACGATGTCGACGCGACCGAAGCGGGCCACCGCGGCGCCGATCAGCTCGTCGGCGACGCCATCTCGCGTGAGATCGTCGGCAAAGGCGACGGCCTGCGTGCCCGGGACCAAGCCGGCGACGGCGGCGAGTCGATCGGGAGCGAGATCGGCGAGGACGAGCCGAGCGTCCTCTTGAGCATACGCCCGTGCGCAGGCCGTCCCGATGCCGCCGGCGGCACCGGTGA
This sequence comes from Solirubrobacteraceae bacterium, assembly GCA_024711025.1. Taxonomy (GTDB): domain Bacteria; phylum Actinomycetota; class Thermoleophilia; order Solirubrobacterales; family Solirubrobacteraceae; genus F1-60-MAGs163. Next base: position 85,062 of record JANJTP010000039.1, read on the forward strand.
TCACAACGACGCTGTCAGTCAGGCCAAGATCCATTGGAATCGTTGCCAGGAACGATATCGGCGGTTGCGTCACGAAGTCAAGCGATCCGGTCGCGGTAGGCGACGAGGAGCCGCGGCACAGCGACCAGGTCCCCGCCCGCAGGCTCACAAGCTCGCTTGACGACCCGAGGCCGATCTGGAACCGTTTCCAACATGGCGGTGATCACCCAGGTGGCAGACCGGACCTTCCGTGTCGAATCGACGCTCGGTCGGCGGCGTATCGCTCAATGGCTCGTGCTCGGCAGCGAGCGCATCGCGCTGATCGACACCGGCGTCGCCGGCATGATCGAGGGGCAGATCGTCGGCGCGCTGCGCGAGCTCGGCCACGACATCGGCGACGTGGCTGAGGTTCTCGTCTCCCACGCCGACGTCGACCACTACGGGGGCAATGCCGAGATCCGACGGCTCGCCCCCCGAGCGACGATCCGGTCCCACCCAAGCGACCGCCCGCTGATCGAGAGCTGGGCGACGATATTCGCGCAGCGCTACGGCTGGTATCGGCACTTCGGCCTCGACTACGACGCCGCGACGCACGCCTGGCTGCACGACGCGTCAGGCCCGGACGTACCACTGGACGGGACGATCGCGGCAGGCGATCGCGTCGAGCTCGGGGGGGTCGCGCTCGAGATCATCGACCTGCCTGGTCACTCCGCGGGACACCTGGGCTTCTGGCTTGAACGCGACCGCGTGCTGATCAGCGTCGACGCGGTGCTCGAGCGTGGGCTCTACGACATCGACGGGACGCTCATCAGCCCGCCACCGTACGTTACGGCGAGCGGCTACCGAACGACGCTCGACCGCGTCGCCGGCCTGGCTCCGTCGCGGCTCGAGACGGCGCACTACCCCGAGATCCGCGACGACGCGGTCGATGCTTTTGTCGACGCGTCGCGCCGCTTCGCAGACAGGCTGGAGGAGGTCATCGCCGGCCAGCTCGGTGACGACGCCCGCTCGATCGCCGAGCTGACCGCCGTGGCCGACCGCGAGCTCGGTCCCTTCTCGGAGATGAGCAACGAGCTCGCGCGATCGGTCGCCGCACACCTCGAAGACCTCGAGTGCCGCGGCCTGGCGCGATCGGTCGGCGATCAGCCGCGCTGGCTCGCTGCCTGACAGCCGGCCCGACAAGGCTCGCCGGGCCGGCGGAGGCGGGCGAGGGGGGCGGGCATCCAGTGGGATGCCCGCCCTCTCACCGATAGCTCACGAGAGCCTTGCGTCGAGGTAGACCGTCTTCGACTGCGTGAAGAACTCGCGAGCCGCCCCCATCTCCTTCGGCCCCAGCGACGAGTGGCGAGCGCCTCCGAACGGCAGATGCGACTCCCCGCCGGTCGGCCCTTTGTTCACGTGCACCATGCCCGTGCCTATCCGCCGCGCGAAGTCGACGGCACGCCCGACATCACGTGTGAAGACCGCGCCGGAGAGGCCATAGGTCGTGGCGTTGGCCAGCTCGACGGCATGATCGTAGTCAGCCGCGTCCTGCACGGCGAGCACCGGCCCGAAGACCTCTTCGTGGGCGAGCTGCATCCCAGGGAGAACGCCGGTGACGAGCGCCGGGGCCATGAACAGTCCGTCGGCCAGCTCGCCTCCGTCGAGGCGCTCGCCCCCTCGAACCTCGCATCCCTCGGCTTCGGCGCGAGCCACGCTCGCCAGCACTTCCTCCAGCCCGGCCGGATCACATAGCGGCCCGACGTCGACGCCGTCGCGCTCCCCGGGGCCGACCGTCAGATCGCGCCGTGCCGCCTCCAGGCGCTCGATCAGCTCGTCGCGCACCGCGGGCACTGCGATGATGCGCCGAGCAGCCGTGCAGCGCTGCCCGCTCGTCCCGTAGGCGGCCGCGACGATGTGATCGACGGCGAGGGCCAGATCGGCGTCGTCACAGACGACGACGGGGTTCGAGCCGCCCATCTCGCACTGGGCTTTCGCGCCCCGCGCCGCAAGGCGCTGGGCGATCTCAAGGCCGACCGCCGTGGAGCCGGTAAACGACACGGCGGCGACCTCGGGGTGCTCGACGATCGCCGTGCCGACGACGCTGCCCGAGCCGGTCACGAAGTTGAGCACGCCGTCCGGCAGCCCCGCATCCTGGTAGCAGCGGACCAGCTCCTCCGCGCAGCGCGCCGTCAGATCGGAGGCCTTGAGCACGGCCGTGTTGCCGTGCAGGAGCGCCGAGGCGATCTTCCAGTTGGGGATGTTGAGCGGGAAGTTCCAGGGTGTGAGCAGCCCTACCACGCCCAGCGGCTCGAGGGTCGTCAGCGCCACGAGGCCGGCCTCGGATGGCGCCGTGATGCCCGTCATGTGGCCGCCCTGGCCACTCATCCACTCGCAGAAGTCGATCACGCGAGCGACCTCGCCACGCGCCTCCGCCAGCGGCTTGCCCTGCTCCGCGGTCATGAGCCGCGCGAGATCCTCTCGACGCTCGTCGATCACCGCGGCGACCCTCAGCAGCAGCTTTCCGCGTGCAAGTGGCGACGTTCGCGCCCAGCCGTCCCGCGCGGCGATTGCCGCCGTGATCGCGGAGTCGACGAGCGCGCCACCGGAGCGCGGCACCTCGGCGAGCACCTCTGACCAGCGAGCCGGGTTGCGATCGAGCGAGCGCTCGGCCGCCTCGTCAACAACCCAGCGGCCTCCGATGAGGCTCTGGACCACATGTGTCATTCCTTCACGCTCCTCTCCCGAAACGTGCTGCGATCTCCGCCGCTTGGGCGACTGCATCCGGCACAGCCGGTGCGGGCGCACGCAGCAGCGCCGTGTCGATCAGGCCGCGGCGAGCCAGCAACGTCTTGCGCAGCAGCAGGCCGACAGCCGGCTGCGCCTCCCACACCAAAGCCGGGAGTGCATCGACATAGCGGCTTCGCGCCGACTCCCAGTCGCCGCTCGCGGCGTCGGCGACGATCGCGGCCAACGCCTCCGGAAACGCGAAGCCGGTCATCGTCCCGCGTGCCCCGGCACGGAGCTCCCAGAGAAGCCAGAGGCCGCCGAGGCCGCCGAGCTGGGCCACATTCGGCGCGAGCCCGGAGAACTCGGCGATCTTCGCCGGCGTCGGCGGATCCTCGGCCTTAACCGCACGAACGCTCGAGACCTCACGTGCCGCCGCTGCGAGGACGTCCGCCGCGACGCGCGGATGGCCGCTGGCCGGGTAGTCCTGCAGCACGACGTCAAGCCCGGACGCAGCACTCGCGACGACCTCGAGGTGACTGCGCAGGCGGTCGACTTCCGGCGGTACGGCGAGCATCAACGCGGCGGCGCCGGCCTGTGCCGCGCGCGCGGCACGCGCGGCGGCCACACGGGTATCCGGGTCGCTGACGCCGACGACCACCGGGACACGACCGCCGACGACCTCGAGGACCGTGTCGAGCACTAGATCGCGCTCGTGGTCGTCGAGATGTGCGGCCTCGCCGTTGACGCCGAGCGCGGTCAGCCCTCGCGCGCCGGCGCCAACCGCGAACTCGACCAAGCGACGCAGTGACTGAGCGTCGACGCGGCCGTCGACGTCGAACGGCGTCACCAGGACGTGGAAGAGGCCCTCGTACAGGATCACGACGTGAGCCTGAAGTCGCGCGCTGCACGATCGGCGAGCACCTCCGCGGCCGTGCCGACGGCCGGCCGCCCGCCCGCGGAGATGCCGAGCTCGCCGTTGTAGCGATGCGCGACGACGAACTCACGGTCGAGCGTGAGACCCAGCCCGGGTGCGGTGGGCACCTCGACGAAGCCGTCGACCGGTCGGATCGCCTCCGCGACCAGCTCAGTCATCAGCGGGTTGTAGGTCCTGTCGAGCTCGAGGATGATCGTGTTCGAGGTGGCAGCCATCACATGGAGGTTCGCCATCACGGTGAAGGCGTCGGAGAACGTGTGTGGCGCGCTGTAGGCGTGGTGAGCTGCCGCCAGGTCGGCGATGCGCTTGGCCTCGCTGATCCCGCCACATCGCGACGCGTCCGGCTGGACCACGTCCACGGCGCGCTCGGTGATGAACGGGAGGAAGTCCCACCGCGTATACAGGTTCTCGCCCGTGGCGACGCGAGTGTCGAGCGCCTCGGCGAGCTGCCGGTGACCGGCTACATCGTCGATCGGGATCGGCTCTTCGAAGAAGAGGACGTTGTACTGCTCCAGTTCGCGCCCGACGCGAAGCGCGAGCGCGGCCGAGTAGTTCTGATTGGCGTCGACCATGATGTCAACATCGGGGCCGACCTCGTCACGGATCGCCGCCAGGCACCCGAGGTCGCGACCCACGTCGACGCCGATCTTGAGCTTGACCGCCCCGAAGCCCTCGTCGAGGAACTCGCGCGCGGTTGCGGCGGCCTCGGCCGGGGTGGACCAGTAGATCGACGAGCCGTAAGCAGGGGCACGACGCATCGTGGGCCCACCGAGCAACGCATGGACCGGAAGACCCGCAACCTTGCCCTTGATGTCCCAGAGGGCGATGTCAATCGCCGACAGCAGCGCCACGCCCATCCCGCGGTGCCCGAGCACCCGTGTGACGATGCCGTAGTAGATGTCGTTCCACAGCGTCTCGATCTCGGCCGCGCTGCGACCTTTGAGCATCGGCGAGATGGCGTGCTCGACGAGCGAGCGCACAACGAACAGGTCGACGGACGCCGATCCGAACGAACACGGGCCGATCCCCGAAATGCCCTCGTCCGTCTCGATCTCGACCAGAGCAGCCTGGCGTGCGAGCTTGAGGCCCGCGCCGGAGCGAACCCGCTGCTCCTCGGGAATTGGGCAGTGGATGAGGTGGGTCTTCAGGCCCGAGATGCGCAAGACGTCTCCCGTTCGGTCTGGTGCTCGAAGCCGGGAGCGCGCCCGGCGCGCTGAGAACATATCATTCCGAACACCTGCTGCTCTGAACAGCCCGAAAGGAAACCCTATGCAGATCCGCTTCGACGACACGGTGGCCGTCGTCACCGGCGCAGCCGGTGGAATCGGCTCGGCTATCGCCTCTGCGCTAGCCGAGGCCGGGGCGACGGTGGCCCTGATCGATGTCGAGGGGAGCCGCCTTGCCGCCATAGAGAAGGTCGGCTCGCCGTATGTTGCGGATGTCACCGATCCGGCGGGCCTGGAGTCCGCGTTCGCGGCGATCGAGAGTGATCTCGGGCCGGTCGGCGTGCTCGTCAATAACTGCGGCATCCAGTCGCGCAAGCTCGGCAGGCCGTTTACCAACCAAGACCGAGACGATTGGGAGCGCGTGCTGTCGGTGAACACGATCGGCACGTTCCTCCCTTCGCGCACCGCCGCGCCGGGCATGCTGCAGCGCGGGCGCGGCACGATCGTCAACGTGGCGTCCGTGTCGGGGCGCACGGGGTTCCAGACGGACCCCGCCTACAGCGCCTCGAAGGCCGCGGTCCTCAACCTGACGCAGACGATGGCGCGCGACCTAGCTCCCGCCGTGCGCGTCAACGCCGTCTGTCCCGGGATGGTCTACACGCCCTTCTACGAGGCGCAGTACGCCGCCGGCAAGGCGGCCGGAACGGCCGGCGACGCGGACAGCCCGATCGCCTATTTCGAGCAGAAGGCCGCAAGCCTGATACCGATTGGCCGTGGGCAGCAGCCGGGCGACATCGCCGCCGCGGTCGCGTTCCTCGCAAGCGACCTGGCCGCCAACATCACCGGCCAGGCGCTAAACGTCGACGGCGGCCTCGTCATGTCCTAGGGGCAAGGGCGACGGCCGCGGGGCCAACGATTGCCGCGGGCACGACGACCGCCGCGACTTTCCGTCCACGGGCGGCTCGGCGCGTCGCCAACCCGGCGACGCGGCCCCGTCCGTCACAGCTGGGCCGTGGCGGGGCCCAGCACGAACTGACGATGGCGTGCCATGATCTCCAACAGCACCGCGCGAGCACGATCGCCATCGCCAGCCTCGATCCGGTCGACGAGCTCGCGATGCGACTCGAGGCTGAACCGCAGATCGCCGACCTCGTGCGCGGCATGCTCGGAGCTAATCTCCATGCTCTCCTTGAGCAGCAGCGCGAACTGTTGCAGGGCCGCCAGGAGGAACGGGTTGTCCGCGGCCTGCGCGATCGCCAGGTGCATCTCCAGGTCGGCCTCCGCATAGGCGTGTGAGTCACCGACCGCCGACTCCATTCGCCCGAGCGCCTCGCGCATCCGTACGACGTGCTCGTCGCGCGCGCGCGATGCGGCCAGCGCGACCAGCGCGAGCTCGAGCACTTGGCGGGCCTCGATCGCCTGCTCAGTCTCCCGTCGACTACGCGGCTCGCGCAGCGCATGCAGGGCAAACGCCTCCGATGCCCCTTCGACGACGAACGTCCCCCGCCCGGCACGGACCTCGAGCAGGCCGGCGCTGGCAAGCATGCTTATCGCCTCGCGCACCGAGCTCATCCCGACGGAGAAGCTCTCTGCGAGCTCGCGGTGGCCCGGCAGCTTCCCGCGCAGGCGCCCCTCGATGATCTCGGTGCGCAGCTGCTCGGCGATGCGCTCGGAGAGGTTCGTGCGGCGCATCGGCTTCCACAGGGGCGTTGCAGCCGACGTCTCGGCTGCCTGCTCGGACGGAATCGAAGTGCTCATGGCGGTTGGCAAGGAAGGGTGATCTCGGTTGGGCGGGCCGGCTCACGGAACCGCGGTCACCAGCCCCCCGTCGACCTGCATCGAAATGCCGCTGACATATGATGCCGCTGGAGACAGCAGGAAAGCGGCCACCCGACCCAGCTCGCGCGGATCACCATAGCGCCCCATCGGGATCGCGCTCTGCGCCTTCTCGCGCTGCTCGTCGACTGGGATGCCAGCCGCGCGCGCGCGGCCGAGATCGAGCTCCCGCACCCGGTCGGTGTCGAAGCGCCCCGGCGCGATGCTGTTGACGCGGACCTGTGGGGCAAGGTCGCGCGCCAGTGCCTTGACCAGGGCGGCGATCCCCGGGCGCAAGGCATTGGAGGTATCGAGCCCCGGAATCGGCTGGCGTACCGACGAGGATGTGACCCAAAGGACCGAAGCCGGATGGTGGAACGTCGGCACCAGCTCGCGTAGCAGCCGCAGCGGGCCGCCGAGGAGCAGCTGGTAGGCGAGCAGCCACTGCTCGTCACCGACCGACAGCGCCGCCCCGGCCGGCGGTCCGCCGGAGCTGATCAGGATCCCGTCAAGCCGACCGAGCTCCCGCTCGACCGCCTCGCGGGCCAGTAGCGGCGCCTCCGGCAGAGCGACGTCGAGGCACACCGAGCCGGCGCCGGCCCCCATCTCGCTCGCCGCCCGGCGCGCACGATCCGGGTCACGGCCGGCGACGAGCACCCGGGCGCCCTCGCTGAGCAGCTCCTCGGCCACGGCTCGGCCAAGGCCACGGGTCGCACCGAGCACCAGGAATGCCCGACCACCGAGATCGAGATTCAATCTTCGCTCCTGTCCATGACGTCTTCCCTCCACTCGATACGCCCGCGCGCCGCGTCAAGATCCTCGGCACCGTGCAGCAGCCGTAGCCGCAGGTCGTACTCGCGGCTCTCCCCCGGCTCGAGGACCACCAGTCGGCCCGCCTCACGCGCCGCTTGGCGGCCGTCCAGCTCGAGGTTCCCCGGCTCGAGCCCGACGACGTAGTGACCCTCGTTCATCACCCGCCATTGAAAGAGGCGCGGCGTCGCCGCAAGGTCGAACGCAACCTCGAGTCCCGCGGCGCGGCCGTCGCCGATATCCGCGTTGAGCACCGCCGCACGTCCAAGCCCGTCAGCGGCCGTCCGCGGCGAGTGCTCCCAGACCTGCTCCGCGACCCCACGACTCGGGGCCGTGACCCGGCGCCAGTCGACTCCCTCGGCCTCGACAGTCGCCCGCCGCGGCTCGCCGACCGCGGCGGCGACGATGGCGCCCGGCGCCAGAATCGGCCAGCCCACGTTGACGTGATAGAGGATCATGTGCGGTGTCGGAGCGAAGCCGTCATTGCGCACGCGGTCCCGGACGCGGATCTCGCGCGCGCCGACCTCGGCCTCGATTCGACGCTCGAGTGTGAGGACCTCACCGAAGACGTTTGCCTGGCGCACGTCCCCTGCGACGTAGACGACGGGGCTCGGGGCGTCGAGATCGAGGCCGTACGCGGTCAGTCGCGCCGGCGTCGTCGAGAGGCGGCCGTGAAGCGGGAAGTGCTCGGTCTTCCTTCCCGGGTAGTTGAAGTAGGAGACGTCATCCTCGGCCGGCCCCAGCGTGTGCTCCAGGCCGCAGGTCGTCATCAGCCCGCCGAAGAACGTCCGGAAGGGGTTCCACCCATGCGGATCAGCGAACCAGGGTGCCGCGATCCCGGTCGGCGACATCCATGCGATCGGAATGCCGCGCACGTGTGCCTGACCGATGTCGAGCGCCCGCTCGACGATGACCTCGAACTCGATCTCGCCGGTCCGCAGGCGGACGAAGCGCGTTCCCCGCTCCGACCCATCGTCGCGGCGCAGCAGCTCGGCGCCCATGAGCTGCTCGGGTCGACCGGCGACACGCCGCAGCGCTTCACGGTCGAGCCCCGTGGCAAACGAGCGCTTAGCGCAACCGCTCACCAGTGCGCCCAGCCGCCGTCAACCTCGACCATCTGCCCGGTGATGAACCCCGCGCGGTCGCTGGCCAGGAACGCAACGACGTCTGCGAGCTCATCCGGCGTCCCGCGGCGCTTGAGGCATTGCTGATCGATGACGAACCGACTGTAGCCCTCGGGATCGGGGTGGATCGTCTCTCCGCCCGTCGGGAATGCGCCCGGCGCCACGGTGTTGACGCGGACGTTGTGCACCCCAACCTCGCGCGCGAGCGCCCGCGTGAAGCCGACCATCCCCCCCTTCGAGGTGACATACGGAAGGATCTTCGCCATGCCGATGAGGAAGGTAATCGATCCGATGTTCACGATCGAGCCACCGGCGCGCTCGATCATCGCGGGGACGGCCGCACGCGCCATCACGTAGAGCGAGCGGAGGTTCGTCGCGAGGACGTTGTCGAACTCGGCGATCTCGTATCGGTCCCACTCCTTGGAGGGATAGATCGCCGCGTTGTTGACGACCACATCCAGCCCGCCGAAGCGGTCGACGGCCGTCTTCACCACCCCATCGGCAAAGTCCGGGCGAGAGACGTCGGCCACATGGCCGACGATCTCTCCATGCTCAGACAGCCGATCGACAAGGGCCGCGTTGCGCTCAGCGTTGCGATCCACCGCGACTGCCCGTGCGCCCTCCTGCAGCAGACGGACGAGCATCGCCTCGCCCAGCCCACCGCCGGCGCCGCCCGTTACGACGGCGACCTTGCCGTCGAGCCCCAGATCCATGCGGTCAGCGAACCCCGAGCTCGTCCATGATCGCCGCCGTCTCGCGGTAGGCCTCCTCGACCCACTCGACGATCCGATCCGGGTCGGGGGAGTACTCGAGCTCGATCGAGACCGTCCCGTCCTCGAAGCCGCCATCCTCGACGATCGCCCGCAAGTAGTCCTTGATGGGGGTCACGCCGCGACCGGTCGGCAGATCGCCATGAACCTTGCCATCGCAGTCGGAGAGGTGGATGTGACCGATCATCCCGCTCAGCTCGCGCACGTCGTCGATCGAGGCGCCAGAGAGGTGCAGGTGTGAGATGTCGGCGTTCGCACGCACACGCGGATGGTCGACATCCTCGATGAAGCGACGCAGCTCGTGCACGTCCTTGACAAGTGCCTGAGAGAAGGGCTCGAGCTCGATCACGAGGTCGACCCCACGCTGCTCGGCGTCGCGGCCCAGCGTCTTGAGATTATCGACGGCGATGTTCCAGATATCCGCATTGCTGAAGACCTCGCCGTCCCAGAAGTACTCGCCGATGACCACCAGGACGTTACGCCCGTTGAGCGCCACGCACTGGTCCATGTAGGCCCTGGCGCGATCGAGAGCGAAGCGCGTGACCGACGGGTTGAAGTCGACGAGCCCGAAGTTGACCGAGACACACGAGCGTATCGGCAGGTCGATCTCCTCAGAGGTCGCGCGAATCAGGCTGCGCTGAGAGTCATCAATGTCAAGCGGGTCTTCGAAAATGTCGTAGGTATCGAAGCCGATCTCCTTGGCCTTACGCATACCCTCTTCGAGGCCCACGCCACTGCCGCCCCACGCAGAGCTGATTATCCCGAGCTCCAAAGCCATTCGTTGCCCTCCGTATCCCTATCTAGCTCTTGGTCAAATGGTTACGGTCAGGCGGGCTGGGTCGTCCGCCCGATGATCTCGTCAAGTGTGACGAGGCGCCGCTCGGCGAGCGACCGATAGCCGGCCTCGACAAGCGCCATCGTCGTCAGGTTGTCCTCAGCGGGGAGCGCGAGCGGCTCACCCTGCAGCGCCCCGAGCAGCTGCCCCATCGTTCCCTGGAACGCGTCCGGAAACCAGACCTCCGGCCAGCGCGGCTCCATGACGTAGCCGGGCTGACGCTTGGTCGAGAACCTCAGCGTGCTCGGCCGACGCTCAGGATAAGACGGCCAGCCGATCGTGCCCCAGGCAAGCCCGTCGAGGCCCTCGACACGCCACTTGATGTAGACGTCCCCCTCGCTCCCCTCGCGAACCGGCCCGGTCCAGACGTCGTCCCATGCGGCAGCGCGCATGCCGTCGGCGTACTCGAGGACGTAGAGGCAGATCCCATCGACATGGTCGAAGTCGGTACGCGGATCGCTGCGCGCGCTTACATATATCCCTTCGGGGTCTCCGAAGAGGTGGCGAAAGATGTCGATGTGGTGGATCGACATGTTCTGCAGCGTCAGGCGATCCCCGCCGCGCAGGAAATCCTGCCAGTGCGGGATCGCTCGCATCTCGATCGTCGCCAGGACGGGCTCGCCGAGAACGCCACGGTCGAGCAGCGTCTTGAGCGCGCGCATCGACTGGTCGTAACGCATGTTCTGGTTGACCGAGAGCAGCGGCCCGCCCTCGCAGCTCTCGACCGCGCGGAGCGCCGATTCGTAGTCGGCCGCGAGCGGCTTCTGGGCGAGGATCCCCTTGATATGGGGGCGCCGGGCGGCCTCGGCGATGATCTCCGGCTGCTGGTCGGGCGGGAACGCGATGTCGATGACCTCGAGCCGCTCGTCGTCGAGCAGCTCGCGCCAGGTTGCGTGCGTACGTGGGATGCCGTGGCGCTCGGCGACGACCTGCGCATTGCGCGGGGTGCGCGACGCGATCGCCTCGACGTTGAAGCCGGCGTCCTTGTAGGCGACGAGCTGGATATCCGCCGCGATGAAACCGGCGCCGATGATGCCGATCGGCGCGTCGCGCGATTCCGGAAGGCGCGGAAGATGCTCCAGCTCGAGGTCGACGCTGCTAGCGGTCACTCGTCTTCTCCACTGCTCTGAACATCATTATCACTGATGAGCGGATCATATAGGGGGTCCGCATGTGAACGCAAGGGGCGAGCGTCGGCCGGCAACTACCTAGGCGAGCCGACGCCGACGTCCTCGACCAGGGTCAGATCGCTGCGACCGGCAGCGTGGTAGAGCGCCTCGCCGTCCTCGACGAACACGTGCACGCGCGAGAGGTCGATCTGGAGGCCGACGAGGTCATCGGGGGCGACCGCCGTTCCCGGCGGCTCGATTGCCTTGACGATCCGGCCGTCGAACTCGACGTCGACGACAACCTCCCCCCCGAGCGGCTCGACCGCCACCACGCGCGCGGTCGGGAGCGAACGAGCAGGGGGCACAATCGAGATGTCCTCGGGGCGAGCCCCGAGCACGAGCCGCTGCCCCTGGGCGTTGACCACGCCCTCCAGGGCGGGGCCTGGCGGCCCGGCCAGCGAGAAGCCCGGCGCCTGCAGCCGCAGCTCGCCGTCGACGACCCGGATCTCGATGGGGAGCAGATTCATCGGCGGCGTCCCGACGATCCGCGAGACGTACGTGCTCGCGGGGCGGTCGTAGACCACCCGCGGCGGCGCCACCTGAAGCACACGACCACTCTCGAGCACACACACGCGATCGGCCATGCTCATCGCCTCGACCTGGTCGTTGGTGACGTAGACCAGCGTCCGCCCGAGCTCGCGCTGCAGGTGCTTGAGCTCGGCGCGCATCCGAATTCGCAGCAGCGCGTCGAGCGCGGACAGTGGCTCGTCGAACAGAAAGACTCGCGGCGTGCGCACCAGAGCGCGGCCGATCGCGACCCGCTGGCGCTCCCCGCCCGATAGCTGGGCGGGGCGACGCGAGAGCAGCTTCTCGATTCCCAGCGTTCGCGCCGCCTGCTCGACGCGTCGGCGCTCCTCGTCGCGGCCGGGACGATCCTTGCGCTGACGCAGTGGGAACGCGAGGTTGTCGTAGACGGTCTTGTCCGGATAGAGCGCCAGGTTCTGGAAGACGATCGCGATGTCACGCGCGGCCGGCGCGAGGTCGGTGACGTCGCGGCCACCGATCGACACCGTGCCTTCGTCCGGGGGCTCGAGCCCAACGATCGTCCGCAGCAGCGTCGACTTGCCCGACGACGGCGGGCCGAGCACGCAGAAGAACTCCCCGTCGGAGATGTCCAGATCGACACCGTCGAGCGCGGTCCGCCCGCCGAACCGGCGGGCGACGCCCCGCAGCGTGACGTCAGCCATGATCGCCTCCTAGCGTGCGCCCCGTCGCGTCGTCGAAGAGGTGAATCCGGCTGCGCTCGAATCGCACGCCGACGCAGTCGCCGATTCGCGGCTCGTCGGAGGGGCGTACGACGACGCGAAGCTCCCGCTCGCCGTCACCGACGTGAACGACCGTCCTCGGGCCGAGCGGCTCGATCAGCCGCACCTCGCCGCGTAGGTCGTGCCGCCCGGTCGTCGCATCAACCACCTCGACGTGCTCCGGGCGGATTCCGAAGGTGAGCGCCCCATCGGGCCCGCCAGCCATCTGCACCGCCGGAAGCTCGATCGCGGCCCCCGGGGCACCGGCGAGCAGCACCGCCGGTCGACCGTCCACCGCGCCGATCCGCGCCGGCAGGAAGTTCATCGTGAGCGAGCCCACGAACTCCGCCACGAAGCGGTTGACCGGAGCGTTGTACACCTCGTCGGGCGACCCGTACTGCTGCAGCTCCCCGTTGTTCATAATCGCGATGCGCTCGGCCATCGACATCGCCTCGACCTGGTCATGGGTCACGTAGACCATCGTCTGCCCAAGCTCTCGCTGGAGTCGCTTGAGCTCAGCGCGCATGTACGTCCGAAAGGCCGCATCGAGGTTCGAGAACGGCTCGTCCAATAGGAAGATGTCCGGTTTCACCACCATGCTGCGGCCGATCGCCACCTTCTGGAGATCGTTGACCGACAGCTCCTTCACCGATCTCTCAAGGACTCCACCGAGCTGCAGGAGCCGGGCGACGTTGTGCACCTCCTCGACGATCTCGTCGGAGGGCACGTCGCGGACGCGCAACCCAAAGGCGATGTTCTCGAAGGCGCTCAGGTGCGTGAAGATGGCGTAGCTCTGGAAGACAAAGCCGACGTTCCGCTCGCCGGCCGGCAGGCGCGTCACGTCGCTGCCGTCGAACCGCAGCTCACCCTCCGAGGGCGTCTCGAGGCCCGCGATCATGTTCATCGTCGTGGTCTTGCCGCAGCCCGACGGACCAAGCAGCGCGGTAAACGTCCCGTCCTCGATGACGAGATCGAGCCGCTCGACGGCGGTGACGTCGCCGAAGCGCTTCGAGAGCCCGTTCAGCTCGATCCTCGCCATCAGCGCTTCACCGCCCCAAACGTCAGGCCTCGCACGAGGTGGCGCTGGATCAGGATCGAGAGCAGCACCGGAGGAATGATGAGGATCAAGCCGAGAGCAGCCTGCGAGCCGTACTCCTGACCGGTGGCCGCCGACTGGATCTGACTCAGGAAGACCGGTGCGGTGTGCACGCGTTGGCTGGTCAGTACGAGCGCAATCAGGAAGTCGGACCAGTTGAGGATGAACACGAACAGCGCGGTCGTCGCAAGCCCGCCTCGCACAAGCGGGAGAACGGCCTTGCGGAATGCCCCGAGCTCCGAGCAGCCGTCGACGATCGCCGCCTCGCGTATCTCACGGGGCACCTCGTCGAAGAAGCTGCGCATCAGCCAGACGACGAACGGGAACGTGATCGCCGCGTAGATGATCACCAGCCCGGGGAGCGTGTCGAACAGCTTCAGGTAGGTCCACAGGAAGAGGACCGGGATGATGATCGCGATCGGCGGAAACATCCGCAGCTGCAGGATCTGGAACGGCAGGACCTTGCCGCCGGCGCCGAAGCGCGAGATCCCGTATGCGGTGGAGGTTCCGATGACCAGCGCGAGCGCGGTCCCACCGACCGACGCGACCAGGCTGTTGAGGATCGGGGTCAGCGCGTCGATCGGCGTCGAGATGAGGAATGACAATCCCGAGTCGCCGGTAGCGGAGCCGCCAAAGATCCGTCGGAAGTTCCCGAACGTCCAGTCGTGCGGCAGCCAGAAGATCTGCCCCTCCGTCGGCGCCCACTCCTGCTGGGGCTTGAACGCCATCGTGACAAGCCAGTAAACGGGGAAGAGGAAGACCACCAGCGTGGCGGCGACGGCACCCAAGCGCAGGATCACGCCTGCGCGTCGCTTTGCGAGGGCACTCATGTCTGAGCCTCCTGAACCCGCTCTAGCGAGCGCACGGCGCGTGCGGCCGCAAGGCTGACGACGATCATTACGACGATCGCCAGAGCCGCGACGTAGCTCCACTGGTCGCTGAGAAAGGCGTCGCGATAGAGCTTGACGGAGATCGTCGAGCTGGCTTCGCCCGGGCCCCCCTTCGTCATGAGCCAAGCCGAGTCGAAGAGCTTGAACGCCTCCATCGCCCGGAGGATCAGCGCGATTAGGATGATCGGCTTGATGATCGGCAGGACGATCCGTCGGAAGATCTGCGCCCACGAGGCTCCGAGGATCTGGGCCGCCTTCACCTGATCATCGGGCACGGCCAGCAGACCGGCGAGCAGGATCAGGAACATGAAGGGCGTCCACTGCCAGACGTCGGCGAGGACGACCGCGATCGGCGCCAGCGTCGGGTCGCTCAGCCAACGCAGCTCGACGTTGCCGGGGACGACCGCCGAGAGGATGCCGTTGACGGGCCCGTTGCTCTGCAGCAGCAGGAAGAAGATGAAGCCCGCAACGGCCGGCGTGATCATCATCGGGATGAGCATCAGGACGCTGCCGACACGGTGCATTGGGAAGCGACTCATGAAGAGCAGGGCGATCCCAAGGCCGAGAGCGAACTCGAGGCCGACCGCGACGCCGGTCATGAGGACGGTCCGGATGAAGGCCGACAGGAAGCTGGCGCCGAAGACGCCGTCGTAGTTGCTCAGCCACGACCAGACGCGAAACGCCTCGTACCAGTCGTAGCCGGTGCTAGGCGACCAACGAGTGAAGCTGATGTACAGCGCGACGAGGGCGGGGAACGTGACAAGCCCGATCAGCATCACCTGCCCGGGCAGCACCAGCCGCCGCCCCAGGCGCTCGTTGGCACGCCGCGCGCGCGCCGCGCCCGGTGAGCCACCGGCGGGCGCCGGTCCCGCGACGCCGCCGTCCCCACCCTCCCCGGCGACGGGCGCCGGGGAGGGAAGGCTCGGTGACGTCACGGCCTCGGTCGTAGACAAAGGCTCGCCGCTCATCAGACGGTGGTCGTATCCGCCTTCGTCGGCCATGCCGGCCGCTGTGCCTTCCAGGCGGCAACCTGCTTGTCGCGGCCGAGCTTGTCGGTCGTCTTGTCCCAGGCCTTGGCGACCTCCTCGAGCGCCTTCTCTGGCGAGGACTGGCCCGAAAGCGCCTTCTGGAGGTTCACGTCAAGGGCCTGGATGTACTCGTTCGCCCCGGCGAGACCCGCGATCGATGGGGCCGTGCCCGGGATGATCCCCTTGAGCGCCTCGATCGTGCGCGGTGTATAGCTCTCGCTCACCAGCGGATCCTCCAGACACGCGATCTTGCACGGATCCTGATAGCCGCCCGGGTTGGCCGTGAGCCACGTGTAGATCGGCCCGCTGGCGACCCACTGCAGGAAGACGTAGGCAGCCTCGTGGTACTTCGAGGGCGAAAACGCATTGACGGCGCTCGCCTGGTTGAAGTAGATGCTGGAGTGGCGGACGATGGTTCCGCCCACGTCCCAGCCGGGCGCGTTGAATGCCTGGGTGACGGCCCCGGAGTCCTTGGGATCCAGCGGGCTGCCCTTCTTCATGAACTTCGTGAGGTTGTTGAACGAGTTCGACATCGCGGCGCCGCGCTTGCCCCAGTTCGCGTACTGCTGCTCCCAGGTCCAGCTGAGGGCGTCCTTCGAGCCGAACTTCGTCGTCTCGACGAGGTGCTTGAGCGCCTTGACGCCCTCCTCGCCGGCGATCAGCGGGCGCATCTCGTCGTCCCAGTACATCTGGACCGGGTTCCCGGTTGAGCTGTAGCGGGTGACGAAGTTGATCCAGCCCCACGCCGGTGCGCGCAGATCGGTTGAGCCAAGCAGGCCCTGGTCCGGCCGATGGAAGAACTCGGCCATGTCGCGTTGCTGGCTCCAGGTCTGCGGGTATTTCAGGTCGTACCCGTACTTGGCCTTGAAGTCGCGCTGCTCCTTGGCGTCCTCGAACAGATCGCGCCGGCCGATCCACATGTTGAAGTCGCCATCCGAGGCAACGGCGTAGGGCTTGCCGTTGTAGTAGTTGAAGAGGTGCGTTATCTGCTCACCGCCGGCGTAGCCCCACTTGGGGTCGTTCCAGTCGGGCTGGTGGCGGTCGACGTACTCGCTCAGGTCGAGCAGGAGGCCTGCCTCGGCAAGGTCGCCGACATCGGCCATGCCGAGCAGGGCGATGTTGAGCGAGCCGTCCTTCGTGGCGGCCTGCTGCGTCGCCTTTGCGTAAGCCTGGGCGGGATCGATCGAGACGAACTTGATCTTGATCCCAGTCTCCTCCTCCCAGACGTCGACGACGCTCTTGGCGCCTTTCGGGAAGGGCTGCGTGTAGTTGCCCACCGAGCCTGCGTACATGCCGACGACGAGCGTGTCCGGAGCCTTGCCCTCGGCCTTGAGCTTCTTCGCGGCCTCGACCGCACGGCCTGGCGCGGAGTCGGCGGTGTACTGGTAGCGCTCGGCGCCGTCCCAGCCCTTGGGCCCTCCCTTCGAGCCGCTGGCGGGAGCCGGCGTGGTGGCGGCACCGGTGGGGGTCTTGTCGTTGGCGTCGTCGCCGCATGCGGCCAGGGCGAGCGTCAGCCCACCCGTGCCCAAGGCCGCCAAGGCCCCACGCCGGGTCATCGTGGCACCGGTCGACGACGTCTCGGCAGGCTCCGAGGGCGCACCCTCGGCAAGCTTGCGAATCAGTTGAAGCACCTCTCCTCCTTTATGCGGTCTACTGCTTGTTGGATTGACCACCGACTGGGGTGAGCAGGCCTTCCGCGGCACGCGCGAAGCCCTCGGCACAGGCTCGGGCAACGTCGTGGGGGTCCTGCTTCCAGAGGGAGTCGGGGTAGTCGGCGACTCCGAGCGAGCCGTCGTCCGAGAAGATCTCGCAGTCGTAGTGACCTCGATAGCCGGCGGCCTCGCACGCGGCGACCCATGGGGCGAGATCGGTGGCGCCGCTGCCGGGGACACGACGATCGGCCCACGAGCGCCCGTCAACAGCGCGATCGCTCACATGGACGGCGGCAATCCGCGGCCCCGCGGCGCGTAGTCGATCGTGGATCTCGGGGTCCGTGTCGGCGAGGTGGAACGAGTCGACCAGCAGCCCGATGTTGTCGTCGCCGATCGCGTCGAGCAGCGTGAGGGCATCGGGGATGTTCCAGACCAGCGACCAGCTCTCGTGGTCGTCACGGTGGATCGGCTCGAGCGCGAGGCGGACACCCTCGGATTTCGCGACCTCGTTGACCTGCGCCAGCCCGTCGACGGCGATCTCGCGCGCCTCCGCGGCAGCTAGCCCCTGACGAGGACCGGTCAGGATCGCGATTGACTCCGGGCCCAGCTGCGCCAGGAGGCGGACGCTCTCCTTCAGGCCACGCACACGCTCGGCGGGCTCCTCGGGCCCAGGGAAGAGGACGAGTGGCAAGGGGGAGAGCAGCGCGGGAAGGCAGATCGTCGCTCGCAGCCCCTCAGCGTCGAGGCGACGCCGCAGCGCCGCGATGTCGGGCCGCTCACCGAGCAACGCCTCGGCGACTCCCATTCCCGTCGCGCCACTCGCCGCGACGGCCTCGACCTGCTTGTCGATGGGCGTCGTGAAGAGCGTGAAGTTGCAGATCGAGAAACGACTCATGGGCGACTCCCGGAGCTCGGTCACTGGTGGTGGGGCTTCTGAGGACGAGGCCTTGTGAACCTAACGGCAGGTGTTCTGAAAAGCAACTGTTGTGATGTTAGGAGTATGTGGTTACGGTTGGCGCCATGAACGATCGGTGCGAAGGAGGCGTTGCCGACAGCGCAAAGCAAGGCGCGGTCACCCGTCACCGAGAGGTCGTCGCCGCACGCCGCGCACCGACACGTGGGGGACCTGGCGATGAGCGCTGGTGACTGCGCGCTGGTGACGGCCGCCGGCCACGGAGTCGGGCGTGCGTGCGCCGAGGCGCTGCGCGACGAGTCGATCGATCTGTACCTGGTCGATGCCGACCACAACCGGGTGGAGGCGGCCGCGGAGCGACTGGACGCGCACGCGATCACATCCACGCTCGCGGACGCAGGCGAGGCCGAGAGCTGCGTCGCCACGGTCCTCACGGCGCGATCTCGGCTCGACATCCTCGTGCACGTCCTGGCGACGCCGGCCGCCATATCGCTTGCGGACGTCTCGGCGCGAGAGTGGCGCGAGCAGGTCGAGGCGCCCCTGGCGGTGACGCTGTTCCTCAGCCGTGCGGCGCTACGAGCGATGAGCGTGAGGCCCGGCGGACAGGTGCTCCTGGTTGCGCCTTGGGCAGCCGTCGATGGACCAGCGGCGGGCCCGCTCGTGACTGTCGTCGACACCGCCCTGCACGCACTGACACGCGAGCTCGCCCCACTCGCGGACGAGCTCGAGGCCACGCTGCGGCTCGTGACCCCGCACGGCCTCGAGCCGTGCTCGAGCGACGCGAACCGGGCATCGACACCAGCCGAGGCAGCGGTCATCAGCGCGCTGCTCGCGACGACCGCTTGAGGCACCGCGACAGCAGGTGATGGCAATTGCATGTGGATCGCCGGGGGCAATAGCATGAGTCCTGAAACCGATCCCGGAACCGGTTGCAGGCGCAGCAAAGTAGCTCGCAGCGAAGAAAGGAAGACGTGACCGAAACTGCCTCACACGGACATCTCGAAAGGCCTGGCTCAGCCGCCTGCCCAAGCGGCGCGCACTCGCCGCCCGAGCTGCGCCGGTCGCTCGCGGCCGCGACCGATGACCACCCGTACGATGTCGAGGCAGCCCGGCTCGAGTGCCTGCTCGACATGGCAGATCCCTCACCGGCTCGTGCGCGCGCGAGCACTCGAGGTCCCTCACCGCGCGCAAGGAGGCCATCGTGACGCACCGCGCGGGAGCCGTAGCCGTGATCGGCGGTGGCGGGGGCATCGGGCAGGCGATCGCCCGAAGGCTCGTCGCAGAAGGGCGGCCGGTTGCGATCATCGACGTCGACGGCGACGCGGCGGCCCGTAGCGCCATCCTCGCCGGAGCATCTGCGCGGGCGATCACGCTCGACGGCAGGGACGAGAGAGCCTTCGCCTCTGCGCTCGACGCCGCGATCTCCGAGCTCGGCGCGATCTCGGGCCTCGTGAACGCACAGGGCATGACGCTCGCCCGCCAGGCGCTCGATATGACCGACGACGAGTTTCGCTCGGTGCTCGACGTCAATCTCGTCAGCGTCTTCAGCGCCTCGCGCGCGGCGGCCGCGCGAATGGGCGCCGGCGGCGCGATCGTCAACATCTCCTCGATCGCCGCACGCACGCCGAACATGAGCCGAGCCGCCTACGCGGCGAGCAAGGCCGGCGTCGAGGGACTGACCCGCGCCCTGGCATTCGAGTGGGCAGCGCGCGGAATTCGCGTGGCGGCGATCGCGGCCGGCTACACGGACACGCCGTTCATTCGCCATGCCATCGCCGACGGCTTCCTCGAGCAACGGCAGGTCGAGGCGCGCACCCCGCTCGGCCGGATGGCGCAGCCGGCGCAGATCGCCAGCGTCGCATCCTTCCTGCTCGGGCCCGATGCGTCGTACATCACCGGCGCCGTGGTCGATGCCGACGGCGGCTGGCTCGTTCAGGGCTTGGGGCTCCCCGGCTCATGACCGCACTTGACCCGATCGACCGGATCGACGCTCTCGAGCTCACGGTGCCGCTCGCTGACCCACTGCGACTGGGGCCGCTCACGATCACCAAGCGCCGC
The DNA here is from genome assembly GCA_024711025.1 of Solirubrobacteraceae bacterium. GTDB lineage: Bacteria > Actinomycetota > Thermoleophilia > Solirubrobacterales > Solirubrobacteraceae > F1-60-MAGs163. Next base: position 105,254 of record JANJTP010000039.1, read on the forward strand.
TACGCCGTCGTACGCGTACACACGCACGACGGGCTCACGGGAATCGCCTATGCACTGACGCGCGACGCCCCCGTGACCCAGGCCGTGGCGATGCTTGCGCCGCTGCTACGCGGTCGTGACGCAGATCTCATCGCCGCACGCCACCACGACTGCGTGCGCGCGACCGCCGCCGCCGGTCGCGTCGGCGTCGTCATGCGCGCGATCGCACTTGTCGACATCGCCCTCTGGGACATCAAGGCCCAGCGCGCCGGGCTGCCGCTCTGGCGACTGCTCGGCGGCGCTCAGCGCGAGACGCAGCTGATGCTGGTGGCCGGCTACCCCCGGGACGATCTCGCGCCGGAGGCGCTGGCCGAGCGCGTCGCCGCTTACGCCCACGACGGCCACGGTCTTCTCAAGATCGCTCGGGCTCACGACCAGAGCCGGATGCGCACGATCCTCGACAGGCTCACATCGAGCTCGCTCCCGCCGACCGCCCGGCTCGTCATCGACTGCGCCTGGTGCTACGAGAGCGTCGGCGATGCCGAACATGAAATCGCCGCGTGGCCCGACGTCCCGTTGGAGTGGCTGGAGGACCCGATGCCGCCCGAGGACGTCCGGGCGATCGTACGATTGCGGGAGCGCCTCGGCGTCCCGCTCGGCGTGGGAGACGAGCTCAGCGACCCGAACACGCATCGCGAGCTGGTGCGCTGCGGTGCGGTCGACGTTCTGCGCGTCGACGTCGCCAACCTGGGAGTGACGGGCGCGCTGCACGTCTGCGCGCTCGCCGCAGCCGAGCGCGTGCCCGTGTCTTTCCACGTCTACCCGGAGATCGCCGTCCACCTGGCGGCCGCCATGACGCAGCGCGCGATCGTCGAGAGCTTCGACCCCCTGGACAACCCGTTCGACCCGACGCACAGCTTCGTCCGCGGCGGCCCCGTGATCGAACCCGGCGTCGCGCTTGCCCCCGAGCTGCCCGGCCTCGGCTTCTCGATCGACGAAGAGCGACTGACGGCCCTGGGATGCGGCGCCGTGAGCGATCCGTGAGCGTCGTGCCACGAGGCCAACCCTCACCCCTCCACCAGCTCGGCCCAGACCAGCGGGGCGTCAGCGGCGCGGCCGCCCTCCTGCTCGAGCAGCAGGAGGGCCGTGCTGACGAGGTGGGCCTTCATCGCCGCTCCGGCGGCGGCCGGATCGCGCGCGCGCAGCGCGGCGAGGATCGCCTCGTGCTCGGCGACGATCGCCTCCAGTGAGCGGCTGCGGCCGGCGGTCGATACGCCGCTGGTGACGACAAGGTCGCGCAGTGAGTCGACGTAGTCGGCGAGCCGCTGGTTGCCCGACGCCTCGTTGACCGCGCGATGGAAGAGCCGGTCGTGGCGCATCGTCAGCGGCTCGTCGCCCGCGGTGGCCGCGGTGGCCATCGCCATCAGCTCACGCTCGAGCGCACGGTCGACCGGCGGTGTCGCGAGCTGCGCGGCGCGGCGCGCGGCCGGCACCTCGAGCAGCAGCCGCAGCGCGAGGATCTCCTCGAGCCCGTGGATCGAGGTCTGCAGGATCCGCACTCCGCGGTTGCGCTCGAAGCGCACCATGCCCGTGCGCGCGAGGTCGATCAGCGCCTCGCGGACAGGGGTGCGAGAGACCCCGAAGGCGTCGGCGAGACGCTGGACCGAGTGCAGGGCCCCCGGCGCGAGGTCGCCGTCGATGATCGCCGAGCGGACGGCCTCGCGGACCTGCTCGGTGATGCTGCGATCCGGCCTGATCTCCCTGAACGACGCGCCGCTCACCGACTCCTCGCTGCTGATCGATTGCTCACGCGAGACGCGCACCGAGCGCCGCGCTCCCACGCCCGCCGTCACCGGCCGGGCTCAACCGCCCAGCACGACGCGCTCGCCGGCACGCGCCGAACCATACGCGGCCTCCACGAGCGCCAGGACCTCCCGCCCCTCGACCGGCCCCTGCGGCGGACGCTCGCCGCGCGCGATCGCCTCGACCGCGGCTCGCACGGACGCACGGACCGAGTCGTCCCAGCTCCCCCGCGCGGGATCGTCCACCCAGGCCCCGCCGCGTGCACCGGGCCACCGAGTGCGCGCAGCAAATAGAGACGGTGCGCGCCGGCGTCGATCAGCAAGCCGCCGCCGGCCTTCGCCGGATCGGAGCGCCAGGTCCCGTAGCGCCCGCCGATCGCCAGCCGCGCGCGCAGCATCCGCAGCTCGCCCAGAACGCCGCGCTCGATCAGCTCGGCGAGCCGCCGGTGGGGCTCGTAGTGGAGCTGGTTGTGTGAGACGGCGACAAGCCGTCCGGCGCGCTCGGCCGCGGCGGTGATCTCGTCGCACTCGGCGACGCTGATCGCCATCGGCTTCTCGAGCAGGACATGGCAGCCGGCCTCGATCGCCCGCAGCGCGACCGGCCGGTGCAGGTGGTGGGGCAGGCAGACGTCCAGCAGATCGAGGGCGGCGCCCGACAGCATCGTCTCGAGATCGTCGTAGGCGGCGCACGCTCCGGCTGCGCTGCGCTCGGCGAGCGCGCGGTCGAGGTCGCAGACCGCGACGAGCTCCGCGCCGCGCGCGGCGCGCAGCGCCGGCAGGTGGTATTGGCCGATCTCGCCGAGGCCGATGATCCCGGCGCGGATCACGGCTGCGCCCGGCGCTCTGCCGCGACCGCCGGCGGCGCTGCCGTCGGCCGAGACCCGTCGGTCGGGGAAGCCGAGACCGGGGCCTCCGATCGGGGGATGCCACCGGCCCGCGCACCGACGACCCGCGCTCCCTCGACCAGCGCCCGGGCCTGCTCGGCGGCGAGACGCGCCGCCGCGTCGGGATCGGCGCCCAGCACGCGCTCGTAGTACCCGTACGCCTCGTACTCGATCGACAGGGCGCCGTCGTAGCCGACCTCGTCGAGCGCCGCGAGCAGCGCGTCCCATGGCACGAGCCCCTCGCCGAGCTGGCAGAAGATGAAGTCGCGGCCCTCGAGCCCGGGCCGCCCGAAGGCGTCCTTGAGGTGTACGTGGGCCAGCCGCGCCGCATGCTCACGCACGAAGCCGGGGATGTCGTCGCCGGTCATCACGAAGTGGCTCGGGTCGAACGTCAGCGCCACCGGCACGGCGTCGAGGACGCGGCGCGCACCGGCCGCGTCCGCGGCGAGCGTGCCCCAGCACGGCTCGAAGCCGACCCGCACGCCGAGCGGCTCGGCCACGGCGCAGATTCGCTCGAGCCCGCCGAGCGCGATCGACCAGGCCTCCTCGTCGTCGCGTGCGACGGCGAGGGCTCCGGGCTCCCAGAGGTTGGGCCCGGCGACCACGTCGACGATCGGAATCTCCAGCTCGTGCGCACGATGCAGCGCGGCGATCGTCGTCTCGACGGCGACCACGCCACCGCCGACGAGATCCTGCTGGCAGGCAAGCGCACACGCCGGCAGCGCGAGCCCGGCGCCGAGATCGTCGAGCTGCGCCATCGTCCACTCGACGGCGTCGTAGCCGATAGTCGCGAGGCTCTCGGCGACGCGGGCGGCCGGGCGGCCCTCGTAGCCGAGGGCGGCGATGAACGCCAGCCGGCGGACAGGATGTGGCGGGCGGCCGATCACGCCGCCGCCTCCACCCGCGCCAGCGCCCGGCCGAAGATCGTCGCCATCTCGTCGATCTCGTCGGCGGTCACGTTGACCGCCGGCTTGAACTTGATGACGTTGCCGTTCGATCCCCATACCGGGCCGCTCTTGCCGACCATCAGCCCCAGATCGAGGCAGGCAGCCATCACCTGGTCCGTCTCGGTCCACGCCTCCTCCTTGGTCGCACGGTCGCGGACGAGCTCGACGCCGATCATCAGCCCCTCGCCGCGGACGTCGCCGATCAGTCTCGAGCCCTCTGCGATCTCCTCCAGGCGGCTCATCAGCAGCGCACCCATCCGCTCGCTGTTGGCGGGCAGGTCGTCGCGGACCATGACCTCGAGCATCGCGAGCGCCGCGGCACATGCGACGGGGTTGCCGGCCTGCGTGAAGCCGTACTCCCAGGGCAGCAGCTCGGAGTACTCGGGCACCGCGATCGTTGCCGAAAGCGGCAGCCCGCCGCCGAGCGCCTTGCCGAGGATGATCATCTCCGGCTCGACGCCGTGCCGCTCGGAGGCGTACATCGGGCCGCAGCGGCAGAGCGCCCCCTGGACCTCGTCGACGATCAGCGGCACGTCGTGCGAGCGGCAGATCTCGTGCGCGCGCTTCAGGTAGCCCTCGGGTGCCGGCACCATGGAGCCGTTGGCCTGCAGCGGCTCGACGATGAACCCGGCGGGCCCGTTGAGGTGGCCGCGGCCGAGCGCGAAGTCGACGAGATCGGCGCACGCCAGGTCGCAGCTCTCGCGCTGCAGGCCGAGCGGACAGCGGTAGCAGTTGTACGTCGGCACACGCATCTGGCGCGGCAGGTAGCGGTCGAGGCCCTGGTTGGCACCCTCGACCATCCCCGGGTGGACGTACGTCAGCCCGATCGTCGCGAACGTCCGCCCGTGGAACGCGGCGTCGAGGCAGACGAAGTCGCTGCCACCGGTCGCCCGCATCGCCAGGTGCATCGCGCCCTCGACGGCCGCGCCGCCGGAGAGCGCGTAGAGCACCTTCTGCAGCCGACCGGGCGCGAGCTCGGCGAGCCGCTTGGCGAGCGCGGTGCGCGCCTCGCTCTCGAACACCGGCGAGACGTAGTCGATCGTGTCGAGCTGCTCGAGGATCGCCTGCCTGACCTCCGGATGGCGGAAGCCGAGGTTGAGCACCCACTCGGCGGAGATCGCGTCGATGTACTCGCGCCCGTCGGCGTCGCGCACGCGCACTCCCTGGCCCTCGACGAGCGCGAGGTCGACGTCGCCCATGCACTTCAGGACGTACGCGTCGGACTCGGCGCGCAGTCGGCGCGACGCGGTGCCCGCGGGCAGCTCTTCCGTGCTCATCTGCTCTTCGTCCTCTCTCGCCGATCAGCCGAGGTAGGCCGGCCTGGGCAGGTCCCAGTGCCCGGCGTTGATGTTCTCCGTGTCGACCGGCTTGCGCGACAGGTCGAACTCGACGAGGTACGGCCCGCCGGACGCGTACGCGCGACTCATCGCCGGGCCGACCTCGCCGGCCTGTGTGACGCGCTCGGCCTCGCAGTTGAACGCCTTCGCGATCGCGACGAAGTCGACAGGCATCAGCCGGTCGCCGCGGCGAGCGCGGAACTCGACCGAGAAGGCGCGCTCCTCACCGAACATCCCGCGCTGGAAGTCGCGGATCGAAAGCCAGCCGGTGTTGTTCAGGCAGGCGATCACGATCGGCAGGCCGAGCTCGGCGGCCAGCGCGAGCTCCTGGATCGTCTGCTGCAGGTCGCCGTCGCCGGCGAAGCCGACGACGGGCCGGTCCGGCTGGGCGAGCTTCGCGCCGATCGCCGCGGGCAGCGTGAAGCCCATCGTCGAATAGCCGCCGGGGGAGATCCAGGTGCGCGGCTCGTAGCAGAGGAACTCCTGGAAGGCCTGGATCTGCGGGTGGCCTGCCGATGCGATCGCGATCGTCTCGCGCGGCGAGACCTCGCGAACCTCGTGCAGCACTCGGCTCATCGAGAGGGCGTCCGTCCAGCGCCCGCGGATCGCCTCGTGCCAGCGGCGCTTCTGCTCGGCGATCTCCGCGCGATACGCCTCGCGCACCGCCGGCGTGGCCCCGCCGCGGTCGACCAGCGCGTCGAGCAGGTCGGCGAGGCCGGAGCGTGCGTCGCAGACCGCGCCGACCTCGGTCGGGTAGTTCTTGCCGATCTCGCGCGGGTCGATGTCGAGGTGGACGATCGTCGTCCCGGGCGTGAACGACTGGCCGGGCGCGTACGAGGAGCAGGTCTGCTCGGCGAAGCGAGTCCCGACGGCGAGGATCACGTCGGCCTCGCGAGTCATGTGGTTGCCGCAGAGCGTCCCGTTGGAGCCGGTGTGCTCCGCCGCCAGCGGATGGTCCTCGGGGAAGGCGCCCTTGCCCATCATCGTCGCGACGACGGCCGCGTCGAGGCGCTCGGCGACCGCGCGCAGCTCCGCGGCAGCCTCGGCGTGCAGGCAGCCGCCGCCCGCGAGGATCACCGGGCGCTCGGCGGCGAGCAGGACCTCGGCAGCGCGGTCGATCGCATCGGCGTCGGGGCGCACGCGGTTGGTCGCCGCCCGCCGGGAACGCGGGTCGGGCAGCGCCGTCTCGACCGCCTGTGCCTGCACGTCCATCGGCAGCTCGATGTGCACGGGGCCGGGTCGGCCGGTCAGGGCGCTGTTGAAGGCTCGCGGCAGCACGTCGGCGAGCAGGTCCGTGCGCTGCACGTTCCATGCGCGCTTGACCAGTGGGCGCATCGCGTCGGGGAACGTGTTGTCGCTCGCCCCGTGCTCGAGCTCCTGCAGGACGCCGCGGCCGAGCATGTACGTCTGCGGCCCGCCGGTGAAGGCGATCAGCGGGATCGAGTCGCTGAACGCGGTGGCGAGGCCGACCGCCTGGTTGACCGAGCCCGGACCGATCGACGTCATCGTCGCCAGCGGGCCGCCGCCGGCGCGGAAGTGCGCGTCGGCGATGTGCGTCGCGGCCTGCTCGTGTCGGGGCGCGATCACCGAGATGCGATCGGCGCGGTCCTTGAACGCGTCGAACAGCGCCATGTCGCCATGGCCCGGGATGCCGCAGACATAGGGCACTCCCTCGGCGATCAGGTACTCCGCGACGATCTCGCCACCGGTCATCGACATCTCGATCCAGCCTCCTTCGGCCGCCGCCCAGCGGCCTGTAGCATGTTACATGTGATTAGCAAGGATTCCCTCCCGGGCGACGAGCCCTCGCATCGTGGCCGAGCCGCGACCGACGCAGCCAGCGACGTCGGCGGCCTCCCCTCGCGCGAGCAGCTCCTCGGCGCGCTCGCGGCGATCGTCGGCGAGCGCGAGGCGCTCCCCGGCGACTCGCCCTCCGCGCGCTACGCGCTGAGCGACGCCACCGCGCCTCGCGGCATCGTCGGGACCGCCGACGCCGTCGTGGCGCCGGCGAGCGCCGGCGAGGTCGCGGCCGTGATGGCCTGGTGCTACGAGCGGGGCGTCGCGCTCGTCGCGCGCGGCGGCGGCACCGGGCTCGCGGGCGGCGCGGTGCCGGCGGGCGGCGTCGTCGTCGACCTGCGCCGCATGGACAGCCTGCTGGCGATCGAGCCGGAGCTGTGGCGGATGCACGTCCAGGCCGGGATGACGACGGCGAACGTCCAGCGCCTCGCGCGCGAGAGCGGGCTGCTCTTCCCACCCGACCCGGGCGCCGCGGAGTCCTCGACGATCGGCGGCAACATCGCGACGAACGCCGGCGGGCCGCACGCCTTCAAGTACGGCGTCACGGGACGCTGGGTGACCGGCATCGAGGCGGTCGTTCCCCCGGGCCGCGTCGTGCGCCTCGGCGGGACGCTGCGCAAGGACGCCGCCGGCTACGACCTCGCCGCGCTGCTCGTCGGCTCCGAGGGAACGCTCGGCATCGTGACGGCGGCGTGGCTGCGCCTCGTCCCGGCGCCGGAGGTCACCATCCCGGTCGTCGCCGGCTTCCCCAGCGCGCGCGCCGGGTGCGCCGCCGTCGCCGCGGTCATGGGCTCCGGGATCCAGGCGGCGGCGCTCGACTACCTCGACGCCGGTGCGCTCTCGGCCGCCGCCGCCGGATTCCCCGGCGGGCTGCCGGACGGAACCGGCTTCGCGCTCGTCGCGGAGGCCGACGGCGGCGTCGCGGAGGCGGAGGCGGTCGCGCGGGAGCTGGAGGAGGCCCTCGGCGAGCACGCGACGTTCGTGCGGCGCATGGGCGATCGCACCGCCGTCCGCAAGCTGTGGGCCTGGCGCGACGGCGTCGCGATCGCGGTCGCGGCAAGGCGGGGAGCCAAGGCCTCCGAGGACGTCGTCGTCCCGGTCGAGCGACTCGGCGAGGCGGTCGAGCAGACCGTCGAGATCGGCCGGCGCCACCGCCTGGAGGCCTGTTCCTGGGGGCACGCGGGCGACGGCAACCTGCACGCGACGTTCCTCGTCGACCCGCACGATCCCGCCGAGCTCGAGCGGGCCGCTCGAGCCGAGCAGGAGCTGTTCGCGATGGCGGTGGCGCTCGGCGGCTCGGTCAGCGGCGAGCACGGGCTGGGATCGCTGAAGAGCGGCACGCTCGCCCGCTACTGGGATGCCGAGGCGCTCGTGCTTCACGACGGCCTCAAGCGGCTGTTCGACCCCCGCGGGCTGATGAACCCAGGCAAGAAGCTCGCCGTCTCCGCGCCCGCGCCGCCCGACTAGCGGGCGCGCCCCCGGACGACCGCGATCGGGCCGGCCCCGGAACGCACCTCGACGCCCTGCAGGCCGACCTCCTCGAGCCAGCCCGACAGCTCGCCGGCCGTGTACGCCGCGCCGCCCTCGTTCTCGACGAGCATCATCACGGCGAAGAGAACGACGTCCGGCGGACCGTCGCGATCCTCGTCCAGCACCCATTCGTACAAGAGCAACGTGCCGCCCGGAGCGAGCAGGCCGGCGGCCTCCCGCACCAGCCGTCGGCAGACGCCGGGCGGATGGTCGTGGAGGATGTTCGCCAGCAGCACGACGTCCCAGCTCTCGCCATCCGGACGGCCGAAGCGCGGAAGCTCCAGGTCGCCGGCGACGAACGGGAGCTCCGGGTGGCGCACGCGCGCCACCCGCTCGACCGCCGGCAGGTCGAGCACCGTCGCCTCGAGCCCGGGGACGGCCGCGACGAGGTTCGCCGCGTGCGAGCCGGCACCGCCGCCGACGTCGAGCAGTCGGCCGCCGCGCTCCAGACCGGCGAGCGCCGGCAGCCCGCCCCCGAAGCGCGCCGCGAGGTCGTCGAGCGCCCCGAGGAAGCGCTCGGATTGGCCGGGGTCTCGCGCCAGCCGCTCTCGCCACGGCGCGATCCGTGCGTGACCGTCGCGCACCGCGTCCTCGAGCCCCAACCAGGCCTTGTAGAAGAACCACTCCTTCTCGACGATCGTCGCCAGCGTGCCCGGGTGGTCGCTCGCCAGCTCGGCGGCGCCGTCCGCCAGGCGATGGCCGTCGCCCTCGCGCACGGCGAGCCCGAGGGCGACCATCGCGCCCAGCAGCTTGCGCACCGACGGGGCGTGCAGGCCGCGCTCGGCGGCGATCTCCTCGACGTGGCGGGGCCCGTGCGCGATCGCGTCGGCGACGCCCGTGCGAACCGCCGCGGCGAGGATCGCCGAGTGCTGGTAGGCGGTCAGCAGGCCGAGGCAGTCGACCGGAGCCGAGGTCGGTGCGGCCGGGCTCATGCCGCGCTCCTCAGCGAGCGCACGGCGCGCGCCGCGTCGCGCAGCATCGCGAGCTGCTCGCGGGCCCGCTGCGCCGCGGGGCGGCGCGGCGCCAGGCCGAGCGCCTGGAGGGCGACGCGTGCGCTGTTGCGCCCCGGCACGCCGGTGATGCCGCCGCCGGGGTGCGTCCCGGCGCCGGTCAGGAAGAGGTTCTCGACCGGCGTGCGGTAGCGCGCGAGGCTCGGCGAGGGGCGGAAGGCCAGCAGCTGGTCCAGGCTCATCTCGATCTGGTTGGGGTTGGCGTGGGAGCTTCCGTGGCGCGCGACCCACTCGCGCGGTCCGGTCAGGCGGCGCGAGACCACGTCGAGGCGCGTGCCGAGCGCCCGCTCGGCCGTCGCCCAGAGGTGGTCGGCGGCGCGCTCGAGGCGCGCCTCGTCCCACGGGCCGTCGGTGGGGTGCCAGGGGACGAACGTCGACAGCCAGATCACCGCCTGTCCCTCGCGCGGCGCCCAGCCGGGCTCGAGCGTCGAGGGGAACGCGATCATCGCCGGCCCGCGCGGCGCCAGCTCGCCGAGCTGGATCGCGGCGAACGCCCGCTCGATGTCGCTCGTCGTGTTCGCCGACAGCATGAACGATCGCTCGAAGCCGGCCGGGCCCGGGATCTGCGGCATCCGCGAGAGCACCGCGTCGACCTTCAGCTCGGAGACGTTGCGCCGGCCGACGTGCATCCGGTCCAGCTCGGCGCGCAGCGCCGCCGTCGGCGCGCTGCCGGCCATCAGGCCGTCGAACAGCCGGCGGGCGTCGATCGCGCTGACGACGGCGCGGCGCGCGTCGATCCGCTCGCCGCCGGCGACGACCGCGACGGCGCGGCCGCCGACGAGCTCGACTCGCTCCGCCGGAGCGCCGCAGCGCAGCTCACCGCCGTGCGCCTCCAGGCAGCGCACGAGCGCCTCGATCGTCGCCCGCGACCCGCCGGCCGGCCGGGCCGCCGGCGTGCCGTGACCGCCGGCCAGCATCAGCGCGCCGGCGCCGGTTCCGGGATCCGCCGGGGACTGCTGCGAATGGGCCGCCCAGTGGGCCATCGGACCCTGCAGGCGCTCGTCACGGAAGACGCCGCGCAGCAGCGCCGACGCCGATCCGAAGAGCGCCTGAAGCAGGCGCTGTCCCTCGGCGCCGAGCGCCGTCTCCGACAGCGCGGCCAGCTCGCGCAGCGTCGGCGGCGGGCCGGCCTCCGTTTGGCTGAGCACGTTCGCGGCGGCCGACGCCCAGCCGGCGAACCGCCGGTAGCGCTCGGCCTCCTCGGCACCGACGACCGGCTCGAGCAGCTCCAGCGTGCGCTCGAGCGAGCTGTGGAAGGCAAGCGCGGAGCCGTCGTCGCACGGCGCGAGGGTCACCTCGTCGCGCAGGTGGAAGCGAAGGCCGAAGCGCGACTCCAGCTCGAGGTCCGCGGCGACGCCGCTCCCCCGGATGCCGCCGTGCTCGTAGCCGCCCAGCTCGAGTCGCCCGCCCTCGGGCGTGTCGACGGTGTGGATGCAGCCGCCGGGCGTCTCCGACGCCTCGACGACGACGACCGAGAGGCCGGCGCGGGCCAGGTAGGCGGCGCACGCCAGGCCGTTGTGGCCGGCCCCGATGACGACGATGTCGGTCGAGCTCACGTCAGGAGACCCCCGGCCGGGATCTCGCAGTCATCGAGCCGTCCCGGCCCGGCGAGGACCGACTCGTCGCTGATTCCCGCCCGGCGGACCAGGTCGGCTCCGAGCTCGCGCGCCCGGGCGGCGAGCGCGGCGACGTCGTGGCCCACCAGCCGGCCACCTTCTACGCGCAGGACCCCGTCGACCCAGACGTGCGAGACGCAGCGCGCCGTGGCGCAGTAGACGACCTGCTGCCAGGGGTCGTGGATCGTCGCCAGCTCCGGCGTGTTGCCGTCGAGCAGCACGACGTCGGCGCGCTTGCCCGGCTCCAGCGAGCCGACCAGGCGCTCCAGTCCAAGCGCCCGGGCACCCTCGATCGTCGCCAGGCGCAGCACGTCGTGCCCGGTGATCGCGTCGGCGCGCAGGGCGGCGATCTTGTGCAGCATGCCGGTCGCCTTGAGGACGCCGAAGTAGTCCTGGTTGTCGTTCGAGGCGGATCCGTCGGTGCCGAGGCCGACCCTGACCCCCTCGCGGCGTAGCCGGGCGAGCGGCATGACGCCGGAGGCGAGGATCATGTTCGCGACCGGATTGTGCGACGCGGCGACGTCCTTGGAGGCGAGCAGGCCGATATCGCGCTCCGAGCACCAGATGCAGTGACCGGCGATGACCTCGTGGTCGAGCAGCCCCTCGCGACCGCAGTGCTCGATGGTCGTCGCGCCGTGGCGATGGCGTGACGCCGTCACCTCCTCGCGAACCTCGGCAAGGTGCGTGTGGACCGCCCAGCCGTGATCCCGGCAGGCCTGCACCGAGAGGCGGAAGAGCTCGTCGGTCACGCCGAGCACCGTCCCGATCCCGAGCCGGAAGCCGACCAGCGGCTCGCCGGCGAGCCGGTCGGCGAGCGCCTCGTGCTCGGCCATGAACACGGCTTCGGGCGGCGCGCCGCAATAGAGGTTCTCGACGCCGAACGAGACGATCCCCCGCAGCCCCAGCTCGATCAGCCCGTCGGCCGCGCCGAGCGTCGCGAGCGAGCCCGGGTTGCGGTGGCAGCACATGTCGTTGACCGTGGTGATGCCGGAGAGCAGCATCTCTGCGCCCTTCAGCAGCGCGCCGACGCGCACGTCCTCGCGCGTCGTCACCGCGCCGCACGGCTCGATCACCCGCGCCGCCCACTCCCAGAGCGAGCCGGTCTCGGCCATCCCGGGGATCAGGCCCTCGGTGAGGTGGGTGTGCGCGTTGACGAAGCCCGGCAGCACGATGCCGTGGCCGTCGCCGACGACCTCGACGGCGGGATGCGCGGCGCGCAGCTCGTCGAACGGGCCGACGGCGTCCACGGCGCCGTCCTCGAACAGCACCGCGCCATCGGGGATCGCCTCGGCGCCCGGCGCCATCGCCAGCACCCACGCGCCGCGCACCAGGGTCGCGCCGCTCACGATGCCTCCTCGTCGCCGTCGTCGGCGCGACGCGCCTCGTGGTACCACGGCAGGGCGAGCCGCTCGACCAGGCTGACCAGCGCGAACAGGCCGATGCCGATCAGCGCCAGGACGAAGATCGCGGCGAACATCTCGGTCGTCGCGGTCTGGTTGTTCAGCGTGAGGATCAGGTAGCCGAGTCCCTCGGACGACCCGACCCACTCGGCGAAGACCGCGCCGATGACCGACAGCGCAGCGGCGATCTTCAGCCCGGAGAACACGAACGGCAGCGACGCGGGAAGCTGCGCCGTGCGGAACCGCCGCCAACGGCCGGCGCCCAGGGTCCTCAGCAGGTTGGTCAGCTCGGGATCGGTCGACCGCAGCCCGTCGATCGTGTTGACCGCGATCGGGAAGAAGCTCACCAGCGCGATCACGATCACCTTGGGGCGCATGTCGAAGCCGGTCCAGATGACGATGATCGGCGCGATCGCGGGGATCGGCACCATCTGCGAGGCGACGAGCCACGGGTACACGGCCCGCTCGACGACCCGCGAGGTGGCGATCGGGATCGCAAGCGCGACGCCGAGGACGATCGCGCCGACATAGCCGACGGCGATCTCCTTCATCGTCACCAGCGCGTTCTCCCAGAGCAGCGACCGCTCCTGCCACAGGGCCTCGAGGATCTGCGTCGGCTTCGGCAGCGAGGACTCCTTGATCCCCGTGACGACGACGAGCAGCTCCCAGAGGGCGAGCACGAAGATCGCGAACAGCAGCGGCGGCAGGACCCTGCCGGCCAGGTGGCGGCCATGCGCGTGGCGACCGGATGGCGGCACGGGGCTCGCCGCCTCCGTCGTCGCTTCATCGGCCTGCGCGCCCAACGGGACGGTGGACATCAGACGTGAGCCCCCTGTGCCTCGAGCTGCCGCGTCGCCGCCTCGTGCAGCGGTCGCAGCAGCCGCGCCTTGAGCTCGACGAACTCCGGTGAGGCGATCATCGCGAACGTCCGCGGCCTGGGCAGCGGGACGTCCACGCAGAGCTGCATCCGGCCCGGGCGGCCGGACATGACGTAGACGCGGTCGGAGAGATAGACGGCCTCTTCCACGTCGTGCGTGATGAACAGGATCGTCTTGCGGTCGGCCTGCCAGATCTCCAGCAGCCACTCCTGCATCGCCTGGCGCGTCAGCGCGTCGAGCGCGCCGAACGGCTCGTCGAGCAACATGATCTCGCGGCCCGCGAGGAAGGTCCGCAGCAGCGCCGCCCGCTGGCGCATGCCCCCGGACAGGTTCGTCGGCCAGCGGCGCTCGAACCCCGCGAGGCCGAAGCGGGCGATCCGCTCCTTCGCCCGCCGGCGCGCCTCGCGGCGCTTCACGCCGTTCATCTCGAGGCCGAGCGTCACGTTGTCGAGCACCGAGCGCCACGGCATCAGCAGGTCCTTCTGCGGCATGTAGCCGACCTTGCCCAGCAGCTCCTGCGGCCGGCGGCCGCCGAGCAGCACCTCACCGCTCGACGGCCGGACGAGGCCGGCGAGGATGTTGAAGAGCGTCGACTTGCCGCAGCCGCTCGGGCCGACGATCGAGACGAACTCCCCCGCCGCGAGCCGCAGGTCGACGCCCTCCAGGGCGACGACCCGCTCACGGCCCGCGGCGGCGGGGAACGCCTTGACGAGGCCCTCGACCTCGAGCTTGGCGTGCGATCCGGTCACTGGCTCGGCAGGAGCTCGTTCGTGCCGAAGCGCTCGGGGGCGATCGGCTGCTTGATCAGCTTCGCCGCGACGAGGAACTCCGAGAGCTTTGCGATCTCGGCGCTCTCGATCACGCCGTATGCCGGCGCGTCGGCCTTGAAGAGCGGCATGTAGGCGTCGAGCTGCGCCTGGGTGATGCCCTTCTTCAGCGTCTTGTTCTCGGCGAGCAGGTCCGTGAGACCCTGCTGCGGATCGGCGAGCACGTCGTCGTAGCCACGGACGGTCGCGTCGACGAACGCCTTCATCAGCGGCGCGTTGGAAGCGATCTTGTCCTCGGTCGAGAAGACCACCAGGCCCGGGTAGCGCGGACCGCCGTGCTCGTCGAACTTGAACGTGTTCGTCGGCGTGCCGTCCTGCTCGACCTGCACCCCGTCGGCGGGGTAGAAGCCGACGAACCCCTTGACCTTGCCGTTCTCGAGGTTCTGGACGCCGTTGAAGCCGATCGTGACCTTCTTGACCTTGGCCGGGTCGCCGCCTGCGTTCTCGACGATCGTGTCGAGGATCGCGGTGTCCGACGGGACGCCGGTGATCCCGACCTGCTGGCCCTCGAGCTGCTTGGGGTCGGTGATGCCGTCCTCCTTTCGGGTGATGATCCCGCCCAGGGGACGCTGCGTCACGGCCATGATCGCCGTCGCGCCGCGGCCGGCGTCGATCTGCCCGGCGACGTCGATCCCGTCGGCGATGCCGAAGTCGGCCTTGCCGGCGTCGATCAGCTTCAGCGTGTCGGCCGTCGAGGTCGGCTGGATGATCCGCAGCTCGATGTTGTTGTCCGCGTAGTAGCCGGCAGCCACCGCGCGGTAGATGCCGGCGTGGACCGCGTTCGGCAGGAAGTCGAGGACGAGCGTCGCCTTCGTCTTCTCCGGGAGCTTCGCGCCGGCCGCGGCCGGCTCGGTCGTCGCCGTAGCCGTCGCGGCCGATCCGCCGTCGCCGTCGTCGTCGCCGCCGCCGCACGCCGCGACGACGAGCGCCAGCGCCGCCGCGAGGGCGAGCGCGAGCAGGAATCGGATGTTGGCCCTGGGCCTCATCCATGCCTCCGATCGAGTGGTTTGCTCATCGTGCGCTCCGCCGGAGCGCTGGTGGAGGTGGTCGCTGACCCGTCGCCGTCCTCCCACGACGACGGGCTGTCCGGCTGAAGGTCCTGATCGCCGTGGCGCAGCGCGAGCCAGCGCCACGCGCGCGCCGCCTCGGCCTCGACGTGGCGGCCGCGACGGCTCATCTCGTCGCGAGCGAGCGGGCGGGCGGTGCCGCTCGCCGTCGCAATCGCCGCCCGCTCCTCCAGGTAGTGCGCCCGGACCGCCGCCCGCTCGAGCGTCGCCGCGGTCGCGACGGCGCCGTTGGCGCGCAGCAACAGGCAGTCGGCCGCGCCGAGGTCGCGCACCGCGGCCGCGCCGGCCGCCTCGTCGGCGACCAGGTCGAAGCCGTCGTGCAGCGCCAGCTCGCCGGCCAACATCCCAAGTCCGTGGCAGAGCGGTGGCAGCTCGCCGCGCGCCGCCCACGCCGCGGCGTGTGGCGAGTGGGTGCGGCAGATGGCACCGACGTCGGGCCGCGCGCGATAGATCGCGGCGTGCAGCGGCGCCTCCAGCGGCCGCGCTGCGGGGTCGCCCGCGATCACCCGGCCGTCGCCGTCGAGCGCGAGCACGTCGCCCGAGCGGGCGGCGGCCAGCGGCGGCGTGGTCGGCGTCATCAGGAAGCCCCCGGGCACACGTGCCGAGACGTGGCCGAACGCCTCGACCAGGCCGTCGCGGGCGAGCAGGCGGGCGATCGCGGCGACGGCGCCGTGGCTCACTCGGGCCTCCACACGCGCAGCGCCATCGACGTCGGGTCGAAGTCGTTGCACGGGCTGAGGTCCTGCGGGCAGGCGACGAGCCCCACGACGAGGTCCTCGAGCACGAGCATGTCGATCGCGGCGCCGGCCACTTGCTCGGGCCGACGCGTCTCGATCCGCCCCTCGGAGGTCACGACGTTGTGCATGAAGATGTTGGCGGCGAGCTCGCCGCGGATGCGCTCGTCGAGGCCGGCCTCGACGGCGCCGCGCTGCAGCGAGTCGCGGCAGTTGGCGTGATCGTGGATGCCGTAGTCGACGCTGTAGCGCTCGGCGTCGCAGCACGGGACGACGAAGTCGTGCGTCCCCACGTCGTCGCGCTCGATCTCGAGCAGCGGCGTGCGGTGGTTCGAATAGAGCCGGTCGCCGACCTGCGGGATCAGCTTCGTCAGGCACGAGCAGGTGTGCGCCGGCGAGAGGTACTCGGAGCGGTCGCCGGCGCGGAAGGCGACGAAGTCGCCGACCTGGTGGCCCTCGACGTCGACGATCTGCAGGATCCGGCCCGCCGGCACCTCGAGGAATCTCGCCTCGCGGGCGGGCACGAAGAGGTCGGTCTCCAGGACGGCGGCGCCGTCCCGCGGCGCGCGCGGCTCGCTCATCAGAGTCCCTCCAGCTCGGGTCGCGGCGCCCGGAAGCGCCGCAGGACGATCGTCTTCTCGCGGGTCAGCTCGTGCAGCGTGTAGCCGAGCCCCTCGCGGCCGGCCCCGGACAGCTTCGTGCCGCCGAACGGGATGATCGGCGGCCGGTAGTTGTCCGTCCCGTTGATGACGACGCCGCCGGCATCGAGCCGCTCGGCCGTCGCCAGCGCCAGCTGCATGTCGGCGGTGAAGACGCTGGCCATCAGGCCGAAGCTCGACCCGTTGGCGACCTCGACCGCCTCGCGTACCCCGTCGACGGGGACGAGCACGAACGTCGGGCCGAAGATCTCCTCGTCGCGGGCGACGGCGGCGCTCGCGGGGGTGCCGGCGAGCAGCACGGGATCGAAGTAGGCGCCGTCGGCAGCGCCCGCGCCGGCGGCCAGCGTCGCCCCCTCGGCGAGGGCTCGCGCGACCTGGCCGGCGACGCGCTCCGCGGCCGCCGCCGAGACGAGCGGGCCGACGGTCGTCGCGGCGTCGGTCGCCGGCCCCACGACCTGGCGGGCGACGGCCGCGGCGAGCCGCTCGGCGAGCTCGTCGTGCAGCGTCCGGTCGACCAGGATCCGCTTGCTGGCCGAGCAGGCCTGGCCGTTCATCAGCAGGCGCCCGTAGACGAGCTCGCGCTCGACGAGCTCGAGATCGGCGTCCGGGAGCACGATCGCCGCGTTGTTGCCGCCGAGCTCGAGGTGCAGTCGCCGCAGCCGCGGAGCCGCCGCCTTCGCGACGGCGATCCCCGCGCCGGTCGAGCCGGTGAGCGAGATGGCGTCGACGCGCTCGTCACCGGCGAGCGCCGCGCCGACCTCACGGCCGCCGTGGACCAGCGCCAGCGCATCGGCCGGCACGCCGGCCTGGACGAGCGCCGCGTGGAAGCGGGCGACGACGAGCGGGTCCTCCTCGGGCGCCTTGCAGACGACGACGTTGCCGCCGACGAGCGCGGCCGCGCACTTCTCGACGAACAGCTCGACCGGGAAGTTGAAGGGCAGGATCGCGGCGACGACGCCGAGCGGCTCGCGGCGCGTGAACGCCAGGTCGGTCTCCGTCCCGTGCTGGCCCTCGGTCGGCAGGACCTCCCCGCCGACCCGTCGGCCGACGCGGGCGTTGGCGCGCATGAAGTCGATCGAGACGCGGACCTCGAACTGCGCCTGCGCGAGCGGCTTGCCGGACTCCGCCGCCAGCAGCCGCCCGAGCTCCTCGCGCTCGGGCCACAGCAGGTCGGCGGCCGCCTCGAGCAGGTCCGCCCGCTCGGCCAGCGGCGTCGACCGCCAGGCGGGCAGCGCGGCGCGAGCGCGACCGACCGCGCGAGCGACCTCCTCGACGCCCGCCGGGCGGACCTCGCCGAGCGACTTGCCGCCGAGCGGCCCGCGGATCGCCGTCGCGCTCACGCCGCCGCCCCCCTCACGAGCCTGGCCTCACGTGCCGGTGCCGGCGAGTTGCGCGAGCGGAGCGCCCGCAGCTCGCCGTCGATCACGACCCCCGCGATGCCCGGGATGTCGCCGCGCTCGATCGCCGCGAGCGGATCGCTCGCGACGCCGCCGAGCGGCGGCTGGAGCAGCACGACGTCGGCCGGGCGGCCGACGTCGAGCACGCCCTCCGGGCGGCGCAGCACCCGCGCGTTGCCGGCGCCGGCCATCGAGATCGCGTCGGTCGCGGCGATCGACGCGAGCGAGCTCAGCTCGGTCACCGTCTTGATCATCCCCAGCGGCATCACGCCGGTCCCGGTCGGCGTGTCGGTCGCCAGCACGATCCGGTCGAGCGCGCCGCGCTCGCTCGCCAGCTCCAGGATCCGCAGGCTGGAGCGCAGGTTGCCCGCCTGGACGAGCTGGATCGCGCCCGGCGCCTCGAACAGCCCCTCGAGGTCCTCGTCGGGCAGCGACGTCGGCCCGCCGTTGGCGTGGCCGATGATGTCGCAGCCGAGGGCCAGCACGTCCTCGATCGTCACCGGGCTGGAGCCGGGGATCGAGGCGCCGCCGGTGTGGTTCATCACGACCATCCCGGCCGCCTGGGCGGCGCGGACGAGCGGCGCCGCGTCGCCCTGACGCTCGAAGGCGCCGAAGCCGACCTTTGCCAGGCCGACGCCGCGCTCGGCCAGCCAGCCGAAGTCCTCGGGCTCCAGGCACGGCTCGACGATCACCGAGCCGCCGAGCACCTTCACGCCGCCGGGCCGGAAGCGGTCGAAGGCGCGCTGGGCGGCGATCGCCAGCGCCTTGACGCCCTCGCGGTCGCTCGGCCGCCCTGGCAGGTGCACCTCCGAGGCGGACATCATCATGCTGACGCCGCCGTGCATCGAGGACTCGATCCAGCCGAGCGCCGACTGGCGCGGCGTCCAGTCGCCGAACACGACGTGCGCGTGGCTGTCGATCAGCCCCGGGATCGCCACGGCGCCGGCCGCGTCGACGACGACGTCGCCGTCACCCGCGGCGTCGAGCGCTGCGATCAGCCCGTCCTCGCAGCGCAACGCGCCGACCGGGCGCACGGCCTCGCCGAGGCGCCCGCTGACCAGGCCGGCGAGGTTGACGATCTCCAGCGATCCCATCAGGTGCCGACTCGACGCAGCGCTCACCGCTCGGCGAGCGCCTGCTCCTTCGTCTTCCCGCCGAGCCGCGCGTGGAGGCGTCCCCGCGAGGCGACGGCGACGACGAGCACGATCTCGTCCGGCGCCGGAGCGTCGGGGATCGTCAGCGTCACCGCGTCGTAATGCGAGCGGACCCACACCTCGTCCTTGAAGCACAGCGGCACGTCGACCGAGGCGCCGGGCGCGCAGCGCTTGGAGACGGACGGCAGCCACGCGGTGGCCCCGCCGATCGCCACGCGGAAGGCGTCGCCGAAGACGCTGGTCTTGATCGCCACGGCGTGCTCCTGCTCGCCGGCGGTGCCGACGAGCGAGGCCTTGCCGTAGCTCTCGACCGGCGCGCCGAGTGCCTGCGCCGCCTGCGCACCGAGCAGCGCGCCGAGCTCGGCGCTCGGCTCGACGATCTCGGAGAGGTCCTCGCTGAACGGGCGCCCCACGTAGGGGTTGCGGACGATCGCCGACGCCGCGGCCTTGCGCAGCGGCGGGTCGCCGGCACGGCCGCCGTCGATCCGGATCTCCTCGGCATACGTGACGACCTTGCGGATCTCGAGGCTCATGCCGCGCTCCCCTCGGCGACGAAGTTCGGCTCGCCGGTAGGCGTGTTCTCGCCGCACGGGCGCCTCGGGAGCGATCGCAGGTAGGCGATGACGTCGTCGGTCGACTTGACGTCGCCGTACTTCATCTGGATGTCGAAGAGGTTGACCTTGTGGGAGAGCTCGCCGCGGTCCCACACGCACTCCTCCGGCACGATCGAGCGGAAGTTGTACTGCGCCGCATCGACCGCGGTGGCACGGACGCAGCCGCTCGTCGTCGTACCCGTGGTGATGACGGTGTCGGCACCGAGGTAGACGAGGTGGTTGAGGAGCTGGGTGCCCAGGAAGGCGCTCGGCTTGTCCTTGACGAAGACGACGTCCTGCGGCTGCGGCGCGATCTCGTCGACGATCTCGTTGCCGAGCGAGCCCTTGACGTCGCTCGCCTCGGCCGAGCGATGGCTCTTCCAGTTCCACGCGCCCTGGTCGAAGCCGTCGACCCGGCGATCCATGCCGGTGTAGAAGATCGGCACCTGCTGCTCGCGGGCGACCTCGATCAGCCGCCGCAGATGCGCGACGCCCTCCCAGCCGCGCTCGCCGCACGAGTAGCGCCAGCGCTTGATCGACTCGAGGATCGGCTCCGGCCTGTCGCCGACGAAGTTGTAGATCACGTCGACCACGAGCAGGACCGGCCGCTTGCCGAAGCCGGCGTCGCGCCCCCACCCGGCCGCCTCGTAGACCTCGCGGTCGCGCTGCGGGAGGACGTCGTCCCAGACCGCCATCGCTATGCCTCCACCGTCGTCGTGAGCGGCACCAGCGCCTGGCCTGGGACGCGCCGCAGATACTCGCCGTCCGCCTGGCTGCCGATCAGCTCCGGCTTCGGGGCGCCGGGCTCCCAGCGCGACATCTGCTTGCCGCGCAGGAACGTCGCCTCGTTCCAGCCGTGGATCGTGTGCCCGTCGAGGACGCTCCAGCCGCTGCGGGTCAGGACCATGTCGTTGCTGACCGTCACCTCGCGGTCGAGGTCCAGAACCACGAGGTCGGCGTCGGCGCCCACCTCGATGCAGCCCTTCTTGGGGTACAGGCCGAAGATCCGGGCCGGGTTCTCGCAGGCGACCTGGACGAGGCGCTCGAGCGTCAGCTTGCCCTGGTGAACGCCTTCGAGCAGGACCGGCAGCAGCATCTCCACGCGCGAGGTGAAGCCGGTCTTGAGCTCCCAGATGTTGTCGTTGTAGGACGACTCGTAGTCGGCCGGGTTCCAGGCGACGACGTGGTCGGAGCCGACCGAGTTGATCATGCCGCTCTGCAGCGCCGCCCAGATGTTCGGGTTGTTCTCACGCGAGCGAAGCGGGACGTTGATACGCCAGGCGTTGTGCTCGCCCTTGCCGAAGTTCAGCCAGTGCGGTCCTGTCTGGGCGTGGACGGTTACGCCGCGCGCGCGCAGCTCGGCGATCTCGCGGTAGCTCTCGGGCGTCGTCGCGTGCTGGATGTAGATCGGGCAGCCGGTCACCTCGGCGATGTAGCCGTAGGCGCGGATGTGCTGAGCCTCGAGCCAGTGCGGCGAGCGATCCGACCAGGTCGCCCAGTCGGTGCGGCCCTCGGCGCGCAGCCGCTGGTCGAAGATCCGCGCGATCTCCCAGTTCTCGCAGTGCATGCAGACGATGCCTGGATCGCCGAGTGCGGCGACCTGCTCCATCACCAGGAAGGCGGTGCCGTCGTCGAAGCCGTGGCCGAGCCCGGCGCGGCGCCCGGGCCAGAAGGGCTCAGACTCGGGACTCTTCGCCTGCAGGTAGAGCTTGTAGCTGGTGACTCCGTGCTCGTGGGCGTACTCGGGGATCTCACGCGCCTGCTGGTCGGTCTCGAGCATCGGCGTGAGGAACACGTCGACGGCGCTGTCGGATGCGACGAGGTCGGTGAAGTGACCCATGACGTCGTGGAACGAGCCGACGTCCTCCTTCTGGACGAACTCGACGAAGTCGGGCGCGCCCATCCGGGTCGATGGGGCGTGGATGCCCCAGGTGGTGACGCCGGCGACGACCGCGGCGGCCGACTCGCTCGCGAGGTCGTCCTTCAGCGGCGAGTAGCAGCCGGGATGCGCCTCGGTGTCGACGAGGCCCGGGATGATCGTGCGGCCGGTCGCGTCGTACGTCGAGCGCGCGGGCGGCAGCAGGTGGTCGTCGGCGATCGCGACGATCCGCCCGCCCTCGACCGCGATCCCCGCGCGGCGCGGGCCGCCCGGGCTGACGACTGTGCCGCCGGTGATGGCGAGGTCGACCTCGCGTGCGTCGCTCATGCGGTGCTCTTCTCCTGGGCCCCGTCGGGGCCGGTCGTTGTTCCTGGAAGCGTGCGTCCCCCGCCGTCCGCGGTCACGGCGTCGGCGCTCTCGCGCAGACGCCGGCCGAGCTCGGGGGCTTGGTCGGCGGGGATCTGGCCGGCGAAGCCGAGCGCGACGATCACCAGCTCGGCGCGCCCGTCGGCGCCGGCGATCGGGGCCGCTATCGCGTTGTTCTCGTTCAGCTCGCCGATGCTCGCGGCCCAGCCGTGCTCACGCACCCGCGCAACGTCGGCGAGCAGCTCGTCGGCATCGGTGATCGTCGCGTCGGTGTGGCGCGGAATCGGCAGGTCGGCGACGAGCTGCTCGGCATCCGCCGGCGACATCTCGGCGAGCAGGCACTTGCCGACGGCTCCGTCGAAGGGGCCGACCCGAGTGCCGAGCGTGATGCCGACGTGCACCGGCTCGAAGGGATAGGCACGGCTGATCGCCCTCGCAGAGCCGACGTCGTCGACCTGGAAGAGGGCGAACGAGAGTCCCAGCTCACCAGCCAGCGGCCCGAGACGCTCCTCGGCGAGCACCGCCAGGCGTGAGTGGCGGGCCGCCGACTGGCCGAGCGAGATCAGCGCGGCTCCGAGCCGGTAGCGGCGCGACTGCGGGTCGCGCTGCACGAGCCCGAGATGCTCGAGCGTCGTCAGGAGATTGTGGGCCGTGCTCTTCGAGAGCCCGGCCTCGCGAGCCAGCTCGGCATGGCTCGAGCTTTCGCGATCGCTCTGCGCGATCACGTTCAGGAGGCCGAACGCGGAGACGACGGCCGGGACGAGGTATGGCTCTTGACGGAGGGCTGACACTGCGCTTTGCTCGACTAGTTCGAAATGCTGAACAACGTTCCGAGTGTGGAACGCACTCTAAGTAGGTCGGCACGCCGCTGTCAAGCCCTCGAGCGCTCGGCGGGCGTGGAGCCGGGGTACGCTGCCGCCATGCACCGCCACAACCCCCGGGCCGCGAGCGCGGCGACCGGCATTCCGTCGCCGGGCCATCGCACCCACGGAACGAGGGCCGCTTGATGGACCTCGGCCTGCGCGGGCGCACCGCGCTTGTCACCGGAGCCTCCAAGGGGCTCGGGTACGCGATCGCCGCGGCGCTCGCCGCCGAGGGAGCGCGGGTCGCGATCACGTCGCGCAACCAGCAGCGCGTCACGGAGGCCGCCCGGACGATCGGGGCGAAGGGCTTCGTCCACGACAGCGCCGACCTCGAGGCGATCCCGGGCCTGGTCGCGCGCGTCGAGGAGGAGCTCGGGCCAGTGGAGATCCTCGTGACGAACACCGGCGGTCCACCGAGCGGGCCGGATGCGTTCGGGTTCAGCACGGAGCAGTGGCAGACCGCGGACACGACGCTCGTGCTGGCGCCGCTGGCGTTCATCAAGGCGACGCTGCCGAAGATGCGCCGCCGGCGCTGGGGGCGGATCGTGAACATCGGCTCGGTCTCCGTGCGCGAGCCGATCCCGAACCTGATGCTCTCGAACGTCCACCGCGCGGCGACGCTCGCGGCGTTCAAGACGATCGCCCGCCAGGTGGCGGTCGACGGCGTGACGCTCAACACGCTGCTGCCCGGCCGGATCGCGACCGATCGCATGTACGAGCTCTACGGGTCGCGCCAGGCCGCCGACGAGGTCGCCCGCACCGAGATCCCCGCCGGACGGCTCGGCAGCCCCGATGAGTTCGCGGCGGCCGCGACGTTCCTCTGCTCGACGCGGGCGAGCTACATCACCGGCGCCGCGATCCCCGTCGACGGCGGGATGCAGCAGTCGATCTGAGGGTGGCGGCGGGCCGGGACGAAGACGGCTGCGCGGCGAGACCACGCCACGCAGCGCTCGGACTGCGGACGCATCACTACATCAAGCGCGCTGATGTTATGATGCGTCAGTGCGCACGACGGTGACACTCGACCCGGACACGCGCGCGCTCGTCGAGCGCGCGATGCGTGAGCGCGGGCTTTCGTTCAAGGAGGCGCTGAACGACGCGATCCGTGCGGGCCTCGCTCCTCGCTCGCCGGGGGGCGAGCGCCGAACCTCCGTGCGCGACCTCGGCGCACCACGCGTCGACCTGACCCATGCGCTCGAGGTCGCTGACCGGCTGGAGGATGACGTGCTCTCACGGCGGCTCGTCGAGGGCCGCTAGCCGTGGTCCTTGTCGACGCGAACGTGTTGCTGTACGCAGTCAACTCCGCGGCGGCACACCATGGCCCGTCGCTCGACTGGTTGGAGCGAGCACTCGGCGGTCGGGAGACGGTCGGCTTTGCCTGGACGGTCCTGCTCGCGTTTCTGCGCTTGGGCACGAATCCCGCGGTCCTCCCCGCGCCGCTTGCCATCGTCGAGGCGACTGACCAGGTCTCGTCATGGCTTGCGGCGCCGGCGGCGGTCACCGTCGAGCCGACATCGCGCCATGCGACGGTGCTCGCCGGCCTGCTGGTCGGCACCGGCAGCGCGGGCAACCTCGTCGGTGACGCGCATCTCGCCGCTCTCGCGATCGAGCACGGCGCGGAGATCGTGACCTTCGACCGCGACTTCGACCGCTTCGCGGGCGTCCATTCCATTCGGCCGAACTGAGACGTAGGGCGGGCCGGTCAGCCCAAGGGCGTTCGACCGCTGCCTGAAGCGGCCGGTCCGGGAGGTACCCCCAGGGGGAATCGAACCCCCGCTACCAGCGTGAAAGGCTGGCGTGCTAACCGCTACACCATGGGGGCGGGCACGCCAGAAGTCTAGTTGCGGGCGGCGCGCCGGCCCGCGATGATCGGTGGATGGCACGCTCGTGCTCACGCTGCCGGTCTCGCTCGGCGCATCCGCCGGCGGTCCGCTCGCGCACGCTCGACGCGGGGGCCGTCGGGAGGGGCGCCGTCGGCTCGGCGGCGGTCGGCTCGGCTCTCATCGGCGCGCTTGCCGGAGGGGCGACGGCGCTCGGCGCCCTCGCGATCGGGCGCCTCGCGATCGGGCGGGCACGCGTCAAGCACTTGCGGATCGACGAGCTCGACGTCGGCTACCTGCGGGTCGGCGAGCTCGCCGTCGAACGGCGCTCCGACGAGCCTTCTTCGCCGGCCCTCTGACGAGCCGTCCTCGCCGGCCGTCTGACGAGCCGCACCACGACCCGTCGCACGCACGTCGCGTGAAGATCCGGAGGCGCTGCCCGTGAGATGCCCCCGGAGAGATTCGAACTCTCGACCGTCGGCTTAAAAGGCCGCTGCTCTGACCGGCTGAGCTACGGGGGCGCCGACGACAGTACCGCGGATCCTGCCCGCCAAGCGGGCGCCGGGCCGGCACGCGCGCCGTGGACGGGGTCTTGCTCCCGCCCCCTCGGTCGGGGGGTTCTGCGCACCCCCGGGGGAAAATACTTGAATCCCGAGCGGATTTCGCTACTTTACCCCGCCACCGGTGGGCCAGGGACCCGCCGACGACGTCGGGGGCGCGACCGTGAACCGCTACGAGCGAATCAAGGCAGACAAGGACGGCCTCGACGTCTGGCCCGAGCTGCAACGTGCGGCGCGCGAAGGCTGGGCGACGCTCGACGACGACGACATCGTGCGGCTCAAGTGGTACGGCCTCTACCCGCACAACACCGGCGACGGCCACTTCATGCTCCGCGCGAAGGTCGTCCAGGGCATCCTGACCAACGACCAGGCACACGAGATCGCCGCGATCGCGAAGGACTTCGGCCGCGACGTGATCGACTGCACGACGCGGCAGTGCGTCCAGATCCACTGGATCCGCCTCGAGCACGCCCCCGAGGTGTTCGCCCGGCTCGAGGCCGTCGGGCTGACGACGTCCGGCGCCTGCGGCGACATCACGCGCAACATCGTCGGCTCGACGCTCGCCGGCCTCGACGCCGACGAGATCGTCGACGGCGCGGCGACCGCCCAGGCGATCCACGAGCACTTCCTGGGCAACCGGCTCTACTCGAACCTGCCGCGCAAGCTGAAGATCTCCATCGCCGCCAGCCCCCGCGGCGCGGCGCGGGGCTACATCAACTGCCTGTCGCTGTTCGGCGCGATCCACGACGACAGTGCCCGCGGCTTCAACCTCTTCGCCGGCGGCGGCCTTTCCTCCGCGCCTCGCTTTGCCCGCGACCTCGACCTGTTCGGCGCTCCCGAGGAGGTTCCCGAGATCGTCGCGGCGCTGGTCGCGACGTTCCGTGACAGCGACGAGCACCGTCGCAAGCGCGGGCGGGCCCGCCTGAAGTTCCTCGTCGACGACCTCGGCGTCGACGGTCTGCGGGCCGAGGTCGTGCGGCGCCTGGGCCGCGATCCGCGGCGCGCCGCCCAAGCCATGCCGACGCCCGACCAGGACGACCACCTCGGCGTGACCGCGCAGAAGGACGGGCGCTTCGCGATCGGCCTCTGCGTGCCGATCGGCCGACTCAGCGGAACCCTGTTCGCGCACGCCGCGCAGCTCGCCGCCGAGCACGGCAACGGCGAGCTGCGCCTCACCCACCAGCAGAACCTGCTGATCCCGCACGTCCCCGCGGAGCGCGTCGACGCGCTGCTCGCCGAGCCGCTGGTCCGCGACGAGCTGCAGGCCGAGCCGCCGCTGTTCGCCCGAGCGACCCAGAGCTGCACCGGCAAGGAGTTCTGCGGGCTGGCGAAGATCCACACCAAGGAGCGGGCGGCCGAGATCGCGCGCTTCCTCGACGACCGCGTCCGACGCGGCGGCCACGGCGACGACCTGCGCCTGCACATCGCCGGTTGCTCCTCGTCGTGCGCGCAGCACCAGATCGCCGACATAGGCATCGAGGGCGTCCTCAAGAAGGTCGACGGGGAGTTCGTCGAGGCGATGGACATCCGCATCGGCGGCCGCGTCCACCCCGAGCCGCGCTTCGGCGACGTCGTCGTGCGCAAGGTGCCGCACTGGGAGCTCAACGCCGTGCTGCTGCGGATCCTCGACCTCTACGACGAGAGCCGCGACGACGGCGAGAGCTTCCGGGACTTCGCCGCTCGCGTCGGAGCGGCCTGGTGGCCCAAGCGCCTCGTGCTCGAGGACCCCGACCTCGAGCGGGCGTCCGTTGCGGCCGGTGAAGCGGGATGATCGACGGGCCGACCGTCGAGGAGCGCGCGGCGACCGAGCTGCTCGGCGGTCTCGTCAGGCGCCGTCGGCTCGCGAGGGCGCACCGGGCGACGCTCGATCCCGCCGCCCCGCCCGATCTCGAGCCGCTGAGCGCCGAGGACGTCGTCGCGTGGGCGCTGCGCCGCTTCCATCCGCGCATCGCGCTGGCCTGCTCGTTCCAGCAGGAGGAGAGCGTGCTGCTCGACATGCTCGTCGCCGGGCGCAGCGATGCTCGCGCCTTCACACTGGACACGGGCCTGCTCTTCCCCGAGACGGAGCGAACCGCCAGCGCCTTCGAGGCCCGCTACGGCGTCACCGTCGAGCGGGTCGGCGGACCGACGCTCGACGAGCAGGCGGCCGCCCACGGCGAGCGGCTCTGGGAGCGCGACCCCGACGGTTGCTGCGCGCTGCGCAAGGTCGAGCCGCTGCGTCGCAAGCTCGCCGGGCTCGACGCCTGGGTCACCGGCGTGCGCCGTGAGCAGTCGCCCACGCGCGCCGGCACGCGCAAGCTCGAGTGGGATGCGCGCCACGGGCTCTGGAAGCTGAGCCCGCTGGCCGACTGGACGCTCGACGACGTGCGCCGGCGGATCGCCGAGCGCGGCCTGCCGGACAACCCGCTCCACGGGCGCGGCTACGCCTCGATCGGCTGCGAGCCGTGCACCCGGCCCGGAGCCGGGCGAGACGGGCGCTGGTCGGGCGCCGCAAAGACCGAATGCGGGCTGCACCGATGATGGCCATCGATCCCCTCGTGGTGCTCTTCGGCCTGGGCGTCGGCGTGCTCGTCGGCACGACCGGGATGGGCGGCGGCTCGATCATGACGCCGCTGCTGATCCTCGTGCTCGGCACGCAGCCCGTCGTCGCCGTCGGCACCGACCTCGCCTACGCCGCGCTGACCAAGACCGTCGGCGGCTGGCAGCACCTGCGACGCGGCACGGTCGACGTCGAGCTCTGCGGCTGGCTGGCCGTGGGGTCGCTGCCGGGAGCGGTGGTCGGCGTCTGGCTCGTCGGCCGCCTGGAGGCCGCCCTGGGCCCGTCGTTCGACACGACCCTGCTGGCGGTCCTCGCGGGAGCGATCCTGCTGACCGGGGTCGCGACGCTCGTGCGGTCGCTCTGGCCCGGCTCGCGGAACGAGGTCTTCCAGGCCGACGTCCGCAGGCGCGGGCTGCGCACAGTGACCGTCGTCTTCGGCTTCCTCGTCGGCCTGGTCCTGGCGACGACCTCGGCCGGCAGCGGCGCGCTGATCGCGCTCGGGCTGATCCTCGTCTACCAGCTGACGCCGCGACGGGTCGTCGGCACGGACGTCGCGCACGCCGCGCTGCTGCTGTGGGTCGCGGGCGCCGGGCACCTCGCGACGGGCAACGTCGACCTGCCGCTTGCGGGAACGATCCTGCTCGGCTCGCTGCCGGGCGTCTGGCTGGGCGCGCGGCTGTCGACCCGGCTGCCCGAGCACGGCCTGCGCCCGCTGCTCGGCGTCGTGCTGCTCGCCGCCGGCCTCGGCCTGTCCGTGAAGGCCGGGGCGCCGCTGCCCCCGGCGGTGATGCTCGGGGTGCCCGCGGCGGTCGGGCTCGCGGCGCTGCTCGTGATCCGCGCTCGCCCTCGCACGGCGCTCGCCATAGGGAGGCCCTCATGACGACGACGAGCCTGCGGGCCGGGGCGATCGTCGAGCGATGCGGTCACGAGGAGCTCGACGCGCTCGAGTCCGAGGCGATCCACGTCCTGCGCGAGCTGGCCGGCGAGCGCGAGCGGCCGGTGCTGCTCTTCAGCGGCGGCAAGGACTCGATCGTGCTGCTGCGCCTGGCCGAGAAGGCGTTCCGCCCCGGGCCGTTCCCGTTCCCGGTCATGCACATCGACACCGGCCACAACTTCGCCGAGGTCGTGGCGTTCCGCGACCGCCGGGTGGCCGAGCTGGGTGAGCGCCTGATCGTCGCCTCGGTCGAGGACTCGATCCGCGCCGGGCGCGTCGCCGACGTGACCGGCCCGCGGGCGTCACGCAACCGGCTGCAGAGCGTGACGCTGCTGGACGCGATAGCCGAGCAGCGCTTCGACGCCTGCATCGGCGGAGCCCGGCGCGACGAGGAGCGCTCGCGTGCCAAGGAGCGGATCTTCAGCGTCCGAGACGACTTCGGCGGCTGGGACCCGCGGGCTCAGCGCCCCGAGATCTGGGACGTCTACAACGCGCGCGTCAGGCCGGGTGAGCACCTGCGGGTCTTCCCGATCTCCAATTGGACCGAGCTCGACGTCTGGCACTACGTCGAGCGGGAGGGCCTCGAGCTCCCGTCGATCTACTTCGCCCACGAGCGCTCGGTGCTCGAGCGCGACGGGATGCTCTACGCCGACCACCCGGTCGTGGAGCGACTGCCCGGGGAGCAGCCGTTCCGTACGAGCGTCCGCTACCGGACCGTCGGCGACATGACCTGCACCGGCGCCGTGCGCAGCACCGCCGCGACGATCGCCGAGGTCGTCGCCGAGATCGCGGTGACGAGCGTCACCGAGCGCGGGGAGACGCGGGCCGACGACCGGGAGAGCGAGGCTGCGATGGAGGATCGAAAGCGCGAGGGGTACTTCTGATGGCCGACCTGCTGCGACTGGCGACCTGCGGCTCCGTCGACGACGGCAAGTCGACGCTGATCGGGCGGCTGCTGCACGACACGCGCCAGATCGCCGACGACCAGATAGAGCATCTGCAGGCGGTGTCCGCGCGACGCGGGAGCGAGCTCGACCTGGCTCTGCTGACCGACGGCCTGCGCGCCGAGCGCGAGCAGGGCATCACGATCGATGTCGCCTACCGTCAGCTGCGGATCGCCGGGCGGCGCATCGTGCTCGCCGACTGCCCGGGGCACGAGCAGTACACGCGCAACATGGTCACCGGCGCGTCGACCGCGGACGCGGCCGTGCTGCTCGTCGACGCGCGGCACGGCGTC
Organism: Solirubrobacteraceae bacterium; assembly: GCA_024711025.1. GTDB lineage: Bacteria > Actinomycetota > Thermoleophilia > Solirubrobacterales > Solirubrobacteraceae > F1-60-MAGs163. Next base: position 135,063 of record JANJTP010000039.1, read on the forward strand.
GTCACGCAGACGCGCCGCCACCTGGCGATCTGCGCGACCCTGCGCGTCCCGCGGGTCGTCGTCGCGGTCAACAAGATGGACCTCGTCGGATGGCGGCCCGAGCCGTTCGTCTCGATCGAGGCCGAGGTCGCCTCGCTCGCCGGAGCGCTGGGCGCCGCCGTGCCGACCTGCGTGCCGCTCAGCGCGCTGACCGGCGACCACGTCGTCGTGCCCTCCGAGAGCCTCGATTGGCACGACGGGCCGCCGCTGGCCGAGCTGCTGGCGCGGCTGCCGGCCGACGGGGCAGATCGCGACGGCCCGCTTAGGATGCCGGTCCAGTGGGTGCTCAGGCCCGCGGGCGGCGCCGGCGGCGGGCGGCGCTTCGCCGGACGGCTCGCCCGCGGGGCGGTGCGCGCCGGCGACGAGATCGTCGCCCTGCCGTCGGGCCTTCGGGCGCGGGTCGTCGCCGTGGAGATGCCGGGCGGCGAGGTCGAGAGCGCCGCCGCTCCCGCCTCGGTGGCATTGCGGCTCGACCGCGAGCTCGACATCGCCCGCGGGGACGTCGTCTGCGCGGTTGCCGACGCTCCCACCCCGCGGCGGGAGCTGGCCGCGACGGTCTGCTGGATGCACGAGCGGCCGGCGCGCGCGGGTGCGCGCCTGCTGGTCAAGCACGGCACGCGCACGACGCGGGCGATCGTGGAGAGGATCGACGGGCGGCTCGACCTCGGCTCGCTGGCCGCCGTGCCGGCCGGCGCTCTCGAGGTCAACGACCTCGGTCGCGTCGCGCTGAGGCTCGCCGCGCCGCTCGCGGCCGACGACTTCGCCGCCTGCCGTGCGACCGGGGCATTCATCCTGATCGACGAGGCGACGAACGCGACCGTCGCCGCCGGGATGGTCGGCTGAGCCGGCGCGCCGTGACGGAAGCCGGCGCACCGCGACGGACGCCCGAGCACCGTGACGGAAGCCGGCGTCCCGGAGCTCGGTGCGACGCGCCTCAGCGGCGGGTGAGCGCTCGCAGCAGGAGCTCGCAGGAGCGCTCGAGCTGGTCGAGCGTGGCGTCCTCTACGCGGTCGACGCCGGCCTGCCGGTTGAGCCACGAGTTGATGTCGGCATGCGTGCGGCGATCGCGCCGCGCGAGCTCGCCGACGAGTCGCCGGCGCTTGTCGCGCAGCAGCGCACGCCGCTCGAACGCCGGGAGCCCGGCGTCGTCATCGCCCTCAGCGCCCACGCCCGGCGGCAACGGCGAGCGCGGCGACGGCGGCGGCGACGACGGCGCGGCGAAGCGCATCGCCGTCACGACAGGCGCCGCCGGCTCACCGAACAGCGAGAGCTGCGACTGCGGGGCGACCTCGGCCGCGACCGGGACGAACGCCGGCGCCTCGTCGGGCTCGGTCTCGCGACGCACGCGCAGCTCGTCGAGCGCCTCGGGATCGTCCTCGTCCGGGGGGCGCAGCAGGTGGCGCAGCTCGGTCTCGACGTCGGCGGCGTGCGCGCGCAGGACTGGATCGGCAGGCAGGTAGAGCCAGCTCGGCTCGACCGCCCGGCCCGGGATCGTGCGCACGAAGCGCCCGACGATCTGGCGGAACATCAGCGGCGTCTTGGCGGCCGTCGCGTAGACGCCGACGCGCAGCCGCGGGATGTCGACGCCCTCGCTGACCATGTTGACGGCGACGATCCATGGATCTCGCGAGCCGGTGAACGCCTCCAGCTTCTCGGCGGCGCGGGGGTCGGTGTGGAGGACGACGACCGGAGCGCGGCCGGCGACCTCGCGCAGGACCTTCGCGATCGCCCGCGCATGCTCGCCGTCGGCGGCCACGACCAGCGCCCCGGCCTCGCGATGGCCTCCGGCGCGCAGGCGCTCGAGCCGCTCGTGCGCCTCGCGCAGGATCCTCGGAAGGCCGTCGGGCAGCTCGACGCTGATCGAGGTCCGGTAGCGCCGGCCGGCCTCGCGGCCGCTGAGCACGTCGGAGAACGACGCCTCGACCACGTCGTCGCCGCTGCGCCACTGCAGCCGTCCGTCGTACGGGATGAACGTGACCGGCCGGCAGACGCCGTCCCGCACCGCGTCCGCATACGTGTAGGAGACGTCGGAGTGGGCGAGCCCGTCGTCGTATAGGACCCCCGGGATCGCGGCCTGGTCGGAACGGAACGGCGTCCCGGAGAGAAGCAGCCAGCTCTCGCGCGCCGTGCCGAACGCCGCGTCGAACCCGGCGCCCCAGGCGAGCTCGTCGCCGAGGTGGTGGACCTCGTCGGCGATCACGAGCGCCCCGGAGCCGACGAGCCGCCTCCAGCGCGCCCCCGCCTGGGCGACGCGTGCGTAGGTGACCGAGATGCCGTGGAAGCCGCGCGGCGGACGCGGGTCCTCGGCGTCGGGCTGGAGCTGGATGCCCAGTGCGGCCGCGGCGCGCGCCCACTGGCGGGTGAGCGGCCCGGTGGGGCAGACGACGATCACCCGCCGGGTCGCGCCGGACGTGAGCTGCTCGCGAGCGAGCTCGAGAGCCGGGCGCGTCTTCCCCGCGCCGGGTGCGGCGGCGATCAGGAACGGGCGTTCCGGCGAGGCCGACCACGTGCGCATCGCCACGAGCGCCTGCTCCTGCCACCCCCGCAGCGAGGCAGCGGCGGTTGCGGCGGCGGCGGGCACGAAGGCGGAATGGTGCCCGTCGTGCCGGACGGACCGGCGCCGGCCGCGACCCGGGTCGAGCGCTCGGCCGTCGCCGACGCCCGGTGACTAGCCGCGCGCGGGGCCCGCGCGGCGCATGAAGAAGCCGGCGACGATCAGCACGATCACGACGCCGATGATCGCGCTCAGCAGGCCCCCGAAGTCGAACGCGTCATCGTCCCCGATCCCCAGCGCACGCGTGAAGACCAGGTAGCCGACGAACGCCCCCACGAGCCCGAGGACGACCGACACGGCCCACGACGCCGGGCCTCGCATGCCGCTGAAGGCGTCGTTCGGAACGAGCGCGCGCCCGATGAAGCCGGCTACGAGCCCAAGGATCAGTGCCCCGATCATCTGACTAGGACCTCCCCGTTCGACGGTGGCGGAGCGGCGGGGCCGCTCCCGCCCGGTGACGCTACCCCCAACGCACCGGGGGGCGCAAACCTCCCCCGGCGCCGCCGACGCGTGCATGCGGCCGACGGGCACGGCGGCTGCGCGCACGGAGCCCGTGCTCAGTGCCTGAAATGCCGGCGGCGGGTGAAGACCATGACCGCGTCGCGCGCGTCCACGGCGGCGATGACCTCCTCGTCGCGGATCGAGCCGCCCGGCTGGATGAACGCGGTGACGCCGCCGTCCATCGCCGCGACGGGGCCGTCTGCGAACGGGAAGAACGCGTCCGACGCGAGTGCCAGACCGCTGCGATCGGCGATCCACTCGCGGCCGACCGCGATCCGCACCGAGTCGACGCGGCTCATCTGGCCCGCGCCGATCCCCAGCGTCGCCCCGTCGCGCGCCACGACGATCGCGTTCGACCGCACGTGCCGGCAGACGCGCCAGGCGAACAGCAGGTCTCGCCACTGCTCGTCCGTCGGCTTGCGGGCACTGACGACCTCCATCCGCTCGCGCGCGGCGACGACGACGTCGCGGTCCTGCACGAGCAGCCCGCCGTCGACCTGGCGCAGGTCGAAGCCGGGGTTCGGCCGGGCGCGGCGCTCGGTGTCCTCGAGCAGGCGCACGTTGGGCCTGCGGCGCAGGATCTCGAGCGCCTGCTCGTCGAAGCCGGGAGCGATCAGCGCCTCGAGGAACTGCTCGCTGAGCGCCTCGGCGAGCTGCGCGTCGACCGGGCGGTTCAGGGCGATGATGCCGCCGAAGGCGCTGACGGGGTCGCCCGCGAAGGCCTTGCGGTAGGCCTGCTCGGCGTCGTCGCCGAGCGCGACGCCGCACGGGTTGTTGTGCTTGACGATCACGCATGCCGGCTCGTCCTCGCCAAGCTCGGCGAGGACGGCGCAGGCGCCGTCGAGGTCGAGGATGTTGTTGAACGAGAGCTCCTTGCCGTGGAGCTGGCGCACGCGCGTGAGTACGCTGCGCCGCGCGCCGGCCTCCTCGTAGTACGCGGCACGCTGGTGGGGGTTCTCGCCGTACGGCAGGTCGAGCCGCTTCTCGTAGGCGCGTACGAGCGTGTCCGGCAGGTCGTAGCGGCGCTCGGCGAACCAGCGGCTGATCGCGGCGTCGTAGCGGGCCGTCGCCGCAAAGGCCTCGGCCGCGAGCGACTCGCGCGTCTCCAGGGTCAGCAGGCCGCCACCGGCCGCCAGCTCCTCGAGCACGGCGTCGTAGGACTCGGGGCGAGTCACGACGGCGGCGAACGCCGAGTTCTTCGCCGCCGCGCGGATCATCGTCGGGCCGCCGATGTCGATCTGCTCGATGATCTCGGCGACCGTCGCGTCGCCGTGAGCGACCGTCTGCTCGAACGGGTAGAGGTTCACGCAGACGAGGTCGACCAGCTCGATGCCGTGCTCGGCCGCCTGCGCGAGGTGCTCGGGCTTGTCGCGCAGCGCGAGCAGGCCCGCGTAGAGCCGCGGGTTGAGCGTCTTCACGCGGCCGTCCATGATCTCCGGGAAGCCCGTCAGGTCGTCGATCGCCCGGACCTCGAGCCCGGCCTCGCGCAGCGCCGCTGCCGTGCCGCCGGTCGAGACGAGCTCGACGCCGAGCGCGGCGAGACCGCGGGCGAAGTCGACGATGCCGCGCTTGTCGGAGACGGAGAGCACGGCCCGGCGGACGCGCACCGCGCCGGGCGCGGTAAGCGACTGGCCTGACGGTGAGGGGGCGGGCTCGGCGATGCGGCCGACCCTAGCGAAGCGCACGGAGAATTCGCCTCCCCGCGCGCGGGGCGGTGCGCTGCGCCGCCGCCGCCGACCTCAGCGATCGATGATCAGCCGCCGCGGCCGGGTCGGGTCGCGGCGCACCGCGCCGCGCGCGAGCAGCCTCACGGCCTCGGGCAGCAGCTCGTGCTCGAGTGGCTGCAGCGCCGCGTGGACCGCTTCGGGGTCGTCGGCGTCCGGCAGCTCCAGCGAGCCCTGCAGCAGCACCGGCCCGGTATCGACCCCGCCGTCGTCGACGACGAGGTGGACGGTGACGCCGAAGACCCGCACCCCGTAGTCGACGGCCTGCTCGATCGCGCGCAGGCCGGGGAACGCCGGCAGCAGCGACGGGTGGACGTTGACGATGCGATCCGGGAAGCGGCCCAGGAAGGTCGGCGTGAGGATCGCCATGTACCCGGCCAGCACGACCAGCTCGGCGCCCTGCCGCACGAGCCAGTCGGCGATGGCCGCGTCGCGCGCCGCCCGGTCGGCGAAGTCGCCCAGCGGGAAGGCGCGCGTCGGGATGCCGGCCCCCCGGGCGCGGTCGAACGCCGGCGCCCCGGGGCGGTCGCCCGCGACGGCGACGATCTGCGCCTCGCGGCCGTGGACCGTGTCGAGCAGCGCCTGGAGGTTCGTCCCCTGGCCCGATGCGAGGACCGCGATCCTCACGCCGCAGCGCTCCGCGGCTCGCCGGCGACGGCCTCGAGCTTCGGGAAGCGTCCGCCGGTCGAGGCGAGCCTTCCGCAGCCGAGCAGCTCGTCCACCCGTTCGAGCACCTCGCCCGCCGACATCCCGGCGAACGCGCCGTACTCGGGCAGCGCGTCGTAGCCGTGCTGCGCGATCGCCTTCGAGCGCCCGCCGCGCAGGATCTCGACG
>JANJTP010000065.1 GCA_024711025.1 Solirubrobacteraceae bacterium
CCGCGCCTGCACCCGCTGCGAACGCCCCGCGAGCCCCGCTCGCGCGTGGGCACACGGCTACCCCCGCCCGAAACCTCGAAAACCCCAGGCCCCGCCTGACGAATCCGGTCATCCGTTCGCCCACAAACTGCGGAACCCGGGCGGAAGCGCGCCGCCGGACGAAGTCCAGCGGCGCCTCCGCCTTGCTCTAGAAGTCGCGTTGCTCATCGCTGAGGCCGACGACCGCGGTATCGCACAGGCGTGGTTCCAGGGAATGAATCCGCAGCTGGAGGATCGCTCCCCCGCTCGCGTGTTGCGTGATGGCGAGCTGAACGACGTCGGACCGGCGGTCCTCAGTGCGGCCCGTTCGTTTCTCGTCGACGGCTGACATCGCCACTATTGCGTGGTCCGAATGCCGATCGGAGCCGGCGTCGCTGCCTGAGGGCAGTCGTCGATGTCGCGAATGACCACACGGACGCTGTCGATCCAGAAGACCAAACCAACTGCGTCGATGCCTTCGACATAGGCCAGGCTGCCGGCAGAGCCGATCGAGCCAGCAGTGAAGGAAAGCCCACAGTCCGGGTCTTCGAAGAAGAAGCAGAATGCTTCGACCACGCCGCCTACGTCGAAGAGTGATACCTCGCCGAGCCGCGCGTGAAAGCTGGCCATCGGGTGCAGTCCGGGAGAGTCGAAGACGACCGAGAGACGGCGACCCCTCACGGCGCGGAGCCAGACGACCACGTGATCAAAGTCTGGTGGCAGAGCGAGAGCTGTCGACGGATGCATGATGAGCGAACCCTTTCGTGGCAGGCACCCCGTTGGCACCCGTGTGCTCTCTTGTCGCGTGCCGCAGCGTGGTCCCCCCCGGCGCGCGAACGTCTCGCCTCCTGGTCCAGTACCGACCGGGTGCCGATTGCGTGACGGCGATCAATCGGATGCGTGCCGTGCGCCTCCCCGCCCTCTGTAGCTCCCGTCTGGAGGCGGCTGTAGCTTCAAAGCGCATGGCAACGTTCCACGGTCTTCCGGCGACGCGTGCGGGCCAGGATCTCGCACATGCACTCGAGCGCTTCGTTCCCGAGGCATCGAACGTTTCCGTCGACCCCCCGCTTACGGATCTCGACTGCGCGGTTTTGAGATGGGTACTCGACGAGTTGCGAGAGACAGCCTCGCCGACGGTCTCGTCAACCGTTGAGACCGCTCTGGCAGCTTTAGCGCTCCCGAGCCACGGGTCCCACGCGCTCCTTGCAGCTCTCGACTCCCTGTACGCCTCGAGCTGGACTATCACGACGCCAGGTCCCGACGATCCGGACCTCTCAAGCATCACCCATACGCGCCTTGTGAGCGACGTCGCCACGGCACCTGGCAACGGAGCGATCGATCATGTCTACGTGCGTCTCTCAGAGGCCGCGGAGGCCACCGCCAGCTGGGTTGCCTAAGCGCCCGCTACGTCACGTCAGCTCGTCATGGCCGGCGCCTCAATGCGCGCCCAGCCGCGCTAGGGCCTTCACGCGAAAGCGACAGTGCGTATGCCGCTTTCGCGCGCAGTTCCGACGATTACACCGGCTTGGCCTCGTTGTTGGTTGTCGCCCTTCGCGCGCCGATCCCGCTTCCCCGTCGCGAGCCGCGAACGCACAAGGCGTGCTCGCGCTGCGGCCGGAATCTGCCGTTGGAGGAGTACGCGCGCGAGTCCCGGGCCAAGGACGGACGCGGCGCGAACTGCCGCGACTTCGCGCAGGTCGCGCGCCGCGCACGCTCAGTCGGGCAGAGCGCACAGAGCGTCGAGACGGCCGTTGACGGGCACGAGGCGGGCAGCTTCTTCTCGTAGCTGCGCGCGTTGCTCCGCGTCAAGGCGACCCCAACTACGGACGAGCGAGTCCCAGTGGAGATCCGCAAGCGTGTGGTCCGTCTCGTCGATCCAGAGTTCAAGGTTCGCGCGCGCGTTGGTCAGCCGGTCCTCATGGCGTTCGGCTCGCCACGAGGCCCTGAACCGCTGCATCACGTCACGCGCGTCCTCTGTGGACTCTGCGTTGGCTAGGTCGTAGATCCAGTGGCCTGCGAAGCCGTCCGCGTCGGCCGCGCGCCACTTGACCGCGCGCGCAAACGCGCGCTTGGCCCTGCGTCGGCTGTCGGGATCGTCCTCCGTCTGGAAGCGGATCCGCATGAACGCGAGTTCGTAGGCGCTCCACAGGCCCACGAGGTAGATCAGCGGCATCACGCCGATGGTGAGCCAGACCGGCAGCAGCAGCTTCCGCGTCGTCTCCCCGGGCTTGGGATCACCGATCAGGCTAGTGGCGACGTAGACCATGAACGCCAGGCCGATGATCGTCAGCAGGCCCTTCACGAGCCGGCTGACCGCCCGGTACTGGTCGTCGTGATCTGCGACGACGCCCAACATCACGATGAACGTCATCGCGGGGACGAGGACAAGTTCGACGGGGAGACTGAACACGCGGAGGTTCACGAACACTTCGACGAACACCGCGAGGCCAACCGCGCGACGGACGGTGCGTCCGATCCACCCGTCCCCCGTGACCTTGCCGATCGAGAAGTAGAAGGCGATGCCCACCGTCACGAACCAGACGACGGTGTCGCTCACAACGTCCATCTTCCAGAGGCCAACCGTGCGGGCCAGCGCTGCAAGGCCTGCCGTCCAGGCCGCGAGGACGACGACCGGCCCGACGACCTTGAGCTGGAAGAACGCCTTGACGACCTGCCAGTACGCGGCGCGCACGTCCGGCTTGGTCGCTCCCCACGCGAGGAAGCCACCGAGCCACACGACCGAGGCGATCTCCCGTGGGTTCACGACTCCGTCGTCAGATCGTTAGGGCGTCGTTCTTCAGGAACCCGGTTGTAGTAGCGCCGGATCAGCGCTTCGAGGTCGGGGTCCAAGGTCTTGACCTGCGCGACGTTCAAGCCAACTTCCTCGTGCGTCGTGGCCCGCGCGACGGCCATCGCCGCGGCCATGTCGCGGCACTCCATCCCGACCTCGGTGAGCAGCGCGTTGGACAGGATCCCGTCGTGATGGGGCGGCACCGCGAGGCCCATGTGATCCTCGTGAACGTCCGGCATGGGGACCGTGAGCCACTGCTGCACGCTCTGGGCGTCGGCGTGCGCGCCCCACGAGTAGACCGCCCAGAGGTCCGCGCTCCCGAACTTGCCGACGATCTTGGGCGGGGTACTGGGCCCCCGGTTCCGGAGCCACTGCCGCGCATGTTCGCCTGTCGTGTCCTGCCCAACCGCCTGCGCGCGAGCGTGAACCTCGGACAGCCGCCGCTTCAACCCGTGGGCCTCGGGCATGTACCCGGCCGAGACGACCAGCAGGCACGCGCGCGCGGTACGGAGCGCAAGAACGGACAAGAGCAGGGTGGCTTCGCGGACGTAGAAGCTGGGCGGCGCGTCCTCTGGCTCTGGCGGGGTGCTGGCACCCTCCACCATCGCGGCAAGGCACTCCGTCGCCCGCCGAGCGGTGGAGAGAGCGGGCAGCGCCTCATCGGCTGTCGCAAGGAAGTGGCGCTCAGCGGCGTCGAAATCGAACGCCGAGTCTCCAGACGCCGCCACCGGCTAAGCCGCACCCCGGCGGCGCTGGAGGTACTGGTGCAGCGCGGCGTTCATCGCGTCGCTGCTTCCGTCGTCGATGGTGGCGAGGGGCGCGGTAGCGCGGACGTTCTCGGCCGCTCGCTTCGCGTTGGACTTGGTCGGGAACGACTCGCCCGACGACGCGACCTTCGTGCCGTTGGAGTCGCGCAAGCGCCAGCGCCACTGCCCGGCACGGTCGGTGTACAGCTCGAACTTCGGGGCGGCCATGAAGGCTCGACCTCCCTTGTGCTTGTTGGGTCAGACTCCAGGGTGCCGGGCGCTCCGGACAGAACGGGAACACCTGTTCGGATGAGCGAAGACGCGGCGTTCTGCGGCTGGCGGTGAAGACGCGGCGCCCGACTCGGCGACCTATTCGACCGGCACGATGCACTCGTAGGGAATCGGTTCAAGGGCGCTGCCCTCGAGGTCCAACTCGTCGAACACCCGAGGGTTTCCGCCCGTGACGGTAGTTGAAGCGGCGCGGGCATTTCTGCTGTAGACGCCGATGGTGATCAGGGGCCAGCCGCTTAGTGTCGCTTCGGACGACACTCAATCCTGAGACCCGCCGGCGACCTCGCTCCTCCTTTGCGCGAGTGGCGGCACTCGAGGTTCCGGCAGACGGTATGGCGTCGCGAGGGCCGGGCCGCGTCATGGCCGACCGTTCGCTCCCGCGGCGAGCGTCGCGACATATGAAGCGCAGCCGGCCGCCACTCAGCCGCCGCCGATCGCCTCCTCGATCATCCCGTGCCTTCGCACTTGGGCACTGACCCCCGTCGGTGCGTCCGGACCCGTTGCGCTCTTCTACTGCGGAGCCGGTGTCGCGGTCAGTCGACGACGAGCTCGCCATCGAGGGACCAGGCGAGCCGGAGGGCAGACAAGGCCGCAAGGCGTTCGCCGGCGGCGAACGTCGCCGCCAGCTCCTCCACGCGAGGCTCGAGCATGGCTTCTCGTGGTGGCGTCGCGCCATCACTTACCACGACGTCAAGCCAGCCGAACGACGTGCCGTCACTCAGCCGCACCCGGGCGGTCAGCACGCCACCCGCGTCGCGCGTCCAGCGCGTCACGGCGGCGGCGATCCCGCCGACCGTCTCGGGGGCGCGTAGCGCGAGCCCGTGTTCGAGAGCGCGCAGCTCGAGCAGGCGGTCGTCGCCGTCGCCGCCGCTATGCGACATGCAGGCGTCGACGTTCTCGCGCGCGAGCGCGGGGCATCGGCGCCTTGCCCCAGCGCGCCTCCTGGGCGTACGCGACGATGCGGTCGAAGTAGCTGTCCCACCGCGGAGCGGCGAGGCCGGCCGGCCCGAGGACCTCGACGGCGCGCGCGTCGTCGAAGACGGTCTGTACGTCGAGGTACGGCACGTACCGTCCGGCGTCGGCGCTGCGCTGGACGAGGTCCGACGCGCCGTCGGCAAGGGGCGGTACGGGCTGCTGCAGCGCGGCGCACGACGCGGCGAGGACCTCGGCGACGGCTGGCGCCGCGGCGCCCGCGACGAGGTGCAGGGTGCCGGCCACATGCGTCGGCCTGAGCAGTGCATGCACGATTCCGTCGGCGACGTAGTCGACGGGGACCATGTCGATCAGGCCCTCCGCTTGCGCGGGAACCGTCGGCAGGAGTCCGCGCGCCAGCGCCCGCAATGGCCAGTACAGGACGTTGAACGCCGACGTCCATCCCGAGTCGCTTTCGCCGACGACGATGCTCGGTCGCACGACGGTCAGCGGGAGGTCGGCGGCGCGTTCGGCCAGCAGGAGCTCGGACTCGAGCTTGCTCTGCTCGTAGGCGTTGCGGAACTTCTGGCCGACGTAGCGGTCGTCTTCGCGGAAGACGCCGGCGTGCGTGCCGGCCACGTAGGCCGTCGACACGTGCACGGCCCGCACGAGTCGCCCTCGCTCGTGCAGCGCGCGGGCAAGGCGGGTGGTCCCGGCGGTGGCTGTGACGTTGACCGCGCGCGCCTCGGCGATCGTCATGGCGAACGACACAGACGCCGCGCAGTGCACGAGGGCATCGACGGTGGCCAGGACCTCCCGGCGCGCGGGGACCGAGAGGCCGAGCTCGGGTTCGCAGAGGTCGCCGGGCAGCGTCCGCGCCCCGGCGCGCAGCGCGGCCGGCACGGACAGCGCGTCGAGCGCCGACTCGAGACGTGCCGCCGCGTCGTGCTCCGAGGCGGCGCGCACCGGAGCGAGCACCTCGTGGCCTGTCTCGAGCAGGCGCAGCATCACCTGGCCGCCGACGAACCCGGTCGCGCCGGTCAGCAGGACGCGCATCAGCGAGCGACGCCGTCGACGTCCCGATAGCGGGCGACGAGGCGCCAGGCGCCGGGCAGCGCCGCCGCGCCGATGAGCGCCTTGACCACGCCGCCGACGATGAAGATGGTGAAGCCGTGGTGGATGGCGTCGCCCCACGTCAGGTCGGCGGCGACTTTCAGCCACGGCACGCCGAGCCCGAAGATCGCCAGCTGCCCGCCGCAGAACGCGGTGAACGCGGCGACGACGCGCCGGTCGGCCCGAACCTCGGCCATCCGGCCGACGATCGCCGCCGCCACGACGAAGCCCACGAGGTAGCCGCCCGTCGCGCCGACCAGCACATCGACGCCCTGCTCGCCGTCCGCGTAGACCGGCAGGGCGAAGCCGGCGAGGACATACAGCAGCTGCGAGGCGGCACCTCGCCGCGCGCCGAGCGCGGCGCCCGCCAATACGACACCGAGCGTCTGCCCGGTGATCGGCACCGGCGACGGCGGGACGTGGATCGCGACCTGCGCCCCGAGCACGGTGAGCAGTGCGCCCGCGACCACGAGCACGGCGTCGCGCGCCCCGGAGTGAGGCAGAACGTCCGCGAGGACCCGCGGCGGCGAAACGGCGAGCGGCAGAGCGGCCATCAAGTGTTCCCTTCGTCGTTGGCGCCACCGCGACACCGGCTCGGCGGCAGCGCCACCCAAGTCGAAGCAGGCCCGCGCCGCAATGCGTGCCACCCGATCGGGGGGAGTTGCGACCCTCGGGGCGGGGGGATGCTAAGCACAGGCAGTCGTTTGCAGGCCGAACCACCGCGCGTTGGGGGCCATCCCAGCGCCTCGAGCTCAGCGGGTCGCACCCGCCGCGGTGGTGGCGCGGATGACATCCTCCACCGCGGAGGCCAGCTCGGTCGTGGTCGCGTTGCCTCCGAGATCGGGAGTGCGCACATCGCTCTCGGCCAGCACGACGGCGATCGCCGACATGACGTCCGCCGCGGCGCCGTGCTGACCGAGGTGGTCGAGCATCATCGCTCCGGACCAGATCGCGCCCAGGGGGTTCGCGATGCCCTTGCCGCTGATGTCAGGCGCCGACCCGTGGACCGGCTCGAACATCGAGGGGAACTCGCGCTCGGGATTGAGATTGGCCGATGGGGCGATGCCGATCGAGCCGGCGACGGCAGCCGCGAGATCGCTCAGGATGTCGCCGAAGAGGTTGGACGCGACGATGACGTCGAAGGCGTGAGGCTTGAGGACGAGCTTCGCGCAGAGTGCGTCGATGTGCTCGCTCGTGAGTTCGACGTCCGGGTGCCGAGCTGCCCGCTCGGCGACCACGTCATCCCAAAACGGAAGCGTGTGCACGATGCCGTTCGACTTGGTCGCCGACGTGAGCCTGCGGGCGCGGCGGCCGGCGAGCTCGAGCGCGAAGTCTGCGATCCGGGTGATGCCCGGCCGCGAGAAGTGCGCCTCCTGAATGACGAGCTCATCGTCGTGCCCGCGGTTGAAGCGGCCGCCGGCCTCGCTGTACTCGCCTTCGGTGTTCTCCCGGACGACGACGAAGTCGATCGGGTGGTCCGCAGCCGCCCTCAGTGGGCTGGAGAGCCCGTCGAACACGCGGACCGGGCGCAGGTTGACGTACTGGCGGAAACCGCGCCGGATCGGGATGAGCAAGCCCCACAGGGAGACGTGGTCGGGGACGCCGGGGTATCCGACGGCGCCCAGGAAGATCGCGTCGAAGTCGCGGAGCTGCTCCAGGCCGTCGGGCGGCATCATGGCTCCTTCGCGGCCGTACCGCTCGCAGGACCAGTCGAAGGTCTCGTACGCGAGCCGTGCGCCGTGCTTTGCGCAGGCCGTGTCCAGGACGCGGCACGCGGCCGGAAGGACTTCCCGGCCGATGCCGTCGCCCGGGATTGCCGCGATGCGGTATGTGCTCATCTGATCTCCGGCGTCGATGTGAGAGGTAAAAGGTGGCGTATCGAGGGCCGACCGGCCCTGCGCGATGTGACAACGTGGGGGCCGCGTCTTGCGGGTTCCGCACTGGATCGCGGGTGGCATGTATCCCATCGACCAGGCCCAAGCTCGAGCTTTCGCCGGGACGGGTCGCGATGCTCCCGAAGGGTCAGACGTCGCGCTGGGTGGCTGAGCGGCCGCTGTGACAACCCGCAGATCGAATGCGCGCATTCTTCGCACGCGAACAAAGAGCGGTGTCCGTGACGGTGGAAGACTCCGTGTCGGCGGTTGTGTGACCCTCTCTCCGCCCTCCTCCTGACGAGCCGCCCGACGGGGCGGCTCGTCTGTTTCCGGGCCCGCCACGCGGCGGGGGATGGTCGGGGATCTGCGCATGTCGCACAAGTGGGAGCTGCTCTTGTCCGGCCCCCGCGTAGCAGTCGGGTCGGCGGGTGACCGAAGCTGGCGCCGTAGTCGATATGCCCTCCGCGGGCGGAAGGGGTGGCGGATGATCGTCCGCGATCAGGGAGAGTCGTGGCAGGTTGTGGCCCAGCCGGACCACGGGGACGTGTGCGGCGAGATCGCGCGCGCATGGGGGAACGACGCCTTCGAGGCACCGCGCGCACGGGCATCGCTGGCGACCGCGGCACGACGACACGACGACGGATGGGCCATCTGGGAACGCGAGCCCGATGTCGATCACCGCAACGGCGACGGTCGTCCGCTCAACGTGTTCGACATCGGGATCGGCGTGCACCTCGCGTTCTTCCGCGCGATGGTCGAGGCGGTCTCCGACGAGGACCGCTACGCCGGCGTACTCGCGTCGATGCATGCGGCGGGCCTGTACACCAACCGGTATGGAACCGACCCGTCGCTGAAGATGACGTTCGAGGACACTCGGCGAGAGCAGGTCGACCGGTTCGTCGAGGAGCGCAATGCGGCCCATGACGCGGTCGCCGCTGAACTCGGCGTCGCCGACGATCAGCGCTGGGTCGACTACAAACTCCTGCAGGTCTGCGATCGGCTCTGCCTGTACTTCTGCCTCAACGACCTCGTTGGCGGGACGGAAGCAGCGCTCGGCCCTGCGCCGACGGGCTACGGGGGCGAGGATGCAGCACTGCGTATCCGTCCGGTCGACGCGTGGAAGATCAGCATCGACCCGTATCCGTTCGCTGAGCCCGTCACGACGTTCACACTGCCGCGACGCGTCTTCCCGAAGCGACAGTGGGCGTCGCGGACCGAGTTCGCTCAGGCGTACCGCGAGGCGCCCGTCGAGATGCGCGCCATCGAGGTCCATGACGGAGGTCGGGCATGAGTCGCAACGTCCGGGTGGGGCTCATCGTCCCGAGCTCGAACACCACGATGGAGACCGAGATCCCGGCGATGCTCGCGCGCCGGACGGCCGACGACGCGACGTTCACGTTCCATTCGAGCCGCTCGCGGCTGCACTCGGTCACCACCGACGAGCTGAAGCGCATGGTCGACGACGCCGAGCGCTGTGCGTTCGAGGTGAGCGATGCGGCCGTTGACGTCATCGGGTACGCGTGCCTCGTCGCGATCATGGCTCAGGGAGCCGGCTACCACCACATCGCCGAAGATCGCCTGGCCCGCGCCGCCGCGCGGAATGGCGTGACGGCGCCGGTCGTGACCAGCGCGGGAGCGCTTATCGAGGGCGTCCAGGCTCTCGGCGCGCGGCGCATCGCCGTGCTCGCGCCGTACATGAAGCCGATCACCGAGTTGGTGGTGGGCTACATCGAGGACGCGGGCATCGAGGTTGTCGACTCCCATTCGCTCGAGGTCTCCCACAACCTGTCGGTGGGGCGCATCGACCCGCTGACGTTGCTCGATCACCTCGACGAACTGGACGTCGACGGAGTCGACGCGGTCGTGCTCTCGGCCTGCGTTCAGTGCCCGTCGCTGCCCGCGATCGAGCGTGCCGAGGACAGGCTCGGCAAGCCGGTCTTGTCGGCCGCGGTCGCGACGACGTTCCGGATCCTCGGGTCGCTCGGTCTCGATACCACGGTGCCGGGAGCCGGGAGCCTGCTCGATGGCACGCGCGCGACTTTGGTGTCGGCGTCATGAGCGGCGGGCTTCGGGTGGCAGTCGTCGGCGGGTCGCTCGCCGGCCTGACGATGGGACTGCTGCTTCGCGACAGCGGCCACGACGTGCACGTCTTCGAGCGCTCGCCCGAGCTGCTGGAGGGACTCGGCGCCGGGATCATCGTCCATGAGCCCACCGTGCGGTACTTCGTCGAGCGCAGCTCGATTGCGCTGGACGACATCAGCCTGACCTCTGAGCGGCTGCAGTACCTCGCGCGTGACGGCAGCGTGCAGCACGAGGAGCCAAGCGACTACCGGTTCACGGCATGGAACTCCCTCTTCCGCGGCCTGCGCAGCCTCTTCGAGGATGACCGCTATCACCGGTCGCACACGCTCTCGGGGATCGACCAGGACGCCGACGGCGTCGACCTGCGCTTCGCGGAGGGGCATGAGGGACGCTTCGACCTGGTCGTCTGCGCCGATGGGGTCAACTCCGTCGGACGCCAACGGCTGTTCGGAGTCCGGGCCTCGTACTCCGGCTACGTCGGGTGGCGCGGTCTTGCCGGCGAGGACGAGCTGTCGCCTGAGACGTGGCAGGAACTCGACAACTGCTTCACGTACGGCGTTCTGGACGACGAGCACATCGTCGCCTATCCGATCCCGACTGTGGGCCAGGACATCAACGTCGTCGGCCGGCGGGTGAACTTCACGTGGTACCGCAATGTCGCGGTCGGACCGGAGTACGACGAGCTGCTGACCGACCGGACTGGCCTGCCACGCCCGCTCTCGGTGCCCGCAGGACTCGTGCAGGACCGCTTCGTCGCCGCGATGCGCGCCGACGCGGAGCGACTGATGCCGCCCCAGCTGGCCGAGCTCGTGACGACGGCGCACGCACCGTTCATCACCGCCATTGTCGACGCCGACGTGCCGGCGCTCGCCAGCGGCCGCGTCTGCCTCATCGGCGACGCGGCGGTCACAGCTCGGCCGCACGCCGCGGCGGGCAGTGCGAAGGCGTGCGCCGACGCCTGGTCGCTCGCGCATGCGCTGGAGAACTCCGGCAGCGAAGTCGTCTCTGCGCTCGAGACCTGGCAAGTGGGTGCGTTGCGGCGCGGGCGCGCACTGCTGCATCGCACGCGTGACATGGGCGAGCGGCTCCAGGGCGCGCCCGGCAGATGGCGCCCGGACGATCCGACGAACCGCTTCGGGCTCGACGTGTCGCGGCAGCGGGAGCGTGCGACGCCGTGAAGCCCCCGCCGTTCGAGTACCGCGACCCGGAGACGCTCGAGGAGACGCTCGCACTGCTGGCTGAGCACGGCGACGACGCGAAGATCCTGGCGGGAGGGCAGAGCCTCATTCCGCTCCTGAACTTCAGGCTCGCGCGCCCGGAGGTGCTCGTCGACATCAATCGCGTCCGGCCGCTCGCCGGAATCGACGACCGCCCGGAGGGTCTGCGGATCGGTGCCGCGACACGCCAGTCGGCGCTCGAGCGCTCCAGCCAAGTCGCTGCGCAGCAGCCCTTGCTCGCCGAGGTGATCCGCTATGTCGCTCACGCCCAGATTCGCAACCGGGGCACCGTCGGCGGCTCGCTCGCGCACGCGGACCCCGCTGCAGAGCTGCCCGTGGCGATGACGGCGCTGGACGCGTCGCTCATCGCCTCGTCCGGGCGAGGAGAGCGGCGGATCGCCGCCGAGGAGTTCTTCGTCAGCCATCTCACGACGGTGCTGGAGGACGACGAGGTGCTCATCGCGGTCGACGTTCCCCGCGCGCCGGCGGGGACGCGCGTGGCATTCGAGGAGTTCGCGCGACGTCATGGGGACTACGCGCTCGGCGGCGCGGCCGTCGTCCTCACCGCCGACGCGGCCGGCGCGTGCTCGCGTGCGCGGGTGACACTGCTTGCGGCTGGCGACGTCCCGGTTCGGGCCCACGCCGCAGAGAAGCTGCTCGTCGGGGCTGTCGTCGATGCGGCGGTGGCACGCGAGGCAGCGGCCGCCGCGGTGCGTGACATCGAGCCGGTTGGCGATGGGCACGGCGACGGCGACTACCGCAGCAGCGTGATCGAGGCGATGTGCGATCGCGCGATCGCGCGCGCAGCGGCGCCAGGGGAGGGAAAGAAGGCGTGAAGCGGGATGTCGAGATCGAGATCAACGGTGAGACCTATGCCCGGACCATCGATCCGCGCATGCTCCTGTCGGACTTCATCCGGCATGAGGCGCGTCTGACCGGCACGCACGTCGGCTGCGAGCACGGGATCTGCGGGGCCTGCACCATCCAGCTCGACGGAGAGCCGGTCCGCTCGTGCACGATGCTGGCCGCCCAGGCAGAGGGGCACCGCGTGAGAACCGTCGAAGCGCTTGCCGCAGGGTCGGGAGGCGAGCTGCATCCGCTGCAGCAGGCCTTCCATGAGGCACACGGGCTCCAGTGCGGCTTCTGCACGCCCGGGTTCTTGATGACGCTCGAGCCGCTTGTCGCGCGCGGCGAAGCACTCGACCGCGAGCAGATCCGCGGGGAGATCTCGGGGAACCTCTGTCGCTGCACGAGCTACCAGCAGATTGTCGACGCGGTGGTCCTCGCGATCGAGCGCCATGGCGGTGAGTGACCGCCCCGGACTGCGCCGTGCCTACGCTGTTGCCCCCAACGCTTCAGGAGTGGCATCCGCATGACGGCTGACAGTTCCCGTTGCGCGAGCCCGGCATTCCGATTCGAGACCGTCGTGCAGGTCGACTCGGCGCTGCGTGAGCGCAACTACCTGCCCGATGAGGGTCTTGCGATCGCGGTGTTCCTCAGTCTGAGAATGCGCCGGCCGCTCCTGCTCGAAGGTGAGGCCGGGGTGGGCAAGACCTCGCTTGCGCGCACACTCGCCGGCATCCTCGGGTCCGAGCTCATCCGCCTGCAGTGCTATGAGGGGATCGACGCACAGCAGGCGCTGTACGACTGGGAGTATCCGCGTCAGCTCTTGGCGCTGCACGCATCGCGGGCGGAAGGCCCCGATGCGGTCAAGGCGCTCTACGGCCCGGAGTTCCTCGCTGAGCGGCCGCTGCTGCGCGCGGTGCGCCAGGGCGGACGAGCCGTCCTTCTCATCGACGAGCTCGACCGGGCCGACGACCAGTTCGAGGCCTTCCTGCTCGAGGTCCTGTCGGACTTCACGATCTCCATCCCGGAGATCGGCACGGTGCATGCCGACGAGCCTCCGGTCGTCATCATCACCTCGAACCGCACGCGCGAGCTGCACGATGCGCTCAAGCGCCGGTGCCTCTTCCACTGGATCGATCCTCCGGATGTCGAGCGCGAGGTCGAGATCATCAGGCAGAACGCACCGGAGGTCGCCGAGCCGCTAGCGCTCGCGGTGGCCCGCGCGATCGAGCGACTGCGCGGCCTCGGTCTCGTCAAGTCTCCCGGCCCTGCCGAAGCCATCGACTGGGCACGCAGCGTCGCGACGCTCGGCCGCGAGGAGCTCGACGAGGACGCGGCACGCGCGACGCTCGGATGGGTCGTCAAGAACCATGACGACAAGACGGTGGTCGAGGCGCGGCTGGGAGATGTGCTCGGCACCTGACGCGGTCGGCGTCGCAGCGCGCCTGACCGGAGCGCTGCGCGAGGAGGGCCTGCGGATCGGAACCGACCGCAGCCAGGCGTTCGCCACCGGCGCAGCGTTGTGTGGCGACCTCTATTGGGCCGGACGCCTGGCGCTCCTGTCGCACCCCGAGGACATCCCGGTCTACGACCGAGTCTTTCGCGCCGTCCTGACCGAGTCTCCGCTTCCCTTGCCCGAGGAGCCCGGCGCGCCGGAGGGCGATCCCGGCGACGGCGACTCGGAACCGCCCGAGGCGGAGCATGCAGAAGGCGAGCTCGCCGAGGCCAGCCGCGTAGAGATCCTGCGTCGCGTTGCGTTCGCCGAGCTCACCATCGAGGACGTGGCGGAGCTCGCGCGAGCTGTCGGCGCAGTGCGACGTCGCCCACCGATGCAGCTGACCCGACGCCGGCGGTCGGCCCGCCGCGGCGGCATCGACCTTCGACGCACCATCCGCGAGACGCACCGGTTCGGCGGCGACGTAGTGCTACCGCGTTTCGCTGCCCCGAGCGTCCGAGCCCAGCCGGTGACGTTCGTCCTCGACGTGTCGGGTTCCATGCGCACGACGACGCGCGCGCTCCTGCTCGCCTGCGCTGCCTTCGTGCGCGCCGATCGCGTGCACGAGGCCTTCACGTTCGGCACCCGGCTGACGCGCGTGGGACCGCTCCTCCGTGGGCCGCTGCTGGAGGACGCGCTCGATCGCGCGTGCGAGGCGGTCGAGGACCGCGAGGGCGGAACACGGATCGGTGAGTCCATCGAGGCGCTGCTCGCCCGGCACGGCAAGTCGCGCGTCGTGCGAGGTGCCATCGTCGTCATCTACTCCGACGGCCTGGAGACGGGGGACCCGGCGCTGCTGCGCCAGCAGATGGAGCGCCTGCATCGGCTGGCCAAGCGGGTCGTTTGGCTCAACCCGCTGAGCGCGTCGCCGTCATACCAGCCGCTGGCGCGCGGCATGCATGCCGCGTTGCCGTTCGTCGACAGGTTCGCCAGCGGTCACAACATTGCGTCGTTTGAGGCGGTCGTCGGCGCAACGCTCGACGGCGTGCTCGCCTAGCAACGGTGAGGAGACCGCGCCAATGATGAGCATCACCACCCGAGACAAGTTCGGAGGAGACGACGGATGAGCAGCAGGCAGCCACGGGCCCGCACGCCCACCGCGACCCATTGGGGCGTGTACGACGTAGAGACCGAGAACGGGCGGATCGTCGCCATCGAGCCCGTGGCGGACGACGCGGAGCCATCGCCCATCGGCCCGGGCATCGTCGGTGCGCTGGACTCGCGCGCGCGTGTACGCAGTCCCGCCGTCCGCAGGGGGTGGCTCGAGGGCCGGCCCCGAGACGGGGCGTATCGCCGCGGGGCCGACGCGTTCGTCGAGCTGCCGTGGGACGAGGCGCTCGACCTCGCCGCCGGCGCCCTGGCGGAGGTGCGTCAGCGGCACGGCGACGAGAGCGTCTACGGCGGCTCGTATGGCTGGGGCAGCTCGGGCCGGTTTCATCACGCCCAGAGCCAGGTCCACCGGTTCCTCAAAGTGGCAGGCGGCTATACGGCGTCGCTCAACAGCTACAGCTGCGCGGCGATGGAGGTGATCCTCCCGCACGTCATCGGAGGTGACGGGTTCAGCATCGTCTCGCGAACGCCGCAATGGGAGGAGATCGCCGCCAACTGCGAGCTCGTCATCGCGTTCGGCGGCCTGGCGGTCAAGAACCGTCAGGTCAACGACGGCGGCGCCGGCCTCCACCGCACGGGCGAGGTCCTGGGGCGGTGCCGGGCAGCGGGGGTCCGGTTCGTCAACGTCTCACCGATACGGGACGACGTCTCGGCGATGGTCGACACCGAGTGGGTCGCTCTGCGCCCGAACACCGACGTCGCGCTGATGCTCGGTATGGCTCACACGCTTATCGTGGAGCAACGTCACGACACGGAGTTCCTCGCAACGCGATGCGTCGGCTTCGAGCGTCTCGAGGCCTACGTGACCGGCGCGACGGACGGCATCCCCAAGGACGCGGCGTGGGCGTCCTCGATCTGCGAGGTGCCCGCCGGTGTGATCCGCGATCTCGCCCGGTCGCTCGCGGAGAAGCGGTCGTTGGTCAGTGTCAGCTGGTCGGTGCAGCGCGCGGACCACGGTGAGCAGCCGTACTGGATGGCGGTTGCGCTCGCCGCGATGAGCGGCTGGATGCGAGAGCCGGGCTGCGGCTTCGGGTCGGGCTACGGCTCGATGCACGCCATCGGCATGGAGCGGGCGCGGCAGCGCATCGCCGCGCTGCCCCAGCCGGCCAACCCCGTGGATGTCGCGATTCCGGTTGCGCGAATCTGCGACGCGTTGGAGCGCCCAGGCGACACGATCGACTACGACGGCAGGCGTATCACGTTTCCCGACCTGCGGGCGATCTACTGGTGCGGCGGCAACCCGTTCCACCACCATCAGGACCTCAACCGGCTCGTCGAGGCGTGGCAGCGTCCCGACGTCGTCATCGTCAACGACTCGTGGTGGAATCCCGCCGCGAAGTTCGCCGACATCGTCTTCCCGGTTGCGACGTTCCTCGAGCGCAACGACTTCGCTGCGGGCGCGAACGACTCGTGGCTGTGCGCGCAGCAGAAGGCATGCGAGCCGCCCGCCGGCTCGCGAACGGATTTCGAGGTCTTCTGTGGTCTCGCCGACCGACTCGGGTTCGGCCCCGAGTTCTCCCAAGGGCGTTCTGCCGATGAGTGGGTCCGTCATCTGTACGAGGAGACCAGGATCGGGCTTCCCGCGCTGCCGGCGTTCGACGAGTTCTGGAGCCAGGGGCGCCTCAAGATGGCCACACCGACCGAGGCCCCGGCAGGCGATCTCCTCGCGTTCGCCCGCGACCCTGACGCTGCGCCGCTGGCGACGCCGTCGGGGCTGATCGAGTTGTTCTCGGCGACCATCGACGCGTTCGGCTACGACGACTGCCCAGGCCATCCTGTGTGGGCCGAGCCGGCCGAGTGGCTTGGTTCCGAGCTCGCCGAGCGGTTCCCGCTCCACCTCGTCTCGAACCAGCCGGCAACCCGGCTTCACAGCCAGTACGACCACGGCGACGCGTCGCAACAGTCGAAGATCGCCGGACGCGAGCCCATCCGGATGAATCCGCACGACGCCGCGCGGCGAGGTATCACGACGGGCGACGTCGTGCGCGTCTTCAACGATCGCGGGGCCTGCCTCGCCGGTGCCCTGGTCGACGACGCGCTACGCCCTGGCGTCGTCCAGCTTTCCACCGGCGCCTGGTTCGATCCCGCCGATCCGCGCACGCCCGGCAGTCTCGACCGTCACGGCAATCCCAACGTCCTGACGCTCGACAAGGGCACGTCGCGGCTCGCGCAGGGTCCGAGTGCCCAGACGACGCTCGTCGACGTGGAACGGTGGCAGGACGAGCCGCCCCCCGTGCGGGCGTTCGAGCCACCGCGGCTGATCTCCGCGCAGGACGTCGACCGCGACGCGTTACGACGGTGACCGAACGCGCCGGGTCACCGGCGCGCGCTCACTGTTAGGGCAGATCAGCGTGTACATCGAGTACGACTGACTGGGGCGCGAGTACTTGACCGGCGAACTTGGACACCGGCCGTGGGACACGACTCGCGGCGAGTCCGCTTCTTGAGCAAGCTCGTGGCCCGGGGGTACACGAACCGCCTGCTGCTCGCGCAGGACATCGCGCTGAAGTTCGGCCTTCGCCGGGTCAGCGGCGTCGGTTACGCGCACGTCCCCAACGTGATCGTCCCGATGCTGCGCCGCCAGGGCGTCGGGGACGAGGACCTCACGCGCATGCTCGTCGACACCCCGCGCGAGGTGCTGACCATCGAGATCGACGTGGTGAACACCCCGTCCTCGGCGAACAGTTCAGCTCGCTTGTCGAAGCCCTGCTCGTCCAGGAGTTGAAAGCTCGAGCTCGGGAACCGAGGCTGTCATCGGCTCGCTGTCGGCCGCAACTGCACCGTGCGCGGGACGTCCGGCTTGCGGACGAGGCTCGCACGAACCCGCATCACTGTGCGCTCGTGCGGCGTAGGCGTCGGGCGATGGGCGCTCAGGCGCTTCGTCTCTGTGATGCGGGTGTCGAGCATGGCGGGCCACTCCTCGGCTGTCGGGGCGTCGCGGTGACGATGACCATTGCGGGCTCCCGCGCTCCCGGCCATCGTCGATTCGTGCAAAGCCGGGCGGGCGATCGTGCGGATGTCCGACCACCGCCCGGACGATCGCGTCCGCAAGGAGAATCGCTGGATCAGCGACGACCGATGGGGCTGCGAAGGCTCCCGCCACGAGACGCTCCGCAGCCGCTGCCGGACGGCGCCTCGTCCGGACACGCGTCGGCGCGAGGTTCGAGAACGCGATGCTCAACTGGGGGCGCGACTCCGCATGGCGGACTGGCTCAGCGACCGGCTCGGTTGAGACGCGGTGGCCGTCTGGCCGCGACTTACGCGAAGCCACAACGTCGGGGCGCCCGCTGTTCAGCATCCGTATGTGCCTGCCAGGGGGTCAGGGGCCACGATGGCCGTGAGCTTGGCGACCAGGTCGTGTGGTCGATGACGCGCTGCTCGAACTGATCATCGGCGTGGCACTCGCTGCGCTGCTTCACCGCCGATGGGCCCTCGAGCCCTACGGCTCCCGGACCCCAAGGAGGACCCATGAAGGCTGCTGCCATCTTCGAGGCGACCATGACGAGCGAGCAGGCGGGCCGGCTCGCGGAGCTCATGAACCAGCACGTCAGCACGCGTCCGGCCGAAGTTGACCTTGCCACGCTGCTTGTGGACGGTGACACGGTGCAGCTCATCGCCTACTGGAGCAGCCCTGAAGTGCTGGAGGAATACCGTCGCACCGCATCGGTGCTCCGAGGAACGGCGCTGATGCGCGAGGTCGGCGTGGAGCCGAGTTCCGTGAAGGTCGTCAAGGTGCCGCAGTTCGCCTAGCCGGGCGCCGCACCATTCGCGCAATCTCTCACCGCAAGTTCCAAGGGTTCGCAGAAGAAGCTCCACCACCGATTCTCGATACTTCCGACGTGTCTACCGCGTGAGGAGATGCTCGCAGCGACGCGACGCGAGCATCCCTTGGTTCGACTACTGGATGCGACGCGCCTCCCACTACGAGGAGCTGGGTGAGGAGGCTCTGGCCGCGTGCCGCGAGCGCTCCGCCGGCCACTGGCTCGGGCTCACCTCCTTGTGCGGCCAGTACGCGGAGTTCCTGGGGTTCGAGGATCGACGGTGAGAGGGACAGCGCCGCAGAGTCGACCTGTCCCAGATGGCGGCGCCGTACCTCGACCCACCGGCAGAGCGGCTCGAGCTGCCGCTCGGCGATCACGTCATTCCGGGGTACCTCCGGTTTTCTCTCGTGGGGCGGCTTCGTCGACATGGATTGGTGGGAGACCGAGACGCCTGCGACCAAGGAGGCATGGCGCTATGCGTCGCACGTCGCCACCGAGGAGGACCTGGCGGCGACCACTGCTGCCACGACCTCGGCCCGAACCCCGCATCCGGATGGCGGACTGGCTCGCGGAGCATCTGCGATGACGCCCCGCATGCCGACTCGACGGACGGCTCAGGCGCTCCGGTCGATCGGCGTCGCGCTCCCGAAGTCGCCCTCGTCCCCGACAAGGTCGAGGAGCCGCAACGCCACGGCGAGCTCGTCACGCCGCTCGCCGACCGAACATCCGAGACGCTCCTCCATCGTGCGCAGCCGGTAGGCGACCGTGCGCTCGTGGACACCGAGCAACGGGGCGGCCGAGGCGGCGTTCTGCCCCGTGCGGAAGTACGCCCGCAAGGTGTCTCTGAGCACACTGTCGCGCGCGTCACCGGTCAGGAGCGCGCCGATCTCATTGTCGATGAACTCGCGGGCCCGTCCGGGGTCGTCGGACACCAGCGCCTCGATGGTGACGTCCTGGTATCGCGTCACGTCGTCGCCGGCGAGTTGGCCGACCCGCCATGCTTGCGTGGCCTGGCGATGGGTCAGCCGGAATCCCTCGATGTTCTCGCAGCGGCGGCCGAGCGCGAGCTGCGTTCCTGGCAAGGGGTTCGGCAACTCCCGGTCGGGGAACGCGAGGTCGTCGATCGCGCGGCCGCCGAACCACCCGAGCACCGAGTCCGTCGCCCCGGCGACTGTCAGCAGCGATGCGCCTAGGTCCGTCGCGATGCGGCGGGCGAGGTCCTCGGGCGCGGCGCCCCAAGCCGCGAACCCGACGTGTGGACCGCGCAGGTTATACCCGAGCGTCGTCGCGTCGACGGGCAGACCTTCGAGGACATCGCGGATGAGCTCGCGCTTCCGGCGTTCGCGGTCGCGGTACATGCGCTCGCGCTCGCGCTGGTACGCGACGCTCATCTGCATCGTCACCTGATCGTTCCAATCGAACAGGAACCTGGAAGCGATCCGCAGCACCGCCAGGCGCTCGGCGGGATCCTCGATGAGCTCATGCACCTCCTCGAGGATCAGGTCCCACGTGAGCCCGTGCCCCACGCGATACGCCCCGACCAGGTCCTGCAGTTCGATGCCGGAC
This sequence comes from Solirubrobacteraceae bacterium, assembly GCA_024711025.1. Classification (GTDB taxonomy): domain Bacteria; phylum Actinomycetota; class Thermoleophilia; order Solirubrobacterales; family Solirubrobacteraceae; genus F1-60-MAGs163. Next base: position 19,823 of record JANJTP010000065.1, read on the forward strand.
CGGGCCGCGACCCGGGCCCACTCGATGCTGACCGCCGGGGGCTCATCCGGGGTGCTGCGGCCGGTACCGAGGCCGGTGAAGATCGCGTCGAGCGAGGCCGCGATGCTGCGCTTGCGCACCTCGATCGAGAACACATCGGCCAGTGAGCGTTGGGACGCTGGGTCGAAGGCCTGGTTGTCGAAGATCCGCTGGGCAAGCCCCGGCGCAAGCTCGATCAGCCGCTCAGAGATCTGCCGCATCGCGCGCTCGACGTCCACGCGTCGATAGTAGGTGTCGCCTGCGCCGCGAGGCAGGTCGAACGAACGACGAACCGCCGCCACTTCGTACAAATGACGCGGAGCACCCGACGCATGGTCGCGCCTACAGTCGCGGCCAAGGTGTCCGTGACGAACGAGCTGTCCACGTCCGCTGTGTCCCCGAACGTCGGAGCTCGCCAGCTCCGTCTGGAGGACGACCGCCTGCTGCGCGGCCACGGGCGGTTCCTGGACGACGTCGATCTACCCCGGCAGGTGCACGCGCGGTTCGTCCGCTCAACGGTCGCCCACGGCCGCCTCGCGGGCATTGACGCGAGCGCCGCTTGGGATGTGCGCGGCGTGCTCGCCGTCATCACCGCCGAGGATCTCGGTGCCATGGGTCCGATGCGACCGAGATGGCGCCAGAACGAGTACGACGTCTCGCCGTTCCTGCAGCCTGTTCTGGCCCGCGAGCGCGTCCGCTACGTCGGCGAGCCGGTCGCCGTGGTCGTCGCCGAGACCGAGTACGCCGCCGAGGACGCCGCGGAGCTCGTCCTCGTGGACGTCGACCCGCTCCCGGCGGTCATCGATGCGCTGGCGGGCGCGGCGCCGGACGCGCCCGCGCTCTGGGAGGGCGGCAACGAGGTCACGCAGATCGTCCGAGCATGGGGTGACGTCGATGAGGCCTTTGCGTCCGCGGCGCACACGATCAAGCTGCGCCTCGCGACCGGGCGGCAGGCGGGAGTCCCGATGGAGACGCGTGGCTGTCTGGCCGACTACGACCCCGGACGACGACGCCTTTGGATCCGCGGACCGCTGAACCCTGCCTCGCATCGGCGTCCGCTGGCGCAGCTCCTCGGCATGGCCGAGAGCGACCTGCATCTTGTGCAGGACGACGTCGGCGGCAACTTCGGCTCGCGCGCCGGTGTGTATCCCGAGCACGTAGCGATCCCTTTCCTCGCCCGCATGCTCGCCCGCCCGGTGAAATGGATCGAGGACCGGCCCGAGCATCTGGTGGCGACGAGCCACGCGCGGGAGCAGGAGCACGTGATCGAGGCGGCCTTCGACGATGACGGATGTCTGCTGGGGCTTCGCGATGTGACGTGGCACGACATCGGTGCGTATGTACGGCCCCAGGGCCTCATCACATCGGAGATCTCGGTCGGCCTGTTGTGGGCGCCCTACCGGGTCCCTGCCTATCACGGAACTGTCCACGTCATCACGACGAACAAGACGCCGATATGCCCCTACCGCGGTCCTGGGAGGTTCGAGGGGACGTTCGTCCGCGAGCGTCTGCTCGACGTCGCGGCGCGGCAACTGGCGCTTCACCCGGCGGAGCTGCGCCGACGCAACCTGCTCACCGCGGACGAGCTCCCGTACGAGCCCGGAATCGCCATCCTCGGCGACGACGTGCGCCTCGCGGACATGGACGTCCCGGGCGCCCTCGAGAAGACGCTCGCGGTGGCCGGCTTCGACGCGTGGGAGCGCGAGGCCGAGACGCTGCGCTCGCAGGGTCGGCTCGTCGGGGTCGGCATGGCGATCGGCGTGGACAAGAGCGGTCTCGGGATGCACGAGACTGGATCAGTCCGGATCGACACGTCCGGGCGCGTGCGCGTCGTCACCGGCGGCTTCTCGGTCGGACAGGGCATCGAGACGGCGCTCGCGCAGATCGCCGCGGACGAACTCGGAGTGGCTGTGTCCGACGTCGTCGTGACCTATGGCGACACGGAGATCGATCCGTATGGCATGGGCTCGTTTGCCAGCCGCAGCACGGTCCTCGGCGGCGGCGCGGTGCTCATGGCGGCCCGAGCGACGGCCGAGCTGGCCCGCGGCGTGGCCGCGGACCGCCTCGAGGTCCGCCCCGACGATATCGTCCTGGCCGATGGCAGGGCCGCCGTCGCCGGCGCTCCGGCGCTGAGCGTCGGCCTTGGTGAGCTCGCCGCGGCCTGCGACGCGATGACCTCCTCTCGCGCGGGCCGGCGGCCCGGGCTGGGCGCCGATCACGTCTACGTTGCGGCGCATCAGAACCACCCTTACGGCGTCACGCTCGCGCAGGTTGAGCTTGATCCCCAGACCGGCGCGGTGAGTATCCGACGGCTGTTCGTCTCGGCAGAGGTCGGTCGCGCCGTCAACCCGCTGCTCGTCGAAGGTCAGCTCGTGGGCGGGGCGGCCCAGAGCGTCGGCGCCGCCTTGCTCGAGGAGTTCGTCTACGACGAGTCCGGGCAGCCGCTCACGACGACGTTCATGGACTACCTCGTGCCGACGGCTTCGGAGGTCCCCGTCATCCAGGCGCTGGTGCTCGAGGATGTCCCGGCTACCGATAACCCGCTGGGCGCGAAGGGCGTCGGCGAGACCGGCGGGCTCGGCGGCGGCGCCGCCATTGCAAACGCCATCGAGGACGCGCTGGGCGCCGACCGCGTCATCACCCGCGTGCCCGTGACCCCGAAGTACCTCCACCGCGTGCTGCATCGCCAGGTCGGCGACGCGTCAACCCAACCAGAAACAGAGGACCGATGACGTCGAGCATGTTGAATCTTGGGCGGCTGTCGATGGACGGCATTCCGCTGTGTGATCTCCAGGGTGCTGAGAGTTTGGAGAGCGCCCAGTGGTTCTCGTTCTGGGCAGCTCGCGGCGAGGAGTACGCACGGCTGGGCGCGGAGGCGTTGGAGCGTGGTCATCGGCGAACGGCCGGGCAGCTGACGTGGCTGGGGTCGCTGTGCTGGCAGTACGCCCAGTACCTGTGGCACCACGAGCCGGAGCGGCGCGAGGCCGGGCAGCGGCGCAAGGTGGAGCTGTACGACCTGGCGGCGCCGAACATGGATCCGCCGGCGGAACGCGTGAACGTGCCGATCGACGACACGGAGATCCCCGGGTTCCTGCGGGTGCCCGCGACCCGGCGCGAAGGGGAACGGCTGCCGCTGGCGGTGCTCCTCGGAGGGCTCGAGAGCACCAAGGAGGAGAGCTACGCGTTCGAGAACGAGCTGCTGGCGCGCGGGATCGCGACCTATGCGTTCGACGGGCCAGGGCAGGGCGAGCTGTTCTTCTCCGTCAAGCTGCAGCCGGACTTCGAGCGGTACAGCTCGACAGTGCTCGATCACCTGCTCGAGCGTCCCGAGGTTGATCCGGAGCGAGTCTCGGTGGTGGGGCGCAGCCTCGGGGGGCATTACGCGCTCAAGTCGGCGTCTTCCGATCCGCGATTCGCGGCATGTGTGTCCTGGGGTGGCTTCTTCGACATGGCCGACTGGGACAACCGCGCGATCCACGCGCGCGAGGCCTACCGCTACGTGACCGGCGCGGCGGACCTGGAGGACGCGAAGCGCATCGTGCAGGCGTCCCTCAACTGCGCCCCCGTGATCGAAGGGCTGCGCTGCCCGACCCTGCATCATCACGGGGCGCTGGATTTCATCCAGCTCGATCAGATCGACCGCCTGCGCACCGGGGCTTTCAACGCCCCGCTCGACATCATCGTCGAGCCGGAGGGCGATCACTGCTGTCACAACCTCGGCCCTCGGGCGCGCTTCGCGATGATCGACTGGCTCGAGGAGAAGCTCGTCGCGGTCGCGGTATGACCGCGTCTCCGCGCACTAGGTCGGAACTGCGGCTGTGGTAGACGGAGAGACACGGCGCATCTACGAGGCGGCCCGCATCGGCGGCCCAGTGGCGCTCGGCACGCGCCCGGGGGTCCTGGTGATCGACCTGCAGACCGGGTTCACGACACCCGACGGTCCTGTCGGCAGCGACCTGTCCGAGCCGGTCGAGGCGACGCGGCATCTGCTCGACGTCGCGCGCGCGAATGCGCGGCCGATCGTGTTCACGGTCATCGGCTTCGGTGCGGAAGCCGAGGCCGGTGTCTGGGGCCAGAAGATGCCCGGTTTGCTCGAGCTGCGCGCCGGCGGCCCATGGACCGAGCTCGACCCGCGCCTCGGCGCCCGACCGGATGAGCCCGTCATCGTGAAGCGTGGTGCTTCCGCGCTGTTCGGCACCGGTGTCGCCAGCCTGTTCACGGCGCAACGGTGCGACACCGTCGTCGTATGCGGGGCCACGACGAGCGGTTGCGTGCGTGCGTCGGTCGTCGACCTCATGCAGGCGGGTTTTCCGGTGCTCGTCGCTGCTGACTGCTGCGGCGACCGTGCCCGGGGCCCGCACGAGGCGAATCTCTTCGACATGGCGGCGAAGTACGCCGACGTCGTGCCCGGCATAGACGCCGCCGAGTACCTCGCGCGGGCCGCCGGAAGCGCCTCGGCCGGCAGTCCGGCGCACGCCCCCTGACCGGCGAAGCTTGACGACGGTGGCCCCGCACGCCGCGCCTGGGGCCTTCGCCCATGACGGGATGCTCCCATCGGGCGCGCCGAAGCGCCTTCATCCATTGATACGACGCCTCGCGGGCGGACTGGTACACGTACGATGGCCTGGCGGCGCCGGCGCCGGGAAGGTTACGGACGTGGCTGCCGACTACCGCGAGCTTAGCTTCGGTCTCTGGTACGACTTCCGCTTCCCGCCCGGCGAGGGCCGGTCGCCTGAGGACGGGTACCGCGAGATCGTCGACCAAATCGTCTGGGCCGAGAGCCTCGGGTACGGGTCGGTCTGGCTCTCCGAGCACCACTTCGTCGAGGACGGCTACACGCCGTCACCGCTCGTGCTCGCCGCGGCGGTCGCGGTGCGCACGAAGCGTGTGCGCATCGGGACGAGCCTCGTCGTGCTGCCGCTGCACGACCCGGTCCGCGTAGCGGAGGACGCTGCGACCGTCTCGATCCTGAGTGACGGGCGTTTCGACCTGGGCGTCGCCCAGGGCTACCGGCTCGAAGAGTTCGAGGCGTTCGGCCGGAGGCCGAGCCACCGGCCAAGCCTGCTCGAGGAGGGCATCGAGGTCCTCAGGCGGTCCTGGTCGGGCGACCCATTACGATTCGAGGGCCGGCGCTTCTCGTATCCGGCGGTGCGAGTGACACCCGTACCGGCGGTGCCGCCAAAGGTGCTGATCGGCGCGGTGAGCCATCTCGCGATCGCACGCGTGGCGCGTATCGGGGACGGCTTCCTGGCGTCGCGCCCCGAGCACATCCCCGTCTATCTGGACGCGCTCGAGCAAGAAGGCCAGGCACGGGGCGATGCGTGTGTCTACCACGGCGACTGGCTCATCGTCTCCGACGACCCGGAACGCATCTGGTCTGAGATCGGCGGACACGCCGCGTACCAGATGAGAAAGTACGCGGAATGGGGCGTCTTCGGCCCGCCCGCGGACGCGCCATCGTTCCCCGACCCCGACGCTGTGCTGTCCGATCCGCGCGGCTACCGCCTGCTCGACACGGAGACGGCCGTCGAGGAGCTTGTCGCGTTGCTACGGGCGTGGCCACAGATCCGCGATCTTCACTTCTGGGCCAAGCTGCCGGGGGAGAGCATCGAGAGCAGTTCTGGCCGCATCGAGCACTTCGCCTCTCACGTGGCGCCCCGGGTACGCGAACAGCTCAGCGCGTGACCCCCCGCGTGGGCGCACCCGTGTGAGCTCATCGATCCGACGCGGGGGCTCAGCGGCGGAGCCGCTCATGACACAGCGATACCGCCCGGTCAGCGTCCCGGCACGGGAGGTACCGCCTCGTGCTTCCAGGCGCCGTCCTCGCACTTCCATATCGGGGCGCGCACCTTGATGTCGTCGATGAGCTGGCGCGCACCGGCGAAGGCTTCAGGGCGGTGAGGCGCCGATGAGGCGACGAGGACCGACGGCTCGGACAGCGGTACGGGCCCGATGCGGTGCGCGACGGCGGCAGCGCACAGCGTATGCCGGTCGATCGCCTCCTCGGCGAGCCGCTGCAGCTCGGCCTCGGCCATCGCTCGATACGCCTCGTACAGCAGCTCCGGCACGGCGCGCGTCACGCCTGAGAAGACGACGACCGCGCCGGCGCGCGGGTCGCGGACGAGCTCGGCAATCGCGTCGAGCGAAAGACCTTCCGTGGTAACCCCGGGTTCCGCAGCTGATGGGCATTCGGGGGTGGTTTCGGGGTCGTGAACCCCTTGAACGAGGGGTTTCGGCTCGGCTGAGTGCGAAAATGCGTGGGCACACGGCTAGCGCTATGGGTGTAGCATTGATGCGTGGTTTG
>JANJTP010000032.1 GCA_024711025.1 Solirubrobacteraceae bacterium
GCAGCTTCTGAGCCGCGTCGTCGGTCAGCTTCATGACGAGGCCGCCGCCGCCCTGGAACCCGAGCGTGACCGTGTGGCGCTCGTTCTTCGTGTCTGTCATCTCAGTGCGCCTCCGCGGGCTCGACGATCTCGGTGAGCACGCCGCCGGTGCTCTTGGGGTGGCAGAAGGCGACCCGGCTGCCGCGGATCCCCGTGCGCGGTGCCTGGTCGATCAGCTGGATGCCGGCGTCGCGTAGCCGCTCGAGCTCGGCGTCGATGTCGGCGACCTGGTAGGCGACGTGGTGGACACCCGGCCCGCGGCGATCGAGGAACCGGCCGATGGGGGTGCCGGGACCGAGCGGCTGGAGCAGCTCGACGTGGCTCTCGCCGATGTCGAGCAGCACGGCCTCGACGCCCTGCTGCTCGATGACCTCGCGGTGCGCGATCTCCATCTCGTAGGTCTGCTCGTAGAGCGCGAGCTCCTCGTCGATCGAGGTCACCGCGATGCCGATGTGGTCGATCCGGGCGAACATCCGCGGCTGAGTCTACGAAGCGCCGGCCGGCGGCCGCGTGCCGCATGCCGCCGCCTCACGATCCCCGCTCGGGCTCCCCCGGGTCGCTGGCGATGACGCGCAGATCGCGTCGCGCGCGGTCGGGTCGGCGGTCCTGGCGCGGCACGCCGGACATGATGCGGTCGATCTCCGGTCGTTCGAGCACTTCGCGCTCGAGCAGCGCGCGGGCGAGCTGCTCGAGCTTGTCGCGCCGCCCGGTGATCAGCCGGTGTGCCGCGCGGTGGGCTTCGAACGCCAGCGCCTGCTGCTCCTCGTCGCGGATCCGCCGGGTGATGTCCGACAGCTGGAGCGAGTCGACGAACGCGCGGCTCGCCGCCTCCGAGGTGCCCATGCCGTAGACGTGGACCATCGCGTTCGTGATGTCCGCGACGCGCTGGAGGTCGTTCGCGGCGCCGGTGGTGACGGCACCGAACACGACCTGCTCGGCGACCCGTCCGCCGAGCAGCACGGTCAGCTGGTCGACGAGCTCGTCGCGGGTCTTGAGGTAGCTGTCCTCGTCGGGCAGGTTCATCACGTAGCCGAGCGCCTGGCCGCGCGGGACGATCGAGATCTTGTGGACGCGCTCGGTCGTCGCGAGCAGCTCGCGGCAGAGAGCGTGGCCCGCCTCGTGATAGGCGACGACCTCGCGCTCGTGCTCGCCGAGCGTCGTCGAGGACTGCACACCGGCGATGATCCGCTCGAGTGCCGCGTCGAAGTCGGCGGCGGAGACCGCGTGGCCGGCCCGCCGCGCGCAACGGATCGCCGCCTCGTTGCAGACGTTTGCGAGGTCGGCGCCGGTCAGGCCGCTGGTCTGCTGGGCGACGAGGTCGAGATCGACGTCCTCGCGCAGCGGCTTGGCGCGGGTGTGGACCTCGAGGATCCGCCTGCGCCCGCCGACGTCCGGCGGGCTGACGAAGACCTGGCGATCGAACCGCCCGGGGCGCAGCAGCGCGGGATCGAGCTTCTCCAGGAGGTTCGAGGCGGCGAGGACGACGACGCGATCGCTGGAGGAGAAGCCGTCCATCTCCACCAGGAGCTGGTTGAGCGTCTGCTCGCGCTCGGAGTTGTTGTCGGTTCCGCGCCGCGCGCCGACGGCGTCCAGCTCGTCGATGAAGACGACGGCCGGCTCGTGCTTGCGCGCCTCGGCGAACAGCCGCCGGATCCGCGCGGCGCCCAGGCCGGCGAACATCTCGACGAAGGAGCTCGCCGACTGGGAGAAGAACTGCGCGCCGGACTCGTGGGCGACGGCCTTCGCGAGGAGCGTCTTGCCGGTCCCGGGCGGTCCGTGCAGCATGACCCCTTGCGGGACGCGCGCCCCGAGCCGCTCGAACGGCTTCGGGTCGCGAAGGAAGTCGACGACCTCGACCAGCTCGGCCTTGGCCTCGTCGACGCCGGCGATGTCGTCCCAGCCGACGTCGAGCGTCGCCTCGGGGCGGATCTGCACCGGCCGCGTGCGCGGCATCACCTTCAGCGTCTTCCACAGCACCCAGACGAGGGCCGCCATGAAGACGATGCCGAGGAAGCCGCTCCAGTTGGTGCCGAACTCCTGGAGACGCTCCAGCAGCGACGGCTGCGAGGCGACCGGCACGAGGGTCGCGGCGCGAAGCGCCTGGTCGAGCTGGTCGAGCGCGGTGATCAGCTCCGCCTTCGAGGCGGCGATGTCGGCCGCTGAGGCAGGAATCGAGGCCACGGACGAGCTATCGGCAGATGACGGGCGGCGCTTCAACGAGCGCCTCGGGGACCTCGCAGACCAGGCCCCTCACGGCCGGGCCCCGCCGCTCAGCGGTTGCGCCGGAAGCTCACGACGATCCTGCCCTTGATCGTGCACGATTCGAGCGCGGCGGCGCGGGCGCGCGACTTGGCGCCTTCGCACGGCCCGTCGATCGTGATCGTCGTACGCAGCGCGCGACCCCGCTTCAGGCGCCGGAGCGTCGAGCCCCAGAGCCCGGACTTGACGGTCAGCGCCGTGACGTCGCCCATCGGCGCCGTGTCGGCGACGCCCCCGGGCGTGAGCGCGTCGAGCGTCGGGCCGAAGCGTCGGCAGTCGGGGTCCTGGTTGCCCCCTCCGGAGCGCATGACGTTGAGGTTCAGCGACGGCGGCAGCGGCGCGAGATCGCCGTCGTCGCGCGGCAGCTCGCCGAGCGAGATCCACGCGCGGACCTTGCCGCGCAGGTCGCGGCAAGCCGGCTGTGCCGGCTCGGGAGCCCGCGCGAGGGGCGGGCAGTAGTTGGTCGTCTGCCAGGCACGCACCCGTGAAGTGACGGTGGCGCTGCCGACGCGCCGGGTGAATGACGTCTGGATCGCCATCGGCTCGCCGGGGATCTTGACGGCGCTGAAGCGCACCGACGACGGGCGGCCCGTCTCGAAGTCGAAGCGCTCCGTCTGCCGGACGTAGACGCCGGGTGCGCAGTTGGCCCGCGTGTCCTCCTGCCAGTCGATGTCGACGTAGCCGGCGACGTCGAGCTTGGCGGCGTACGACTCGACCTTCGGGAGGGTGAGCGCGGGCCGCGCGGGCGGCACGGCAAGCGCGGGCGCGGCGAGCACGGCGGTGAGCGGGAGCGCGCCGAGCAGGGCGCGTACGGACCGGGATCGGCGCATGGGGCGGCCAGCCTAGCCAGCGGCGACGGTGGCGGTCAACGCGGCTGGACGCCCTTCGCGGCGCCCGGCTCGCCCGTCGGCGGCACGACCCCCTCGACGCGCAGGATCTCGGCGAGCGCCGCACGCCCGACGTCGAGCTGCTCGTCGCTCGGCTCGCGCGTGCCGAGCATGCGCTGGAGCTCGTGGCCGGGCCAGCGCAGGGCCCTCGCGAAGAGCGTGTCCGCTCGGCGCTCGCTCCAGGCGAAGACCTCGACCGCCAGGCCGACGCTGGCCAGCGACACGAGCGCGCCGGCCAGCGGTCCGGGCCGCTCGACGGTCCGGCGAAGCAGAGCGCCGCCGGCGAGGTTCGCGGCGAGCATCGGCGTCAGCAGGTGCGACCCGCAGCGATCGTGCTCCTTGGCGGCCTCGCGCGCATCTTCGGAGCCGTGCTCGTAGGCGGCGATCGCCTTGTGCTCGACGCCGTGGTAGGCGGCGACGTCGCCGCTGCGCAGCGATACGAGCGCCGGCAGCACCGAGAGCGCGACCGCCGCGCGATCGCCGCGAGCGCCGCCGAGTCGTCGGCGGATCAGCGCGCCGCCGAGGCTCGCCGTCAGCGCCGCCCCGGCGACGGCGGCATCCTCGAACGGCAGCCGCGCCTGGGGCAGCGCGCGGCGCACGAGCGGGATGACGGCCATCGCCTCGGCGAGCCGCGCCACACCGCGAGCCCCGGGCACCGCGATCAGCGCGCGCGGGGCGCGCGGCTTGCGCCCGGAGGCGACGTGGATCCGGCCGTCGGGCGCGCGGATCGCCGCCGCCCAGCTCGTCGGACCGTGGACGAGCAGGCCGTTGCGCAGCGCCATCCCGCCGAGGCGCAGCACCCGGGCCTCGCCCGCCCCGCTCATCCGAGCAGCTCCCGAGCGAGATCGCGGTAGCAGCGCGCCGCCACGCCGACGTCGCGCACGTCGACGCGCTCGTCGGCGCCGTGCATCAGCGGCCAGGTCTCGTAGAGCGTCGAGTGGGTCATCGGGAAGAAGCCGTAGGCGACGCAGTCCGGGAAGGTCTCGCGGAACGTGCGCGAGTCGGTGAACGCGGGCAGCATCACGGGCACCACGCGAGCATCCGGGTCCTCCCGCGCCATCCAGCCGCGGATCGCGTCCATCAAGGGCGTGTCGGCCGGCGAGCCGTTCCCCACGACCCGATCGGTGAACTCGAGCTCGTAGCCGTCCGGCCCCAGCAGCTCGGCAAGCCGGCTGCGCACGAGCGGCTCGCCGGCGCCCGGCGGCACCCGGCAGTCGACGCCGAGCGTGGCGCGCGCCGGCACGACGTTGATCTTCTGGGAGCCCTCGGCCATCGTCGGCGCGAACGTCACACCGAGCATCGGCTCGACGAACGTCGCGAGCACCGGGTCGCGCTCGCGCAGCGCGGCCACGGCACCGTCCGGATCGCGCTCGGCGGGAACGCCGAGCTCACGCAGGAGGGCGGCGGCGGGCTCGGTCAGGTCCGGCCCGACCGCGCCGTCCCCCAGCGAGGCCAGCAGCGGAGCGAGCTTGACCAGCGCGTTGTCGGCGGTCCGCGGGTTGCTCGCGTGGCCGGCCGATCCGCTGGTCGTCAGGCGGAAGCGGAAGACGCCCTTCTCGGCGACGCAGACTCCGTGCAGCCGCCGGCCCTCGTAGGGGATCAGGGCGCCCGCGCCCTCGTTGATCAGCCAGTCGCAGCGCACCAGCTCGGGGTGGGTCTCGCAGAGCCAGCGGGCCCCCGCGGAGCCGCCCGTCTCCTCGTCGACGACCGCGATCGCCAGCAGATCGCCGCGAGCCGGCCGCCAGCCCGAGCGGGCGAGGGCCACGGCGGCGGCGACCTCGGCCGCCGTCTGGGACTTCATGTCGAGCGCGCCCCGACCCCAGAGCTCACCGTCGATCACCTCGCCGCACCACGGGTCGTGCGACCAGTCCGCGGGGTCGGCGAGCACGGTGTCGACGTGCGAGAGCAGGCCGAGCGTCGGCCCGGGAGCGCTGCCGCGCAGGCGCGCCACGAGGTTCGGCCGCTCGGGCGTTCGCCCGGTGAGCACGATCTCGAAGCCACAGTCGCCGAGCAGCCGTGCGAGCTCCTCCTGCAGCGGCCGCTCGTTTCCCGGCGGATTGACGGTGTGGTGGCGGACGAGGCGCCCAAGGAGCGCCACCGCCTCGGCCTCGAGCTCGGCCATCGACCCCATCCTAGGCTGCGGCTCCCCCTGCCGTCGCCTGTCGACGGGTCGCTGCCGTACGCTCGCAGCGAGCGTGGAGCGCCTGTTCGACACACCGGAGGACGAGCCGCGCACCGGCCCGGTGGCGGCCGCCGCCGTGCCGCCGGGCGAGGCGCCGCTCGCGGCCCGGATGCGCCCGGCGAGCGTCGACGAGGTCGTCGGGCAGGAGCACCTGCTGGCGCCCGGCACGTCGCTGCGCGCGGCGATCGAGCAGGGCCGCCCGCACTCGATGGTGCTGCACGGCCCGCCCGGCTCGGGCAAGACGACGCTCGCCCGGATCGTCGCCACGGCCGCGCGGGCGGCGTTCGAGGAGCTGAGCGCCGTCGAGGCCGGACGCGCCGAGGTGCGCGGCGTGCTCGACCGCGCAGCGCACCGGCGGGAGGCGCGAGGCGAGCGGACCGTGCTCTTCCTCGACGAGATCCACCGCTTCAACAAGGCCCAGCAGGACGTCCTGCTGCCGGCGGTCGAGGAGGGGCTGGTCACGCTGATCGGCGCGACGACCGAGAACCCCTACTTCGAGGTCAACGCCGCGCTGCTCTCCCGCACACAGGTCTACGAGCTGCACGCGCTGGCCGCGCTGGACGTCGAGCTGCTGGTTCGCCGTGCGCTCGAGCGGGGCGCAGCCGGCCCGGGCGGAATCGACGAGGAGGCGATCGAGTTCCTCGCCGAGCGCTCCGGCGGCGATGCGCGGACCGCGCTGCAGGCGCTCGAGCTGGCTGCGGCGACCGCCGGCGACGACGAGCCGGTGACGCTCGTGCTCGCCGAGGACGCCCTCCAGCGCCGAGCGCTGCGGTTCGACAAGCGCGGCGACCAGCACTACGACACCATCTCCGCCTGGATCAAGGCGACCCGCGGCTCGGATCCGGACGCCTCGCTGTACTACCTCGCGGTGATGCTCGAGGGCGGCGAGGATCCGCGCTTCATCGCCAGGCGGATGGTGATCCTCGCCAGCGAGGACGTCGGCAACGCCGACCCGGCCGCGCTGCCGCTCGCCGTCGCCGCAGCGCACGCGGTCGAGCACGTGGGGCTCCCGGAGGCCGCCTGGGCGCTCTCGCAGGCGGCGATCTACCTATCGCTGGCGCCGAAGTCGAAGGAGGCCTACAACGCGCTGCAGCGGGCGCGCGCCGTCGTCCGCGAGCGCGGCGCGCAGCCGCCCCCCGAGCCACTGCGCTCGTCGGCCGCGGTCGCCGCGCGGCGACTGGGGCGCGGCGCCGGCTACGACGATCCGCACCGGCATCCCGGCCACCTCGCCGGCCAGGAGCTGATGCCGGACGAGCTCGTCGGCGAGCGCTTCTACCGGCCCGATGAGCAGGAGGCCGAGCTGCGCGAGCGCCTGGCCGAGGTCAGGCGCTCGCGGGGACGACCGGCGTAGATTCCGCGCGATGGCCGAGCAGCCAGCCCAGCTCGAGTCGCGCAGCCCCTCCGGGGTGCTGCTGGGCACGGTGCCGCTCGCGAGCGCGCGCGACGTGGCGGCCGCCGTCGACCGCGCGGCGGAGGTTCAGCGGCTCTGGGCCGCACTGCGCACGCAGGACCGCGCCCGCTACATGGCTCGCGCAGCGCAGGCGGTGATCGACGAGCGCGACGAGCTTGCAGGGCTCCTGTGCCGCGAGCAGGGCCGCCCGCGAGCGGAGGCCGCCGTGATGGAGCTGCTGCCGGCGGTCGAGACGCTGCAGTGGCTGGCCGAGCAGGGCCCGCGGATCCTCGCCGGTCAGCGGATCGGCTTCAGCCGCACCCAGCACCCCGTCAAGCGGGGCCGTTGGACGTACGAGCCGCTCGGCGTCGTCGGCGTGATCGGCCCCGCCGCCGAGCCGTTCGCCACGCCGCTCGGCGACGCCGCGATAGCTCTCATGGCGGGCAACGGCGTCGTGCTGAAGCCCTCGCCGCACGCCCCGCTGATCGCCGAGCGGATCGCGCGTGTGTTCGCCCGCGCCGGACTGCCGGAGGGGCTGCTGCGCATCGTCCACGGCCACGCCGACACCGGCGCCGCGCTCGTCGCGAGCCCCGTCGCCCAGGTGCGGTTCACCGGCGGCCTGTGCGCCGGCCGCAACGTCGCGCAGGCCTGCGCGCTCTCGCTCAAGCGCAGCGTGCTCGAGCTCGGCGGCGACGACGCGATGGTCGTGCTGGACGACGCGAACGTGACGCGAGCGGCGCGCGGCGCCGCCTGGGCGGCGTTCGCCAACGCGGGCCAGTGCGGCGGCAGCGTCGGACGCGCGATCTGCCTGCCGCGAGCCCACGGCCGCTTCCTGGAGACGATCGTCGCGATCGCGCGCGGCCTGCGCGTCGGGGACCCCGACAGCCCGCGGACCGACATCGGCCCGCTCGTCTCGGGCGAGCGGCTGGAGCGGCTCGAGGAGCTGCTCGACGACGCGCTGGGCGCCGGCGCCACGCTGCACTGCGGCGGGCCGCCGGGCAGGACCGGCGGCGGGTTGGGCGGCCCGCTGTTCGCGCCGGCGGTGCTGACCGGCGTCGAGCCTGGGATGCGGCTGTGGCGCGAGCAGGCGCCGGGACCGCTGCTCGTCGTGCGCCGCGCCGGCAGCGAGCAGGAGGCGATCGACCTGGCGAACGCCTCGCCTCTGGGCCTCGGCGCCTCGGTCTGGACCGCCGACCGCTTCAAGGGAGCGCGGGTCGCCCGCGAGCTGCACGTCGGCATGGCGTGGATGAACGACCACCTCGTCGCGCGCAGCGCGCCGCAGGTGCCGTGGGGCGGGGTCAAGGGCTCGGGCCTCGGCCGCGCACGGGGCGCGATCGCGCTGCGGACGTGCGCCGAGCCGAAGGCCGTCACCTGGGACCCCCCGGTCGGCCGCCCCGCCTGGTGGTTCCCCTACGACGCGACGCTCGCCCGCGCCGCGCAGGCCGTCGTGGGCCTGCGCTCGGCACGCGACGCCGACCGCGAGGAGGCGCTGCGCCACGGCGGGGCGGCGCTCGCGCGACAGACCGGCCGCTGGCTGCGAACGCTGCGCAGCGGGCGGTGAGAACGCCGCCCGCTGCCTTCAGCACGCGACCGGGGCGCGGGGCCGGTTCCGTCCGGCTCCACGCCCCGATTCCCCGCGCGAGTCCGTGTGTCTACGCGACCGCCTCGGGAACGCGCGCGTCGCCCTGCCGAGCGGCACTCGCCATCCGGCGCTTGGCCTCAGCGGTCAGCCGGCGCAGTGTCGTGAGCGTCAGGACGAGGAATCCGATGCCGGTCAGCAGCATCGCGATGCCCATGACGATCGCGAACGTCGCAACGCTCTCGGCGAAGAACGCCGTGTTGAGCGCCGTCGACAACGCCGTCTCCGTGACCCAGAGGTTGCGCGCCTGGTTCGCGACCGGCTTCCCGGTCTTCGGATCCTTCGCAGCGGCCGCCTCGTCGCTGGTCTCGTTGCCGTTCGCGTCGAGGTACTGCCCCATCTGCGCGTAGGTCCTGCCGCCGGTCGCCTCCAGCGCGTGCTTGCGCATCACCTTCGCGAAGGCCTGCGCCTCGGTGCCGGTGTCGACGAGCTGATTGGGAATCGTCGAGTCCGGCGTCCCGACGATCTGCTCCCTCGCCAGGTCGCTGCGAACACGATCGCGGCCGTCGATGCCGGTGACGATCGACCCGATGCCGAACGCGATCAGAACCACGCTCGCGACGAGCCCTCCGTACTGCCACACCTTGCTCATGACCATGCTCCTTGATTGAGCCGAGTATCCGGGTGTTGTGTCCATCCCATCCCAGTCGGAGCACCCACACATCAGTCGTTCTCACTCCAACCTTTGCGGCCGGTCCGCACCGCTATACGGAAAGCAGGCGAGCGGCGGGCCCGCGGAACCGTGACATCCCGCAGACGGGCTCCCCCGCCGAGGGGGTCTCGCAGGGCCGCCGCGCCCGCCGCTCGACGGCCCCCGCCGACGGCGGGGGCCGGGCATCTCGGGCGCCCTCTACCCTCTCCGTCATGCCAGCCGCCGCCTATGCCGGGAAGGAGTGCGTCTGCCAGTTCAAGCGCGGGATCTGCGATCAGACCTGCGTGCGCGACATGCTGGAGACGCCTTTCTACATCGCCTGCCTGAAGCTCTCCGGGCGCCGCTGCCTGGTCATCGGCGGCGGAGAGATCGGGCTCGAGAAGGTCGAGGGCCTGCTCGCCTGTGGCGGCGACGTGACCCTGATGGCCCCGACGGCGGTCCCCGAGCTCGAGGCGCTCGCCGCCGAGGGCTCGATCGCCTGGGAGCGGCGTGACTACGCCGGCCCGGAGGACCTGGACGCGACGTTCATCGTCGTCGCCTGCACCGATGACACGGACGTGAACATCGGGATCTACGAGGACGCCGAGCGACGCGCGATGCTCGTCAACGTCGTCGACGTGCCGCCGCTGTGCAACTTCATCCTGCCGGCGATCGTGCGCACCGGCCCGCTGGCGGTCGCGATCTCGACGGCCGGCGCCTCGCCGGCGCTCGCCAAGCGCATGAAGCGCGAGATCTCGGCGCTGTTCGGCGAGGAGTACGCGCGGCTCGCGGTCATCCTCAACGACGTGCGTGGCTGGGCCAAGGGCACGCTGCCGACCTACCAGGACCGCAAGGCCTTCTTCGAGGAGATCGTGAACGGCGAGCCGGACCCGATCGTGCTGCTGCGGGCCGGCGACGAGGCGGGCGTCGCCGCGCTGGTCGAGGCGGCCAAGGCCGGGCACGCGCCGACCGCCGTCGCCTGACGGCAGCATCGCGCCACGACCCGACCCGAGGCGGGGCCGGGCTGCGGGCGCATCGCGCCGAGCACCGATACCCTCGCCCCGTGGGCGAGCTGACGCACCTCGACGAGCACGGCGCGGCGCGGATGGTCGACGTCGGCGCCAAGGAGGTCACGCAGCGACGCGCCGTCGCGCGGGCCGTCGTGCGGATGGCCCCGGCGACCGCCGCCGCGGTCGCGGCCGGCGACGCGCCAAAGGGCGACGTGCTGGGCGTGGCGCGAATCGCCGGCATCCAGGCGGCCAAGCGGACCGGCGAGCTGATCCCGCTCTGCCACCCGCTGGCGCTCGACCACGTCGACGTCGACTCCGTGATCGACCAGCCCGCGGGAACCGTCACGCTGACCGCGACCGCGTCGGTCACCGCGCGGACGGGGGTCGAGATGGAGGCGATGACTGCGGCGGCCGTCGCGGCGCTCACCGTCTACGACATGGTCAAGGGACTCGACCGCGCCGTCAGCATCGAGCACGTCGCGCTGCTCGAGAAGTCCGGCGGGCGCTCGGGCCACTGGACGCGCGGCTGACCGCCGCGCGCCACACGCGAGCGGCCGCGCGAGTACCGTCCCTACGGCGATGCGCGCCGCGATCCTGATCATCTCCACCACGCTCGCCTCCGGCCACGGCGAGGACCGCTCCGGCCCACGGCTCACCGAGCTGCTGCGGTCGGTCGGCTGCGAGACGCTGCCGATCGAGGTGATCGCCGACGACCGGGAGGCGATCGAGGAGCGGCTGCGCGAGCTCGTCGCCGACGACGTGCGCTTCGTCTTCACCTCCGGCGGCACCGGCCTGACGCCGGACGACGTCACGCCGGAGGCGACGCGCGCGGTGATCGAGCGGGAGGCGCCCGGCTTCCAGACCGCGATGCTGATCGAGGGGCTGCGCCACCAGCCGCTCGCCCTGCTGACGCGCGGCGTCAGCGGAGTCGCCGGGCGCACGCTGATCGTCAACCTGCCGGGCACCCCCAAGGCCATCGACCAGCTCTGGGGGGTGCTCGCGCCGGCACTGCCGCACGCCGCCTCCACGCTCACGCGCGAGGGCGGGAGGGTGGTCGGCGAGGCCCATGGCGCCTGAGGCGCCCGCGGAACCGAGCTCGGCGGCGACCCCTCGAGCGCCCGCTGCCCGCCGGGGAGCGCGGTCCCCGAATCCCACCGGCGCCCAGGGGGCGGGCGGGGAGCCCGCCCACGCGATCGAGCTCGACGCGCTCGTGCGGCGCTACGGCGAGCGGGCCGCCCTCGACGGCGTGACGCTCGCGCTGCCGGCCGGCTCGACGCTCGTCGTCTTCGGCCCCAACGGCGCCGGCAAGTCGACGCTGCTGCGGGTCCTCGCGACGCTGCTGCGGCCCACGGCCGGCACGGCCCGCGTGCTCGGCTGCGACGTGCTCCGCGAGGGCTGGCGCGTGCGCGGGCGGATCGGCTTCCTCGGCCACGAGCCGCTGCTCTACGGGGACCTGAGCGCGAGCGAGAACCTCGCCTACCACGCGCGCCTGCACGGCCTGCGCGACGCGAGCGCGCGGATCGCCGAGCTGCTCGAGCGCGTCGGGCTCGCCTCCCGGTCGGCCGACCGCGTGCACACGTTCTCGCGCGGGATGGTCCAGCGCCTCGCGGTCTGCCGCGCGGTGCTGCACGATCCCGCGGTGCTGCTGCTCGACGAGCCGCGCGCGAACCTCGACCCGGCGGCAGCGGAGCTGGTGGAGCCGCTCGTCGGGCGCTCCAGCGGGCGCACGCGCGTCGTCACGAGCCACGACCCGGTCGGCGGCCTTGCGGAGGGCGATCTGGCGCTTGGCCTGCGCGCCGGACGCCAGGCGCTGCTGGCGCCCGCGGCCGACGTGCGCCCGGCGCAGGTCGGGGAGCTCTACCGGTGAGCGCGAGACCCCCCGCGACGCTCGCCGCGGCCCGCGCCGTGCTGGCCAAGGAGCTGCGCCTCGAGCGCCGCGCGCCGCAGACGCTCGTCGCGATGGCCCTGTACAGCTCGACCGCCTACGTCGTCTTCCACTTCGCGCTGGCCCGCGACACGGTCGACGGCAGCCTCGCCGCCGGGGTGCTGTGGGTGACGCTGACGCTGGCGGCGCTGCTCGGCATCGGCCGCCTGTTCGTCAGCGACCGTGACGAGGGCGGCCTCGAGGGCTTCCTGCTGGCGCCCGTCGACCGCTCGGCGCTGCTGCTGGCCAAGGCCGCGGCGCTGCTGGCGTTCCTCGTCGCCGTGCAGCTGGTCGCGGTGCCGCTGTTCGCGATCCTGCTGCTCGGCCCCGCGCCGGGAGCCGGCGGCTGGCTGCGTCTGGTGCTCGTCCTGCTGCTCGCGGATGCCGGCATCGCGGTCGTCGGAACGCTCGTCGCCGCGATCGCCGTGCAGACGCGCGCCCGCGACCTGATCACGTCGATCATGGCCCTGCCGCTGCTGCTGCCCGTCCTGATCGCCGCCTCCCGCGCGACGGCGCCGCTGTTCGCCGAGGCCGGCGCCGGCGCGCTCGCCGGGCGCTGGCTCGCGATCCTCGGTCTGTACGATCTGCTGTTCGCCCTCCTCGCATGGGCGCTGTTCGACTACCTCGTCGAGGACTGACAGATGCCGACGAGCAACAGGCTCTACGGCCCGCGGCTGCGGGCACTCGCGATCGCGACGACGGTCGTGCTGCTCGGCGCGTTCGTCCTCGCCGCGTTCAGCGCGCCGATCGAGGCGGACCAGGGCTTCTCGCAGAAGATCTTCTACGTCCACGTGCCGCTCGCGATCGTGACGCTTTGCGGCTTCGTCTTCGCCGGCATCTGCGCGGTCCAGTACCTGCGCAGCGGCGACAGCCGCCACGACCTGCGCTCGTACACGGCGATCCACCAGTCGCTGATCTTCTGCGTCGGCACGCTGCTCACCGGGGCGATCTGGGCGAAGGCGTCCTGGGGCAAGTTCTGGGTCTGGGACGAGCCGACCCTGGTGTCGTTCCTGATCGTCTTCCTGCTCTACGCCTGCTACCAGCCGCTGCGCTTCTCGATCGAGGACCCCGAGCGCCAGTCACGCTACGCCGCGGTCTTCGCCGTCGTCGCCGGTGCGTTCGTGCCGATCAACTTCGCGGCCGTGCGCCTCGCCGACCCGCTGATCCACCCCCGGGTGCTGAACACGGCCGGCGGCGACCTGCCGGACGGCATGCGCCTTCCCTTCTATCTGGCGATCGTCGGCATCGCGCTGCTGTTCGCCACCCTCTACAGGTACGAGATGACCGCCAAGCACTCACGCGCCCAGCTCCGGGCGCTCCGCCGCCGCCTCGGCGAGGACGCAGGGGACGGCGTCAACCGCAGCGCCGCGCCGAGGATCGCCGCATCGTGACCGACAAGCTCCCCGACAACGGCGGCTACGTCGCCGCCGCCTACCTGGTCCTGCTGGCGCTGCTGCTGATCTACATCGCGATCATGGCTGCCCGCGCGAGCCGCGTCGAGCGCGAGCTGCGCGAGCTGCTGGTGCTCGCCGAGCGCGAGGACGACCCGTCCCGGAAGGCCGGGCGCGAGCCCGAAGCCCTCGCCGCCGGCGAGCCGTCGGCGACGGCCGAGCGGGGCGGTCCGTGAGCGAGCTGCTCGCGCTCGGCATCTCGCACCGCACCGCGCCGGTCGCGATGCGCGAGCGCCTGGCACTGACCGAGCGCGCAGCCGACCAGCTCGTGCACGAGCTGGTCGAGCGCGGGGAGGCGCGCGAGGCGGTCGCCATCTCGACCTGCAACCGAACCGAGGTCTACCTCGTCGTGGCCGATGCCGCACGCGCCGAGAGCGAGATGCTCACCCTGCTCGCGGCACGCGGCGAGATCCCGGCGGCCGAGCTCGTCGACGTCGTCTACGCGCCGCGCAACTGCGACGCCGCGCGGCACCTCTTCCGGGTGACCGGCGGGCTGGACTCGATGATCGTGGGCGAGAGCGAGGTCCAGGGCCAGGTGCGCCGAGCCTACGAGGCCGCCCTGGCCGGCGGGACCACCGGGCCGTTCACCAACCGCCTGTTCCGCGCCGCGCTGCAGGCAGGCAAGCGCGTGCGGACCGAGACCGCCGTCGGCGAGGCTCGGGTCAGCGTCTCGACGGTCGCGGTCGCGGCCGCCGCCGAGGCGGTCGGCGACCTGGCGGGGCGGCAGATCGTGATCGTCGGCGCCGGCGAGACCGCCGAGCTGGCGGCTCGCGCGTTCGCCGACCAGGGCGTCGAGGCGATGTTCATCGCCAACCGCCGCGCCGAGCGCGCGCACGCTCTCGCGGCACGCTATGGCGGCACGGTCGAGCCGCTCGACCGCCTGCCGGAGCGCCTCGTCGCGGCCGACATCGTCGTCGCGGCGACCTCCTCGCCGCACACGCTCGTGGGCGCCGCGGAGCTGCGCCTGGTCATGGAGGCGCGGGGCGGCCGGCCGCTCGTGCTGATCGACGTCGCGGTCCCGCGCGACGTCGAGCCCCAGTGCGCCGCGCTCGACGGCGTGCGGCTGCTCGACATGGACGACCTCCAGGCCGTCGTCTCACGGAACATCGAGGTCCGCGAAAGCGAGCGCGAGCGCGCCGAGGCGATCGTGGAAGCCGAGATCGATCGGTTCTCGTCGTGGCTCGGCCAGCAGGGTGCCACGCCGACGATCGCCGCGCTGCGCAGCCACGGCGCCACGATCGTCGAGCAGGTGCTCGAGGAGAACGCCGGCCGCTGGGAGAGCGCCTCGCAGCGTGACCTGGCGCGGATCGAGGCAGTGGCGCGCGCGGTCGCACAGCGGCTGCTGCACGAGCCGACGATCCGGATGCGGGGGCTCGAGCACGGCGGCGGCCACGGCCGCCTGGAGGTTCTCCGCGAGCTGTTCGGCCTGGACGAGGCCGTCGATGCGGCCGAGCGTCCGTCCGCCGGCGCGCCGGCGGAGGTCCGCGAGCTGCGTCGTCGGTCCGCCCCCTCGTGAGAACGGCGCCACGGTGAGGATCGGCACACGCGGCTCCCCGCTCGCGCTCGTCCAGGCGCGGTCGGTCGCGGAGGCGATCGGCGCCGGCGTCGAGATCGTCGAGATCACGACGACCGGCGACCGCAACCGCGCCGCTCCCGACAAGGAGCGCTGGGTGCGCGAGCTCGACCGCGCGCTGGTCGACGGCGAGATCGATGTGGCCGTGCACTCCGCGAAGGACGTGCCGGCGGTGCTGGCCCCAGGCGTCGCGATAGTCGCCGTGCCACCGCGCGCCAGCGCGCTCGACGCGCTTTGCGGCGCGCAGTCGCTCGCGTCGCTGCCCGCCGGGGCGCGGGTCGGCACGAGCAGCCTGAGGCGCGCCGCCCAGATCCGCGCGCTGCGCGAGGACCTGGAGGTGCTCGACGTGCGCGGCAACATCGGGACGCGACTCGGGCGGCTGCGCGACGGCGGCTACGAGGCGATCGTCCTCGCGCTCGCCGGCCTCGAGCGCATGGGGCTGGGCGACGAGGCGGGAGCCTCGCTCGTCGAGCTGGTCCCGGCCGCCGGTCAGGGCGCGCTGGCCGTCTGCGCGCGAGCGGACGACCAGGCGACGGGCGGGCGGCTGGCGGCGCTCGACGACGCCGGCGCGCACGCGTGCCTGCGGGCCGAGCGCGCCGTCGTGCGCACGCTCGAGGCCGACTGCCACTCCCCGGTCGGCGCGCACGCCGTGCTGGGCGCGGACGGCGCGATGACCGTCACGGCGTTCGCGGGTCGAGCGGACGGCAGCGCCTGGCTGCGCGACGAGCTGACCCGCATGCCGGCCGGCGACCCCGAGCGCATCGGACGCGAGGTCGCCGAGCGAATGCTCGGCGCCGGGGCCGCCGAGGTCCTCGGCCGGTGACCGGCGCCGCCCGGCCCGGCTGGGTCCATCTCGTCGGCGCCGGGCCCGGCGACCCGGGGCTGCTGACCGTGCGTGCCGTCGAGCTGCTGGCCAGCGCCGACGTCGTCCTCCACGACAGGCTGATCCCCCCGGGCGCGCTCGCCGGTGCGCGGCCGGATGCCGAGCTCGTCGACGTCGGCAAGATCGGCGGCGGCAACCAGGTGCCCCAGGAGGTGACCGAGCGGCTGATCGTCGAGCACGCGCAGGCGGGACGCAGCGTCGTACGGCTCAAGGGCGGCGATCCCTTCGTCTTCGGCCGCGGCGGTGAGGAGGCGCTGACCTGCCGCGAGCACGGCATCCCGTTCGAGGTCGTGCCCGGGATCACGGCCGGCGTCGCCGCGAGCGCATACGCGGGGATCCCGGTGACCCACCGGGGAATGGCCGCGGCCGTCGCGTTCGTGACCGGCCACGAGGACCCCGCCAAGCCCGGAAGCCAGATCGACTGGCCGGCGCTCGCCGCCTTCCCGGGCACGCTCGTCTTCTACATGGGCGTTCGCCAGCTCGAGCGGATCGCCGAGCGCCTCGTCGCCGGCGGGCGCGCAGCCGCGACCCCGGCGGCGATCGTCGAGCGCGGCACGCTCGCCGGCCAGCGACAGGTCGAGGGGACCCTCGAGACGATCGCCGCACAGGCGGCGCACGCAGGCATCCGCGCTCCGGCGATCACGATCGTCGGCGACGTGGCGCGCCTCACCCACTCGCTGGGCTGGCTGCGCGACGCGCGGCCGCTGCTCGGCACGAGCGTCGCGGTGACCCGCGCCCGCGCGCAGGCCAGCGCGCTCGCCGCCCGGCTGCGCGCGCTGGGAGCGCACGTCGTCGAGGCGCCGGCGATCCGGATCGAGCCGCTCGATGCCCCGCTCCCCGACATGCGCGGGTTCGACCTCCTGTGCGTGACCAGCCCGAACGGCGCCGAGCAGCTGCTGCGTCGCGTGCGCGACGCGCGCGCGCTCGCGGGCCCGCGGATCGCCGCGCTCGGGCCGGGCACGGCGCGAGCTCTGCGCGCCGGCGGCATCGAGCCGGACGTGGTCCCCGAGCGAGCGATCGCCGAGGCGCTCGTCGAGGCGCTGCGCGAGGTCCCGGTCGGCCGCGCGCTGGTGACCCGCGCGCAGGAGGCGCGCGACGTGCTGCCCGATGCGCTGCGCGCCCGGGGGGCGCAGGTCGAGGTCCTCGCGCTCTACCGGACCGTCCGCGAGCCGCTCGCGGACGCGGATCGCGACGCGGTGCTCGGCGCCGACTACGTGACGTTCACCAGCGCCTCGAGCGCCCGCTTCCTGCACGAGGCGACCGGCGGGACACTCGCCGGGCCGCGCCTGGTGTCGATCGGCCCGGTGACGAGCGCCGCGCTGCGCGAGCTGGGCGTCGAACCGGACGTCGAGGCCGCGGAGCACACCCCGGACGGTCTGCTCGCCGCGCTGCTCGACGACGCGGCGAGCCGCAGCCGAGCCGATCCGGGCCCATCCGGCTGAGGCGTGCGGCACCGATCGGGCGCTTCGATCGGCGCCCAGTCGGTAGGTTCGCCGGATGCGGATCCTGATCATCGGCGCCGGTGGCGTCGGTGCCGCGACGGCCGCGATCGCCCGCCGTCGGGGCTTCTTCGAGCGGCTCGTGCTGGCCGACGTGGACCGTGAGCGCGCGGCCCGCGTCGTCGCCCGGCTCGGCGACGAGCGCTACGTCGCGGCCGGACTCGACGCGTCGAGCGGCGCGGACATCATCCGGCTCGCACGCGCCGAGCGCGCCGACGTCATCCTCAACGCCTGCGACCCCCGGCTCAACCCGCCGATCTTCGAGGCGGCGTTCGACGCCGGCGTGACGTACCTCGACATGGCGATGACGCTCTCGAGCCCGCACCCCCAGCGCCCGTACGAGCTGCCCGGCGAGAAGCTCGGCGACGCGCAGCTGGCCCGGAGCGCGGAGTGGGAGGAGCGCGGCCTGCTGGCACTCGTCGGGATCGGCGTCGAGCCGGGCTTCTCCGACGTCGCCGCACGCTACGCGGCCGACCACCTGTTCGACGAGATCGACGAGATCGGCGTGCGCGACGGAGCCGATCTCGCGATCGAGGGCTACGCCTTCGCCCCGACGTTCTCGATCTGGACGACGATCGAGGAGTGCCTGAACCCACCGGTGATCTGGGAGCGCGACCGCGGCTGGTACACGACGGCCCCGTTCTCCGAGCCCGAGGTCTTCGACTTCCCCGAGGGGATCGGCCCGGTCGAGTGCGTGAACGTCGAGCACGAGGAAGTGATGCTGATCCCGCGCTGGGTCGACTGCCGGCGCTGCACGTTCAAGTACGGGCTCGGCGACGAGTTCATCGAGGTGCTCAAGACGCTGCGCAAGCTGGGCCTCGACTCCACCACGCCGATCGACGTCCGCGGCCGACTCGTCGCACCGCGCGACGTCGTCGCCGCGGCGCTGCCGAACCCGGCCGAGCTCGGCGAGCGGATGAGCGGCCGGACCTGTGCGGGAACGCTGGTGACGGGGACCGGCAAGGACGGCCGCCCGAAGGCGACGTACGTGTACCACGTCGCCGACAACGCCGAGACGATGGCGCGCGACGGCAGCCAGGCCGTCGTCTGGCAGACGGCCGTGAACCCGGTGATCGCGCTCGAGCTGCTCGCCGAGGGCGTCTGGTCGGGAACCGGCGTGCTCGGGCCGGAGGCATTCGACGCCGCCCCGTTCCTCGACCTCCTGCGCGAGCACGGAACCCCGCACGGGGTCAGCGAGCGCGACCCGGGCCACCCCCAGCGCGAGCTCGAGGGAGCATGACCCGCCCGATCACGTTCCTGTCCGACTACGGCTCCGAGGACGACTTCGTCGGCGTCTGCCACGCCGTGATGGCGCGGATCGCGCCGGCGTCGCGGATCGTCGACCTCAGCCACGGAATCGCACGCCAGGACGTGCGCGGCGGCGCGATCGTGCTGCGCCGCGCACTGCCGTACTGCGCCCCGGGAGTGCACGTCGCGGTCGTCGACCCCGACGTGGGCGGCGAGCGTCGGGCGATCGCGCTGCGCACCGCGGACGAGGATCGTGTGCTCGTCGGCCCCGACAACGGGCTGCTGTCGCTCGCGGCCCGGCGCTTCGGCGGAGCGATCGAGGCGGTCGACATCGGCCGCTCGCCGCACCGCCTCGAGCCGGTCTCGGCGACCTTCCACGGCCGTGACATCTTCACCCCGGTCGCCGCGGCGCTCGCCGCCGGCGCGCACCTGCGCGACGCCGGCGAGCCGATCGACCCCGACGAGATCGTCGAGCTGGACATGCCGCTCGCGCGCGCCGAGGCCGACGAGATCGTCGCGCATGCCGTCGCGATCGACCGCTTCGGCAACGTCGTGCTCGACGTCGAGCACGACGAGATCGCGGCGTTCGGCCTACGGCTCGGCCATCCGGTTTCGGTGAGCGGCATCGCGAGCTTCTACGCGACGACGTTCACCGACGCACCCCCCGGCGACCTGCTGCTCTACGAGGATGCCTACCGGACGCTCGCGCTGGCCGTCAACCGCGGCTCGGCGGCCGATCGGCTGGGGGTCGCCGTCGGCGACGAGGTCAGGATCCGGCCGGGCGCGTGAGCCTCGGGCTGCCCCACCTGCACCTGCGGTCGACCGGGTCGACGAACGACCGCCTGCGCGACCTCGCGCAGGCGGGGGCGCCGCACGGCACGCTGGTGACGACCGGCGAGCAGACCGCCGGGCGCGGGCGCCAGGGCCGCACATGGAGCGCGCCGGCCAGCCAGGCGCTGCTGATGTCCGTGCTCCTGCGCGATCCGCCCGGGCTGCTGCCGCTGCGAGCGGCCGTCGCCGTCGCCGCGACGCTCGGCCCGCAGGCGTCGATCAAGTGGCCGAACGACGTGCTGTGGCCATCGCGGGCCGACGAGCCGCCGGGCAAGGTCGCCGGCATCCTGGTCGAGGGGCGCCCGCGGGAGAGCTGGGCGATCGTCGGCATCGGCGTGAACGTCGCGCTCGACCCCGCGGCGCTGCCGAGCGACGCACGCCGGGGAGCGTCGAGCCTCGGCCTGCAGCCGGCCGCCGTGGACGACCTGCGCGAGCGCGTCCTGCGCGAGCTCGAGCGCTCGCTGGCGCTGAGCGACTCGGGCACGCTCGAAGCGTGGCGCAGGCGCGACGCGCTGATCGGGCGCGAGATCTCGTGGAGCGGCGGCACCGGCACCGCGGCCGGCGTCGACTACCGGGGCTGCCTGATCGTCGTGCGGCCCGACGGCGCCCGCACGATCCTCGACGCCGCCGAGGTCCACCTCGGCGGACCGACGCGCCCGACGGCGTGAACGCCGGACGGCGCCCGGCTAAGTCGACGCCGATCTCGAGCAGCGTCTGGAGGTAGCGCAGCTGCAGTGCCGCGGGCTCACGCGAGATGATCGCCGCGCGGCGCGCGGCGTCCCCCGCGGCGCCGGGCGCCGGCGCTAGGCGGCCTCGGGCTCGCCGAGCGGATCGGCGGGGGCGCCGCCCGCGGCACGACGTCGGCGCCGACGGGCGGGGCGGGCCTTGCCTGAGCTCGCGCCATCCTCCGACGGCGCGCCGTCGCGAGCGCCGTCGGACTCCGCGGCGCCAGGCTCGCCGGAGGCGGCCGCAGCGCTCGAGGAGCCGCCGCCGTCGCCGCCGGCCGCGTCGGGGCCGGCTTCGAGCAGGCCGGCCGGCGCGCGACGGACGATCTCGGCCCCGACGAGCGCCTCGTCCGCGGCCTCACCGGTCCGCTTGCGCCGCCGGCGCCTACCGCGCCCCTTGCCCTTCGGGAAGTTGCGAAGCAGCTCGCGCGACAGCGCGCCCGGCTTGCGCGAGAGCCTCGTGCGCGCGCCGCGCAGGACCTCCTCCGCCTCGGGCGTGTGCGCCACGGCTGCTGCCAGCAGCGCCGCCTGCAGCCGGCGGTCCTGCGTGCGGGCGCTCTGCACGAGCCGTCTCGCGTTGCGCGCGTGCGCGGCTCCGGCCGAGTTGACGAGCAGCCCGAGCAGCCGCTTGGTCTCCGGCCAGCGCTGCACGGCGTACTCCTCGTGGACCTCGCGCGTGCACTCGGCGAGTCGCCAGATCCAGGCGTTCGCCTGGTCGCGACGACCGATGCGCTTCTCGGCGAGCGCCTGGAAGAGGACCTTTGCCCCCTCGCGGCGCTCGTCGCGCGCCCACGTCCCGACAAGGTCGGCGGCGAGGTCGAACGCCTCCGGATCCTTGAGCGCGGCGATCTCCTGCAGCGCCCGGACGCGCAGCTGCGAGCTCTTGTTGCGCTCGACCGCCGTCAGCAGGAAGCGTCGCTTCAGCTCACCCGAGCGGTCGAAGTGCAGCATCGCCCGGGCGCGCCGCCAACCGCTCGGCTGCACGCGCGCGGCGGCGAGCGCAGCCCACATGTGCTGCTCTCCCCAGTCCAGGTGCTCGACCGCGATCCGCCAGAGCTCGCGCTCGAAGATCTCGTGCCGGCGCTCCTCGTTCGCGGCGACCGGGATCACGCGCCGCTCGACGCGCACCCGGCGGCCGCGGCCACGGCGGACCGGGCCGACGACGATCGCGCCGCCGCGGTAGACGTCGCGGTCGAGCAGCGAGTGCAGCGTGACCACCGGGTCGTCGTGCTTGGTGGCCGGATGCACGAAGTCGACGACGACGCCCGCCTCCTTGCCCGGGTGGCGGCGCGTGACGCGCCCGACGCGCTGCTGGTAGATGCGCTTGGACGCCGTCGGCGCGAGGTGCATGCAGATGGTCGCGCGGGGCGAGTTCCACCCCTCGGCGAGGAGCTGCGCGTTGACGAGCACGTCGATGTCGCCGCGCTCGTAGCGGGCGAGGATCGCCGCGAGCTCGCGCTTGGGCGTCTCCCCGGAGACGCCCTCGGCCTTGATCCCGACCTCGCGAAAGGCCTCCGCGACGTTGTAGGCGTGCCGCACGCCGGCGGCGTAGACGACGCCCGGGACCCCGTTGAAGCGCGTGCGATACAGGTCCGCGATCGCGAAGTTGAACGGCGTCTGGTCCAGCAGCTCGGCCAGCATCTCCTGATCGAACTCGACATCCACCTCACCGCGGCGCAGCGGCACCTTCGCGATCGTCCGCACGCCCGGCCCGGGTGGGATCCGGATGCAGCGCAGCGGCGCGATCACGCCGCGGCGGGCCGCCTGCGCGAGGTCGAAGCGCGAGGTCTGCGTGGGGAAGAGGTCCGTGACATGCCGGGCGATCAGCGCGCCGGTCGCCGTCATGCCGATGAAGATCGGCCCGGTCCAGGCGCGGATCGCGGCGCTGGTCTTCTCGCCGAGCGCGGTGTGCGCCTCGTCGCAGATGACGATCGTGTAGGCACTGGAGATCTCGCCCGCGTTGCGAACGAACCATTGGTAGGTCTCGACCGTCACGGGGCCGTCGCCGTGGCCCTTGTCCTCGCCCAGCAGCGCCGCCGAGACGCGGTCCGCGTAGCCGCGGGTGCGCAGCTCCTCGTTGAACTGGTCGACGAGGTTGCGACGGTGCGTCAGGATCAACACGCCGCCCGTGCGCGAGGCCTCGACGAAGCCCATGGCGGCAACGGTCTTCCCGGCGCCCGTCGCGTGCTCGAACCAGAAGCGCTTGTCGGCATTCGGGTCTTCGGCCGCCGCCTGGTCGACGTCCTCGTCGGTCTCGTCGGGTGCCTCCCAGGAGGCCTCGTCCTCGCCGGAGTCGCCGCGCTGGACCTCTTCCTCGTCCTCGTCCTCCGCGTGCTCGGCGTCGAGCGCCGCCAGTGCGGCGGCAACCTCGGCGTCGTCCTCGGCGTCGTCGTGCGCCTCGTGCTCCTCGTCGACGGCCAGCACCGGTGCGGCCGTCGCGACGCTGCCGTTTCCGGCGGCGGCGCCGTTGGCCGAGCGCATCCGGTCGGCCAGCAGCGCCGTCAGCGTGCCGGACAGCGCGTCGACCTGGTGCGGGTTGAGCGTCGTCCCGTCGGCGAGCCTCGGCTCCTGCTCGCTGAGGATCCGCTCCAGCCCGAGCATCAGCGACCAGTCGCGACGCCACCGCGTGGAGGGGACCGCGTGGCCCGCTTCGAGCTCGGAGAGCGCGTCGTCGAGCGCCATCCGGCGCGGTGTCCCGACGGCGAGCACGTCGGCCGCGCTCTCGCCGTCGTGCATGAACGCCTCACGCGCGAACGATGCCGCGCGGGCGATGTCGGCAGGAGCCGGAACGGATGCGGCCTCGACGGCCGTCGGATCGTCAGCCATATTGGCCAGGGCGTTCGAAAGGCGGGACGGAGCGCGAAAACCGGCAGGCGCCTCGACCCGGGCGGCACGGCATCCGCCGGGCCTGACGCGGGAGATTCCTCCCTGCTGGGCGTGCCCCGCGTCGTAGCGAAGAGGATACCGCACCGCTGTGCGATGCTCATTCGATGCGCACAGCGCTGCTCTTCGCCGCCGTCATCGCCGTCGGCGCCGCGATCGGGATCGGCCTCAAGCAGGCTTCATCCGAGAGCGACTCGGCGATTCCCGCGCCCCGGAAGACCTCCGCGGACGAGATGCGCCGCCGGCTCGCCGGCTCGCCGGCGCCGCTCGCCGCGCTGCACGCCCAGGCCGGCGAGCTGCTGCCGGGCAGCCGCGGCGCCTTGCGCGCGCGCCTGCGTGCGCTGCGCGGGCACCCGGCGGTCGTGAACGTCTGGGCCTCGTGGTGCGGGCCGTGCCGCCAGGAGACCCCCGTGTTGCAGGAGGTGTCGCTCGATCGCGGGCGCGAGGTCGCGTTCATCGGCGTGAACCTGCGCGACGACGCGGGCGCTGCCCGCCGCTTCCTGCGCAGGGCCCCCGTCAGCTACCCGAGCTACGAGGACCCCGACGGGCGGATCTACAACGACTACGGCCTGGCCGGCGCGCCGGCGACGATCTTCTACGACGCCCGCGGGCGCAAGGCGTACACGCACCAGGGGCCCTACCTGTCGACCGCGGACCTCGAGCGCGACATCGCGCGCTACGCCGGCGGCGCCGGATGAGCGTCGCCGTGCGCCGCGCCGCGAGCCCGCGGGAGCTCGCCGCCGCGCTCGACCTGCGCGTCGAGGTCTTCTGCGACGAGCAGGGCGTCGCGGTCGAGGAGGAGGTCGACGGCCGCGACGGCGATGCGGTCCAGCTCGTCGCGCTCGACGGCGGCGAGCGGGTCGTCGGGACCTGCCGGCTGTTCGACGAGGGGGCGACGATGACCCTCGGCCGAATGGCGGTCGCGACCGGCGCGCGACGGCGCGGGGTCGCCTCGCTGCTGCTCGCTCGCGCCGAGGACGAGGCGCGCGCCGCCGGCGCGGAGCGGATCGCGCTCGGCGCCCAGCTGCTCGCGGTGAGCCTCTACGAGCGCTCCGGCTACGTGGTCACGGACGGCGAGCCCTACCTCGACGCCGGGATCGAGCACGTCCGAATGGAGAAGGTCGTTGGCTGAGATCCGCCAGGACCCGCTCAGCGGGCGCAAGGCGATCATCGCCGACGAGCGCTCGGACCGGCCCGGGGCCGGTCTCGAGCCGCCGCCCGCGGGTCGAGAGATCGATCCGGCGGGCGACCCGTTCCTGGAGGGCCACGAGGACCGCACTCCGCCTGAGCTCGATGCGCTCAGGCCGGACGGCTCGGCCCCCGGCGAGCCGGGCTGGCTGGTGCGGGTCGTGCCGAACCTCTACCCGGCATTCGACGAGCAGGCGGCCGAGCCGCCGCGCGAGGCCCGCATCGACCTGTTCGCCGCGCGCGCGGCGCGGGGGAGACACGAGGTGATCGTCAACGCCCCCGGCCCGCTGGCGTCGCTCGGCGACCTGACGCAGGCGCAGCTCGAGCGTGCGATGGCGATGTGGCGCCGGCGCATCGGCCATCACGCGGAGCACGGCGCCGCGTGCGTGCACCTGTTCGTCAACGACGGGCGCGCGGCGGGCGCCTCCCTGCCGCACACCCACGCCCAGCTCGTCGCGCTGGACCAGGTTCCGCCGTACGTCGCGCGCGAGCGCGAGCGGTTCGGCGCGTATGCCACGAGCACCATGGGCGGCAACCTGCTCGGCGACCTGGTCCGCGAGGAGGTGCGCCTCGATCAGCGCGTCGTCGCGATCGACGACGAGGCGGTGCTGCTGACGCCTTACGCCTCCCCGTCGCCGTACGCACTGCTGCTGGCGCCGCGGCGCCCGGCGATGCGCTTCGAGGACGGGGGGCCGCTCTGCGCCGCGATGCTCGCGCGCGCGCTGGCGCTGCTGCGTGCGCGCTTCGGCGATCTGCCGGCGCTGAACCTCTGGTTGCGCACGGCGCCGCGAGGCGCCGACCACTACTGCTGGCGGATCGACCTCGCCCCGCGCCTCGGTCGCCCGGCCGGGCTCGAGCTCGGCACGGGGCTGGACCTCAACCCCGTCTCTCCGGAGCGTGCCGCGCGCGAGCTGCGCGCGGCCGGCGCATAGCCTGGCGGCGTGCTCGCCGTCGCACTCGTAATCGTCGCCTCGATCGCGGTGGGTGCGGGCGCCGAGCGCCGCTGGGGCGAGCCGGCCCGGCGCGCCGGTCGGCGTGCGCTCGACCTGCTGATCTACGGGCTGCTGCCGGTGATCACGTTCTTCACCGTCTCGCACGTCGAGCTGACCGCCGGCGTCGGTGCGGGGCTGGCATTCGGCTGGGCCGAGAGGCTGGTGCCCCTGGTGCTCGCGTGGGCGATCGGCGAGCACGTGCTGCGGCTGCCCAGGCCGGCGACCGGCGCGATCATGCTGTGCGTCGTCCTGGCGAACACCGGCTTCCTCGGCGTGCCGATCGTCGCGACGATGCTCGGCGGCGACCAGGCGATCGGCCAGGCGCTCACCTACGACATCGCGGTCAGCGGCCCGGCCCTGCTGCTCGTCGGCTTCGCGATCGGCGCGGCATACGGGACGCGTGCGGGTGACACGCCGCGCGAGCGCCTCTCGGCGTTCCTCACCCGCAACCCGGCGCTCCTGGCGTTCGTGCTCGCGCTCGTCGCCCCCGAGGCCCTGACTCCGGACTGGGCTCGGGAGGCGATGCAGGTCACCGTCCTGGCGATCGCCCCGCTCGGCTTCTTCGCGCTCGGCGTGAACCTGATGCAGGAGCAGGAGGAGGGGGCGCGCGTCTTCCCGCCTCCGCTCGACGCGCCCGTCGCCGTCGTGCTCGGCCTGCGACTGCTGGTAGCCCCGGCCGTGATGCTCGCGCTCTCGACCCTCGTCGTCCGCGTGCCCGATGCCTTCCTCGTCCAGGCGGCGATGTCCAGCGGCGTCAACGGCCTTGCCGTCGCGCACGTCTTCGGCCTGGACCTGCGGATCTACAGCGCTGCGCTCGCCTGGAGCACGGCGATCGTCCTCGGCGGGGCGACGCTCGTCTCCGTCGGCGGGCTCGCGTAGATACCCTCGCGCGCGGTGCGTGCGCTCGTCCAGAGGGTCTCCCGGGCGGCCGTCCGGGTCGACGGCGAGCAGGTCTCGTCGATCGGGCCCGGCCTGCTCGTGCTGCTGGGCGTCGCCCACGGCGACGACGAGCGAGCCTGCGATCGGCTCGCGGACAAGGTGCGCGCCCTGCGCGTGTTCGACGACGAGGGCGGGCGGATGAACGAGCCCCTCGGCGGGCGCGAGGTCCTGTGCGTGAGCCAGTTCACGCTCTACGGCGACGCGCGCCGCGGAAACCGTCCGAGCTTCGTCGCGGCGGCGCCGCCCCAGCTCGCGGAACCGCTCTACGAGCGCTTCCGGGCGCGCCTCGGCGCGCAGGGCGGCGTGTTCGGCGCGCGTATGGAGGTCGAGCTGGTCGGCGACGGCCCGGTGACGCTGCTGCTCGAGTCGCCGGGGTCGTAGCCTGCCCGGCATGCCACCCGAGAGTCGACCGGTCCCCCGCTTCGCCGCCGAGCCGCCGCACGAGCCGCTGCCGAGCGGTCGCCTGGCCGAGACGCTGCAGCAGGAGCTGCTCGGAGCCTGCCTCGCGATCGATCCCGGCGACGCCGGGGCGCTCGGCGAGGTCGGCGAGGTCGCCTGGTACCCGGAGCGCACCTGGCACGGCCGCACCTACGTGCCGGCGGTCGCGCACACGACCTCTGGGCTGGAGGTCTTCGGCTACGTGAGCTTCGTGCGCGGCGACGACTCGGACGGCGATCCGGCGGAGCTCTTCGCCCAGGCCGACGCGACCGGCGAGACGGCGGATGCCAACCCCGACTGGACGATCGACATCTGCGACGAGGTCATCGGCGCATGGCACGGGGCGGACGGCGCCGTCGCCGCGATGACGCTCGTGTGGGGCCGGCCGCTGACGGGCGGCGAGGCGCGGATCGCAACCGCGGAGCTCGGCGGGACCTGCGTCGACCAGTGCCCACTCGAGGAGGGCCGCTTCACGCTGCTGGCGCCGGACGACTACGGCGGCGACACGCTCGAGGTGGCCGTCTGGGACGCGGCCTCGCGCGAGCTGGCGCGCGAGTCGCTCTACGCCGAGGACGAGGAGGACGAGGACTGACATGGAGCTCGAGGAGGCGATCCGCAACCGGCGCACGCACAAGGCCTACGGTCCTGAGCCGGTCGACCCCGAGGTGCTCGCCGAGCTGCTCGACCTGGCGCGCTGGGCGCCCAACCACAACCTCACCAACCCGTGGCGCTTTCGCGTGCTCGGACCGGGGGCGCTGGATCGCCTCGAGCGCGCCGCAGGGCCCGAGGCGGGACCGAAGCTGCGTCGCGCGCCGACCCTGGTCGCGGTGTCGGTGCTGACGAGCCCCGACCCGGTCGCCGCGGCCGAGGACCGCGACGCGTCGGCGATCGCGGCATACATCGTGCTGCTGGCGGCGCACGGCCGCGGCCTGGCCGGCTATTGGCGCACGCCGGCGGTCTTGCGCGAGCCGGCCGGACGCGAGGCGCTGCGGATCGACGAGGGGGAGCTGGTGCTCGGCCTCCTGCATCTCGGCACGCCGCGCCACGAGCCCCGCGCCCCGCGCCGCGCGCCGGCGCAGGACGTCGTGACCTGGCTGGACTGAAGGGCGAGGGCTGCGAGTCGAAGGAGGGTGCCTGCCGACGGCGGGACCGTCGGCAGGCCGCTCATCCCGGTCGCACCGGCAGCCGGCCGGCGACCTCCTCGATCGTCAGGGGGAAGTGGCAGGCGGCGATGTTGCCGCCCTCCTTCACCTCCAGCGCCGGCTCCTCGCGCGAGCAGATCGGCTGCGCCTTGGGGCACCGGGGATGGAAGCGGCACGCCGCCGGCGGTGCGGTCGGCGAGGGGACGTCGCCGCCCAGCACCTGGCGGCGACGCAGCTTGGCGAGCTGTGGGTCGGGCACCGGGACGGCGCTGAGCAGCGCGCCGGTGTACGGATGACGGGGATGGGCGAAGAGCTGCTCGGCCGACGCCACCTCGACGATCTTGCCGAGGTACATGACGGCGACCCGATCGCACATGTGACGCACGACGCTGAGGTCGTGCGCGATGAAGAGGATCGTCAGGCCGAGCTCGCGCTGCAGGTCGCTCAGGAGGTTGATGATCTGCGCCTGGATCGAGACGTCGAGCGCGGAGACCGGCTCGTCCGCGATCACGAGCCTGGGCTTCAGCGCGATCGCCCGCGCGACACCGATCCGCTGGCGCTGCCCGCCGGAGAACTCGTGCGGCAGGCGGTTGTAGTGCTCGGGATTGAGCCCGACCTGCTCCATCAGCCCCCGGACGCGCGCCCGGCGCCGGGTCTCGTCGCGCTCGATGCCGTGGATGACGAACGGCTCGCCGATGATCGAGCCGGCCGTCTGGCGCGGGTTCAGGGACGAGTACGGGTCCTGGAAGATCATCTGCATGTCGCGCCGAAGAGCCATCAGCTCGCGGCGCGATCGGTGGGTGATGTCCTCGCCGCGGTAGCGGATCGTCCCGGCCGTCGGCTCGAGCAGGCGCGTGACCAGGCGGGCCGTCGTCGACTTGCCGCATCCCGACTCGCCGACCAGCCCGAGCGTCTCGCCCTCGCGCACGTCGAAGCTGATGCCGTCGACGGCGCGGACCGCGCCCGTCTCCCGCTGGAGCGGCCCCCGCCGCAGCGGGAAGCGCTTCTCGAGGTCACGGACCTCGACGAGCGCCGGCGCGCCCGCACCCACCGCAATCCCCGCCGCGCCCACGACCGCGTCGCCCACCGGCCCGGCCAGCCCGTCGGTCATCCCGCCTCCAGCCCTTCGCGCAGTACCGGCGCACCCTGCCCCGGCACCCCGACGGCCGCACGCGCCTCGTCCGGTGTGGCTCCGGCCCGCAGCCTGCTCCACAGCTCCCGGCGCTGCTCCTCCGCAAGCAGGCAGGCGACGCTGTGCGCGGGATCGCCGGCGAGCGGCTCGAGCGGCGGCACGATCCGCTTGTGGTGCTCCTGCACGTAGGGGCAGCGCGGGTGGAACGCGCAGCCGGAGGGGCGCAGGATCAGCGAAGGCGGGCGTCCGGGAATCGGCACGAGCGGCTCGTCGCGACGGTGGTCGACGCGGGGGATCGACTGCAGCAGGCCCCAGGTGTAGGGGTGCTGCGGCCGCGCGAAGAGCCTTTCGGTCGGAGCCTGCTCGACGATCCGCCCCGCGTACATGACCGCGACGTCGTCGGTCACCTCGGCGACGACGCCGAGGTCGTGAGTGATCAGCACGATCGCCGTGTCGAGCTCTCGCTGAAGCCGCGCCAGCAGCTCGAGGATCTGCGCCTGGACGGTCACGTCCAGCGCCGTCGTCGGCTCGTCGGCGATCAGCAGCTTGGGCTCGTTGATCAGGCCCATCGCGATCATCACGCGCTGGCGCATGCCGCCGGAGAACTCGTGCGGGTAACAGGAGGCGCATCTGCGCGGCTCGGGGATGCCGACCAGGCCGAGCATCTCGACCGCACGGTCGAGCGCCCGGGCCCGGGAGACGTCGCGATGCGCGCGAACCGCCTCGACGAGCTGGTCGCCCACCCTGAAGAAGGGATGCAGGGAGCTGAGCGGGTCCTGGAAGATCATCGCGATCTCGTTGCCGCGCAGGCGACGCAGCTCCTCGTCGCCGGCCGCCAGCAGATCGTGCCCGTCGAAGCGCACCTCACCGGAGATCCGCGCGTTGCCGGCAAACCGCGTGAGGCCCATCACGCTGAGCGACGAGACGCTCTTCCCCGAGCCGGACTCGCCGACGATGCCCAGCGCGCATCCCGCGTCGACGGTGTACGAGACGTCGTCGACCGCTTGGACGACGCCGTCCTCGGTGTCGAAGGAGACGGTCAGGCCGCTGACCTCGAGCAGCGCCATCTCAGTACCGGACCCGCGGATCGAGGTACGCGTAGACGATGTCGACGACGAGGTTCAGCGCGATGATGAAGAACGCGCCGATCAGCACGGTGCCCTGGACGATCGGCAGGTCGCTCTTCTGGATGGCGTCGAACGCGAGCCGGCCGATGCCCGGGATGTTGAAGACCGTCTCGGTGAGGATCGCCCCGCCGAGGAGGATGCCGAGGTCGAGCCCGAGGATCGTGACGATCGGCGTGATCGCCGAGCGCACCCCGTGGCGCAGGACGACGCGCCGCTCGGAGAGGCCCTTGGCCCGGGCGGTGCGGATGTAGTCCTCGTCAAGCACCTCCGACAGGTTGCCGCGCATGAAGCGGGCGTAGATCGCGGCGAACGAGGCGGCGAGGACCAGCCACGGCAGCAGCAGCGATCCGACCACCGCGATCGGCTCGCTGACGATGCTGCCGTCGGGCGGATAGCTGCCCGCGCCCTGGAATATCGGTATGACGCCGATCTCCTTCGAGAAGAGATAGAGCGAGACGAGCCCGAGCCAGTAGACCGGCGCGGATATCGCCAGCAGGGCGAGGCCCATCGCGAGCTTGTCCTGCCAGCGACCCCGCCGGATCGCGGACACGATCCCGATCGGTATCCCGACCAGCAGCCAGACGACCATCGCCCCGAGGGCGAGCGTCGCCGTCGCCGGCAGGCGGTCGAGGATCTCCTGCCGCACGCCGACCTGGTTCTGGTAGCTGTAGCCGAAGTCGAAGTGCAGCACGACGCCCTTCATGTACGTCAGGTACTGCTCCGGCTTGCTCTTGTCGAGCCCGAGCTGCCGGGTGATCGTCTGCACGAGCTCGGGGCTTGCGCTTCGCCCGGCCCGCAGGAGCACGGGGTCGGCCGACGGCAGCACCGAGAAGATGGTGAAGTTGATGACGCTGATGACGGCCAGCAGCACCACCATCCACAACACCCGGCGCGTGATGAATCCGGCCATCTGGCTCGTCTTTTGACTGGTGGGGCCACGGGCCCCGCCGGCGTCTCGCGGCGGGGCCCGCGCCCATCGTCATCTCGGTGTGACTAAAACCCCTACTTCAGCGACAGGAACGCCATGAACGGCGAGTTGGAGTAATCGTCGGCGACCATCTGCACGTTCTTGCTGAACAGGATCGGCAGCTTGTCCCAGACGAACGGAATCGCCGGCGCCTGCCTGGTGATCTCGAGGTTCACCTCGGCCCACGCCTTGTTGCGGGCCGGACCGGGCGGGATCACCTTCGCCTTCGCGATCAGGTCGTTCACCTTCGCGTTGTCGAGCAGCGGCCAGTTGACGTTGTTGGCCGGGATGATCGCATCCCCGCCGAACGTCGGGTCGAGCAGCGCCTGCCCATCGAGGAAGTCCTTGAAGAACCCCACATTCGGGCAGATCGCGTAGTCCGACTTGGGCACGCCGCAGAACTTCGTGTACAGGGTGTCCTGCGGGACGATGCGGAAGTTCAGCTTGAAGCCGAGCTTCTCGAACTGCGCCTGCGCGTTCTCGGCCGTCTTCTTGCCGGGGTCGGCGTTCGTCGCGATCGTCAGCAGCTTCTCCGTACCGGTGTACTTGCCGGACGGATAGCCCGCCTTCTTCATGTACTCGGCGGCGAGCGCCATGTCGCCGTCCGGGTTCTGCAGGTAGTCGAACTCGGCCGGAGCCTTCGGCCCGCCGGACTCCGCGAAGCCCGGGAAGTTCGGCGGCAGGTAGCTCCAGGCTATGTCGCCGATCGCGGCGCCCCCGCGCGTCAGGCGCAACGCGTTGCGGTCGAAGCCGGCGAGCACGGCCTTGCGGACGTTGAGATCGTCGAACGGCTTCTGGGTGGTGTTCAGCGCGATGTAGCGGGTTCCGCCGGAAGGCGAGAAGACGAGCTGATCCTTGTACTGCTGGATCGCCTGCTTCAGCACCTGGGCCGGCGGGGCGCCGTCGCCCTGGACGAGGCCCTGGCCCTGGAGGATGCGCCGGCTGGCGACCGCTGCGTCGTCATTGCCCTCCTGGACGTCGAAGCCGTCGAGGTAGGCGGGTCGGAAGTCGGTGCTCGCATCCCAGTTCGGGTTGCGGACGACCTTGATCGACTTGCCCTTCTTCCAGCCGGTCAGCGCGCCGGAGGAGTCGTTCTCCACCATGTACGGGCCGGTGGAGACCACGTGCTCGTTGTACGTCGACGGGCTCTTGGCGTCGAACTTCGACGCGTACTCCTTGGGCACCGGGATCGTGATCGGCATCACCATCGCGGCGTACAGCTGACCGGCGGTCGGCTGGTCGAGCTTGAACTCGAGCGTCTGGTCGTCCGGCGTCGTGATGCCGGAGATCTCCTTGACGCCCTTCGTCGGCTCGTCCGGCGCGCCGACGATGTTACCGAAATAGCCGGTCGCGTAGGGGTTCGGCACGTTCTCCGAGAACGCCCGCTCCATCGCGTACTTGACGTCCGCGGAGGTGACCTCGCGGTCGACCGGCGGTGAGAACTTGATGCCCTTCTTGATCTTGACGGTGAGCGACCGCTGGTCGTCCGCGATCTGCGGGGGACCGTCGGCCAGGTCCGGGACCTGCTTCTCGCTGTCCTCCGGCGAGAAGAAGTACAGGGCCCGCTGGGTCGAGTACACGATCTGATAGCTGAACGTGTAGAAGGCCTGTCCCGGGTCCATGTAGTCGACGTCGCCGGCGGACAGAACGGTCACCGTGCCGCCCTTCTTGCCCGCCGGGACGGTGGTCGAGCCGCCCTCGCCGCCGCTGGTGCTCTGCTTCTTCTCGCCGCCACCACAGGCGGCGATCGCGAGCGACAGCGCGAACGCCAGGCAGGCCGCGAGCGCGAAGCGCAGGCTCCTCCTGCTCATGTGTAGTCCTTTCCTCTCATTTTGCACCTCTCCCACTTCTCTTCGAGCGCCTCAGCGCCCCCTCGTCTTCGGGTTCAGCGCATCCTGCATGCCATCGCCGACCAGGTTGAAGGCCAGCACGGTCAGAACGAGCGCGAGACCCGGGAAGGTCATGTACCACCAGGCGGTGTCGAAGATCTCGGTGGCGTCGGAGATCATCGCCCCCCAGCTCGCCGTAGGCGGCTGCACGCCGACGCCGAGGAAGGAGAGGGCCGCCTCGAAGAGGATCGTCGTCGGGATGACGAGCGTCGTGTAGACGATGATCGGAGCGACGAGGTTGGGCAGGATGTGGCGGAACATGATCCGCCGGTCCGAGGCGCCGAGCGCCTTGGCCGCCTCGACGAACTCCTTCTCGCGCAGCGACAGCGTCTGCCCACGGATGATCCGCGCGATGTAGGGCCAGCTCGCGATGACGATCACGAAGATCACGACCGGGAGCCCCGGCGTGATGAGCGCACCGTGCCCGCCGACCGCCAGCCACAGGACGAGCCCGGGGACGATCACGACGAGCCATGCCGCCGCGCCCGCCGCAAGCTCGGCGGCTCGCGGCCGGGCATCGCCGGCACCACGGGCCCGCAGCAGCCGCCAGCCGACGACGAGGAACGCACCGGCGACGCCGAAAACGACCATGACCTGCCCGACGTTCGCGAAGCTCATCTGCACGCAGCCCTGGCCGAACGAGCAGGCGGCCCCCAGGCCGAGCGCGAGCAGCAGCACGGGGAAGGCGAGCATCACGTCCATCAGCCGCGACAGCAGCGTGTCCGCCCAGCCGCGGAAGTAGCCGGCGATCACGCCGAGGACGACCCCGATCAGCACCGTCAGGAACGTGCTGATGATCGCCACTTCGAGCGAGATCCGCGCGCCGTAGAGCGTGCGGCTGAAGACGTCGCGGCCGAGGCCGTCCGTCCCGAAGTAGCTGTGTGCGGCGAAGTCGGGGCCCGATGCCGACCCGAACTCGTCGAGGAACTTCGTCGACTGCTCGTTGGGCGGACGCGCGCCGACGAGGTCGACGATCTGCCCGGCGAAGACGGCGACGACGACCAGCCCCAGGATGAACAGCGCCGAGGCGAGCGTCACCCGGTCGCGCCGGACGCGGCGCCAGAACAGCTCGAGCGGAGAGCGCGCCGCGATCTCCGCAGACGTCTCCCTGCCGGGCGCGATCCCACCCCCGACATCCTGAACGAGCTCAGGCGCGCCAGTGCTCATCGCCGCGAGGCCTCGCTGCCCTGTGCTTACCTGATCGTCTCTCTCCCAGAGGACTCGTCGAGTCGGTCAGGAGTCGACGAGACACGACGACGTTACTACCCGGATTCCGCGCGTACGCCACCTCTCGTGCCACCTTGGGTGGTTCGCCGGACGCGCCCGCTCACCTGCTCCCAGGTATCCTCGCCGGCGCCCGCCACGCACAGCCCTCCTCAACCCACCCGTTGCCGATCTGCGTCCGGGCGCGCGGTGGAGATCGACAGGGCGCACAGCCAGATCCCGACAGGGCGCAGAGCGAGGAGACCCACGTGGCAGGGAGCAACCATCTCGGAGGCGAGCGGTGAGCACGGCGCTCGCCCGTGACCTGGCGGCGATCGTCGGCGCGGAGCACGTGCTCGAGCCGGCGCCGGCGCCGTACCTGGCCGACGGCACCGAGTCGCGCGGCGTCAGCGGCGCCGCGGCCGCAGTCGTCCTGCCCGGCTCCGCGGAGGAGGTCGCGCGCGTTGCGAGGTGGTGCTTCGAGCACCGGATCGCGATGGTGCCGCGCGGCGGCGGCACCGGCGCCGCCGCCGGCGCGGTGCCGGCGGAGGGCCAGGTCGTGGTCGGGCTCGAGCGGCTGACGGCCGTACGGCGGTTCGACCCGCTGCACTGGAGGATCCACGTGGAGGCGGGTCTTCGCACCGGGGACGTGCATCGCCTGGCGCGCGAGAGCGGCCTCTGCTTCCCACCGGATCCGGGCGCCGCCGAGCAGTCGCAGATCGGCGGGAACATCGCGACGAACGCGGGCGGTCCGCACGCGTTCAAGTACGGCGTCACCGGTCGCTGGGTGACCGGCATCGAGGCCGTGGTGTGGCCCGGCGAGCTCGTGACGGTCGGCGGGCCGTTGCGCAAGGACGTCGCCGGCTACGACCTCAAGAGCCTGCTGATCGGCTCAGAGGGGACCCTCGGGATCATCACGGCCGCCTGGCTGCGGCTGATCCCGGCACCCGAAGCGGCGCTTCCGGTGGCCGCGGTCTATCCCGACCACGAGGCCGGCTGCGACGCCATCGAGGCCGTGCTCGGCAGCGGGCTCCAGCCCGCGGCGCTCGAGCACATCGACGGCGAGGCGCTGGCCGTCAGCGCGGCGGCATTCCCTATAGCGCTCGCCGAGCCCGGGTTCATGGTGATCGCAGAGGCCGACGGCGACCCCGAGGCGGCCGAGCGCCTGCGCGACGAGCTCGTGTCCGTGCTCGGCGACGGCGCGCTCGCGGTGCACGCCCCGACGGAGCGTCGGGACGTCGAGGCCCTGTGGCGCTGGCGCGACGGCGTCTCGTACGCGGTGGCCGGCCACCTCGGGCACACGATCGCCGAGGATGTCGGCGTGCCGGTCGACCGTCTGCGCGACATCGTCGCGCAGACCGCCGAGATCGGCGCCCGCCACGGCGCCCCCGGGTGCACCTGGGGCCATGCGGGCGACGGCAACGTGCACGCCCACTTCATGTTCGCGCCGAGCGACGCGGCCGGTCGCGCGGCGGCGCTCGCCGCGGCCGACGAGCTCGTCGCGCTGGCGGTCGAGCTCGGCGGCACGGTCTCCGGCGAGCACGGCATCGGCACGCTCAAGCGCGAGCACCTGCGCGAGCACACGCCCACGGGGCTGCTGGAGCTCGAGCAGCGCGTCAAGGCGGCGTTCGACCCGCTCGGCCTGCTCAACCCCGGCAAGGCGATCTGACGAGGAGGCACGCTCGACCGCCCGGGCGTGCCTCGCAGTGCCCACTTGCGCCGCCGCGGCACGCGGCGTAGTGTCGCCGCGATCCGCGCCCGCCGGCGCGGGGAGTACGTCACGAGGGGGCAGATATGACGTATCCGAGTCGGGTCGCGCTGGTCGCGACCGCGACGACAGCGGCACTGGCCGCGACGGCCGTGAGCGCCCAGGCTGCGACGAGGACCGTCGACGTCGGCACGCCGTCAGCCAGTCAGAAGGCATTCCAGAAGGTGGGCGCCGACGTCAACGCCTTCTTCCCGCGCAGCGTGACCGTTCGCGCGGGCGACAGGCTGCGATTCGTGCCGGACGGCTTCCACACGGTGGACCTGCCGGCCAGGGGCCAGGGCGACCTGCCGCTGATCACGACGAGCGACGCGGTCAGCGGGGCGAACGACGCCGCCGGCCAGCCGTTCTGGTTCAACGGCCAGGGGCGGCCGGGCTTCAACCCGGCGCTGCTGGCGAGCTCCTGGGGCAAGAAGGTCGCCTACGACGCGACGCAGCGCGTCGACAGCGGCCTGCCGCTCGCCGGCAATCCCAAGCCCCTGACGGTCACGTTCAAGAAGACCGGCAGGTTCACGTTCTTCTGCGACGTGCACCCGGGGATGAAGGGCACCGTCAAGGTCGTCGGCCGGCGACGGCACATCCCGTCGAGCAGGCAGAACGCCCGCAGCGTTAAGCGACAGGTCGCGTCGGCTCTCCGCACGGCGAAGAGGCTGACGTCGACGAAGCCTCCCACCGGGACCGTCAGCATCGGCGCGGCGGGCGGCGGCGGGGTCGAGAGCTTCGCCTTCTACCCCGCTTCGCTCACCGTCGCCCCGGGAGCCACGGTGACGTTCTCGATGGCCGTCAGGTCTCGTGAAGTGCACACCGCGACGACCGGCCCCGGCAACCCGGAGACCGAGCCGGGCTCGTACCTCGGCAAGCTCGCCGCATCGCTGACCTCGCCGAGCATCGACCCGGCGGCGATCTACCCGAGCGATGTTCCGGGCGCTCCGGCGTCGCTGACGAAGACGTCGCACGGCAACGGGTTCTGGAGCTCGGGCGCGCTCGACAACGACAAGGGCTCGCCGCTGCCGGCCGCCAACAGGGTCACGTTCGCGGAGCCGGGCACCTACGAGCTCTACTGCCTGATTCACCCGTTCATGCACGGGAGGG
Organism: Solirubrobacteraceae bacterium; assembly: GCA_024711025.1. Classification (GTDB taxonomy): domain Bacteria; phylum Actinomycetota; class Thermoleophilia; order Solirubrobacterales; family Solirubrobacteraceae; genus F1-60-MAGs163. Next base: position 36,929 of record JANJTP010000032.1, read on the forward strand.
TCGTCGTGAAGCCGTGAACCGCGTTGCCGCGTTCGCGGTGGCACTCGTGGCGGGGGTGGCGGCGGCCGCCACCCCCGCCACGGCACGCACCCGCGAGTACTGGGTGGCCGCGACGCCGTTGGACTGGAACATCGTCCCCAACGGACGCGACGCGATCGAGGGCGCAAGGCACCCCCCGAGCGAGACCGTGTTCCCGACGGTCGTCTACCGGCGCTACACGCGCGGCTGGCGAAGGCCGCTGCGCAACACGCCCGCCCGCTCGGGCAACCAGGACCTGATCCCCGGTCCGCTGCTGCGCGCTCGCGCAGGCGACCGCATCCTCGTGCACTTCGCCAACCGCGACACGCTCTACCGGCGCCCGCACTCGATGCACTTCCACGGCGTGCGGTACCGCCCCAGCTCGGACGGCGCCTACCTGCCCGGCTTCTCGGGCCCCGACGCCGACGTCGCGCCGGGCAGCACGTACACGTACCGCCTGCGGGCCGTCGCCGGCTCGGTCGGCGTGTGGCCGTACCACGACCACTCGCCGTCGATGATGGACTCGATCGCCGGGGGCATGTACGGGATGCTCTCGATCCTCGGACGCGGCGAGCGAGCGCCCGACCGCGAGCTCGTCGTCGTCCTCGCGGCCATGGGCCGCTTCCAGGCGATCGACGGGCGGGCGTTCGTCGGCAACACGCCGGTCTTCCGCGCTCGGGTCGGCGAGACCGTCCAATGGGACGTCATGGCCATGGGCTCCGAGCACCACACGTTCCACGTGCACGGCCACCGCTGGCGCGACCGCGACGGGACGCCGCGCGACACGGTGACGGTCGGCCCCGCGGAGAGCTTCCGGATTCGCTGGCACGAGGAGGACCCCGGCACCTGGCTCTACCACTGCCACGTCGAGGGCCACATGGCGGCCGGGATGATCGGGCTCTACCGGGTGTCGCGGTGAGCCCCGCCTTCACGGCCTTCGTCGCCGCCGGGGCGCTGATCGTCGCCGCGGCCCTCTGGTCGTCGCCCTCGGCGCCCGCGGCGCCCGCCTCGATCTCCGGTCGCACCGCAGCGCCGCAGCGGCCTGCGACGGCAACGGCAACGGCAACCGTCAGCATCGAGTTCAACGCGTTCAGCCCGGCACACGTCGACGTCCTCGCGGGCGACACCGTGCGCTGGCGGAACGACAGCGTGCGCACGCACACGGTCACCGCCGTCGACCGCGCGTTCGACTCCGGCCCGATCTCCGGCGACGAGGGCTTCGCGCGTCGCCTGGAGGGTGACGGCGCGGTCGCCTACTACTGCCGGCTGCACCCGTCGATGCGCGGCGAGATCGACGCGCACACGCTGCTGCTCGACGAGCCGGCCGGGCCCGGCGCGCCGGGCCACGCCTTCCCGCTGCGCGGGCGTGCGGCGCTTCCCACGGGAACGGAGGTGTCGATCGAGGGCGACGACGGCGGCGGCTACGCGCCGGTGGCGCGGGCGCTCGTCGCGGACGACGGCTCGTTCTCGGCGAGCGTGACGCCGACGACCACGACGGAATACCGCGCGGTGCGCGCCGGTCGAGCGAGCCCCGAGGTCCGGCTGGTCGTCGTGGACCACGCGGTCCTGGCGAGCGCGGAGCGGCTCGGGCGGCGCGTCGTCGTCAGGGCGCGGGTCAGGCCCGCCGCACCCGGCGCGACCGTCGTCCTGCAGCTGCGCCTGCGCGATCGCTTCGGCTGGTGGCCGGTGCGGCGCGGGCGTCTCGACGGCGCCTCGCGCGCGCGCTTCGCGCTCTCGACCGGCCGGGCGGTGCGGGCGCGGGTCCGGCTGACGCTCCCCGACGGGGCGACGGCGCTGGCGACGAGCAGTGTCGTCGGGGTCGGCCCGCTCCCGCGAAGGCACGGCGGGTAGCGGCACGACTCGCGCGGCCTGACCGCGCGGATCGGCCGACGCCCTCCGGGAGCTCCGCGAGCGAACGCCCCGACCATGCCCCGGGCGCGATTCGAACGCGCGACCTTCCGCTTAGGAGGCGGACGCTCTATCCGGCTGAGCTACCGGGGCGGGCCGCTGCGAAGGGTACCCCGCGGACGCCCGCGGGCCTCCGCGCGGGCCTCCGCGCCGGCGCGCGACACCCGGCGTTCACCCGTCGCCGTCGGGCCGCTCGGGGTAGACGTCGTCGATCGTGGTGAGCGCCACATATGGAGCGCCCGCCGCCGCGGCGATCCGCTCGCCGCCGCCGGCCAGGCGGTCGAGCACGCTCACGACGCCGACGATCTCGTGGCCGGCCTCGAGGACCGCCTCGATCGCGCGGATCGTCGAGCCGCCGGTCGTGACGACATCCTCGACCATCAGGCAGCGCTCACCCGGATCGAGCGGCGGCCCCTCGATCCGCCGGCTCAGACCATGCTGCTTGGTCTCCTTGCGGACGAAGAAGGCCTTGACGTCGGCCCCGCCGGCGAGCGAGGCGCAGGCGACCGGGTCGGCGCCCATCGTCATCCCGCCGACGGCGCTCGCCCCGAGCCGGCGTGCCTGATCGGCGACCAGCTCGCCAAGCGCGCGAAAGCCGCGCGGCCTGAGGATCGCGCGCTTGGCATCGACGTAGTACTCGGCGACCGCGCCGCTCGTCAGCGTCACGCGACCGATCACGAGCGCGTGCCTGCGAAGTTCGTCCACGAGGGTCGAGTGAGCGTCCATAGGCGCCGATCCTATGCAGCGCGATGCTCGAGCAGCCGATCAAGGTGCTGGCGGCGATCCTCTGCGGGATCGTCACCGTCAGCTTCACGCTGTTCGCGGTCGACGAGACGCGCGTCGCCTCGGCCGACAGCCGGATGGGCATAGCCGCCGCGTCGGCGGACGGCGACCCGGGCGCGAGCGCCGCGCTCGAGCGCGCGCGAGAGCGCGACCGGTCGGGCATCCGCCGGGCGATCGACGACTCGAACGAGGTCATCGTCGCGCCGTTCCACGGCCTCGTCGCGAGCTCGAGCGAGCCGTGGGTGCGCCGCGGCGTTCCCGCGGCGCTTGCGCTGCTCGTCTTCGGGGTGGGGCTCGGCTACCTTGCCCGCTGGGCCAGGGGCACGGCGCGATCTCAGCGGTAGTAGGTGTCGACCGGCGTGCCGACGCGCACCCAGTCGTAGACCGAGACCGCCTCGGCCGGCGGGATCCGCAGGCAGCCGTGGCTCGCGGGGTAGACCGGCACGTCGGCGTAGCCGTGGATCGCGTAGCCGCGGATGAAGTAGCTCGAGTAGATCATCCCGAGGCTGTTCGTCCCCGGCGTCTTCATGTAGACGCGGAAGCTGCCGACGATCGTCGGCGTGCTGGGCTTGCCCGAGCTCATCGGGTAGATCCGCACGGCACGGCCGCGTTCGATCAGCGCGATCACCTGGTGGGTCAGATCGGCCTCGACATGGCGCCCGTGGCTCGGATGGCGGACCTTGAAGCGCCCCCAGCCCCTGGCGAGCCGGCGAAAGACCTCCTCGCTGGCGTACGAGGTGCGCGACATGTTCGTGAGCTTGCGGAACGCCACCACCGCCCGCGCGGTGCGCGCGTCGTAGACGCCGCGCCGGCCGACGACATAGCCGAGCGGCGCGAGCCGACTCTGCAGGAGCCGCACGACGGGGCCGCGAGCGCCGGGCCCCGCGCGCAGCGCGAGCACCGTCGCGTGGGTCGTGTTAGAGACCCCGGACCCGAGCTCCGACGTCGCGCGGTGACTGGCCCGCACGGTGATCCGACCGGGCGCGCCGGCAACCATGCTCACGCTGAACGAGCCGCTGCCGTCGCCGGCGTCGACGATCGCGACCTCCTTCAGCGCGATCCGCCGGCCGCCCCGCCAGAACCTCACGATCGCCCGCTGGCCGGCCACGAACGGCCTCACGGTTCCCCGGACGCCCCACTCGCGCCCGGCGATCACCCGGCCGCCGTCCAGTCCGGTGAGCTTGACCTGCAGCGCCGGAGCGGGAGCGGTCGACGGTGGGTCCGGCGAGCCGGCCTGGGCGCTCGCGCCGGCGGGCGGGGCGAGCATCGCCACGGCAACGGCGATGACGGGTGCGAGGGAGCGTCGCATCGGGCGGCGGATCCTAGTGGGCCGCGTGTGCGCCCCGCGCGGCGGCGCGGCGGCGGTCGCCGAGCGTCGCGACGAGCCGGAAGACCAGTGCGATCAGGGCGAGCGAGAGGAGCAGCGTCGGGGCGATCTCCCAGCCCCAGTGCTGCGAGCTGCCGAACGCGACCGAGTTGTTGACGGCGTGCGCGGCGACGGCGGGATAGAGGGACCGGGTCCGCACGTAGAGCAGGCAGAGGGCGAAGCCGAAGAAGGCGAGCGGCAGCAGGAACGCGGGGTCGGAGCCGCCGGCGTGGATCCCGCCGAAGACGATTCCGGTGATCGCCGCCGCCGGCCACAGCCCGCGCCATGAGCGCAGCGCGGTGAAGAAGTAGCCGCGGAAGAAGAGCTCCTCGGCGATCGGCGCGACGACGCAGACGAGCACGCCGACCGCGACGAGCGCCACCGTGCTCTCGTCGGCTCCCAGCTCCTTGGGCAGGCCGTCCTGCGCGTCGCGCGCGCCGATCAGCGCGACCCAGGCCGCGGTGAACGCGACGAACGAGCCCCAGGCCAGGGCCGTCCAGCCCGCGGCCGGCCAGAAGCGGGTCGCTCGCAGGCCGAAGTCCGCTCGCCGCGGCGTCCCCGCGATTCGCGCCATCAGCACGGCGGCGCCGATCAGACACAGGTCCTGGACGAACGTCGCGAGGATGTTGACCGCGGGCGGCGGCTTGTCGATCGGCGCGCCGAGCGCCGCGCCGGCGATGCTCAGGACCAGCGCCCCGACGATCGCCGCCGCGAACCCGGCGACGAGCGCGACCCATGCCGTCCAGGCACGCCAGCCGGGATCGGTCGGCGACGGCTCGGCGCCGTCCGGCAGCTCCGGGCGCTCTGGAGGCGGCGGGTGCTCCGCCGGGACCGGCGGCACCGTGGGACCGGGTGGCGCGGTCGACATCGGCGCCTGACGTTACCCCAGCAGCCCGTCGAGCGAGCGCACCGCGCGGACGCCCGGCGGCGCCGTCAGCGAGCCGTCGCGGTCGACGAGGACGGCCGCGATCCCCGCTGCCCGGGCGCCCCGCGCGTCGGCACGCACGTCGTCGCCGACGTGGAGCGCCTGCGCGGCGCCGACGCCGGCCAGCTCCAGGGCGCGAGCGAAGATCCGCTTGTCGGGCTTGGCGAAGCCGAGCTCGGCCGATGTCAGCACCGCGTCGACGAGCGGCGCGAGGCCGGTCTCGGCGAGCACACCGTGGAGCGACACGTCCCAATTGCTGACGACGACGAGTCGCGCTCCGCCGGCGCGCAGCCGTGCGAGCACTCCCGGCACCTCGGGGTAGGGCCGAAAGCGGATCGCCGCGAGCATCGCGGCGCGCACCTCCCGCACGGGCAGCGAGCGCGCCGGCTCGGGAAGCGCCGTCCGCAGGACCTCGGCGCAGCGGTCGCGCAGACCCTCCAATCCCCGCGGATCGGCGGCCTCGTCGTGATGGGCGCGGTAGTAGGCCATCTCCACGAGCAGCGCTTCGCGGGCGGCTCCGGAGCCGATCGGCGTGCCGCGCCTGTCCAGCTCCAGCGCGAGGCGCGCAAGCGGCTCGTCGAGCGCGACCAGCGTGCCGAGCGCGTCCAGCAGGACCGCGCGCGGCACGCCGACACCGGCCGGCGCGAGGCCCAGCTGACCGCCCACACGGCTACCGTCCGCGCCCATGGGCCTCATCCTGACCCATGGCGCCGCGTCGTGGCAGACGCTGGCGGCGGCCGGCGCGACGGTGCTCGGCACGCTGATCGTCGCCTGGCTGGCGGCGCACCTGATGTCGGTGACCGAGCGGCGCCTCGCCGCTCGGCCCGGCGCCCGGGCGCTCGACGCGGCCGACGCGACGCGCCTTCGCTTCGTGCGCCGGCTCGTCCTCGCCGTCATCGTCGCGGTCGGCCTCTTCCTGGCGCTGCTCCAGTTCGATGCCTTCGGCAGGCTCGCGGGCGCCGCGCTGGCCTCCAGCGCCGTCCTCAGCGCGATCATCGGCTTCGCCGCGCGCGAGTCGCTGTCGAACATGATCTCCGGGGTCACGCTGGCCGTGACCCAGCCGGTGCGCGTCGGCGATCACGTCGAGATCGCCGACATCGCGGGCACCGTCGAGGACGTCACGCTGACCTACACCTGGCTGCGCACCGCGGACCAGGGCCGCGTGATCGTGCCCAACCAGATCCTGACGAGCACCCCGATCCGCAACGACTCGATCCGTGAGCACCACGTCGCCCCGTCGGTCACCGTCTGGATCGCCCCCGCCGGCGACGAGGCCGCCGCGCTGCGGGCGCTGCTCGAGGTCGAGGGGGCGACGCAGGCAAGCGTCGACGAGGTATCGCCGGAGGGCGTGCGGCTGCGCGTCGCCGGGCCGCCCGAGGCGGCGGCGCGCCGCGCCGTGACCGAGGCGCGCCTGCGTGCCGGCGCGCTTCGCGCGATCCGCGAGGCCGGCATCCCGCGCCCGGGCGAGCAGGCGCGCTGAGTCGGAGGCGCCGCTCGCGAGCCGCGCAGGTCGGCGTGGCCGCGATGGGCCACGGCTAGAATCCAGCGCTCCCCCGGCAGCCGCGCAGCAGGACCGAAGTCGCCGACCCGGAACACCGACGAGATGTCGCGTCGCGCTCGACAGAACCGCCGCCACCGCTCGAAGGGCGGTCCTGCCCGCGTGGCGATCGCGCTGCTCGGCGCGCTGGCCGCCGTCGGCATCGCGGCGGCCGTCGCCGGCGCCGCGTACGTCGCCAGCATCGCCTCCTCCGCGCCCGACATCGCCGAGCTGAAGCCGGTCGCGAAGGGCGCCGTGTCGGTGGTCTACGCCTCCGACGGACGGACGCGCCTGGGCTTCATCCAGGGCGACGTGCTGCGCACTCCGATTCCCGGCTCGCAGATACCGCGGGTCATGGGCGAGGCGACGGTCGCGATCGAGGACCGGCGCTTCTACAAGCACTCCGGCGTCGACTACGAGGGCGTCGTGCGCGCCGCCTTCAAGAACCTGTCGAGCGGCGAGACGGTGCAGGGCGGCTCGACGCTGACGATGCAGCTCGTGCGCAACCTCTACGGCGGCAGCAGCGAGCGCACGCTGCAGCGCAAGATCCGCGAGGCGAAGCTCGCCTCCGAGCTCGAGAAGGCGCATCCCGGACCCGAGGGGAAGCGCTGGATCCTCACGCAGTACATCAACAACGTCCCGTACGGCACGGTCCTCGGGCAGACCGCCTACGGCGTCGAGGCGGCGGCGCGCATCTTCTTCAGCAAGAGCGCGAAGGACCTCCGGCTGCCCGAGGCCGCGCTGCTCGCCGGCCTGCCCCAGGCGCCGACGAGCTACAACCCGTTCGACCACCCCGACCGCGCGATCGCACGGCGCAACGATGTGCTGCGCCAGATGGCGAGCGAGCGCTACATCACCAAGGCGCAGTACCTCGAGGCGCGCCGAGCGCCGCTCGGGGTCAAGCGCGGCACCTACTACCGCAAGCGCCGCGAGAGCTACTTCTTCGACTACGTCAAGCAGCAGCTCATCGACAAGTACGGGCCCGAGCGCGTGCGCGACGGCGGCCTGAAGGTCTACACGACGATCAGCCTGCGCCTGCAGCGCAAGGCCCGCGAGGCGATCGCCGGACGGCTGCCGAACCCCGACGACCCGTCGGCGGCGCTCGTCAGCATGGAGCCGAGCACCGGCTACATCCGTGCGATGGCCTCCTCGGGCGACTACTCCGCGTCGAAGTTCAACCTCGCCGCGCAGGGCAAGCGCCAGCCGGGCTCGACGTTCAAGGTCATGGTGCTGATGGCCGCGCTGCGCCGCGGCGTGGACATCCGCAAGACGTCGTACGTCTCCAAGCCGCTCGACTTCTTCGACCAGGACACGGGCACGCAGATCAAGGTCAACACCGACAGCCACAGCTACCGCGGCTCGACGTCGATCTTCGAGGGCCTCGTGGCCTCCGACAACACGGTCTTCCAGCAGCTGGACCTCGACGTCGGCCCGGAGGCCGTGCGCCAGACCGCCTACGACATGGGCATAACGAGCAAGCTCGACGCCTACCCCGCCGAGGGGCTCGGCGGCCTGACGCACGGCGTCTCGCCGCTGGAGATGACGCGTGCCTACGTGACCGTCAACAACGGCGGCTGGCGCGTCCGACCGGTCTCGGTGACGAAGGTCGTCTTCCCCGACGGACGGATCGACCGCTCGCTCGGCAAGACGCACCGCAAGAAGGTGTTCACCGACGGGCAGACCCACGAGGCGATCCTGGCGATGGAGGCCAACGCGCAGCGCGGCACCGGCACCGCGGCGCAGATCGGCTGTCCGGTCGCCGGCAAGACGGGAACGACCAACGACTTCACCGACGCCTGGTTCGACGGCTTCACGACCGCGCTGAACACGGCGGTCTGGGTCGGCTACCCCCAGCTCAACCGCTCGATGAGCGCGGTGCCGGGCTACGGGGCGATGTTCGGCGGCACCGCCCCGGCCCTGATCTGGCACGACTTCATGCAGGTCGCGATGGAGGGGCGGGCCTGCGATCCGTTCCCGCAGCCCAAGGAGCCGTTCGTCTCCGAGCCCTTCCTCGGCAAGTACGCGACGCAGGGCGCGCCCGGCGCCGAGGTCGACGAGCAGGGCAACCCGATCGGCGAGCCGAAGGACAAGGAGAAGAAGAAGAAGAAGGACAAGGCCGGTGGCAAGAAGGACCCGGCGTACCCGCCGAAGCAGTACGAGTCCCCGCCGCAGGACCCCCCGAAGGTCGACCCCGGCGACGGCTCGCAGGGCGGCCTGGAGGCAGGCGGCCAGGCCGGCTGACGGCGGCGCACCGGGTGCCCGCGCGGCGCACCCGGCTGCTGCTGCTACCGTCCCGCCGTGAATGGTCAAGGAAGAGAAGGTCGAGTTCGAGGGTGAGGTCGTCGAGGCGCTGCCGAACGCCATGTTCCGCGTGCAGCTCGACAACGGTCACAACGTCCTCGGCCACGTCGCCGGCAAGATGCGCCGGTACCGCATCCGGATCCTGCCGGGCGATCGGGTGCGCGTAGAGCTCTCGCCGTACGATCTCGACCGCGCGCGGATCGTCTACCGCCACCGCTGAGGGGAGCGCCGGGCGCGTGGGCGAGCTGTCGCTCATCGCCGCCTTCGAAGCGCTGATGCGGCCGCACTCCGAGCGGATCGTCCGCTGGGTCGGCGATGACGCCGCCGTCGTGCGAGCTCGCCCGTTCGCCGTCACGAGCGTCGACGCGCTCGTCGACGGGGTCCACCTGCGCCTCGACCTGCCGGGCGTCTCGCCGGCCGACGCGGGGCACCGCGCCCTCGCGGCAGCGCTGTCGGACCTCGCCGCGATGGGAGCGGATCCGGGCGAGGCCTACGTCGCGCTCGGCGTGCCGGAGGGCTTCGGCGAGGACGCGGTGCTCCAGCTCGTGGAGGCCATGGAGCTCCTCGCCCGTCGCACCGGGACCACGATCGCCGGCGGCGACCTCGTCCGTGCCCCGGCGCTGACGCTTGTCGTGACCGTCGTCGGCTGGGCCGACCGGGCCGAGCAGCTCGTCGGGCGCGACGGCGCGCGGCCCGGCGACGGCATCTACGTCAGCGGCCCGCTGGGCGGCGCGACCGCGGGCCTTGCCATCCTCGAGGGCCGCGCCACAGGGGCGCCCGAGCTGGTGCGGGCGCACCTACGTCCCGAGCCGCGCCTCGCCCTGGGACGGGCACTCGCCGACGCCGGGGCGCACGCCCTGATCGACCTCTCCGACGGGCTGGCAACCGACGCCGGGCACATCGCGCGGCGCAGCGGGGCACGGCTCGAGCTCGATCTCGACGCGGTTCCGCTGGCCGACGGCGTCGCGGAGGTCGCGCGCCAGCTCGGCCGCGACGGCGCAGAGCTGGCGGCCACCGGCGGCGAGGACTTCGAGCTGTGCGCCTGCATCCCGCCGGCGGCGGCGGCGCGGGTCGGCGGCCTGACGCTCGTGGGGCGCGTGGTGGAGGGCGAGCCGGAGGCGGCCTTCAGCCGGCGCGGAGGTCCGCCCCGCGTCCTCGCGGGCTACGAGCATCGGCTGGGCTGAGGCCGCCGGCGAGCAGCTCGAGCCGCGCCAGCCGGTGCCGGCGGGCGGAGTGGCGCAACAGGGCGTCGGCGATCTCGTGTGGCTCGGGCCGGTAGGTGCCCTGGGCGATGCGGCTGCGGAGGGTGGCTATCTGGAGCATTCTGGCGGCGGACGTCTGGGTCATGTGCTCGGGAGCGGCGCCGGCGTCCGTGCCGCGCGCCTCGGGAATGTCGCTCCCCTGGTGGCTTTCATCGGCGTCAGGGCCCTCATGTTGAGGGGCTGTGGACGTACGGCCGAGAGCCGCGGCACGTCACGTCGAGGGAGGTGCGACGGCGGCCTAGCGGCGGCCCATCGCGGAGTCGGTGCCGCCGAGCGATCCGGGCCCCGCGTATGTGAGCGGACCGCGCACCGTGACCCTCCGGACGCCGTCGCGACCGCCTTCGGGGCGGCGCAGGGCCACGACCAGCGCGGCGCACGCGGCACCGGCCATGGCGCTCCAGCCGACCAGCTCCCACGGTCCCCCCTGCCCGCCGGCCAATCCGAGAAGCGCCAGCCACGGCACGTCGGCGATCGGAACCGCGAGCTGGTCGGCGAGCGAGGCAACCAGCATCGCCGGCGGCGCCAGGGTCGCCGTGACGAGCGCCAGGGCGACGGGCCGCGGCAGACGTGGGCCGCCATCGGCGAGCACGAGCCAGAGGCTCGCGGGCAGCGCCAGGAGCAGCGCCGCGTAGGGGTTGACGAGCCACGCGCCCAGCCCGCCGAGCACGGCGACCAGCGCGGGCGCGAGCGTCGCGCCCGGCGCCCCGCCGGGCTCCGTCGCGCGCGACCAGCGCGCGAGCAGCGGGCGTACGAGGAGGAAGCCGAGCGCGAGCACGACGAGCACGACGCCCAGCGCCGCCCAGTCGGCACCCCGCGGCGGCGCGTCGACCGGCAGTGCCGGCGGCGCCGTCGCCGGCAACGCCCCGAAGGCGCCGATCCCGCGCGCGAACAGCCCCGCCAGCAGGAACGGCGCGCCGAGCGAGGCGACCCAGCCGAGCCAGCGCAGCAGCGGCTCGCCCCGCCGGCGAAGCCGCGCGACGCCGTCGATCACCGTGAGCAGCGCGGGAAGCAGCAGCGCGAGCGAGAGAACCCGCACCGCCCACTCGGGGAGCGTGCGTCGCGCGACGGTCAGGCGAGACTCCGTGGCCGGCGCGATGCGCGGCCCCGCCTGGAGCGCGAGCAGCGTCCGCAGCGCGGCGCGGCCGCGCGCCTCGAGCCGCGCGGCGGAGAGCGGCGCATCGCGCGGCGGCGGCGGCTCGCCGCTGGCGGACAGCCGGACGGTCGGCAGTCCCACGGCGTTGGCGACGCCCTGCGGCCCGACCGTGAACGGCCAGGCGAGCCGCGCGAGCTGGGCGACGCTCGACGCCGTCGCCGGCTCGCGCCCGGTCTCCACGCGCAGCGCCAGCTGCGCCGTTCGCGCCAGCCGCAGGGGCGCCGTCCCGCCCGAGTCCGACCAGCCGACGACCGGGGGAAGGCCGCTGTCCGGTCCGGCGAGATCGCCGAGCTCGACCACCGCGTCGACCGGGCCTTCGAGCCGGCGCACCAGGTCGCGCATCCCGGCCTGCCCGCCGGTCCCACCGCTGATCGATGCGAACGTGACGCCGCGCGCCGGCCGCATCGTGCCGACGGTGCGCGCCAGCTCGAGCAGCGCGGCCGTGCCGGACAGCCGCGCCGCCGCGCCGTGCCCCGTCGCGTCGCGCGCGGCCACGACGACGAGCTGGGCGCCCGGACTGCTACCGGGCACCGCGGCGCTCACGGTGACGAGATCGCGCTCGCCGTCGATCGTGCGGCCGGTGAAACGGTCGCTGCGCACCACGACGCCGGGCAGCGCCTGCCGTAGCTCTCGGGCGACGACGCCGGCGAGCGCCGTGTCCTGCGAGCCGCCCGGCCGGCGCTCGGGGAAGCTCGTCGAGAGGACGGCCAGCTGGCGCATCGCGCGGGCGCCGTCGAACGTCTCCACGGCCGGCGTCGAGCGAAGCGGCGCGGGACGCCCCTCCAGCGAGAACGCGACGACGAGCAGCGCCAGCAGCACCGGCAGGAGCGCGGCCCTGTAGATGCGCGGGTCGAGCATCGGCCGGGGAGGGTATTGCGCCCTAACCTGAGCATGAGGCGATGGCCATGCGTGCCCCCCGAATCCTGCTCGTGGACGACGAGGAGTCGATCCGCACGCTGCTGTCGTATCCGCTGCGCAAGGACGGCTACGAGGTCGTGACCGCGGCCGACGGCCGCGAGGCGCTCGAGCGGTTCGACGGCTCGTCGTTCGACCTCGTCGTGCTCGACCTGATGATGCCGCGGCTCGACGGGCTCGAGGTGTGCCGCCGCCTGCGGGCGCGCAGCACCGTGCCGATCATCATGCTCACCGCACGCACCGAGGAGGTCGACAAGGTCGTCGGCCTCGAGCTCGGGGCCGACGACTACATCACGAAGCCCTTCTCGGTGCGGGAGTTCCGCAGCCGCGTGAAGGCGGCGCTGCGCCGGGCCTCGATGACGCGCGAGGAGGAGGCGGCCGTCGACACGCCGCTCGAGGTCGGCGAGCTGCGGATCGATCCGGGTCGGCGCTCGGTCCACGCACGCGGCGAGGAGGTCGCGCTGACGTTCGTCGAGTTCGAGATCCTCGTCGCGCTCGCCGGCGCCCCCGGCCGGGTCTGGACCCGTGAGCAGCTCCTGACCCGGGTCTGGGGCGACAGCGCGTGGCGCGACCCGCGGACCGTCGACGTCCATATACGCCACCTGCGCGAGAAGCTCGAGCTCGACGCCCGCCACCCCGACCACATCGTCACCGTGCGCGGAGTCGGCTACCGCTTCCGCGACGACGGCGAGCACTCATGAGGCGCTCGCTCGCCAACCGCCTGGCGCTGGTCTTCTTCGTCATCGTGCTCGGCGCGATGGCGATCGTCTACCTCGGCGTCGTGCCGACGCTCGAGTCGAGCCTCGTCCAGGACCGCAGCCGCCGCCTGCAGCACGCCGCCGAGCGCTACACGCCGCCGATCGTCGATGCGATCGACTCCAGCGCGCCGGTCTCGCAGGTCGACGCCGAGGTGCGCCAGGCGGCCGACCAGGCGCGCGCGCGAGTGACGCTGCTCGGCGTGAACCGCGGCTCGTTCGGCGCCCAGCCGTTCGTCAAGTCCGACTCGAACGCCGGCGCCGACATCGGCGACCTGCAGTTCCCCGCCGCGACGGAGGCGATCCAGACCGGTCGAGTCGCGAGCGCCACCGAGTCGACGCGCGACGGGCGGGTGCTGCAGGCGGCGATCCCCCTCTTCTTCGCGGACGCCGACAGCGGCAGGCGGGTGCTCGGGTCGGTCGTCGTCTACACGGCTCCACTCGAGGACGTCGAGGCGAACGTCGAGCTCATCCGCAACAGGATCGTCGTCGCCGGGCTGCTCGCGCTCGCCGCGGCGGTGCTCGCCGGCCTCCTCGTCGCGCAGGCGCACGGTCGGCGGGTCCGTCGCCTGGAGGATGTCGCGCGCCGCGTCGCACGCGGCGACTTCTCGGCCCGCTTCCCGGTCGATCGCGACGACGAGCTCGGGCGCCTGGCGGCGGCGCTCGACGCGATGCAGCGCCAGCTCGCGGAGCTCGACAGCTCGAGGCGCCGCTTCATCGCGACGGCCTCGCACGAGCTGCGCACTCCGATCTTCTCGCTCGGCGGCTTCCTCGAGCTGCTCGAGGACGAGGACCTCGACGAGGTCGATCGCGCCCGATTCCTCGCGCAGGTCCGCGAGCAGGCGGCGCGGCTCGGCAAGCTCGCGACCGACCTCCTCGACCTCTCCCGGCTCGACGCCGGCGCGGTCCGGCTGCGAACCGAGCCGACCGACCTCGGAGCGCTCGCGCAGCGCGTCGCCGGCGAGTTCGCGCCGACGCTCGCCACGCACGACTCGCGGCTCGAGCTGCGCATCCCGGGTGATCCGGTGAGCGCGGTGTGCGACCCTGAGCGCGTGGCGCAGATCCTGCGGATACTGATCGACAACGTGCTCACCCACACGGCCTCCGGGACCGACGCGGTCATCGCCGCCTCGCGCCGCGACGGGCGCGCGCGCGTGGCGGTGACCGACTTCGGCGGCGGCATCCCCCGCGGCGACGCCGGGCGCGTCTTCGAGCCCTTCTACACCTCCGACGGCGCGCGCGGCTCCGGGCTCGGGCTGGCGATCGCGCACGAGCTCGCCGAGGTGATGGGCGGCGAGCTGCGCGTCGAGAGCTCCCCCGGCCGCACGACGTTCGCGCTGGAGATCCCGGCGTGACGTCGCGCACCGCGCTCGCCCCCTGGGCGCTGGCCGCCACGCTGGCCGGTGCGGTGGCGCTCGGCGGCTGCGCCGACCGCGTCGGCGGCGGCGACCGCAGCCCGAGCACCACGGTCGAGCGCACGACGGTCGTCGAGGCGCCGGCCGCCCAGCGCAGCGCCACGGAGTTCGACCCGCAGCGGATCCACCGGCTGGCCGGTCCCGGCGTGGTGACGGTGATCGCGACGCAGAGCGGCGACACCCAGCGGACCGGGGTCGGCTCTGGCTTCGTCGTCTCGAGCTCGGGCGAGATCGCCACGAACGCCCACGTCGTGACCACCGGCGAAGGCAGCGCGATCCGGCGCGCCGATTCCGTGTTCGTCCGCTTCCCCGACCGCAACGAGGTCGAGGCACGGATTGTCGGCTTCGACCCGTTCGTCGACGTCGCCCTCCTGCGCGTCGAGCCGGACGGGCTGGATCTGAGCCCGCTGAGGCTCGGCTCCGTGAAGGCGCTCCGCGTCGGCGCTCCGGTGATCGCGATCGGCAGCCCGTTCGGCGAGGAGGGCTCGCTGTCGGTCGGCGTGATCTCGGCGGTCGACCGCTCGATCCGCTCGCTTACCGGCTTCGACACGCCCGACGCGATCCAGACCGACGCGGCGATCAACCGCGGCAACTCGGGCGGCCCGCTGCTCGACGGCGAGGGCCGCGTGATCGGCATCAACTCGCAGATCGAGACCGAGACCGGCCAGGGCTCGGGCGTCGGGTTCGCGGTGCCGATCGATGCGGTGCGCCGATCGCTCGATCAGCTCCGCCGCGACGGCCGCGCGCGCTACGCCTACCTCGGCGTCGCGAGCGTCGACGTCTACCCCCAGCTCGCCGAGCGCTTCTCGCTCGGCGAGACCGCCGGCGCGTGGGTGCAGGAGCTCACGCCGGACAGCCCGGCGGCGCGCGGCGGCGTGCGCGGCGGCAGCGGGCAGACCGCCTTCCACGCCCAGCGGTACGCCGTCGGGGGCGACGTGATCGTGAGCTTCGACGGGCAGCCGGTGCGCGGCGCCGCCGACCTGGCCTCGCTCGTGGCGAGCAGCGCGCCCGGCAGGGCGGCGAGCCTCGGGGTCATGCGCGACGGGCGCCGCACCTACCTGCGGATCACGCTCGGCGAGCGTCCACTGCAGGCGCCGCGGCCCGGCTGAGCCCGGATCCGCCGAGTCCGCGACTCGCCCCGCCGGGGGCGACCGGGGTCATCGGCTCGCGACGGGCGGCGCAGGGGCCGCCGCCCCTCCCCGCTAGGCTGGCCGCCGTGCTGCAGCCCGTCCACGTAGCGCACAAGTCGCTCGCCGACTACACGCACCTCGTCGGTCGCGACGTCATCGACGAGATCCGCGCGCTGGCCGAGCCGCTGAAGGGCCTGCGCGTCGTCCACGTCTCCTCGACCGCGTTCGGCGGCGGGGTGAGCGAGCTGCTCTACACGCTCGTCCCGCTGATGCGCGACGTCGGGCTCGAGTGCGACTGGAACGTGATCTACGGCCAGGACGAGTTCTTCCACGCGACGAAGCAGCTGCACAATGCGCTGCAGGGCGACCCACAGGACCTCAGCGAGGACCAGTGGGCGATCTGGCACGGCTACAACGAGATGAACGCCGAGCAGCTCCCCGGCGACATCGACATCTGCTTCGTCCACGATCCGCAGCCCGCCGCGCTGATGCGGCTCGCCGACGACAAGGCGCGGGGCTGGCTGTGGCGCTGCCACATCGACCTGTCCTCGCCCAACCCGGCGACGATCGAGCGGCTGCTGCCGTTCGTCCGCGACTACCCGCACAGCGTCTTCCACCTGCGCGACTACGTCCCCACCGGCATGCGCGGACAGGTCCACATCGTCCCTCCGGCGATCGACCCGCTGACGCTGAAGAACATGGCCCTGTCGCCGGACGACGCGGCGTTCGTCTGCCAGCAGTTCGGCGTCGACGTCGACCGCCCGCTGCTGGTGCAGGTGTCGCGCTTCGACCCCTGGAAGGATCCGCTCGGCGTCATCGACGCCTACCGCCTGGCCAAGGAGTCGGTGCCGGAGCTGCAGCTCGCGCTCGTCGGCTCGATGGCCAGCGACGATCCGGAGGGCTGGGAGTACTTCAACGCCACGCTGTCGCACGCCGACGCCGACGACGACGTCAAGATCCTCAACAACTTCAACGGCGTCGGTGCGATCGAGGTCAACGCCTTCCAGGCGCAGGCCGACGTCGTCATCCAGAAGTCGATCCGCGAGGGCTTCGGCCTGACCGTCACCGAGGCGCTGTGGAAGGGCAAGCCGTTCATCGGCGGCAACGCCGGCGGCATCCCCCTCCAGGTCCGCGACGGGGAGACCGGCTTCCTCGTCGACTCCCCCCACTCCTGCGGCCGGCGCTGCGTCGAGCTGCTGGCCGATCCGGGCCTCGGGCGACGGCTGGGCCGCGCCGGCAAGGAGCACGCGCGACGCAACTTCCTGACGCCCCGCTACCTGCGCGACTACCTGAGAATCTTCTCGGCGATGGCGGACCAGGCATGACCGGGGGTCGTCCGTTCGTCCTGGTCTCGAACCGCGGGCCGGTCACGTTCGAGGACGACGGCAGCGTGCGCCGGGGGACCGGCGGGCTCGTCACGGCGCTGACGGGGCTGGCCTCTCACCGCCAGTCCGTCTGGGTCGCAAGCGCGATGACCGAAGCCGACGCGCGGCGCGCCGAGGAGGCCGGCGACCGACCGTTCTCGGTCCGCTCGCCGACCGGCGGCGAGTACCTCGTGCGGCTCGTCGCCTCCGACCCGGTCGCCTACGACCGCTTCTACAACATCTTCGCGAACCCGATGCTGTGGTTCATCCAGCACTACCTGTGGGACCTCTCGAACGCCCCCGACGTGCGGCGCAACGAGATCGAGGCGTTCGAGTACGGCTACAACGTCGTCAACGAGGACCTCGCCAACGCGGTGCTGGAGGAGATCGACGGGCAGCTCGATCCCGTCGTGATGGTCCACGACTACCACCTCTACACGCTGCCGGGGCTGATCCGCCGCGCGCGGCCGGACGCGTTCCTGCACCACTTCATCCACATCCCGTGGACCCAGTCGGACTCCTGGCGGGTCCTGCCGCGGAAGATGCGCGAGGAGCTCTTCCAGGGGATCCTCGCGAACGACATCGTCGGCTTCCACACCCAGGCCTACCGCCTCAACTTCCTGCAGTGCTGCCGCGACCTGCTCGACCTCGAGGTCGACTTCCGCCGCGGGATCGTCCACAGCGAGGGACGCGACGTCTGGATCCGCAGCTACCCGCTGCCGATCGACTACGGCGCGACGCTGGAGGTCTCGCGGTCCGAGCGCACCCAGGGGTTCGAGGAGGTCCTCGTGCGTCGCCGGCGCGAGCACATCATCCTCCGCGTCGATCGCGCCGACCTGTCGAAGAACGTCCTGCGCGGCTTCGCGGCGTTCGACCTGTTCCTCGAGCAGCACCCCGAGTTCAGCGAGCGGGTGACGTTCATCGCCCAGCTGATGCCCTCGCGGACCGACGTGCCCGAGTACGCCGAGTACCTCGAACGCATCGAGGCGCTGGTGGCGGTCGTCAACCATCGCCACGGGACCCCCGACTGGATGCCGATCAACCTCAAGCTGCGCGACGATCTCGAGGAGGCGATGGCTTCCTACAAGCAGTACGACGTGCTGCTCGTCAACGCGATGTTCGACGGGATGAACCTCGTCGCAAAGGAGGGCCCGCTCGTCAACGAGCGGGCCGGCGTCTCGATCCTCTCGGAGAACACCGGGGCGCACGAGGAGCTCGGCGAGTTCGCGCTGAGCGTCAACCCGTTCGACATCCAGGAGCTCGCCGACTCGATCCACGCCGCGCTGACGATGGCGCCCGAGGAGCGCCGGCGCCGGATCGAGGGTCTCAAGACGATCGTCACGACTCGCTCGCCCGGCGACTGGATCGACGATCAGCTGGCGGACATCGCCGAGAAGGCGAGCGCCGAGCGCGGCTGACGGCGGCGGACGGGCTCAGGGCCAGCCGAGCTCTTCGACGATCGTCTGCTCCGGCGTCGGGCGGGGCGCGGCACGAGACGCCCACCGCGGGGCCGCCTGCACCGGCGTCTGCGCCCGGCTGGGCGCTCTCGCGCGGCGGCCGCGATGCCCGGCCCGTCGACGCGAGCACGACCCGCCGGGGCGGGCATCGCGCCCACGGGCGCCGCGATCCGCCCGGTCCGCATCGTCGACCCCGACGCCGCGATCCGCTCGGCCCGCATCATCGACGACGCCGCGATCCGCTCGGCCCGCACCCTCGGCTCGGGTGCCGGGCTCCGCCCGGCCCGAACCTTCCACACGGGCGCCCGGGGCCGTATCCCCGTCGCCCGTGCCGGGCTTCGCCTCGCGGCCACGCGCACCGGGTCCGCCGTCGTCGTCGTCGTCGCCGTCACCGTCACCGTCGGTCGCACCGGGCCCGGCGACGGAGGATGCCTCGCCACCCGGCGCGACGAGCGCCTGCTCCACCGGCCGCGGCTCGGGCGAGGGCGCCTCCGGCAGCGGCGCGCGCAGCCGAGGCCAGAGGAGCAGCAGCGTGAGGACCACGGCGACGAGCGCCGGTCCCACGAGCCCGCGGCGCGTCGAGCGGCGCATGAGGTCCATGACTCCCGGAGGCTGTGGGACCGCCTCGCCTCCCCCCTGCTATCGTCGCCCGCCTGCTCATGGTCACTCCCGCTCCTACGTACGATCTCGTCCTGCTCCTCGATTCCAAGGTCGAGGACGACCAACGCGCCAAGATCCGCACCGACGTCCGGGCGATGATCGAGGCCGCCGGCACGATCGTCCGCGACGAGCAGTACGGGACGCGCACGCTCGCATACGAGATCGAGAAGCGCACGGACGCGGCATACGAGCTGCTTCAGTTCAAGGGCCCACGCGAGCTGCTCGAGCAGCTCGATCGCACGCTGCGCATCACCGACGGAGTCGTTCGCTTCCGCATCGTGAAGCTGCGCGAGGGCATGCCCTCCGCGCCGGATCTCCGCCAGGCACCCGGGCCGGTCGCCGAGCCGGCCGGCGAGCCCGCCGCCGCTTCCTCCTAGCCGGTCCCTTCGCGCCCGGCCCTTCCCCGCGTGGCAACGCCGCAGGCTGCTCGCGGGCTCCATCGGCCCGCGTTCGTTCAGGGACACGCACGATTTGCGCTTCCAGCGCACCGAAACCCCGGACGGAGCGGCCCAGGTGCCCCGCATCGCCGGACCCGCCTCTAGACTCGACCGGCATCGCATCGTCCGACGAGCGACCTAGTTCGCCCCCGAAAGGAGCGCCATGGCGGCCTCGAACATCAACCGGGTCATCATCACCGGGAACCTCACATCGGATCCTGAGCTGCGCTCGCTCCCGAGCGGCACCTCGGTCTGCAAGCTCCGCGTCGCCTGCAACACGCGCCGGAAGGACGGGGCGAGCGGCGAGTGGGTCGACAAGCCCAACTACTTCGACGTCACGGTCTGGGGCGCACAGGGCGAGAACTGCGCCCGCTACCTCGCGAAGGGGCGCGGCGTCGCGATCGACGGACGGCTCGAGTGGCGCGAGTGGGAGACGCAGGAGGGCGGCAAGCGTCAGTCGATCGAGATCATCGCCGACGCCGTTCAGTTCCTCGGCGGCGGTCGCGACGAGTCGGGCGGGGGCTTCACGCCACGTTCGGACGTTCCGGTCGACACGAGCGACTTCGCCGGCGCGACGGCGCCTGCCGGCGGCGGGTCCGGACCGGTTCCCGACGACGACATCCCCTTCTGATCCACCGAGCCTGATCGCGCGAGCCTCATCGCGCACGGACACGGCCGATCGCGGACGGGCCCGAGGGGCGGGCGCTGATGGCGCTCGCCGGCCCCCTCGCCGGCGAGCGCAGGCCGAGCGCTCGCGCGGCACTCCCCGCGCGTAGCACACGCCGCCGACGGCAACGCGATGGGGTTTGTCATACTGTGAGCTCGCGCGCCCCGTCGGGGGCGCGTTCTCTCGCAGGTCGTCGGAAGAGCAAGGAACCCTCGTGGCCAAGCAGCGTCGTAGCACCACTCCATCCCGCAGGCGGGACAAGAAGGGCGGCCCGGGAAGCGGCCGCCGCAAGCCGTGCCTGTTCTGCAAGGACAAGGTCGAGCACGTCGACTACAAGGACATCACGACGCTCGGGCGCTTCACGTCCGAGCGCGGGAAGATCCGCTCGAGGCGGATCACCGGGCTCTGCCGGCGCCACCAGAGCCAGGTCGCACGCGCCGTCAAGCGTGCACGCGAGCTGGCGCTGATGCCGTACGTCGCCGAGCCGGTCGGGGGCGACAGTCCGGGACGGCGGCGCGACCGGGACCGCGACTGATGCCGGCGGCGATCCTGCTTGACGACGTCGAGTCGCTCGGCTCCAAGGGCTCCGTCGTCGACGTCTCGAAGGGCTACCTGCGCAACTACCTGGTGCCGCGCGGCCTCGCGCAGCCCGCGACCAAGGCGTCGCTCGCCGCCGCCGCCCAGGCACGAGCCGCTCAGGCGCGCGCCCGGGAGCAGCTCGCCGCTCGCTCGGGCGAGCTGGCCGAGCTGCTGGCGAAGACCGTGCTGACGATCGCCCGCCAGGCTGGCGACGACGGCCGCCTCTTCGGCTCGGTCACCAACCAGGACATCGCGGAGGCGATCCGCGAAGCACGCGGAGTGGAGATCGACCGGCGCAAGATCAGCCTCGACGAGCCGATCAAGCACATCGGCACCTACCAGGTCGCCCTCGAGCTCGAGGGCGGGGTGTCCGCGACCATCAAGACGATGGTCGTCGAGCAGTAGCGCCCACCGCGGCGCTCGCCACCGGGCGTGAGGCCACGAGCTTCGCGCCCGACGCTCACCGCAGCACCCTCCACGACCGTCGCACGTAGCGGCCGATACGGCGCGCTCCCACGCGCGATCGGTCGCAGATAGCGGTAACGACGCCGCCATGCCGACGGCACGCGCCGCTATCGTCGCTCGCCCCATGGCGACCGCTCCAGCACAGGCCGAGCAGCGCCCCGGCACCGCCCCCGCGGGCGCCGCGCCGCCGCACTCGCTGGAGGCCGAGCGCGCCGTTCTCGGCGCGATCCTGCTCTCCGAGAGAGCGCACTACGCCTTCGTGGTCGAGGAGAACCTCAAGGCCGAGGACTTCTACCGCGCGCGCCACCGCGTCGTCTTCCAGACGATGGAGCGGCTGCTCGCGGACGGCACCGAGATCGACGTCCTGAGCGTCACCGAGGCGCTCAAGTCCGAAGGGGCCCTCGAGGACGCGGGAGGCTCCGAAGACGTCGCGTCGCTCGTCACCGAGGTGCCGGCGGTCGGCAACCTGCGCCGGTACGCCGAGATCGTCAAGGACCTGGCGCATCTCCGCCGCCTGCTGGACGCCTCCTACCGGATCCAGACGAGCGTCTTCGAGCGCCAGGGCGAGACCTCGCAGATCGTCGACGAGGCCGAGCGGGTGATCCTCGACATCCGCCTGGGATCGGAAGGCAAGGACTTCCGGCGCGTCGGCGACGTCCTCCACGAGGAGCTGCCGCGCTGGGACCGGCTCGCGCAGGAGGGCACCTCGATCACGGGGGTGCGCTCGGGCTTCGACGACCTCGACGCGATCACCGGCGGCTTCCAGCCGGGCAACCTCGTGATCATCGCGGCGCGCCCGTCGATGGGGAAGTCCGCGCTCGTCACGAACATCGCCGAGAACGTCGCGCTCGACCGCCGCGCGCCGCGCCCCGTCGCGCTCTTCTCGCTCGAGATGTCCGAGGGCGAGCTGGCCCAGCGGTTCATCGCCTCCAAGGCCTCGATCAAGGGCGACGACCTGCGCAAGGGCCGCGTCAAGGGCGACAAGTGGACCCGCGTCCTCAACGCCGCCACCGAGTACGAGCGGTCGCACCTCTACGTCGACGACTCCTCGGACATCGGCCTGCTCGACATCCGCGCGAAGGCGCGCCGCCTGCACCAGAGCCTGCTCGGCACCGACGGGGGCCTGTCGCTGATCATCATCGACTACCTGCAGCTCATGCGGGCCGACAGCCGCTACGACAGCCGCGTCCAGCAGGTCGGCGAGATGAGCCGCGGGCTCAAGATCCTCGCTCGCGAGCTCGGCGTCCCGGTCATCGCGCTGTCCCAGCTCTCGCGCAACGTCGAGCAGCGCAAGCCGCCCGAGCCGATGCTCTCCGACCTGCGCGAGTCGGGGCAGATCGAGCAGGACGCCGACCTCGTCATGTTCATCTACCGCGACGAGTACTACACGGGCGACGAGTCCGAGAACCCCGGCGTCAGCGAGCTGATCATCGCCAAGCACCGCAACGGCGGGCTCGGACGGGTCGAGCTCGTCTTCCAGAACGACTACCCGCGGTTTCGCAACAAGGCGTACGAGGCCGCATGAGCCCGCCCTGCCCGCTCGGCATCTGCGACGGCGGCGGCTGGATCGACGACGAGGCGACCGCGACCGTGGCCGCCTGCCGCTGTCGGCCGCAGCTGGTTGCCGCCCGCCGCGCTCGCTCGCTCTCGGCGACGATCCCGCGCCGTTACCGAGGGGTGTCGTTCGAGCGCCCGCCGGTCACGGAGATGCCCCGGCCGCAGGTCGACGTCGTGCGCCGCTACGTGCGCCGCCTCGACGAGCGGCTGGCCGACGGGCGCGGGCTGTGGTTCTTCGGCAGCGTCGGCACCGGCAAGACGACGCTCGCGATGCTGGTCTCGCGACACGCGCTCGACGCTCGGCGCACCGTCGCGATCTACTCGCTGCCGCGCCTGCTCGCCGAGATCCGCGAGACCTTCGAGGACGTGCGTCCCGGCGCGTACACGAGCCTGATCGACCGCCTGACCGACGTCGACCTGCTGCACGTCGACGACCTCGGCGCCGAGAAGACCAGCCCCTGGGTTCTGGAGCAGCTCTACGCGATCGTCAACGCCCGCTACGAGGCCGAGCGGTCGATGGTCGTGACGACGAACCTCGACCGCGACGCGCTCGCCGCGCAGATCGGCGAGCGCACGGTCTCGCGGCTCGAGGAGATGTGCGAGGTCTGCCCGCTCCTCGGCCGCGACCGCCGTCGCTTCGAGGCGGTCGACCGTCGCGTCGGCGATGTCGTCGACGGCGCGGAGCGAAGCGCCGTCGAGGCCCTCCACGGCGACGACGCGACGACCCCCGGGCCGCCTGACCTGCGGCTCGCCTGACCGCCGCGCGGCCGCACGGCGCGGGCCACCCTAGACTTCGGGCCGTCATGCCTAGCATCGCGATCGTCGGCGCCCAGTGGGGCGACGAGGGCAAGGGGAAGGTCGTCGACCTGCTCGCCGAGCAGGCGACCGTCGTCGCCCGCTTCCAGGGCGGCAACAACGCCGGTCACACGATCGTACGCGGCGGCGAGACCTTCAAGTTCCACCTGATCCCCTCGGGGATCCTCTCGCCGACGACGACGTGCGTGATCGGCAACGGCGTGGTCGTGGACCCGGCGGTGCTGACGGCCGAGATCGACGGGCTGCGGGCGCGCGGCGTCGACATCGACAACCTGCGGCTCAGCGCCAATGCCCACCTGATCATGCCCTACCACCTGATGCTCGACCAGGTGGGCGAGGCGAAGCTCGGCAAGCTCGAGATCGGCACCACGCGGCGCGGCATCGGCCCCTGCTACGCCGACAAGGCGGCGCGCCTCGGGATCCGCGTGCAGGACCTGCTCGACGAGAAGATCCTCAAGAAGAAGATCATGGCCGCGCTCGAGCCCAAGCGGCTGATGCTGCGCCCGTTCGAGCGCGATCCGGCGCTCGACCTGCAGACGATCACCGAGCAGTACCTCACCTACGGGCACCGGCTCGAGCAGCACATCGCCGACACGGCCGCGCTGCTCCATCGCGCGCTCGACGACGGCGAGCTGGTGATCTTCGAGGGCGCACAGGCGGCGCTGCTCGACATCGACCACGGTACCTACCCGTTCGTCACCTCCTCGAACCCGGTCGCGGGTGCGGCCTGCGTCGGCACGGGCGTCGGCCCGCGCGACATCACCGAGGTCTGGGGCGTCGCGAAGGCCTACGCGACGCGCGTCGGCGCGGGCCCGTTCCCGACCGAGCTCGACGATGAGCTGGGCGAGGAGATCAGGCGGCGCGGGGGCGAGTTCGGCACGACGACCGGCCGCCCGCGGCGCACCGGCTGGATCGACGTCATCGCGCTTCGCTACGCGGCGCGGATCAACGGGATGACCTCGCTGGCGATCACGAAGCTCGACGTGCTCGGCGGCGTCGGGACGCTGCGGGTCTGCACCGGCTACCGCACCGGGGACGGCGCCGAGCTGGACGCGTTCCCCTACCACCAGACCGTGCTGCACCATGTCGAGCCGGTGTACGCCGACCTCCCGGGCTGGGAGGAGGACATCTCCGACTGCCGCGAGGTCGACGAGCTCCCGGAGAACGCGCTCGCATTCCTGCGCTTCGTCGAGCAGAGGGTCGGCGTGCCGATCGCGCTGATCGGCGTCGGCCCCAGCCGCGACCAGGTCGTCTGGCTCGGCGAGCGCTCTCCGCTGCTGGCGTCAGCCGCCTGACGCGCGCTCGGTCCCGGCCAGCAGCTCGCCCTCGGGCACCTCGCGCACCGTCCTCGCCGGCACCCCCATCACCACGGCGCGCGGGGCGACGCTCGTCGTGACGACCGCGCCCGCGGCGACGAACGCCTCCTCGCCGATCTCGACGCCCGGCAACAGCACCGCGCCGGCGCCGATCCGACAGCCTCGCCGCAGCGTCGCCCCGACCAGCGGCCCCGTCGGGCGCCCTGCGGCCGGGTCGTTCGTCGTCACCGCGCAGGGGCCGACGAAGACGTCGTCCTCGACGACCGAGAAGGCGGTGAGGTAGACCCCGCTCTGAAGCCGCACGCGCTCGCCGATCGCGACGTCGTTGTCGACGCAGGTGCCGCGCCCGACGAGCGATCCCGCGCCGACGCCGGCGCGCTCGCGGACGTAGGACTGATCGCCGACGATCGCGCCGGCGCCGATCCGGGCGCCGGCGAACACGACCGCCTGCGCACAGATCACTGCTCCGGCCTCGACGACGAGGGCTCCGACCGCCATCCCCTCGGCCGACGAGCCGGGACGCAGCGCCGGCTGCTTGCCGAGCACGACCCCGTCCTGGACGCGGACGCCATCCTCGAGCACGACGTCGTCGTGAACGACGACGTTGCAGCCGAACACGACGCCGTCACCGACCCGTGCGGTCGGGCTGAGGACGAGGCCGGGCGCGCGATCGGCAGGCATGGCGGATACCCTATTGCGACCGTGGCCCGACCGGATTCCACCACCGTGCCGCGCGGCGCGGTCATCGGCCTCGGAATGATCGGTCGCCACCACGCGCGGCTGCTGCAGTCATCTCCCCGCGCGCGCTTCGCGGGGGCCGTCGACCCCGCCGGCGACCGCTATGAGGTCGTACGAGACCAAACCCTCGTCTTCGGCGGCCTCGACGAGCTGCTGGCGAGCGAGCCCCCGGACTTCGCGATCGTCGCGGTGCCGACCGAGGAGCACCTCCCGGCGGTGCGCGTGCTCGCCGAGCACGGGGTCCACGTGCTGGTCGAGAAGCCGCTCGCCGCGAACGCCGCCGCCGCCGCCGAGCTGATCGAGATCGTCGAGCGCGCCGGGCTGCACGCGGCGGTCGGCCATGTCGAGCGCTGCAACCCGGCGCTGCTCGAGCTGCGCCGGCGCGTCAAGGCCGGCCAGCTCGGCGAGGTCTTCCTGATCGCCACCGAGCGCGTCGGGCCGTTCCCCGACCGCGTACGCGACGTCGGAGTCGTCAAGGACCTCGCGACGCACGACCTCGACCTCGTCCAGTGGCTCGGGCGCTCACCGGTCGAGCTGCTCGCCGCGCAGACCCAGCACCGCATGGGCCGCCCGCACGAGGACCTCGTCCTCATGACCGGCCGCCTGGCGAGCGGCACCAGCTTCAACTCGGTCGTCGACTGGCTCTCGCCGGCGAAGGTCCGCCGCACGCGGATCCTCGGCGAGCGGGGGATGCTCGTCGCCGACACGCTGACGGCCGACCTGACGTTCTACGCGAACGGCCACGTCGTCTCCGAGTGGGGCGCCTCGCAGGCCCTTCGCGGCGTCAGCGAAGGCGACTCCACCCGCTATGCGCTGTCGCGCCGTGAGCCGCTGCTGGTCGAGCTGGAGGCGTTCCTCGACCTGCTGGGGGGCGATCCGGAGGCCGGTGTCGTCAGCCTCCGCGAGGGGCTCGACGCGCTGCTCGCGGCGGAGGCGGCGCTGGAGAGCGCGGCCAGCGGGGAGACCGTCCGCCCGATGTCGCGACAGCCCACGGCCGGCTGATGCGCGCGGTCGTCGTCGCGCTCGGCAAGATAGGGCTGCCGCTGGCGGCGAGGATCGCCCAGGCCGGCCACGAGGTCGTCGGATGCGACGTCGACCAGCGGGTGGTCGACGCGGTCAACGCCGGCCGCGTGCCGTACCCCGGCGAGTCGAGCCTGGAGGGCGTGCTGGCCGAGATCGTGGCCGCCGGCCGGCTGTGCGCTCGACGGGACACGACTGCGGCGGTCGCGCAGGGCGCCGAGCTCGTCGTCGCCGTCCCTCCACTGGTGATCGACGGCGAAGCCCAGCCCGACTGGCGGATCCTCGACGCGGTGATCGACGACATCGGCCGCGGCCTGCGTCCCGGAACCACCGTCAGCGTCGAGACGACGCTGCCCGTCGGCGCGATCCGCGGACGGATCGCGCCCGCCCTGGAGCGCGCCAGCGGGCTGCGCAGCGGCGTCGACTTCCATGTCGTCCACAGCCCGGAGCGCGTCTTCAGCGGGCGGGTGCTGCGCGACCTCGACGCCTACCCGAAGCTCGTCGGCGGACTCGACCGCGTCGGCGAGGCGCGTGCCGCCGAGCTCTACCGCGCGTTCCTCGGCGCCGAGGTCTGGGAGCTCGGCTCGGCCGAGGCGGCCGAGCTGACGAAGCTCGCCGAGACGACCTACCGGGACGTGAACATCGCGTTCGCCAACGAGCTGGCGCGCTACGCCGACCGGCTCGGGCTCGATGTCGAGCGCGTCATCGCCGCGGCGAACAGCCAGCCGTTCAGCCACATCCACCGCCCGGGCGTGGCGGTCGGCGGGCACTGCATCCCGGTGTACCCGCGCCTGCTGCTGTCAGGCGACCCGAGCGCCACGCTGCCGCGGGCGGCGCGCGCCGTCAACGAGGCGATGCCCGCCTACGCGGTCGAGCGCCTCGGCGACCTGCTGGACGGCGGGCTGCGCGGCGCGCGCGTGCTGATCCTCGGCGTCGCGTACCGCGGGGCGGTCAAGGAGACCGCCTTCAGCGGGGCGTTCGCGCTGCGCGACGCGATCGACGCCGCGGGAGGGCTGGCGCTCGCGACCGACCCCCTCTACGAGGACGGCGAGCTGGCTGCGCTCGGCTTCGAGCCGTGGGACGGCGAGCCGATCGACGCCGCGATCCTCCAGGCCGATCACCCGGAGTACCGCGGGCTCACGGCGGCGGATCTGCCGGGCGCGCGCGCCGTGCTCGACGGTCGCGCGGTGCTCGACCTGGCGGGGCTGCGCGCCGCCGGCCTGGAGGCTGCCGGGATCGGTCGCTGAGGTCCCCGGATTGCGGGCTCGCGCCCTGGGGACTCAGCAGGGCGTGCCCCGCCCGCGTCGGCCGCTCGAACGCGGGCCTCGGTCCCCGGTCCTCGGTCCTCGGGAGCCCAGGGTCGCCGGAACCGGAGAGAGGCTCGCCGGGCGAGCGGGCGTCAGGCGGTGAGCGTCGCCAGCGCCGCCACGACGCGTGTCCCGGCGCGTCCGTCGCCGTAGAGCTCAGGCCGGAAGGCCGGCTCGGAGCGCTCCAGCGCCGCGAGCGCGGCCGCGGCGTCCAGGTCGACGAGCGTGTTCCAGCCGGCGTCGACCGTCTCGGTCCACTCGGTGCTGTCGCGCAGCGTCACGCAGCGCACGCCGGCCAGGTACGCCTCCTTCTGCACGCCGCCCGAGTCGGTGAGCGCCGCGGCGGCGCGCAGCAGCAGCGAGGTGAATGCGACGTACCCGAGCGGCGGAAGGACCCGAACCCGTCCGTCCGAGCCCAGCTCGTCGAGCAGGCCGGCCGCCTCCAGGCGCGCCCGGGTGCGGGGATGGAGCGGCAGGACGACCGGCAGCGGCATCGCGCGCAGCAGCGCGACGAGCGCGCGCAGGCGATCCGGGTCGTCGACGTTGCCGGCCCGATGCGCGGTCGCCACGAGGTAGCCGCCCGCCTCGACGCCCGCCTCGCGCAGCGGTCCGTCGGTCTCCTGCGCGCGCGGCCGGACCAGCCGCGCGACGTCGGCCATGACGTCACCGACGAGCTCGACTCGGCCGACGGCGCTCTCGCGGGCGAGATTCGCGACAGCCACCTCGGTCGGGCAGAGCAGCAGCTCCGAGAGGTGGTCGGTGAGGACGCGGTTGAGCTCCTCGGGCATCGCGCGGTCGAACGAGCGCATGCCCGCCTCGACGTGCGCGACCGGGATCCGCGCCTGAGCCGCGGCCAGGCCGCCGGCCAGCGTCGAGTTCGTGTCGCCGTAGACGAGCACGGCGTCGGGTCGCTCGCGGGCAAGCAGCGGGCCGAGCGCGGCGAGCATCCGCGCCGTCTGCTCGGTGTTGGTTCCGCCGCCGATGCCGAGCTCGCGCTCGGGGCGGGGGATCCCGAGCTCCTCGACGAAGACGGTCGACAGCTCGTCGTCGTAGTGCTGGCCGGTGTGGACGAGCAGCTCCTCGTGCGTGGCGCGCAGGAGGCTCGAGACGGCGGCCGCCTTGACGAACTGCGGCCGGTTTCCGATGACGGTGACGATCCTCACGCGGAGCCCGTCGCGCGCGTGACGGCCTCGCGCAGCGCCGCACCGGCGCGCCGTGTCAGCGGGCCCGGCGTGACGGCCAGCGCGACCCCGTCGATCGACCGGACCGGGTGGACCTCGCGCGTCGTCGACGCGAGGAACGCCTCCTGGGCGAAGGGCAGCTCGTCGACGCTGATCGGGCGCTCGGTGACGAGCCCGCTCTCGACCAGTCGCCGCCTGGTGATCGAGTCGAGGATGTGGTCGCTGAGCGGCGGCGTGACGAGGGTCTCGCCGTCGAGCGAGCAGACGAACGACTGGCGCGGGCCCTCGAGCACCCTGCCGTGGGGTGTGACGAGCAGCGCCTCGTCGGCCCCACGCTCCCGCGCCAGGCGCGACGCCAGCATGTTCGCCGCGTACGAGAGCGACTTGATGTCGTCGAGCAGCCGCCGCGGCACGTCGGCGAGCGTCACCAGCGCGAGCGACTCGACATGGGTCGGCGCGGGCTCGTTGATCACGATCCGCCGGCCGCCGCGTGTCGCGACGAGCCGCAGCATCCCCTCGGCGGCCTCGCCGGCCGCGTCGAGGACGCAGGCAACGTCGGCCGCGAAGAGCTCGGCGCTGAAGCCCTCGAGCCGCAGGCCCGCGGCGGACCGCGCCATCCGCTCGAGGTGCTCGTCGAGCGCGTACGGCACGCCGTCGTACAGCGCCACGACCTCGAAGACGCCGTCGCCGCGCAGCAGGCCCTCGTCGGTCACGGGGACCGTGGCGCGGTCGACCGGCATGACGACGCCGTCGAGACAGGCAAGCACGGGGGGATCGTAGTGCGGGAGCTGCGGATGCGGCGCTCAGGCCCGGTCGGCGATCGCCGACCCGCGCGAGCGGGGCGACACGAGCCAAGCCGCCGCGATCGAGGTGTCGGCGGCGAGCTAGGAGGCGCGGTCCGCGTCGACGCAGAAGCGATTCTCGCCGCGGTTCAGGCAGATCAGCCCGACCAGCGTTCCATCGTCCTCCACGACCGGCAGGCGATCCGCCGCTCCGACCTCGAGCAGCTCCATCGCACGAGCGACCGGGTCATCCGGACGGACATCCGGGAACCGGCGCGAGGCGATATCCCCCAGCGTCTCGTCGCCATCGCGCTCGGCGACGTCTGCGCGATCCACGCCGCCGACGAGCTTCCCGTCGCGGGTCACGAGCAGGAGCAGCACGAGCGGGCTCTCGAACTGCGCGCGGGCCTCAGCGACGGTCGTGTCCGGGCCGCACGTTCGCGGCGCGTGCAGCATCGCGTCGCGAACCAGCGGGCCGACGGAATCCAGCGGGACCATTACGGAGGACATGCAAAGGAGTCTATGGACCCCGATGCGCCGGCTGAGGGCACTGGACGAGCGCTGACCTGCCGTGACCGCCCGTCGCCTGGGGATCGCGACCAGTGCCCCCGCCAGGAATCGAACCTGGAACCTTCGGATTAAGAGTCCGTGTCAGCGGCTACGAATCGCGCAAAGTAGAAACAAACCGAACGCCAGAAACCGCGGTTTCACGGCGTTCTACGGCCCAAATGTTGCCTAAGGTGTTGCCTGGGCCGCGTGTTGCCTGACGTGTTGCCTGCGCAGTACGCTTCCCGCTGAGAGGCATTGAAGAGGCCCCGCGCCGAGGGTGAATCGGCCGGGGCCCGGACACCCGGGAGGGACCCCCGAATGTCACCTGTGAACGCTACCGAATCGCTCCCTGCCTACTCCCTTCATGTGCGGGCGCAGGGGCGCGGCGAGCCGGCTTGGCGCGTCTTGTGGCGCCACAGGCGCTCTGACGGGGCGCTGCGCCCGGTGAACCGCACGCTCGGCGCGGCGTGGCTCGACGCCGACCCGCAGGCGCCCGCCACACCGGAGGCCCCGGCGGGCTGGCGCAAGCGTGCGGGCCGCCCGCGCGATGGCGCGCTCGACCATCGTGGCGCGCAGCTCGCTGCCGAGCGCGTCGTCCGCGAAACGCTCCCGAAGCTGCGCGCCGCCGAGCAGGGCGAGCGGCCCGCGCCGCGCGGCCCTGTCACGCTGCGGGAGATCGCCGCGGCGTGGCTGGAGCACGGCGAACGCGTCAAGCGCTGGAAGCCGTCGACGGCGCGCGACGCGCGCCTCATGCTCGCCGAGCCCGGACGGGCGCACAAGCGCGGCCACGGCGCCAGCGCCGGACTCGTGATGCGCGCGCTCGGCGACGTGCCCGCGAGCGAGATCACCGCCCGCCAGGTCAACGAGCTGCTGCGCGAGATCGCGGCGACGGGCGCCAGCGACCGCACGGTCAACAAGTACCGCGGGATGCTCCGCGCGATCTACAACCACGCCTGCCGCGCCGCCACGTTCGACCTCGCGGCGAACCCCGTTCGTGACACCGATGCGCGCCGCCAGCACGCGCGCCAGCCACTCGACTACTACCGCCCCGAGGAGGTCGAGGCGATCGCCCGGGTGTTCGAGTCCGGTGCGCACCGGCGGGCGCGCGAAGCGGACCCCGACGAGCGCCACTGGCAACGAGCCGACGACCGCCAGGACGCCGACGCGGTGCGCCTCGCCGCGTACACGGGGCTGCGGCGCGGTGAGCTTGTCGCGCTGCGCTGGCGCGACGTCGACTGGGAGGGTCGCAAGCTGACCGTCCGGCGCGCGCTGTCCGCCGGGGAGATCCAAGCGACCCCAAAGGGCGGGCGAGCGCGGGAGGTGCCGCTGTCCGCGCAGGCCGCGGCAGCGTTCGATCGTCTCTCCCGGCGCGACGGGTTCACCGGCCGCGATGACTACGTGCTCGTCGGGCGCGCCGGCGGACACCTCGACCCTGACGCCCTCTCACGCCGCTACACGCTCGCGCGCAACGCCACGGGGCTGCGGCCGCTGCCGCTTCACTCGCTGCGTCACGCCTTCGGCTCCGGGCTCGTCGCCGCAGGGCTCGACCTCGCGACCGTCCAAGCCGCGATGGGGCACGCCTCGATCACCACGACGCAGGTCTACCTTCACGCCCGTCCGGCGAACGAGGTCGCCGACCGCTTCACCGAGGCGTTCAACACAACACCGAGCGGCACGCTCGTCGAGGCAGCGGCGCACTGAGCGGCCGTGGCGACGAAGCGAAGACGCTCATCGTCAGGGGCTCGTCGCCGCCCCGGGGGGTGACCCCAGGCCAGCTTCGGGTGGGTGCGCTGACGCGGCCCATTCCTGCCGGCGTCGGCCGCGTTCGTCTCCGGCCTGTTCCTATCGGACGTGGTACGTCTCCGTACAGCGCTCTCCGCCGGTAGCCAGGCAGTAGTAATCGGTCTGCTTGACCGTGTAGGCGTAGTTCCACCACACATCACCACGCTTGCGGGCCAACCAGATAGTGGCGCTCCCCTTGAAGCCGACGTCCCCGATGACCCAGGACACGCTGCGACAGCGGACCCGTGTACGAGAACGACGACCGCAGCGCGCGATCCGCTTGGCGTAGCCGTGGCGGTAGGCGCTCCCGAATCGACGCTTCAACGCAACTCGGATGTAGTGCTTCGCCGCATCGGGCGTAAGTCTTGGCAGCGGCCCCGAGTCCAGTGCGATGCGCGGAACTGACGTCCCAGGCGCGGGCTCACGGACTGCCGCTTGTGCGCCCGCCACCGACGAGACGAGCAGAAGGAGCGTCGAAGCGATGGCAAGAGCGAGCCGCATAGTCGGCAGGCTAGTTCGTCGTCATCGTGAAAGCCACGGTGGAAGCGCTGGTCCTTTCCATGCGAGCTCTCGGCGATCCCAATGCCGCTTGACTAGCAGCCTTTTTTCTCTCGCACGCTGGTCGAGGTCATCCGCCGACCATCCGCGCGCGCCGGGCGGCTAAGAACTCCGGAAGGGCGGGACACCGTCACTCGCGCGCGCCCGTAGACGGCGAGTAGAAGGAGTGTCCATGAGTTCCGTTCCGGTCGCCCGGGCATCGGCGCCCAAGGCCCTTTTTGCGTGTGCGCGCTGTCCGCCGGGGAGATCCGCCGCATCGAGCGTAAGCCGTGGCAGCGGCCCCGAGTCCAGTGCGATGCGCGGAACTGACGTCCCAGGCGCGGGCTCACGGACTGCCGCTTGTGCGCCCGCCACCGACGAGACGAGCAGAAGGAGCGTCGAAGCGATGGCAAGAGCGGGCCGCATAGTCGGCAGGCTAGTTCGTCGTCATCGTGAAAGCCACGGTGGAAGCGCTGGTCCTTTCCATGCGAGCTCTCGGCGATCCCGATGCCGCTTGACTAGCAGCCTTTTTCTCTCGCACGCTGGTCGAGGTCATCCGCCGACCATCCGCGCGCGCCGGGCGGCTAAGAACTCCGGAAGGGCGGGACACCGTCACTCGCGCGCGCCCGTGGACGGCGAGTAGAAGGAGTGTCCATGAGTGCCGTTCCGGTCGCCCGGGCATCGGCGCCCAAGGCCCTTTTTGCGTGTGCGCGCTGTCCGCCGGGGAGATCCGCCGTTCCGGTCGCTCGGCGAGTCCGTCCGACGCCGTTCTTGCGTGCCCGAAGGCTCGACAAACTTTCACGGTGAACATCGGGCGGCCATGAAAGCTCGGATGTAGCGGCCAAACACTTTGCTTTCACCGGAGTGTGTGCTTCATTGGCAGTCATGGGAATAGCAGGCGATTTGAGCGGCGCGACAGGTTCGCGCGACATCACGAGTCAGCAAATCCGGGAGATGCGACAGCGCTCGGGGCTCACGCAAGTACAGCTTGCCGTGTCGGCGGGATGCAGCATGAGCAGCGTCTCCAACCTCGAAGCGGGATACGTCCCACGTCGGGGTCGCGTGCTCGCGCGCGTGCTCGCCGCGCTCGACCGCCTAGAAGCTGAAAAGAGCAACGCCGCGAGGGCAAGTCGCGGCGCTGCGGGTGAGGAGCAGCGTGGTGGCAGCTCTCATGGTGGAGCGTAAAGCACCCGACCGCGGCGCGGAGCCGGAGGTCGGCGTCGTCGAGCGCAATGGCGGCGTGTTCGTGCCCGATGAGGAGTTCGGGTACTGGGAGGCGGAGCGGCGCGAGCGCACAGACAGGCCCGGGCGGAAGGGTACGGGGCGCGTCGAGAACGGCGGGGCACGGGACGATCAGCGTTCGACGCTGCGCGTGCTGGACGTGGAGCGGATGCTGCGCGAGGAGCCGGCGCCGATCCCGTGGCTTGCCGAGCCGCTGCTTGCCACGGGGTGCCTGACGCTCTTGGCCGGCCGGGAGGGGCAGGGGAAGTCGATGCTCGCGCTCGCGCTCGCCGCCGCCGTGGGACGGGGAGAGAAGCTCGCTGGGCTTGACTGCCTGCCTGCCAGCACGCTCTACGTCGATGCCGAGAACGGGGAGCGCGAAGCGCACCGGCGTGTCCGGGGCCTGGGGGTGCGCCCCCAGCGCCTGGTGTACGTCGAGGCGGACGGGTTCTCGCTGAGGAAGCACCTGGGCGAGCTGCGTGCGCTCGTCGCCGAGCGTCGGCCGGGCCTGCTCGTGCTGGACTCGCTGCGCTCCCTGGCGCCGGGCCTTGATGAGAACGACTCCGCGAAGGTCGAGGAGGTTCTACGCCCGCTCGCCACGCTCGCCCAGCGCGGTGGGATCGCCGTCCTACTGCTGCATCACGCGGGAAAGCAGGGCACCGACTCCTACCGGGGCTCAACGGCGATCGGCGCGGCCGTCGAGCTGGGCTTCACGCTGTCGCGGCACCCCGAGGACCCGCAGGGCGCCACGCGCCGGCGCCTGGGCTGCTGGAAGTCGCGGCCCGCGCCGGAACCCCCGCCGCGCTGGATCACGCTCGAAGCGACCGGCTCAGGGATCCTGCTCGGCGAAACCGAGGCGTTCTCGGCGGGCACGGCCAAACGGGAGGGCGTTAAGGACGAGCTGCTCGCCGCGCTCGGCGACGAGCCGGCGAGCTGGGCGGACTGGGTGCGCGCCGCCGGGCTTGACCCGAAGGACGGCACCGCCCGCCGCGCCCGCGACGATCTGGAAAAGACCGGCGCGGCCACCAAGGACGACGCCGACAGGTGGGCGCGAACCAGCCGCTCAGAGGGGGTGCCAAACGGGGGTGCCACGGCACCCCCCGTGACACCCCCCGTGACACCCCCAGAAACCACCATTTCATCGGGGATTCCGGCCAGGGTGCCAAACATGGCACCCCTTGGCACCCCGGCGGTTGGCACCCCCGCCCGGCTGCTCGACGCGGACGCGCTCATCGCCCGCCTAGAAGCCGAGCTGGGCGCCGTCGAGATCACTCGCGGCGACGCCTACCACGGACCGGGCCGCTCGCGCTGCAAGGACTGCGGCGCGTTGCTCATCGCCGACCGCGACACCGGCCAGCCGTGCTGCTGGACGTGCGAGCGGAGCGCGACATGAGCGCCAATCACCTGGCCGGACTCGCACTAGCCCCCACGGGGGTGCCCGCGGCTGCTGTCAGCGAGGGGCCGGGGAGGGCACTCGCTCGCGGTGTGTACGGGTCTGGGCAACGCGGCTGGGACGGCGTTCGCAGGTGGGCATCGTCGTCGCAGCCGCTCGGCCCCGCGCGGCTCAACGCGGGGCCCTACCGTGTCGCCAGCACAAACGACGAGCCGGGGAGCGTGCGATGACCTCCCGCCCCGAGCGCCCGTTGACCCGCGCGGACGTGCTGAGCGCGGAGCAGGTCGCCGACCTCCTTGGCGACGGCTGGAACCCGCGCCGCGTCCGTGACTGGGCGGCCGAAGGGAAGCTGCCCAGTGTCCGGCGCGGCCGGGTGCGCTTCTACCTGCGCTGGCAGATCGAGGCGTGGCTATGCGGCGAGCACGACGACCGCGCCGCCTGAGACGGGGGCTCGCCGATCGATCGTGAGCCCGCCGTAACGGGGCGATTCGAGCGCCTTCGCGAACCCAAATGTTGCCTAAGCGTGTTGCCTAAGCCGATCTATCGAAGCGGAGCCCCGGTTTTCGAACTAACGAAAGTCCTGCTAATCGTAGGGTTTGCCCCAGTGCCCCCGCCAGGAATCGAACCTGGAACCTTCGGATTAAGAGTCCGCTGCTCTGCCAGTTGAGCTACAGGGGCGTAGCCCGCGGGCGCGTAGGCGCCCGCGGGGAGGGGAATGGTAGCCGCTGGGCAGCGGCGCCGCTCAACCGCCGAGGCCCGAGCCCTGCTGCGCCTGCTGCTGGGCCTGCTGGGTCCGCGCGGCGTCGATCTGGCTGCGCTGGGAGGCGATCTGCGCCTCGATCAGCTTGCGCCGCGCCTTCGGCGATGCGTCGACCGCCCGACGCTCGGCGATCAGGCTCTTGCGCTTGTCGCCGGCCGCATACGTGAGGACCGCGAGCTGAGTGAAGAGCGCCGCGCTGCCGCCGCGCCCGGCGATCACGACCTCGAGCGCGCGGGCCGCCTTGACCGGGTCGTTCAGGCCGCTGGCGCTGTACGCGTTGACCATCAGCGAGGCCAGGCCGTCGTCGACCTTCTTGGGGTCGAGGTCTAGATAGCGCTGCCAGGAGGTGCTGGCCTGCTCCAGTCGCGCGAGCCCCTTCTGGTCGAAGGCGCCCGTCGTCTGGTCGTAGCCGACGACCGACGCGTCCTGGACCTGCGCTCGTGTCAGCGCCGCCCACGCGGCCACGTCCCGCGGATCGGCCTGCACCTGCTTCTGGGCGCGCTCGATCTGCTTGGCGTAGATGTCGCCGCCGACGGTCCCGCCGCTGCCGGTGACCGCATCGACGAGGCCGCCGGGAGTCGCGCCGCCGATCCCGAAGAGGACGAGACCGCCCCCCATCAGGATCGCGAGCGACAGGTAGATCGCCTGGACTGTGCGGCGGCGGCCGCGGCCGCGCAGGTCGAACAGCATGAGGTCAGGATAGGGAGGGCCGCGGCCCGTCGACGTCGAGCGATGCGGCGGCCTCGCCCTCCTCGACGACAGCGGCCCGCTCGAGCCCGGACGCGGGCGAGTCCCCGACGGGTCCCGCACCCACGGCCGCGTCCTCGACGGGAGCCTCCCGCACCGCGGGGGAGGAAACAGGCTCCTCGACGTCGACCGACTCGGCGGGTGGCTCCTCGCCGAGCGCCGCGGATGGCCCGCCGAGACGCAGCGCCGGGGGCGCCCCGTCGGCTCCGTCGCCCCCGACGGTCGCGAGCCTCCCGCCGTCGTCGGTGCCGGGCTCGCCGCCCGGGTCGTCGTCGGGCTCGCCGGGCTCGCCGAAGGATCCGCCCTGCCCCGGCCCGCCGTCGTCGTCGTCGGTCTCGCCGCCCTCCTCGGGCTCGTCGTCCCACCACTCGTCCCAGCGGCCGCGGATGCCGGGGCCGCGCGGCTGGAAGATGTACGCGAGGCCGATGCTCAGCCAGTACAGGAGGACCAGCGGCATCATCGTCACGAGCATCGTCACCGGGTCGGGTGTCGGCGTCGCCACGGCGGCCACGACGGCTATCCCGAGGATCACGTAGCCCTGGCGCTGCCACAGGCCGCGGGCGCTCACGAGACCGGTCCGGGTGATCGCGAGCACGCCGACCGGTATCTGGAAGACCAGGCCCATGACGCCGATGAAGAGGACCACGAAGCGGTAGTAGTCGCGCGCCTGGATCAGGATGTCGAAGGCGTCGTCGTTGAAGTTCTGCAGGAAGTCGACGGCTCTCGGCAGCGCGACGTAGTAGCCGAACGCCACGCCGGCCGCGAACAGCACCGGGACCATCGCCATGAGCGGCAGCGCGACACGCCGCTCTCCGGGCGCGAACGCGGGCAGGATGAAGGCGTACGCCTGCCAGAGGATGAACGGCAGGGCCAGCAGCAGCGCGGCGTACCCGGCGACCGTGAACGTCGTCACGAACGGCTCGGTCACGCCCAGCGTGACCGGCCGGCGCCCGGTGTCCCGCGGCACCCCGCCGGCGGCGGCCTTGGCCGCCGCGGCGGCGCCGGCGAGCTCGCGTGCCGCGGCGGCCGCCTGCGCACGGGCCTCTTCGGAGACGCCGGGCTGTCCGGCCAGGCCGCCGAGCGCCGACTGGGTCGCGCGCAGCGCCGGCGAGAGCGCGTCGAGCGCCTTCCCGACGGCGGTGTCGTAGCGGGCGGCCTGCTCCAGCGGGTCGTTGCCCTTGCCGGGGTGCTGGCTCTGGACGAGCGGGCGGTTGACGATGTCGAGGACCGCCGCGTTCTGCCAGTAGCAGACCGCGAACGCCGCCATGAAGACGACGATGACCGCGATCAGCCTGTTGCGCAGCTCGTCGAGGTGATCGACGATGCTCAGGCGCTCCTCGTGCCCTATGGGACGCACGACGGGCATGCCGTCGGGTCCCTCCCGTTAGCCGTCGGCGCGCGTGTCGCCCGTGGCGCGCGGCGCGTCTTCGGCGGCCGGCTCCACGTGGACGGCCGGCGCGGGCTCGAGCCGCCGCTGCGCGACGGCGTCGGCGTCCTCGTCCTCGTCCTCGTCTAAGTCGTCCTTGTGCTTGCCGGTGATGCCGTCCTTGAACTCGCGCATCCCCGACCCGAGCTGCCGGCCCAGCCCGGGCAGGCGCTTCGGCCCGAAGATCAGCAGGACGATCACCAGGACGACGATCAGCTCGAGAGGTCCTATCGACGGCATTCGAGAAAGCGTACTGGGCGCGGGCGGAGCACGCGCTGCGCGCGCGGCCGGGGGGCACGGCCCGGGACTCAAGGTTGGGCGGCTCGCGCCGATGCCGGGGGAACAGCTTCCTACCCCGACCCAGGCAGATGGCAGAGCAGGCGGACTCCAGCGATGAGCGTTCCTCGTGGACGCGCAGCCACGATCACCTCGCATCCGGACTCGACGGGGGCGGGGCGGCGGACCCGATGACGGTGCTCGACGCTCGCTCGGCGGCGCTCGACGAGGTGGCACTCGACCTGACCTGCTGCGGGAGATGCGGCTGCGAGCTCGTCCACCCGGTCGGATCGGAAAGGGTCGGGGCGCGTCACTGGCGAGTCGAGCTGCGGTGCCCGAACTGCGAGGAGGGCGGGACGATCGTCGTCGAGGAGGGTGTCGTGGATCGCCTCGACCTGCTGCTCGAGCATGGGATGGCGGAGATCGCGCTGGCTCTCTGCGACGCGGTCGAGGAGCACGTCGCACGTGAGGTCGGTGACTGGGCTCTGAGGCTCGAGGGCGACGACGTGCACCCCGAGCACTTCTGAGCCCGGGCCGGATCGGAGTCCGGCCGCAAAGCCCGCGCCCAGGGCCCGCCGTCAGCTGTAACGGCGCACGACGCCGTCGGCGACGAGCTCCAGGGCGGTGCGGCGCTCGGGGTCGAGCCCCGTCGGAAGGTCCGCCTTGGCCTCGGCCACGAGGGTGAGGGCCCGCTCGCGGGCAGCGTCGAGAGCGCCGGTGGCGACGATCCGCTCGCACAGCCGCGCGGCCTGCTCGGCCGTGGCGATCGAGCGCAGATCGACGCGCCCGAGCTCGCCGTCGCGCTCTCGGGCGACGATCAACGGCAGCGTCACCGTGCCGTCGAGCAGGTCCGCGCCGGGCTGCTTGCCGGTCCGCTCCTGCGGGCCGCTGACGTCGAGCACGTCGTCGAGGATCTGGAACGCGAGGCCGATGCGCCGGCCGAACGTGCCGAGGCCGGCTCGCGAGACGCCGCCGGCGAGCGCGCCGAGCTCGCAAGCGGCCTCGAACAGCACCGCGGTCTTCAGCTCGCAGCGCCGCAGGTAGCGCTCGAGCGGCACCGCCGGGTTCCATGCGTCGGCGCGCTGCAGCAGCTCGCCGCGAGCCAGCGCGGACGATGCGCGGCTGAGGACCTTGATGGCCTCCGGCTCGCCCCCGCCCGTCAGCTCCTCGAAGGCGCGCGCGAACAGCAGGTCCCCGGTAGCGGTGGCCATCGCGCGACCCGAGCGCGCGACTACCGTCGCACGCCCGCGACGCAGTGCCGCGCCGTCGAGCACGTCGTCGTGCACGAGCGTCGCGCTGTGGACGAGCTCGATCGCCGCGCCGGCGCGCAGCACGGCGTCGGCGGCTCGCGGGTCGGTCGGCCGGCCGGCCGACAGCACGACGAGCAGCGGCCGCAGGCGCTTCCCCCCGGCGGCGATCGTCAGGCCCGCCTGCTCGGCGAGCAGCGGCCCGTGACCGTCGGCGCTCGCCCGCAGACGCTCCTCGATCGCGGACAGCAACCCCGGCACGTGAGCCCCGCCGGCTCTCACCAGCTCCGCCGTCTCGGGGTGCGCGGTCGCTCCGGCCATCATTCTCCGCCGGGCTTGCGGGCGACGTGGATCGCGATGATCCCGCCGGCGGTGAGGAGGTAGTGGACCTCCTCGAGGCCCAGCGCGGCGAGGCGCTGCGCGAGCTCGTGCGGCCCGGGGAAGCGCTTGACCGAGCTCGGCAGGTACGAGTAGGCGTCCGGGTCGCCGACGAGTCGCCCGATCATCGGGACGACGCGGTCGAACCACGCCGCGTAGAAGGTCGACAGCGGCGGCCGCGTCGGCGTCGTGATCTCGAGCACGACCACTCGGCCGCCGGGGCGGACGACCCGCGCCATCTCCGCCAGCCCGCGGTCGAGGTCGGCGAAGTTGCGGGCGCCGAAGCCGACCGTCGCGGCGTCGAACTCGCCATCGGCGTAGGGCAGCTCGAGCGCGTTCGCCCACTCCCAGCGCAGCTCGGGCGCCTTCTCTCGAGCGAGCTCGAGCATCCCCTGCGAGAAGTCCGAGCCGACGACGCGACCCTCGGGCCCCACGCGGCGGGCCAGCGCCAGCGCGAGGTCGCCGGTGCCCGTCGCGACATCGAGCGCGCGATCGCCCGGTCGCAGCCCGCTGAGATCCGCGGCCCGCTCGCGCCAGCGATGGTGCATGCCGGCGGTCATGACCGAGTTCATCCGGTCGTAGACGCCGGCGATCCGGTCGAACATCGCCCGGACCTGGGGCTCGTCCAGCGTGCCGCTGGAGGGTCCGCCGCTCATCGCCGGACCGAAGCTACTTCAGCTCGGCGAGGAACGTCACCATCTCGTCGAACTGCTGCGGCGCGTCCTGCTGGAGCTGGGCGAACGACGGCATCGGCGCGGTCGGGTTGATCAGCGTCCGCTCGATGGCCTGCCGCGGAAGCCGACGACCGATGTCGGTCAGCTCCGGCCCGGGGCCGTCGTTGCCGCTGTGGCCGAGCTTGTGGCAGGCGGCGCAGCCCGCCTGGGCGACCACCTGGGCGCCGCTGTTGAACGTCGCAACCGCCTTGTCGCCCTGCGCGACGACGTTCGCCGGAGGATCGATGCTGATCGTCGTCGGCGACTCGGCGGACGCTCCGAGATACGTCAGGTAGCCCATCGCGACGACGACGAAGATGCCGGTGAGCGTTGCGATCGGACGACGCTCGGGCCTGCGCTCCGGGCCGCGGTCGTAGAACGGCAGCAGGAACAGCAGGATCATCCCGATCGTCGGGATGCCGATCGTCGCCAGCGGCACGAGCTCGGGCGGCTTGATCACCCGCAGCAGCTCGAAGAGGAAGAAGAAGTACCACTCCGGTCGCGGCGTGTACGTGGTCGTCGTCGGGTCGGCCTTCGGTCCGAGCTCGGCGCCGAGGACGATCGACATGACGATGATGACGACCAGGACGATCGCCGCCATCAGGCTGTCCTTGGCGACGGCGTACGGGAAGAACGGCTTGCCCTCCGCCTTCAGGATCCCGTACTCGCGGAGGTACTGCTCCTTCTGCTGCTTGTTCATCGCGCCACCTTCTCCTCGCGCAGCTTCTCGGGCGACTTCGCCCGCAGCCACGGCGGGGCCGTGGTGCCGAGCTTCGCGACGAGATACAGGTGGAAGCCCATGAGCGCCGCGATCGCGCCCGGCACGAGCATCATGTGGATCGCGTAGAACCGCGACAGCGTGGTGGCGCCGAAGTCAGGGCCGGCGCGCAGGAAGTCCGAGAGGTAGGGGCCGACGAACGGGCCGGTTCCGTTGATGTTGACGCCCACGATCGTCGCCCAGTAGGAGCGCTGGTCGAACGGCAGCAGGTAGCCGGTGAACGACATCGTCATCGTCAGGATCAGCAGCACGACGCCGATGACCCAGTTCAGCTCGCGCGGGTACTTGTAGGCGCCGAAGAAGAACGTGCGCCCCATGTGCAGGAAGACGAGGATGACCATCACCGACGAGCCCCACTTGTGCATGCCGTGCACGAACTCGCCGAGGAAGACCTCGTTGTTGATGTTCCGGATCGAGTCGTAGGCGCCGGTCGCCGACGGGTCGTAGTACATCGCCAGGAACACGCCGGTGACCGCCTGGGCCAGGAAGGCGAACATCGTCGCCGAGCCGAGCGTGTAGAACCAGTTGGTCCCCTTGGGGACCTTGCGGAACATCATCCAGCGCGCGCCGCCGGAGAGCGAGGTGCGCTCGTCGATCCAGCCGATCGCGGAGGTGCCGGCCTCCCGGCCGTGTTCGCGAGGCGTCTGCGGCCCGTAGGTCTTGCCGGGGCGCTTGGGCGCCGGGCGGCCGGGCATCGGGGGCACTGGGAGCTTTAGCTTTGGCATGGCGGGCTAGGTGCCGGGGAGCTTGCGCATCGAGGGTCGCGACGGGTACATGTACTGGCCGACGCCGTCGAGCGGCTCGCCCGGGTCGCGGGGCGAGAAGCGCTCGAGCTCGCTGTTGACCGAGAAGCGCCGGCCGATCTGCACGGTGCCGTTCTCGACCCGCGTGTAGAAGCGGTCCAGCGGGCGGACCGGCGGACCGCCCGCGACCTTGCCGACGAAGTCGTAGACGCCGCCGTGGCACGGACAGATGAAGCGCTGGGCGGCGGCGACGAAGTTGATCGGGCAGCCCAGGTGCATGCACGCGCTCGAGATCGCGATGAACTCGTTGTACTGGTCGCGCGGCTCGGTGTCGACGTCGGGGTTGAAGCGGCGGACGAACACGGTCGACTTGCCGACGTCCCCGATCCGCGGCTCGATCGTGATCGTGCGCGGCAGGTAGGTGTCCGGGGTGAAGTCGGTGGCCTTGCCCACCGGCTGCCACGGCTGCTCCTTCTCCTCGAACACCGGGCCCAGCGCGAAGCCCGCCGCCGGCAGGACGATCGCGGCTGTCGCCACGGCTCCGGCGGTGTGCACCGTGCCGGTCATGAAGCGCCGGCGGGTAACCGTCTCGCCTTCGAAGGCGCCCGGGATCTGGCGGTCGGCTGTGTACTTGCTCTTCGCGGTCTTGCGTTCGGCCATGGGGCTGTTCCAGCGTCGGGCGGCGGTCGGCGCGCCGCTACAGGGCGCGAACCTTATCGTCCGTCGAGGCTGCGGTGACGCCCGGCTCGCCCGCGAGATGCGTCGGCGGCCGACCGGCCCGCGTCCACGCGGCGGCACGCAGCGCCGCCGCGGCGCCCGGCTCGCCGCGCGCGGCCGCCGTCGCGGCCGCCGCGAGCTCGGCGCAGGAGCCCCAGCCGATCGCGATCGCGCCCGCCTCCCAGGCCACGCCCGGAAGCTCCTCGTCGCCGTGCGCCTGGGCGCGCGCGCAGAGTGCGATGACGCCGGCCAGCTCACGTACCGCGTCGATGTCACCGCGCTCGGAGAGCCAGGCCAGGCCCAGCGCGTAGAGGCGGTCGCCGGCGAGCAGGGCGAGGTCGCCGTCCGCGGCGTCGAGCAGCCGCGAGCGCCCGTGGTGAAGCAGATGGCCCTCGTGCGCCGCCTCGACGACGGCGGCCAGGACGGCGGGGTCGCCCGCGGCCCGCGGCCCGGAGGCGACGAGCGAGGCGAGATCGGGGTCGTTCGGCGGCACCACCGGGCCATCGGGCAGCAGCGCCGCCGCGAGCAGTCCGCCGTCGGCGCGCAGCGAGTCCGCCACACGGCCCAGCGCGGCCGCCCTCACGCGATCTCCGCGAACGCCGCGGCGGCGACCTCGAGCGTGCGCTCGACGTGCTCGGCGTCGTGGCTGAGCGACGGGAACCACGCCTCGAACTGCGAGGGCGGCGGGTAGACGCCACGCGCCAGGAGCTGGCGGCACCAGAGCGCGTAGCGCTCGACGTCGCAGCGCTGCGCGGCGGCGTAGTCGCGCACCGGCTCGTCGGCGAAGAAGACGGTCAGCAGGCCGGTCGTCCAGGCGATCTGGACGGGCACCGAGCCCGCGGCGTCGCGCAGCCCGTCGGCGAGCGCGTGCGTCGTCGCGTGCAGCCGCAGGTAGGCCTGCTCGTCGAGCTGGGCGAGAGTCGCCAGGCCGGCGGCGACCGCGAGCGGGTTGCCGCTCAGAGTGCCCGCCTGGTACACGTCGCCGACCGGCGCGAGCTGCTCCATGAGCGCGCGCGAGCCGCCGAACGCGGCGGCCGGCAGGCCGCCTCCGAGCACCTTGCCCATGACCGTCAGGTCGGGCAGGACCCCGGTCAGCTCCTGCGCGCCGCCCGGCGCGACGCGGAAGCCGCTGATCACCTCGTCGAAGACGAGCAGCGCGCCGCTCGCGCTCGCCCGCTCGCGCAGCAGCTCGAGAAAGCCCTCGCACGGAGGGACGAGGCCCATGTTGGCCGGATACGGCTCGGCGATGATCGCCGCCAGCTCGTGCTCCTCGGTGGCGCGTACGAGCGCGTCGACGTCGTTCCACGGCACGATCACCGTGTTGGCCGTCGCGGCGGCCGGCACGCCCGGGCTCGACGGCAGCGACGCGGTCGCCAGACCGCTGCCGGCCTGGGCCAGCAGCCCGTCGACGTGGCCGTGGTACGCGCCCGCGAACTTGAGCACCTTCTCGCGACCGGTCGCCGCTCGCGCCAGGCGGAGGGCGCTCATCGCCGCCTCCGTGCCGGAGCTCGTCATGCGCAGCATCTCGACCGACGGGACCCGGCGCGAGACCTCCTGCGCGAGGTGGACCTCACCGGCGGTCGGAGCCCCGAAC
The DNA here is from genome assembly GCA_024711025.1 of Solirubrobacteraceae bacterium. Taxonomy (GTDB): domain Bacteria; phylum Actinomycetota; class Thermoleophilia; order Solirubrobacterales; family Solirubrobacteraceae; genus F1-60-MAGs163. The sequence goes on from JANJTP010000032.1 coordinate 81,604, forward strand.
GTCGTGCCGCCGGCCGCGGCCTCCACGACGGCCTCGAGGACGACCGGGTGCGCGTGGCCGAGGATCAGCGGGCCCCACGAGCAGACGTAGTCGATGTAGGTGTTGCCGTCGACGTCGATCAGCTCCGGCCCCTTGCCGCGCTCGACGAACAGCGGGTCGCGACCGATCGCGCGCATCGCGCGCACCGGGCTGTTGACGCCGCCCGGCAGGTAGCGCACCGCCCGGGCGTACAGCTCCTCGGAGCGCGTGTCGCGCAGGGAGACGGTCACGGCTCGTCGCACGGCCGGCTCACACGCCGGCGTGCTCGCGCTCCCACGCGCGGAAGTCGTCGGTGAAGTAGAGCAGCCGGACCTTCTTGAACTCGGTGCTCGAGTAGAGCGTCGCGCGGTCCTGGACCTCGGGGATCTCAGCCTGGATCGCGTCGAGGATCGCGTCGCACTCCTCCTTCGAGCGCCCGTGGGCCATCGTGAAGATCTGGAATGGCCAGTCCGGGTAGGTCGGGCGCTGGTAGCAGTGGGAGATCCCCCGGAACGCGGCCATCCGCGGGCCGATCTCGAGGATCCGGTCCTCGGGCACCTGCCAGACGCCCATGCCGTTGGCGCTGAATCCGGCGCGCCGATGGAACAGGATCGCGGCGACGCGTCGCAGCAGGCCGCGCTCCTGCATGCCGCGCAGGTGGGCGAGCAGGTCGTCGACGGACATGCCGAGGCGCTCCGCGGCCGGCGCCCACGGCTCGGGCGCGATCGGAAGGTCGCCCTGCGTGGCGCGGATGACCTCGCGGTCGAGCTCGTCGAACGGCTGCTTCTCGAGCTCCGCGGGCGGCACGGCGACGCCCGGCGATGCCAGCGTCTTGGTGTCGCCCTCCATCTCGAGGTCCATCCGGATCTTGAAGAGCTTCAGCGTCGGGAGCTGGCGGATCGACTCGGCCCCGGTCAGATCCTGGAGCAGGTCGAGCGTGCCCTGCAGCCCGAGCGTCGAGTCCTCCTCCACGGCGATCGTGAACCACATGTTGAAGTCGTTGTTGCGCAGGTAGTTGTGCGATACGCCGGGATGCGAGTTGATGATCGTCGCCGCGCGCCAGGGATGCTCCGGGTCGACCTTCGCCGCGACGAGCATCGAGCCGTAGCCGAGGGCGCGCGTGTCGTAGATCGGGGTGACCTGGCGGATGATCCGGTCGTCCAGCAGCCGCCGCAGGTCGCCGAGCAGCTGCTCCTCGGGTATGCCGACCTTGTCGGCCAGCACCGCGTACGGGCGATCCGTGTCGAGCGGGAAGGCACCCTGGGCGAGGTTGAGGATGCGGCGGTCGAGGTCGGTCAGCGGCACGGCGGCACCGTGCTTGCGACTCCGCAGCTTGGGGGTCGCTGTCAGGTCTCCTGAAGCCATCGGGCGGCGTCCTTGGCGTGGTAGGTGATGACGATGTCCGCGCCGGCGCGGCGGATCGCGGTGAGGGTCTCGAGGACCGCCGAGCGCTCGTCGAGCCAGCCGGCGAGCGCGGCGGCCTTCACCATCGCATACTCGCCGCTGACGTTGTACGCGGCGAGCGGCAGGCCCGTGGCCTCGCGCAGGCGCGCGACGACGTCGAGATAGGGCAGCGCCGGCTTGACCATGACGAGGTCGGCGCCCTCGTCGATGTCGAGCAGCGTCTCGCGCAGCGCCTCGCGCGCGTTGGCGGGGTCCATCTGGTAGCCGCGCCGGTCCCCGTGGGCGGGGCTCGAGTCGGCGGCCTCGCGGAACGGCCCGTAGAAGGCGCTGGCGAACTTGGCGCTGTAGGCCATGATCGGGGTCTCTTCGAAGCCGTCCTCGTCGAGCGCCTCGCGGATCGCGCCGACGCGCCCGTCCATCATGTCGCTCGGCGCGATCAGGTCGGCGCCGGCGCGCGCCTGGCTCACGGCCGCGCGAGCCAGCAGCTCGAGCGTCGCGTCGTTGCGGACGGAGCCGTCCTCGTCGAGCAGCCCGCAGTGGCCGTGGCTCGTGTACTCGCACAGGCACAGATCGGTGATCACGATCAGCCCCGGGCAGGCCTCGTGGATCGCGCGGGTCGCCTGCTGGACGATCCCGTCGTCGTCCCAGGCGCCGCTGCCCTGCTCGTCCTTCTCACGAGGGATGCCGAACAGCAGCACCCCGGAGATGCCGAGCGCCTGCGCCTCGATCGCCTCTTCGACGGCGCCGGCGAGCGGCTGCCGGGCCACGCCCGGCATCGCGTCGATCGGCGTGGGGGTCGCGAGGCCCTCCTCGACGAACAGCGGCAGCACGAAGTCGGCGGCGCGGAGCTGCGTCTCGCGCACGAGGCCCCGCAGTGCGGGGGTGCGGCGCAGCCGGCGCATGCGGGTGGCTGGAAAGCCCATGCCCCCCAATGGTACGACCGCGACCCCCAACGGGCCGACCGAGGCGCAGGGCACCGCGCACAGGCGATCCGCGACACTGGAGCGGTGAGCGAAGGCGCGGCCACGATCCTGTTCGTCGGCGACGTGGTCGGCGGCCTCGGCCGTCGCACGCTGCTGACGGCGCTGCCGGGGCTGCGCGAGCGGCTGGAGCCGACGTTCGTCGTCGTCAACGCGGAGAACATCGCGGGCGGCGTGGGCATCACCCCCAAGCTCGCCGACGAGCTGCTCGCCTCGGGCGTCGACGTGATCACGCTCGGCAACCACGCCTACCGGCGCCGGGAGATCCTGCCCTACCTGGACACCCACGAGCGGATCCTGCGCCCCGCGAACTACCTTCGGGCCCAGCCGGGCCGCGGCACCTGCCTGGTCGAGCGTGACGGGTTGCGGCTCGGCGTCGTCAACCTGGCCGGCAACCTCTTCCTGCGCGCAGGGCGACCGGTGTTCGCGGAGGCGGACGCAGCCGTCGGAGAGCTGCTGCGCGCCGGCGCGGACCACGTCCTCGTCGACATGCACGCGGAGGCGACGAGCGAGAAGGTCGCGATGGGCTGGTACCTCGACGGGCGCGTCAGCGCCGTCGTCGGCACGCACACGCACGTTCCGACGGCCGACGCGCGCGTCCTGCCGGGCGGCACCGCCTATATCAGCGACGTCGGCATGACCGGCCCGCGCGGCGGCGTGATCGGCGTGCGGCGCGAGCAGGCGATCGAGTCGTTCGTGACCCAGATGCACGTGTCCTTCGACGTCAGCGACGAGGACCCCTGGCTCAACGCGGTCGTCATCCGCTGCTCGGAGCGACTGCGGGCGCAGGCGATCGAGCAGCTGCTCGAGTCGGTGCCGGCGGGACGCTGACCTCGGCGAGCGGGGCCTGGGGCGCCACGCGCCCGAGGAACGCGATCAGCGCCAGCGGAGCCAGCCAGACGAGGTAGGTGTAGAACCAGTACGTCGTCGCGAGCTGCTCGAGCGCGAGGATCGCCCCGGCGAGCGCCGCCAGCCCGACGACGTCGTCACGGCGCGGCAGGAAGGCCACGAGCGCCGCCGCCGCGACGAGCGCGACCTGGATCGCGCGCTGGACGACCCGCCAGCCATCGCCGTAGAAGCCCCAGGGCGAGAACGGCGCATCGCGACCGGCCTGATAGCCCACGGTGCGCTCCCAGACGGTCGCCGGGTCCGAGCGCCACAGCGCGATCGCCACTCCCAGCAGCGCGACGGCGCCGGCTCCGACGGCGAACAGCGCGAGCGGGCGAGCGACGGCGCCGCGGCGCAGGTCGTGCGCCGCGAAGAGCGGCAGGAGCGCGAGCGGGGCGAGCTTGGTCAGGCCCGCGGCGGCGATGGAGGCGCCGCGCGCGAGCGGCCGCGCGTGCAGCCAGATCGCCAGCAGCACGAGCGCCGCCGGCAGCGCGTCGTTGGCCCCCGAGTTCGTCGTGTAGATCGTGAAAGGGAAGGCGCACCAGGCGTAGGCGAGCGCGACGCCGAGCGCGACGCCGCGCAACCGCCGGCCGATCAGGAAGAGCAGCGCCACGCATGCCAGGTCGAAGGCCGCCGCGGCCGCGTGTGCCGCGGGCAGTGCGTCCCAGCGGCCCTGCCAGGGCCAGATCAGCTCGAACGGGACGTAGGCGAGGTACAGCAGCGGGCCGTACGTGTCGCCGTGCGCGTTGTCGGACGGGAAGGCCCCGTAGAGCTGGCGTCCATGAGCCAGCTTGTCGGCACCGATCACGCCCGAGTAGCCGACGTCGATGACGTTGCCGTCGACGATGTTGAGCCCGACGCGAAAGCCGATCAGGAAGAGCGTCGCGACCGCGAGCACAGGCCACGGGACGAGCAGGGCCGACGTCGGCGCAGGTCGCGGGCGGCGCCGCAGGCCGACGTACCCGAGGCGCGCCGCGAGGTAGGCGAGCAGCGGCGCGCCGAGGGGGACCGACAGGCCCAGGTCGGCGGCGTTGAAGAAGGCGAGCGAGGCGCTGAAGCCGACCAGCGCCAGCAGGTCGAGGTGCAGCAGCCGCAGCGGCCTGCGCGGGTCGACGAACGGCGCGACGAAGAGCAGGCAGAGCGTGATCCAGACCCAGGGGGAGTTGACCGAGCGGCCGAACGCCCCGGGATACCCGCGCGCCATCGTCCAGGCGACCTGGAAGCCGGTCCACGACTCGGTGACCAGGCCGGTCCCGGGATCGACGTAGGCCTGGGCGACCTGCCGGCGCTCGCGCCCGGCGGTCCACAGGTCGACGACCCAGCGGCCGTCCTTGCGG
>JANJTP010000063.1 GCA_024711025.1 Solirubrobacteraceae bacterium
CGAGCGCGACTATCCGGCGACGCGCCCCTACAGGCTGCGCGACCGCGCCGGCAAGCGCTTCGACGCCTACCGGATGGTCCTCGCCACCGGCGAGACCGGCCAGTACTACGGCGTGCAGGGAACGACCTGGAAGGCGCCGCCGGTCCTCGACAGCCCGTCCGACACGATGCGGCTGCGCGGGCGCACGTATGAGGTCTTCTACGACGGCACGCGCCTGCGGCTCGTCGCCTGGCGCACTCCGCGCGGGGTGTACTGGGTGTCCAACACGCTCTCGCGGAGCCTGACGAACAAGCAGATGCTCGCGATCGCGCGGTCGCTCACGCGGCTGGGCGCGTAGGCCGCCTGCCGGCTCGGCGTCGAGCGCGCTCGTTACCCTCCCTCGCTCCCCATGACGACTGCACAGCGCGAACCCATCGGCGTCATCGGCACCGGCTACGTCGGCCTCGTCACCGCGGTCGGCTTCGCCGAGCTCGGCAGCCATGCCTGGTGCGTGGACATCGACGCCGACAAGATCGCCCGCCTCGAGCGCGGCGAGGTGCCGATCTACGAGCCGGGGCTCGCGGACGCGATCGCCCGCAACCGCGAGCGGCTCCACTTCACCACCGACCTGGGCGAGGCGCTCGAGCACGCGCGGCTCCTCTTCGTCGCCGTCGGCACGCCGCCGACGCACTCCGGCGACGCCGACCTGAGCGCCGTCCACGCGGTCGTCGACGCGATGCCGCCGTCGAACCGCCACGCGCTCGTCATGAAGTCGACGGTGCCCGTCGGCACGGGGGCGACGATCAAGCGGCTCTTCGAGGAGCGCGGCAAGGACGGCTTCCGCTACGTCTCCTGCCCGGAGTTCCTCAAGGAGGGCTCCGCGCTCTCGGACTTCCTCGCACCCGATCGGGTCGTCGTCGGCGACGACGGGGACTGGGCCGGCGACGCCGTCGTCGAGCTGTACCGCCCGCTGCTCCGCGCCGAGCACGGCGGGCAGGGTGACGCGGAGCTCGTGCGCACCGACATCGCGAGCGCCGAGATGGTGAAGCTCGCCTCGAATGCGTTCCTGGCGACGAAGATCAGCTTCATCAACGAGATCGCCAACGTCTGCGAGGAGACCGGCGCCGACGTGCTGCAGGTCGCGCGCGGGATGGGCCTCGACAATCGGATCGGTCCGAAGTTCCTGCAGGCCGGGATCGGCTTCGGCGGCTCGTGCCTGGCGGGCGAGGAGACGGTGCTCGCTCGACGCTCAGGCCGCACACGGCTCGTCGAGCTGTCGGCGCTCTACGACGAGATCGAGCGCGAGGGAGCCGACGAGCACGACGGCGCGCTGCTGCCCGAGGACCTCGAGGTCCTCTCGTGGGCGCCGGATGCGGGCGAGCCTCTGTTCCTGCCGGTGATGTGCCTCACGCGCCGTGAGCACGACGGCGACGTGCTGAGGATCCGCACGAAGATGGGCCGGATGGTCACGTGCACCGCTGACCATCCGTGGTACGTGAGCGACGGCGCCGGGGGCGAAGTCGGGGTGAAGCTCGCCGACGAGCTGACGAGCGCCGACTGGCTGCCGCTCGCCCGCCATCGCCTCGGCGACTGGGAGGCGCCCCGACTGGCCTCACTGCTGTCCGCTGTCGGCGTCGAGGGCCTCGACGCCCCGCGGATTCTCGTGCGCCCGCCCCGGCCCCAGCTCGATCGCGCGCTCGCGTTGCCCGCCGAGCGGCGCCGCGAGGTGTTCGCGTCCAGTGCCGCCCCGACGTCGCGCAGCTACGACGTGCGCCGCAGCGGCGCGCTTCGTCTGCACGAGGCGGCACTCGCGGGGATCGACGTGCGTGACTCTCATCTCAGCACGACGAAGAACGGGGCGTGGCCGGCGTCGGAGATCGTCATCGACGAGGCCTTCTGGCGCGTCGTCGGCCTCTACCTGGCCGAGGGGCACACGGCGGTCGAGGCCGGCGGGCGCGGTACGACGTACCGGGTGTCGTGGAGCTTCCACCCCGCGCGCGAGGAGCACCTGGTTGACGAGGTCGTGGCGTTCTGGCTGCGTCACGGCGTGCGCGCCCGCGTCGCCACGACGCCGACGACGCGGCAGGTCACCGTCCAATCGCGCCTGCTCGGGACCTGGTGGCTGCACGTTCTCGGGCTCGGACGGGGCAGCTACGAGCAGCGGATTCCGGATCTCGCCTGGGAGCGCCCGGAGGGCGACCGGTGGGCGATGTTGTCAGGGCTCTTCGAAGGCGACGGGTCATGGTCGCTCGTGGGTGGTGGGCCGAGCGTCACGATCGAGCTCGGAACGGTCAGCGACGAGCTGGCCGACGGCGTGCTGCGGATGGTCGGCGATCTCGGGATCGTCGCCTCGCAGCGCATCGGCCGGGCGGCGAAGTCGACCAAGGACACCCACTGGCTGCGGATCTCGGGCGCCGACCAGGTCGAGCGGGCGATCGCGCTCGTGCCGGAGCGGGACCGTCCCGGTGTTCGAGCCAGCCTCGTGCGCCAGTCGAAGCGCATCGCGCCGACCGGCTTTCGCGACGGCGGCGACGGCACCGCCTGGGCGCGAGTGGTCGCCGTCGAGCGCGCGGCGCTGGGTGGCAGCGTCTACTCGATGGAAGTCCCGGGGGCTCACTCGTTCGTGACGACCGGCGGCCTGATCACGTCGAACTGCTTCCCGAAAGACGTCTCGGCGCTCAAGCAGCTCGCCGGCAACAGCGGCTACCACTTCCAGCTCCTGACGGCGGTCATCGAGGTCAACGAGCTGCAGAAGCGCCGCGTGATGGGCAAGCTGCAGAAGCACCTGGGCTCGCTGGTGGGCAAGCGGATCGCCCTGCTCGGCCTGGCCTTCAAGCCGAACACGGACGACATGCGCCAGGCCGCCTCGCTCGTGCTAGCCGGCCGCCTGCAGGCGGCCGGGGCGCACGTCGTCGCTTACGACCCGATCGCGGAGGACGAGGCGCGCGGGCTGATGCCCGGGGTCGAGTTCGCCGACGGGGCGATGGACGCCCTTCGCGGCGCCGACGCCGCCGTCCTCGTCACCGAGTGGCAGGAGTTCCGCGATCTCGATCTCGGCCAGGTCGCGCAGGCGCTCGCCGGCGACGTCCTGATCGACGGGCGCAACGCGCTCGACGCCGACGCCGCCCGCGCCGCGGGCCTGCGCTACGAGGGCGTCGGTCGGGCGACATAGGGACGATGCGCGCGGTCGTCCTCGTCGGCGGTGAGGGCACGCGGCTGCGACCGCTCACCTCGACCGTCCCCAAGCCGGTCGTGCGACTCGTCGACCGTCCGTTCCTCGCCTACATGCTCGAGTGGCTGGCGCGCCACGGCATCGAGGATGTCGTGCTGGCGTGCGGCTTCCTGCCGACCAGGCTGCGCGAGGCGCTCGGCGACGGGCACCGCCACGGGGTGCGGCTGCACTACATCGTCGAGCCCGAGCCGCGCGGCACGGGGGGCGCGATCCGCTTCGCCGACGAGGCGCTCGACGGCGGTCTCGGTGAGCGCTTCCTGGCGCTCAACGGCGATGTGCTGACCGATCTCGACCTGCGGGCGCAGATCGACGCGCACGAGGCGGCCGGCGCCCGCGCGACGCTCGGCCTCGTTCCAGTCGACGACCCGACCGCCTACGGCCTCGTACGCCTCGCGCACGGCGGGGCGGTGCGCGGCTTCCTCGAGAAGCCCGAGCCGCATGAGATCGACACGAACCTCATCAGCGCCGGTGCCTACGTCCTCGAGCGCGACGTCCTCGACCTGATCGCGCCCGGCCGGGGCGTCTCGATCGAGCGCGAGGTCTGGCCGCTCCTCGTCGGCGACGGGCTGCACGGCGTCGCGCACGAGAGTGCCTACTGGCTCGACATCGGCACCCCGGAGCGCTACCTGCGCGGCTCGCAGGACATCCTCGCGGGGGCGGTGCGCAGCGCCGTGCGCGAGCGGCTCGACTCGCACGGGCTGGCCCACGGAGCGGGGTGCTCGATCGAGGGCCGGCTCCGCGGGCCGGCTGTGCTCGGCGACGGCTGCCACATCGCCGCGGGCGCCGTGGTCGGTCCCGGCGCGGTGCTCGGCGACCGCGTCGTCGTGGAGCCGGGGGCGACGATCGAGCAGGCGGTCGTGCTCGACGGCGCGCACGTCGGCCGCGGCGCGCGGGTCAGCGGGGCGATCGTCGCGCCGGGTGCCAGGGTCGGTCCCGACTGTCTCGTGACGGGCGCCGCGGTCGTCGGCCCCGATGCGACGCTCGGCGCGGGGAACGTTCTCGATCGCGGGATGCGGCTGTTCGCGGGAGTGGAGCTGCCGGATGGGGCCGTAGCGTTCTAGCCGACTGCGCCAGACTGCGTCGTTCACGAAGGGACTCGCACAACATGTCAACCATCCAGAACCGGCCCGCGGCGCTCGACGAGAAGATGCTCGCGGAGCTGGATCCCAGCGAGCAGCTCGCCGACGTCCTGGCGATCCCGGAGCACCTGCGCGACGCGGTGTGGAAGGCCGAGTCCGCAGCGGTCGAGCCCTGGGAAAGCAGCGGCGGCCTCGTGGTCGCCGGGATGGGTGGATCGGCGATCGGCGGTCGGCTGGCGCGCGCGATCCTCGGCGACCAGGCCTCCAGGCCGGTGCTCGGCGTGGCGGGCTACGCGTTGCCCCCGTGGACGACGCCGGAGGTCACCGTGCTCTGCGCGAGCTACTCCGGCGAGACCGAGGAGACGCTCGCCTGCTTCGAGGCGGCCGGCGTGATCGGCGCCAGGCGGCTGGTGGCGACCACCGGCGGCCGGCTGGCGACCGCCGCCCGGGCCGAGGGGGTGCCGGTGCTGCCGCTCGCCGGCGGTCTCCAGCCGCGCTCGGCCGTCGCCTACCTGACCGTCGCCGCGCTCGAGGCGGCGGCGATCTGCGGCGCGGGGCCGCGGCTGACGACCGAGATAGATGTCGCCGCCGACCACCTCGAGCAGCTGAGCGTCGCCTGGGGTCCCGGCTCCGACGAGGACAGCGAGGCCAAGGCGCTCGCGAGGGCGCTGCACGGGACGGTGCCGGTGATCGCCGGCGCTGACGTGACCGAGCCGATCGCCTACCGCTGGAAGACCCAGATCAACGAGAACGCCAAGCAGCACGCCTTCGCCAGCGTCCTCCCCGAGCTCAACCACAACGAGCTCGTCGGCTGGGGCTCGGCGCAGCGATTCGGCCGTTTCAGCGCGGTCTTCCTCGACGACAGCGACGCTACGCCGCGGGTCCAGCGGCGGATCGAGCTGACGCGCGGGCTGATCGAGGACGCTGCCGCGGGCGGTACGCACGTCGTGCCGACGAGGGGGCAGACGAGCGTCGAGCGCGTCTTCTCACTCGTCCTGCTCGGCGATCTGGTGTCGATCTACCTCGCCGTGCTCAACGGCGAGGATCCCGGTCCGGTCCCGGTGATCGACACGCTGAAGGCGCGGCTCGCCGAGCTCGAGTAGGCGTAGGTGCGCGGTCGGCGCCGAGGGGGCGTCGTCGAGCCGGGCCGGCCGCCGCAAACCTTGACAAACCGTTGGTAAGGTTCATGGCGCACCCATGGACGCCCTGACGATCCACGAGGCCGCGCGGACGACCGGCTGGTCGGCGCGCATGCTTCGCTACATCGAGCAGATCGGACTCGTCGAGCCCGATCGGTCCGCGTCCGGCTACCGCCAATACGGGCCAGGAGAGCTGCAGCGCCTGCGCACCCTGCGCGAGCTGCTCGACGAGCACGACCTCGGTCCGGCCGATGTCGCGTTCGCGCTGCGCCTGCGCCGCGACGGCGCGCTGCGCGCCGGAGTCGACGCCTGGCTCGAGGCCGAGCCGAGCCGGCCCGAGACGGTTTCCGCGGCCGACTGGCTGCGCTGGGAGCAGGAGAAGCACGCCAGGCTGCTCGGTGCGGCCGGCGCCCCCACATCGACGATGGAGACGACCACCCGATGACGACGACCCCCGCCGTCCTTACAGCCGCCGACCACAAGGTGGCCGATCTCTCGCTCGCCGACTTCGGTCGCAAGGAGATCAAGCTCGCCGAGCACGAGATGCCCGGCCTGATGCAGACCCGCGCCGAGTATGCGGCCGCCCAGCCGCTGAAGGGCGCGCGGATCACCGGCTCGCTGCACATGACGATCCAGACCGCCGTGCTGATCGAGACGCTCGTGGCGCTCGGCGCCGAGGTCCGCTGGGCCTCCTGCAACATCTTCTCGACGCAGGACCACGCGGCGGCGGCGGTCGTCGTCGGCCCCTACGGCACGCCCGACGCGCCGCAGGGCGTTCCCGTGTACGCCTGGAAGGGCGAGACGCTGGAGGAGTATTGGTGGTGCACCGACCAGGCCCTGACCTGGCCCGACGCCACCGCGGGCGCAGGCGACGGCCCCAACATGATCCTCGACGACGGCGGCGACGCGACGCTGCTCGTTCACAAGGGCCGTGAGTACGAGCTCGCAGGTGCGGTGCCCGACCCCGCCGGCGCCGACTCCGAGGAGATGCGCATCGTCCTGCGGCTGCTCACCGACTCGCTGACGAACGATCCCGGCAAGTGGACGCGCATCGCGGATGGGATCAAGGGCGTCACCGAGGAGACGACGACCGGCGTCAACCGCCTCTACCAGATGCAGCAGACCGGCGACCTGCTGTTCCCCGCGATCAACGTCAACGACTCGGTCACCAAGTCGAAGTTCGACAACCTCTACGGCTGCCGACACTCGCTGGTCGACGGGATCAACCGCGCCGTCGACGTCATGCTCGCAGGCAAGCTGTGCGTCGTCTGCGGCTTCGGTGACGTCGGGAAGGGCTCCGCGGAGTCGCTGCGCGCCCAGGGTGCGCGCGTCGTCGTCACCGAGATCGACCCGATCTGCGCGCTCCAGGCCGCGATGCAGGGCTACCAGGTCCAGACGCTCGAGGACGTCGTCGAGCAGGCCGACGTCTTCGTCACGACGACCGGCAACAAGGACATCATCACGCTCGACCACATGCGCCGGATGAAGCACCAGGCGATCGTCGGCAACATCGGCCACTTCGACAACGAGATCGACATCGCCGGCCTCGAGCGCAGCGACGCGACACGCGTGAACATCAAGCCCCAGGTCGACGAATGGGTCTTTCCCGACGGCAAGGCGATCATCGTGCTCTCCGAGGGGCGGCTGCTGAACCTCGGCAACGCGACCGGACACCCGTCGTTCGTCATGTCCAACTCGTTCACGAACCAGACGATCGCCCAGATCGAGCTGTTCACCAAGAACGACGAGTACGAGCGCAAGGTCTACGTCCTCCCCAAGCACCTCGACGAGAAGGTCGCCCGCCTGCACCTCGATGCGCTCGGGGTCAAGCTCACGACGCTGCGCCCCGAGCAGGCGGCGTACATCGGCGTGCCGGTCGAGGGGCCGTACAAGCCCGACCACTACCGCTACTGACCTCGCGGCGTCTGGGCGCCGCTGCCGGTGTCCTCGGGGTCGGGATGGCCACGACGGCCCATCCCGACCCCTGCGTCCTTGGCAGCGACGCCCAGCCGCTCGCGAGGTCGCCCGTGGTCCGGCGGCCGCTGCCGGCGTTCGTAGGTCGGGATGGCCACGAGGCCCATCCCGACCCCTGCGTCCTTGGCAGCGACGCCCAGCCGCTCGCGAGGTCTGCGATCCCGACGCGGCTGCAGTTTCCGGGTCCATACCGGAGCTTCTGCAGCCACTTGTGTGACCGAGCGTTGGCGAGAGCCCCCGGCCGTGGTCGCCCGGCCCCTGTCGGCGCCTCTGGGCCGGAGCGCTGGGAGCCCTCGGCGCATACGCGATGATGTCGCGCGAGATGCCCTCGCCGACGCCCATGCCGCCGCACGACGTCGCCGATCTCTCGCGCGCCGACGCCGGCGAGGCGCGGATCGCCTGGGCCACCGCGCAGATGCCGGTGCTCGCACGCCTGCGGGATCGCCTGGCGAAGGCCCGGACGCTCGAAGGGGTGGGCGTCGGGCTCTGCCTCCACGTCACCGCGGAGACGGCGACGCTCGCGCGGGCGCTCGCCGCGGGGGGCGCCCAGGTCGCGCTCTGCGCCGCCAATCCGCTCTCGACGCAGGACTCGGTGGCTGCGGCGCTGGTCGTCCACGACGGGCTCGCCGTCCACGCCGTCCACGGAGAGGACCTCGAACGCTACGCCGCGCACGTCGCCGCCCTTGCCGCACGCGAGCCGGACATCGTCCTCGACGACGGCGCGGACCTCATCGGCCTCCTGCACGACGAGCGTCCCGACGTCGCGCGGGCGCTGATCGGAGCGACCGAGGAGACGACCACCGGCCTCTTGCGGCTGCGCGCGATGCAGGCCCAGGGGCGTTTGAGCTGTCCGGTCGTCGCCGTCAACGAGGCACGCGCCGAGCGCGCGTTCAACGATCGATACGGCACCGGTCAGTCGACGATCGACGGCATCCTGCGCGCTACGAACACGCTGCTTGCCGGAGCGGTCGTCGTCGTCTTCGGCTACGGCTGGACCGGCAAGGGGATCGCGCTGCGCGCGCACGGCCTCGGGGCCAGCGTCATCGTCTGCGAGGTCGACCCGATCCGGGCGCTCGAGGCGCGGATGGAGGGCTTCCAGGTGATGCCCGCGCTCGAGGCCGCCGAGCGCGGCGACATCTTCGTGACGGTGACCGGCGGCAGCGCCGTGCTGAGCGCCGAGCACTTCGAGCGGATGCGCGACGGGGCGATCCTCGCGAACGCCGGCCACTTCGACGTCGAGATCGACCTCGCCGCGCTCGAGCGCGTGGCATCCGGCCGGCGGGAGGTACGCCCGCTGGTCGAGGAATACGATCTGGGCGATCGGCGGCTGAACCTGCTGGCGCGGGGGCGCGTCGTCAATCTCGCCGCCGGCGAGGGGCATCCGCCCGCAGTCATGGACCTCTCGTTCGCGATGCACGTGCTCGCCGTCGAGCATCTCGTGCGCCGTCGCGGCGAGCTGGGCCCGGGCGTGCATCCCGTCCCGGCGGCGCTCGACCGCGAGGTCGCCGCGCTGAAGCTCGACGCCCTCGGCGTGCGCATCGACGAGCTGTCGCCCGAGCAGGCGGCCTACGCCAGCGCCTGGGTGCCGCGCCCCGAGGAAGACGGCTGACGACGCCGGCGGCCCTGTGACAGCATCCCGACCGTGAACGGCGACGGACCGGCGCAGGGCGATGGACTGACGCAGAGCCTGGAGAAGCTGCGCGCCGACGGGGCCGGCGAGGCCGCCGTCGCGACCTTCCGCTCGTTCGCGCGGCGACTCGCCTGCGGTGAGAGCGGCCTGCTGCGCGAGGACGAGATCGAGCCTGTCGGGACGCTTCCCGACGCAGAGGGCCTCCCCGAGCCGGATGCGGAGGCGGCGGCCGCGCTGCTCGACGCGACGATCGTGCTGAAGCTCAACGGCGGACTCGGCACGAGCATGGGGATGACCCGCGCGAAGGCGCTGTTGGACGTCAAAGAGGGCCTGAGCTTCCTCGACGTGATCGCGCGGCAGGTGCGCGACCTTCGACGGCGGCACGGTGAGCGCCCGCGGCTGCCGCTCGTGCTGCTCGACAGCTTCCACACCCGCGAGGACTCGCTGGCCGCGCTCGCGCGCTACGGCCCGCTGTCGGCCGACCTTCCGGCGGACGTCGTCCAGAACCGCTTCCCGAAGCTGCGCGACGACGGCTCGCTCGCGCCGGTCGCCTGGCCGGCCGACCCCGAGCTCGAGTGGGCGCCTCCCGGGCACGGCGACCTGTACGCCGTGCTGCAGTCGTCGGGACTGCTCGACGCGGCGCTGGAGCGCGGCTATCGGTGGCTGTTCGCGTCGAACGCCGACAACCTCGGCGCGACGCTCGACCCGCGGATCCTTGCGTTCCTCGCCGGCGAGCGGATCTCCTTCCTGATGGAGGTGGCCGAGCGCACCGCCGCCGATCGCAAGGGCGGCCATCTCGCACGCCGCGCGGGAGGCGGGGCACTCGTCCTGCGCGAGGTCGCGCAGACCGCCCCGCAGGACATGGAGGCATTCCAGGACGTCGCGCGGCACCGCTACTTCAACACGAACTCGATCTGGCTGGACCTGCGCGCACTCGCCGGCCTGCTCGGTGAGCGCGGCGGGGTGCTCGGGCTGCCGATGATCGTCAACCGCAAGACCGTCGACCCGACCGACGCGGGGTCGTCGCCGGTTATCCAGCTCGAGTCGGCGATGGGCGCGGCGATCGACGTCTTCGAGGGCGCCGGTGCGCTGGGGGTGCCGCGTACGCGCTTCCTGCCGGTCAAGACGACCGACGACCTGCTCGTCCTGCGGTCCGACGCATATGCGCTGATCGACGACTGCCGGCTGGAGCTGGACCCCCGTCGCGGGGGCGTCGCGCCGCTCGTCCGGCTCGACGCCGACCGCTACCGCCTGCTCGCCGACTTCGAGTCCCGCTTCCCGGCCGGGCCGCCCTCGCTGCTCGAGTGCGAGCGGCTGACCGTGCGGGGCGATGTGCGCTTCGGCGGCGGCGTCGTCGTGCGCGGCGCGGTGACCATCGACCACGAAGGGCCCGGCCAGCTCGTCATCCCGGACGGGACTCCGCTTCAGGGCTGAGTCGCGTCCGCCCGGCCACCCTGCTCCAGGCGGTCGATCAGCAGGTCGCGGCGTTGCTGCTCGCGCTCGCTGCGCTCGAGCGCGCGCACGATCAGGTACACGAGAACGATGCCCATGACGAGCGACTGCTCGAGCGCCATGATCGCGCCCGCCAGCTGCTGGTCGCTGTCGGCCGTGAGGCCCCAGATCGACTCGCGCGCCTGGTAGTACGGGTAGAGCGAGCGTGGCGCGAACGTCAGGCCGATCCCGAGGACCCCGACGCCCAGCTTCGTCGCCGCCATGTAGAGCAGCGGCGCCAGCGCGCCCTCGCGGAAGCGCGAGCGGATCGGCGACAACAGGTGCCACCAGTAGAGCAGCCCTACGCTGAGCAGGCTGACGTGCTCGATGACGTGGATCGTCGGGTTCTCGAGCGCGACGTCGTAGGCCGCCGGGATGTGCCAGACCCAGACGACGAGGACGTAGAGCACGACCGCGACCCAGGGGTGGGCGAAGGCGCCCACGGCCTGCTCGAGCGCCATCAGCCGGCGCGTCGCCGGGCGCAGCAGGATCCTCGTCAGCCCCAGCATGAACAGCACGGGCGCGACGTCGAGCAGCAGCATGTGCTGGAGCATGTGTGGCGCGAAGGCCTGCTCGACGAGGGCGTCGAGTGGCGAGACCAGGGCCACGAACAGCACGACCAGTCCGGCGACGTACGCGCCCAGGCGCCACACCGGCGCGGCGAGGGGACCGTCGTCGCGGCGCACGCGCACCCAGCGGGGCACGTACAGGCCGCCGAACGCGGCCAGCAACAGGATCGGTCCGGGCTCGAACGCCCAGGAGTAGTCGGGGGAGGCGGCGAGCGGCGCGCCGACCATCCAAACAGCCGTCACAGACACGTCGCACCATGGTCGCAAAGCTCTCGTTGCACCGATGCGGGCGGTGCAGCGAGGCTGCCCCGGTGCGCGCCGAGAGCCTGATCGAGCTGGTCGCCCCGGCCCTCTGCTGGTCGTGTCGCAACCCCTCTCCGGCGCGCGGGCCGTTGTGCCCGCGATGCGCGGCCGCTCTGCCGTGGCTCGACGGACGCGATGCGCCGCAGCCGCCGGGTCTCGACGGCTGCCGGGCTCCGCTCGCCTTCGAGGGGCCGGCGCGTGACCTCGTCCACGCGCTGAAGCTGCGCCCGGCTCCGCGGGTGGCGCGGCTGATGGGCGCGCACCTGGTCCATGGCGCCCCTCCCGAGACGTGGCGGCCGGACGGGCTCGTGCTCGTCCCTGCGCCCGCGTCGCCGTGGCGCACGCACGCCCGCGGCATCGACCACACGACGGTCCTGGCTCGGGAGCTGGCGCGACGTACCGGGCTGCCCGTGGGAGCGGCGCTGCGCCGTCGCGGAGCGCCGTGGTCCCGTCAACGGGGCCGCACCCGCCGTGAGCGGCTGGCCGGTACCGCGCTGAGCGTCGAGGCGAGCCGGCCTGCCCCGTCCTGCTGCCTGCTCGTCGACGATGTGATGACCACCGGCGCGACGCTTGCCGCTTGTGCGGCGGCCCTGCGATCGGCCGGTGCGCGTCGGGTCTGCGCCGTGGTCTACGCCCGCGTCCTGTGACCTGCTTCGCCCGCTAGCATCGGCCGCCCACGAGTCCGAGAGGATCGCCATGCAGATCGAGATCACCGGCACGAACGTCCCCGTCACGGACGAGCTGCGGGAGCACGTCGAAAGGCACTTCTCGAAGGTCGCGCGCACGGTCTCGGACCTCGCCACCTGCGACGTCGTGCTCGGCGAGGAGCGGAACCCCGCGATCGCCGAAGGCCGGCGCTGCGAGGCCACCATTCATCTCAAGGGCACGAGCCTGCACGCCAAGCAGCACGCGCGCGAGATGCAGATCGCGATCCACAAGGTGGCCGACGAGCTCGAGCGTCAGGCGCGACGGCATCGCGAGAAGCTCCGCGGGAGCCCCGGCGACGACTCGATCCGCCACGTCGAGCCCACGGAGACGGAGTCGGCCTGAGCGGTTTCCGGGCGCTCCGGGATCGCCTGACGGGGCAGGCCCGCACGGGCCGCCGGCGGGCCGCGCCGAGGGTCCGAAGGCCGCAGGAGCGCGGGGTACACTCCGCCCATGGGTCTGCTGGACAGGGCGCTGAACATCGGCGAGGGCAAGCGCTTCCGCGAGTACGAGAAGCGCGTCTCCGCGATCGGCGCCTGGGAGCCCGAGCTCGAGGGCGAGTCTGACGCCGAGCTGCTTGCCCGCGCCGATGCCCTGCGCGAGCGCGTCCGGGAGGACGGCGAGAGCCTCGACGACGTCCTCGAGGAGTGCTTCGCGCTGGTCCGCGAGGCCGGCCGGCGCACGATGGGCATGCGCCATTTCGACGTGCAGCTGATCGGCGGCATGGTGCTGCACGGCGGCAGCATCGCCGAGATGAAGACCGGCGAGGGCAAGACTCTCACCGGGACCCTCGCCGTCTGCCTCAACGCGCTCGCCGGCCACGGCGTCCACATCGTGACGGTCAACGACTACCTCGCCCGCCGCGACGCCGAGTGGATGAGCCCGATCTACGAGCTCCTCGGCTTCAGCGTGGGCGTGCTGCAGAACATGCAGCCCGCGGAGGAGAAGGTCGCCTCGTACGCCGCCGATATCACCTACGGGACCAACTCGGAGTTCGGCTTCGACTACCTGCGCGACAACATGGCGCAGTCGATCGAGGAGAAGGTCCAGCACGGCGGGAGGCTCAGCGAGGACGGCCGGCCGCTCGCGATGCACAGCTACGCGATCGTCGACGAGGTCGACAACATCCTCGTCGACGAGGCGCGCACCCCGCTGATCATCTCCGGGCAGCCGGAGCAGGCCGCCGACCTCTACCAGACGTTCGCCCGGCTGGCGCGGACCATGGAGTCCGGCAAGACGCCCGAGGGGATGGACCCGCGGTCCAAGAAGGAGTTCGTCGCCGACTTCGACTTCGAGTTCGACGAGAAGCACAAGACGGTCTCGGTGACCGAGCGCGGTGTCGCCAAGGCCGAGCGGTTTCTCGGCATCGAGCACCTCTATCGCGCCGAGCACGGCCCGCTGGTCAACCACCTGATCCAGTCGCTGAAGGCGCAGTCGCTCTACAAGCGCGACGTCGACTACGCCGTGATCGACGGCGAGGTGCGGATCATCGACGAGTTCACTGGGCGCATCCTCGAGGGCCGGCGCTGGTCCGAGGGCCTGCACCAGGCGGTCGAGGCGAAGGAGGGCGTGCGCGTCCAGGAGGAGAACCAGACGCTCGCGACGGTCACGCTGCAGAACTACTTCCGCCTCTACGACAAGCTCGCCGGCATGACCGGTACGGCCCTGACCGAGGCCACCGAGTTCATGAAGATCTACAAGCTGGGCGTCGTTCAGATCCCGACGAACCGCCCGATGGTCCGTCAGGACCGCAACGACCAGATCTACAAGACCCGGGACGGCAAGTGGCACGCGGTCGTCGAGGAGATCGCCGAGCGCCATGCGGCCGGTCAGCCGGTGCTCGTCGGGACGATCTCCGTCGAGGTCTCCGAGCTGCTGTCGGAGCGACTGCGCCGGCGCGGCGTTCAGCACACGGTGCTGAACGCCAAGCCCGAGCACGCGGAGCGCGAGGGCGAGATCGTCGCCGAGGCCGGTCGTCCCGGCGCCGTGACGATCGCGACGAACATGGCCGGCCGCGGCGTCGACATCAAGCTCGGCGGCAGTGCCGAGCACCTCGCGCGGCGCGAGCTGGTGAAGCTCGGCCTGCAGCCCGGCGACCCCGACTACGACGAGACCCTCGAGCGCGTCCAGGAGAAGATCGAGCGGGACGTCGAGGCCGATCGCGAGACGGTCGTCGATGCCGGCGGGCTCTTCATCTGCGGCACCGAGCGCCACGAGTCGCGGCGGATCGACAACCAGCTCCGCGGCCGCGCGGGTCGCCAGGGCGATCCCGGCGAGTCGCGCTTCTTCCTCTCGGCCGAGGACGACCTCGTGCGCCTGTTCGCGGGCGACAGGATCTACCGGATCCTCGACCGGCTGGGCAGCACCGACGAAGAGGGCCACGAGGAGCCGATCGAGGCCGGGATGCTGACCAAGCAGATCGAGAAGGCCCAGCGCAAGGTCGAGGAGCAGAACTTCCTGATCCGCAAGCGCGTGCTCGAGTACGACGACGTGATGAACGAGCAGCGCCGCGTCGTCTACGCCTACCGCGACGACGTGCTGGAGGGCAAGGATCTCGGCGAGCAGGCGCGCGAGGAGGTCGCCGGCGTCGTGCAGCGGCTCGTCGACGAGCACACCCCCGGCGACTTCGTCGAGGAGTGGGATCTCGACGGGCTGTTCGTCGGGCTCAACGACATCCTCCCCGGCGACGCGCTTCCCGAGGGGCTCGACCCGACGGAGCTCGAGGCCGACCAGCTGGACCGCGATGGGCTCGCGGACCGGATCCGCGACGCGGCCCTCGACCTCTACCAGCAGCGCGAGGACCAGCTCGGCGAGGAGCTGATGCGGGCGCTCGAGCGCTACCTACTGCTGCAGATCATCGACAACCGCTGGCGCGAGCACCTGTACGACATGGACTACCTGCGCGAGGGCATCCATCTGCGCGGGTTCGCCCAGATCGAGCCGATCGTCGCGTACAAGAACGAGGCGTTCACGCTCTTCACCGACCTGATGAACTCGATCTGGTCGGACTTCACGCGGATGATCTTCCACGTCGAGGTGGAGATCGAGGAGGAGCAGCCGCCCGCCGAGGCATTCGTCCCGGCCGGCTCGCAGACGCGCTCGGGCTCGGTCACGTATTCGGGCGGGAGCGGCTCGTCGGGTGCGCTCGCCGCGGCCGCCGGCACGGCGCCCGGCGCCCTGGCCGAGCGCCCCGGCGAGGAGCTCGGGCTCGCGCCGCCCGTCGAGCAGCGGCGCGTTGCCGCCGACGAGCAGATCGGGCGCAACGACCCGTGCTGGTGCGGGTCGGGCCTGAAGTACAAGAAGTGCCACGGGGCCTGAGCGAGTCATGAGGTGCGGGGGCGGAGAGCCCGGGCCGGTCGCATTCGCCCTCTTCCGCGCGGCCTCCTCGGCAACGGCCGCCGGCCCGTCCGGAGGGAGCGTCGTCCCTCACCGTGGCCGGGGTTTGCCCCGGCCTGCCCGGGGGCTTCGAGGCGGGCTACGCGCTGCGTGCCTCGCGAGTCACCGTGGCCGGGGGTGCACCGACCTGCCTGGGGGATCATCCGAGGCATCTCACCGGCTGGTCCAGCATGCGTATCCGTGAGTGTGTAGTCTGACCAAACGAGGGAGGTACACAGGGCGAGGCGTCGTCATCGGCGCTCCGTTGGGTTCGCGGCGGTCGGCCGATCGCCGCTCGACCGGAGGAGAGAGGGATGAGGGGCATTTCACACAGGCTCGGCGCGCTGCTCGCGCTGCTGACGCTCGCGGTCTTCGTTGGCGCGGGGTGCGGCGGCAACGACAACGAGACGACGTCGTCCGCGACTGAGACCGGCACGACGACCGCCACGGCGATCAAGGTTCCTGACGCGATCAAGTCGAAGGGCACGCTCGTCGTGGCGACCGACGCGAGCTACGCGCCGATGGAGTTCTTTGCGCCGGACGGCAAGACGATCGAGGGGCTGGACGCCGACTTCGCCAAGGCGATCGCGGCCAAGCTGGGGCTGGAGGCGGACGTCAAGAACGTCACCTTCGACGCGATCATCCCGGGCCTGGCGGCGCACAAGTACGACGTCGGGATGTCTTCGTTCACCGATACGAAGGAGCGCGAGCAGACCGTCGACTTCGTGACGTACTTCACCGCCGGCACCTCGTTCTTCACCAAGGCGCAGGGCGGTAAGGACATCACCGGCCTGGCCGACCTCTGTGGCGTCAAGGTCGCCGTCCAGCGCGGCACGACGATGGCCGACGACGGCAACGCCCAGTCCAAGAAGTGCAAGGCCGACGGCAAGCCCGGCGTCGACGTGCAGGTCTATCCCACCCAGGACGGCGCGAACCTCGCGATCGTCTCGGGCCGAGCTCAGATCGGCTTCGCCGACTCCCCGGTCGTCGCCTACCAGATCCAGAAGTCCGAGGGGAAGCTCAAGGCGACCGGCACGCCGTACGCGGTCGCGCCGTTCGGCATCGCGATCCCCAAGGACAGCGGCCTCGCCGAGCCGATCCTGGAGGCGGTCAAGGCGACGATGGCCGACGGCGACTACCAGAAGATCCTCGAGAAGTGGGGCGTGCAGGACAGCGCCATCACGAGCCCGGTGATCAACGGGGCGGAGTCCTAGACGCCGATGCGGCCCGCTGAGCCCAACGGGGGTTCGATGGCGGCGCCTGCAGGGTCACCGCCCGCCGGGGGTTCACCGGCGGGCGGCCCTCCCGCGGAGGCGATCACCGCCGTCCCCGTCCGCCATCCGGGGCGGTGGATCGCGGCAGCGATCGTCGTCGCCCTCGCTTTCGTCGTCATCCGCTCGATGGCGACCAACCCGCGCTTCGAGTGGAGCGTCGTCGGCGACTTCCTCTTCTCGAGCCGCATCATCGACGGTCTGATCGTCACGCTCTACCTGACGGCCATCGCGATGGTGATCGGAATCCTGCTCGGGATCCTGCTCGCCGTTATGCGGCTCTCGCCGAATCCGATGGTGTCCGGTGCGAGCGGCTTCTACATCTGGCTGTTTCGCGGCACGCCGGTCCTCGTGCAGCTGCTGTTCTGGAACTTCATCTCGGCCGTCTACCCGACGATCGACTTCGGGCTGGTCTCGTTCGAGGCCAACTCGCTGATCACGCCGCTCGTCGCCGCGATCCTCGGCCTGGGCCTCAACGAGGGGGCATACATGGCGGAGATCGTGCGAGCCGGGATCCTGTCGGTCGACGAGGGACAGGGCGAGGCCGCGTCGGCGCTCGGCATGACGCGCCTGCAGACGATGCGGCGGATCGTGCTGCCGCAGGCGATGCGCGTGATCGTGCCGCCGACCGGCAACGAGACGATCTCGATGCTCAAGACGAGCTCGCTCGCCAGCGTCATCGCGCTGACCGAGCTGCTCTACGCCGGCCAGCTGATCTACTCGGCGAACTACAAGCAGATCCCGCTGCTGATCACGGTCAGCATCTGGTATCTCGTCGCGACGACCGTGCTGTCGATCGGCCAGTACTACCTGGAGCGGCGCTTCGGTCGCGGGGCCAAGCGCGAGCAGAAGCAGACGCCGTTGCAGCGCCTGCGCCGGATCCTCATCCCGACACACGTGCGGCCTGAGGACGTTCAGACCGGAGGAGGCGGATGAGCGCCGCGCGGCAGATGGTGCTCGCCGAGAGCGTCCACAAGAGCTACGGTCGCCTCGAGGTCCTGCGTGGCGTCGACCTCGCGGTCGGCACCGGCCAGGTCGTGTGCCTGGTCGGCCCGTCGGGGTCGGGCAAGTCGACCTTCCTGCGCTGCATCAACCACCTGGAGAAGATCCAGGCGGGGCGCCTGTGGGTCGACGGCGAGCTGGTCGGCTACCGCCAGCAGGGCGATCGGCTGTACGAGCTGCGTGAGTCGGAGGTCGCACGCAAGCGCGCCGAGATCGGCATGGTGTTCCAGCACTTCAACCTGTTCGGCCACATGACGGCGCTGCAGAACGTCGTCGAGGCGCCCACGCACGTCAAGGGCATTCGGCGCGAGAAGGCCGTGGCACGTGCCAAGGAGGTGCTGGAACGCGTCGGCCTCGGCGACAAGCTCTCCAGCTACCCGTCGCAGCTCTCCGGCGGTCAGCAGCAGCGGGTGGCGATCGCTCGCGCGCTCGCGATGGACCCCAAGCTGATGCTGTTCGACGAGCCGACGTCGGCGCTCGACCCGGAGCTCGTCGGCGACGTGCTGCAGGTGATGCGCGACCTGGCGCTCAGCGGCATGACGATGGTCGTCGTCACGCACGAGATGGGGTTCGCCCGCGAGGTCGCCGACAAGGTCGTCTTCATGGACGGCGGCGTCATCGTCGAGTCGGGTTCGCCGGCGGACGTCCTCGCGGCGCCGAAGCACGAGCGCACCCGAGCGTTCCTCTCGAAGGTGCTCTGAGGCGGGCGGTGCGGGCCGGTCGCGGCCCGCACCGTGTCCGTTGCGTACCCCCCGGCCGATGCGTACCCCCGGCCGATGCGCAGCCGCGGAGTGGGGAGCGAGCGGCTCGCGGCGCGGCTTGGCGGGGTATGCCGCAGCCTAGAACTACACTATAGTGAAGGCAGGTTCTGTTCACGAGGGTAGGATGAGGTAGTCTCGGTGGAGCCTGGCCACAATTCCCCGTCGTGGGACCTCGGGCCTCCGCGACGGGCCGACAGGGATGTAGCCCCGCATGCATTCAACAGACGAGCAGATCGAATCCGCGCCCGTCGACGTCTCCGTGATCGATGACGGAGAGCTCGTCTCCCGCCTCGGCGCGATGCTCAAGGACCATCGCAAGGGGCGCTTCACGATCGAGGCGCTCGCGGCACGGTCGGGGGTCAGCGCCGGGCTGATCAGCCAGATCGAGCGCGGGATCGGCAACCCGTCGTTCTCGACGCTCGCACGCCTCTCGTACGCACTGGGACTGCCGCTCGCCTCGATGTTCGAGGGGCCGCACTTCGACGAGCAGCAGATGGTCGTGCGCCGCGCGGAGCGGCGTCGGCTGGTGATGCCCGGCGACGGCAGCGTGCACGAGATGCTCGTCCCCGATCCGAACCGCAAGCTCGGCGTGATGGCGACGGTGTTCCCGCCCGGGTTCCCGTTCGGCGAGGTGCCCAGCTCCCACCCCGGTGAGGAGTTCGTCCTCGTGGTCTCGGGGACGGTGCACATCAAGGTGGGCGGTCAGCCGTTCGTCCTCGAGCAGGGCGACTCGCTCATCTACGACTCGGCGCTGCCCCACGTTTGGGCGAATCCGTCGGACGAGCCGGCGGAGATCCTGCTCGTCTCGACGCCGCCGGCGAGCGGCGCCCCTCACTGATCGGACGTTCGTGCCGTTCCCGGAGGGGATCGGTCACTTAGGCGCTTCTCCAGCCGGCGCGCGCTCCTCGGCGCGTGGCTTCCGGCGCTCTCCGGTGGGCTGATGGCACCTGCTTGACGCCGTCCGGAGATCGGCGAAGCCCCCGGCCACGAGGCCGGAAGCGCGACTCTTGATCGCATTCTTCACTTTGCTGTAGGGACTTGCTATCTTTTGAAGTCCGGCCGGCCGACGCGATCGGAGGCGGGAACTCAGGAGCCTTGCAGGAGAGGAGCCAGCATGTTCAAGGTGAGGGAAGAGGGCCTCTGGACGGGTCAGGATCGCTGTCATGCGACCGGCGGGATCGATTGCGCCGGCGCGCCCGCGTGGCGTGGCTGAGCCCGTGCGGGCGGGAACCGTGGCCGGCCTCGACGCTGCGCTGCCGGAGGACGAGGCGGGAGCGAGCCTCGACGCCGCGCTGCCGGAGGACGAGGCGGGAGCGAGCCTCGACGCCGCCCGCGTCCTGAGCGACCTGGATGAGCTCGCCGCGATCAGCGATCCGGGGCCGGGCGTCACGCGAGTGGCATACACCCAGCGCGACGCGGAGGGCCGTGCGTGGTTCGCCCGACGCTGCGACGAGCTCGGGCTGCGGTTCGAGGTCGATTCTCACGGTAATTGCTTCGGTTGGTCGCCCGGCTGTGACGAACGTCCGGCTGTCCTGGTCGGCTCGCACCTGGACTCGGTCCGCGAGGCCGGCAGCTACGACGGGGTGCTTGGAGTCGTCGTCGGCTTCGAGATCGCCCGTCGAGCGCTCACACGGGATCCCGGCGCGCCGGTGGCAGTCGTCTCGTTTGCCTGCGAGGAGTCGACGCGGTTCGGGATCGGGACGGTCGGCAGCCGACTGCTGTTCGGCGATCTCGACGGCGGAGCGCTCGAGGATCTGCAGGACCTCGACGGCACTCCGCTGCGCGAGGTGCTCAGCGGAGCGGGCCTCGACCCTGCGGCGTCTTCGACGTTCGACCCTGACGGCATCGCCGCGTTCGTCGAGGTTCACGTCGATCAGGGCAGCGGACTTGGCGACACCGGCACCGTGGGCGTCGTGCCTGCGATCGCCGGCTGCATCCGCACGCGGATCAGCTGGCGGGGAGAGGCGTCCCACTCCGGCGCGCATGCGCGCTCCCAGCGTCGAAACGCGCTGCTGGGTGCGGCGCGGTTCATCGTCGCAGCCGAGGATCTCTGGTCCGAGATCGACGCGCGCGGCGAGTCGGCGACGGTCACCATCGGGTGGCTGGAGAACCGTCCCAACGCACCGAACTCGGTCGTTGGGACCACGGATGTGGTCGTGGATCTCCGCTCGCCGGACGCGGCGGTCCTGACGGCGACCGAGGAGGCGCTCGAGCGGATCGCGCGCGACGTCGGGGAGGAAGGGGGCCTCGAGGTCGATGTGAAGACGCTCGGGCGCATCGAGCCGGTCGAGATGTCGGCTGCGGTCGTCGGCATCCTCCGGGAGTCCGCTCGCGACGCGGAGGTCGACCACCGCCTCTTCCCGTCGATGGCGGGCCACGACACCGAGGTGCTGGCTCACCGGATCCCGAGCGCGATGCTGTTCGTCGCCAATCCGGCCGGGGTCAGCCACAACCCGGCCGAGGCGATCAGCAGGGAGAGCCTCGCAGGTGCGCTGACGATGCTGGACAGGGCGTTGCCGGAGCTTTTCGTAATGCGGGCTACCAGGTTGGAGGGTGAGTGACGATGACGTCGGTTGATCTGCTGGTGAGGGATGCGCGAGTTCACGTCGCGGCCGGTGAGGTGGTGGAGGGCTGGCTGGCCGTTCGCGGTGGCCGGGTTGCGGCGGTCGGCACGGGTCCCGAGCCGGCCGCCGACGTCGTGCACGACGCCGGCGGCCGGGATGTGATGCCCGGGGCCATCGATACCCACGTCCATTTCCGCGATCCCGGCGACACCGAGAAGGAGGACTTCTCGACCGGCAGCCTGGCCGCGGCGTTCGGCGGCGTCACCACGGTGGTGGACATGCCGAACACGGGTCACCTCGTCATCACGCCCGACGACTTCCGCGAGAAGCGCGACCTCATCGCCGGTCGCAGCTGGGTCGACTTCGGCCTGCACGCGAACTTCAACGACTCCGCAGCCTACGTCAGCGACCTCGCCGAGCTCGGCGTCGCGAGCCTCAAGCTGCTCTTCGGCTACGGGGACTGGAAGGGACTGCGCTGCCACCCGTCGACCTACGCCGAGCTACGTGCGACGCTGCTGGAGGCGGTCGCCGCAGGCGTGCTGGTGATGGTCCATGCGGAGTCCCTGCCCTGGCTCGTCGACCTCGGACGGGCGCTGCGGGCGGAGGGCCGCACCGACGTCAACACCCACTTCGACTCGCGGCCTCCGTTCGTCGAGGCGATCTCCGTCGCCGAGACGGCGATCCTCGCCGCCGAGTTCGGCTGCCGCATGCACATCGTGCACCTCACCGGCGAGCTTCCGCTGCGCACCGCCATCGCGCTCCGGGACGAGCTCGACGCTCCGCTCACGGTCGAGACCTGCCCACAGTACATGTTCCTCACCGACGAGGACGTCGCAGCCCAGGGGGTGAGCATCCAGGCCAACCCGCCGATCCGGACCGAGCGCGACAAGCTCGCGATGTGGGAGGGGGTCCGCAACGGGACCATCCACTCGATCGCCAGCGATCACGCTCCCAACCTGCCGGAGGACAAGGTGCGCGACAACCCGCTCGACGCTCTGCCCGGCGTCCTCGGTGTCGAGACGATGCTGCCGTTGCTGCTCGACTCGGTCGCCCGAGGGCGGCTGACGCTCCCACGGGTGATCGAGCTGCTGTGTGCGCATCCGGCCGAGCTGGTGCGCCTCGACGACCGCAAGGGTGCGCTGCTGCCCGGGCACGATGCCGACCTGGTGATCGTCGACCTCGAAGCCCAGAGCACGATCTCCGGGGAGGCGCTGCACAGCAAGCAGCGCTTCACGCCCTACGAGGGACGCGAGCTGCGCGGGGCGATCGGCGACGTCTTCCTGCGCGGTCAACCGCTGGTCGTCGACGGACGCCTCGCCGCGGAGAAGCCGTTCGGGGCCTACACGCCGTCGCAGTACGCGGCGGCTGTTGGTTCCACCCCCGCGCGTGCGGAGCGGATCGCGTGAGCGGTGAGCCGGCCGGGACCGTGCGCGCGACGCGGAGGCTGAAGCGACTGCAGCTGCCCGACCGCACGAACGCCGACGGCGTGCTCGTGACGGAGCTCGAGGATCGGGTGAAGGCGGTGGCGGGCGCTCACAAGATCGACTTCGACCTGACGTCGGTCCATACCGGCGCGTTCCCGCCGCCGCCGTACTTCCTGGAGAGCACGGCGCGTGCGATCCGGGAGGGACGGCCGGGGTACACCGCGATTCGCGGCGACCTCGGTGTGCGGACCGCGCTCGCGCCGCGCCTGGAGAGCATGCTGGGCGTCCCCGTGGACCCCGCTGGGAATCTCCTGCTCACCGCGGGCACCCAGGCCGCCCTGTTCGCGACGTTCTCGGTGCTCGTCGAGGCTGGAGACACGGTGCTGGTGGCCGATCCCGAGTACATGTGCGAGGAGCGCGTCGCGCGCTTCTTCGGCGCGGACGTGCGCCGCGTTCCGTTCGCGCGCAGGGGTCCGGACGCGAGCCTCGACCTCGATGCGGTGGAGCAGGGGCTTCGAGACGGGGCGCGGGTGCTCGTCTTCTCCAACCCGCACAATCCGACGGGCTCGGTCATGTCGGCCGACTCGCTGTCGCGACTCGCCGAGCTCGTCGTCGAAGCCGACGCATGGGTGATCGCGGACGAGCTGTACGCCCGGTTCGTCTACGACGACGGGCCGATGGAGCACCTGATCGCGCTGCCGGGCATGGCCGACCGCTGCGTCACCTGCCTCGGGCCGTCGAAGACCGAATCGGCAAGCGGCTTCCGGGTGGGTGCTCTCGTGGGACCGCCGGAGCTGCTCAAGATGGTCGCGCGCGTCGTCGAGATCACGACGATTCGCGCCCCAGCCTATGCGCAGTACGCCCTGGAGCACTGGCTCACGGACGAGGATCAGTCGTTCGTGAACGACTACCTGACGAGATATCGCCACCTGCGGGAGCTCACCGTCGAGCGCCTCGGGCAGGTCGAAGGAGTGACGGTCCAGGTTCCCGCGGCGACCGCCTGGCTGTTCCCGGACGTGTCCGGCCTCGGTCGCGCCGAGCACGAAGTCGTCGAGGCGCTCATCAAGGCGGGAGTCCTCGTCATGCTGGGCAGCTCGTTCGGGCCGGCGGGGGAGGGCTGTCTGCGAATGGCGTTCGGCCATCACGAGCAGAGCTGGCCCGGCGCCCTGGATCGCATCGCCGAGACGCTCGACGGCCTGCGGCGCTGACCGGCGCGAGCGCGCGCATCGACGCCCCGGCTCCTCTGCAACGGGCGAAGCCCGTTGCAGAGGCCTTCCGGGGCTACAGGAGCGACCCCCGCGGCCCGGCCCGATCGACGTCGTCCGGCTGCGGCGCGGGACGCTTGACCATGCCGGTCACTCCACCCCGGTCGTCACAGGGCAGGACCGGGCAGATGCTGCTCTATGCCGCTGTGGCGTCGGCGACGCTTTCTGCCGATCCAGCTTGTACAGGGGCTTCAGTATGATGTAGACTCCTTCAATGGGGCGCCCATCCCAGGGTGTAACGAGGAGAGAGAGGGAAGGAATGCAGTGGACTTCCAAGCTTGCGAGCGTGCTGCTCGCGAGCCTGCTGATCGCTGTCATCGCGTCTGGATGCGGCGGTGGCAGCGACAACTCGAGCTCGGTTGAGGCCGGGGGCTCGACCACCACGTCGACCGCAAGCGCCGGCGCCGATCAGAAGGTCGCCGACGAGGTTCCCGCGGACATCAAGTCCAAGGGGGTGCTCAACATCGCCACCGACACCACGTTCCCGCCGTTCGAGTTCATCGGCGCGGACAGCCAGGCGATCGAGGGCATCGATCCGGACATGATCAAGGCGATCGCCGAGGTCATGGGCCTGAAGGCGGACGTGAAGGGCGTCAAGTTCGACGCCATCATCCCCGGCCTGGCTGCGGGCGAGTACGACATCGCGATCTCGTCGTTCGCCGTCTCGGCCGAGCGGATGAAGGTCATCGACATGGTCACGTACCTGGCCGCCGGCAACTCCTATGTGGTCAACGCCAAGGTCGACGGGACGAACCTCAAGGGGCCCAACGACCTGTGCGGCCTCAGGATCGCCGTCCTGAAGGGCACGACGAACGCCGTCGAAGCCCATCAGCTGGCCAAGAAGTGCGGCGGTAAGACGAAGGTGCTGGACTTCCCGGAGCAGAGCGCGGCCAACCTGGCCGTCACCTCGGGTCGCGCGGACGTCACCTCGTCGATCGCCCCGGCGGCCGCGTACTTCGCCGACCGTTCGAACGGGCAGCTGAAGGTCGCCGGCGTGAACTACGACGGCAGCCGGCCGTTCGGCATCGCAGTGCCCAAGGGGAGCGGTTTGGCGGCTCCGATCCGCGACGCGGTCCAGGTGCTGATCGACAACGGCACCTACGAGAAGATCCTCGCGAAGTGGAAGTCCGAGGCCGCCGCTCTGAAGAAGGCGCCGGAGGTCAATCCGACCGAGTTCGGTCCGACCGGCGCGAGCTCGTAGCCGCAGGGCCGTCGCGATAGCCCGTGCCGCCGGCGGCGATCGTCGCCTGCGGCACGGGCCTGTCGCCCCGGCGGCGTGGGTGGTCACCGGCGTGCGTGGTCACCCTGCGTGGGGGGTGATCCGGCGTGGGGGTCAACCCGGCACGGGCCTGTCGTCCCGACGGCGTAGGGGTCAACCCGGCACGGGGCTGTCGCCCCGACGGCGTGGGTGGTAACCCGGGAGGGGCGAGGCTCGCCGACGAGCGAGGCTCACGCCGAAGCACCTGAGTGCCCTTGCGAGATGTCCCCACCATCTTGAACTTGTCTTCATCATCCTGTAGAGATGAAGGGGAGGCGAGTGTCGGTCATCCAGCGGACCGGCAGGTGCACCCTTCGAGTGGGTTGCCGGCGCTTGCCATTCCATGTGCCGCCGACGGCGGCGCCTTGACACGGACAGGAGCGACTTGAGCACGGAAGAGAGAAAGCGCGAGCTGGCGAAGGGAGTCGTGTCGGCGCTGAAGGCAGCCGAGATCGACTTCGTCGTCGGCCTGCCGGACGACTGGCTCAACACCGCGTTCCACGAGATTCGCGAGGACGCCACGCTCCAGTACGTGCCGGTCGTCAACGAGCGCTCGGGTGCCTGCGTGTGCGCAGGCGGATGGCTCGGGGGCAAGAGGCCGGCGCTGCTGATGGAAGCGGCCGGCCTGTTGATGGCGACGGAGGCCCTGGTCCGCCTGCGGCCGTTCCACATCCCGTTCCTGATGGTCATCAGCTACCGGGGCGACCTGGGCGATGGCAACGCAGTCGCGGTGCCGCAGGGAGAGGCGTTGCCGGGTGTCCTCGATGCCCTGCAGATCCGGCATGTCGTCGTGCGCGACCCGGCCGAGCTCGAGCAGGCCGTCACCGGAGCGCAGCTCGTGCTCGAGATGGCCAAGCAGCCCTACGCCGTGCTGCTCGGGAAGAGGGTGCTGGTCTCATGAAGAGATATGACTGTCTGAAGATCCTGTCGGACGAGATGAGTGGTGACGAGCTGGTGCTCGTCGACATGGGAAACGTCTCGACCGAGCTGCACGCGGTGAACCACCGAGACGGGAACCTCTACCACCTCCAGATGGGCATCCCGTTCGGGGTCGGCCTCGGGCTGGCGCTCGCCCTGCCCGATCGCCGGGTGATCGCCTGCCAAGGTGACGGGAGTCTGCTCGAGAATCTCGGCGTCCTCGTCGAGCTCGCTCAGATGCGCCCCGAGAACCTGTTATGCATCGTGTGGGACAACGAGTGCTACGAAGCTGTCGGCGGGCACCCGACCGGGAGCGCCATCGCGAGCCTCGCCGGGATCGGGCGGGAGGCCGGAGTGCCGAGGGCCATGGAGACGACGACGCCGGAGGAGTTCGCGGCGGCCGTCCGTGAGGCGCTGGCCGGCGACGAGCTGAGCTTGATCGTGGCGAAGATCGAGCCCGGCATCGCCGAAGGGGTGAGGCCGATGACCCTCTACGCCCACGTCGAGGGGACGATTCGCTTCGTGCAATACGTGGAGCGCACGTCCGGTGTCACCATCGCCCGGCCGGATCAATGGGCGCGAGACGAGATCGGTCATCGAGCTCCCGATGCGCGCGTCGGCGAGGACTGAGATTATCCCAAAAGAACTTGAAACTCTCTTCATTATGTTGTAGCGTTCGCCCATGCCCCACAGGGCAAGGTTGGGTCAAGCGCCAACGAGGAGAGGGAGTGGAGATGTCGCGAGTTCTCAGGTTCGCGGCGGTTTTGTTGTCGGTTGCGCTGATCGCGCCGGCGGCTGCGCTGGTCGGATGCGGCGGCGACGAGTCGAGCGGTGGCTCGGACTCGGCGGCCGCCGAGCATCCGGGCTTCAAGAAGGAGATCGCCGACACGCTGCCGGAGGCGATCAAGTCAAAGGGGACGCTCATCGCGGCGACCGACGCCACGTTCCCGCCGCTCGAGTTCATGGACGCGGACGGCGAGACGATCACGGGAGTCGACCCTGAGCTGATCACTGCGATCGGCAATGTCCTGGGCCTCGAGGTGAAGGTCGTCAACGCAAAGTTCGACAGCATCCTTCCGGGGCTGCAGGCGGGCAATTACGACGTGGCGATCTCGTGGTTCAACGACCGCAAGGACCGCGAGGAGGTCGTCGACATGGTCGTCTACGGCCAGAGCGGGAACACCTACTACGTCAACGCGGACGTCGATCCGTCGACGATCAGCAAGCCCGAGGATCTGTGTGACAAGCGGTACGCCGTGATGAAGGGCAGCAGCCAGGCGGCTGAGGCCGCCGAGCAGAAGAAGGCCTGCGGCGGCAAGCTCGAGGTGATGGAGTTCCCCGACCAGAACGCGATCAACCTGGCGCTCGCCGCCGGGCGGGCCGACATCGCCAACGCCGGCACGCCGGTTGCGCTGTACGCGATGTCCAAGGCCAGTGGCCGTCTCGCGCTGGTCGACGGACTCGCCGAACACCCGCATCCCGTGGGCATCGCCGTACCGAAGGGCGGTGGGCTCGCCCAGCCGATCCTCGACGCGCTCAAGGCGCTGATGGCCGACGGCACGTACCAGGAGATCTTCAAGAAGTACGGGATCGACGCCAAGTCGGCGATCACCGACCCCGTCATCAACGGGGCACCGGACGAGCCGGCCGAGTAGTCGCCTCTCGAGTTCTCCGAGGAATGCCGGATCGGGGCCGCGACTCGCTCTCGCAGCGAGCTCGCGGCCCCGCCGCGCAGGGGCTGAAGGGGAACAGCCGGCCCGGCGACCTGCCAATGCCCGGCACAGCCGACGCCGAGCGGGAGCCACGCCACTGGCAGGCACTTGCCGCGCTCGCGCTCCCCGGGTTCTCCTTCGCGCTCATCAACACGCTCGTCGCGCCGGCGCTCCCGGAGATCCAGCGGGAGCTCGGCGTCTCCGCGATCTCGGCGGGATGGGTGATGACCGTGCAGGTGCTCGCTGCGGCGGTGAGCACGCCGATCGTCGGGCGCCTGGGGGACACGCACGGGAAGGACCGCGTGCTCGTCGCGGCATTGGCCGCCTGCGCGCTCGGCTCGCTGCTGGCGGCGGTGTCGACGTCGATCGAGGGCTTGATCGCCGGACGTGCCCTGCAGGGCCTCGCCGGTGCGACGTTTCCGCTCGCTTTCGGCATCGTGCGCGACGAGTTTCCACCCTCGCAGAGGGGAACCGGAATCGGGCTGGCCTCGGCGACGTGGGGCCTCGGCGGCGGCGTGGGGCTCGTGATCGCCGGGCCCCTGGTGAACGTGAACGGCTACGGGGGCCTCTTCTGGTTCTCCTTCGTCGCCGCGCTTGCGGCGGCCGCCGTCGCCTGGCGGTATGTGCCCGCCTC
Source organism: Solirubrobacteraceae bacterium (assembly GCA_024711025.1). Classification (GTDB taxonomy): domain Bacteria; phylum Actinomycetota; class Thermoleophilia; order Solirubrobacterales; family Solirubrobacteraceae; genus F1-60-MAGs163. Next base: position 28,286 of record JANJTP010000063.1, read on the forward strand.
GCCGGTGCGCGTCGCGTCCCGAATCGACTGGCTCGGGGCCGTGCTCCTTGCGGCGGGGCTGGGCACCCTGCTGCTCGGCGTCGGCCACCTCGGAAGCTGGGGCCCTACGGCTCCCGCGACCGCGGCACTGTTGGGCGGAGGCGCCGCGTTGATGGCCGTCTGGGCGATCGTCGAGACCCGCATCGGCGAGCCGCTCGTCGAGATGCGCACGATGCGAAGCCGCGCCGTGCTCGCCGTGAACCTCGCCGGCGCGCTCACCGGGGTGGGGATGTTCGCGACGTACCTGATCGTCCCGCAGCTCGTTCAGGCGCCGGCGTCGGCCGGCTACGGATTCGCGGCGACCGTGGGCGAGGCGGGCCTCTTCATGCTCCCGTCGCCGATGCTGCTCCTGGCGGGAGGCCCGCTCGCCGGCGTAATCGGCGCGCGCAGGGGCTTCAGGTCGCCCTTGCTGGCGGGACTCGCGATCTTCGCGGCCGGGCTCGCCTGGCTCGCGATCGCCCACCGAGAGCCTTGGCACGTGTACACGGCGACCGCGCTCGAGGGCCTCGGGGTGGGGCTCGCCCTTGCGGCGATGCCCAATCTGATCATCGAGAGCGTCGATCCCGGCCAGACCGGGGTGTCGACCGGGATCAACGCCGTGATGCGGACGATCGGCGGCTCCTTCGGGACGCAGATCGTCGCCGCGGTGCTCGCGGGCAACCTCATCGCGGGGACGCAGATCGCCTCGGAGGGCGCCTTCGTCGTCGCCCTGGCGATCGCGGCGGCCGCGTTGGCGGTCGCATTCCTGCTCGCGCTGCTCGTTCCGCGCCAGGGTGGACGCGCGGGCGCGGCCGTGCTCGTGCACGCGACCGCTCCCGCCGCCCCGCCGGCGGTCAGGGGCCGACAGGTACGACGATCCGTGAATTCGGTGAGAGGTGAAAGCTCGTTCGCGATGACACGGACGGATGCAGCATCTTGAATGGGCCTTCAGCATTCTGTAGCCTGCGAGCGGTCCGGGGATTTGGCGGAGCACGAAGGCGAGGGCGTCCAGTTACTCGCGCGCGTGAGCTCCGTCGGCCCTCGAGGATGAGATTCACGTTCCGATGAAGCCGGCGACTTTCGAATACATGCGACCCGAGACGACCCGCGGCGCGCTCGACGCGCTGGCGAGTCACGGTGACGAGGCGCGCGTGCTCGCCGGGGGACAGAGCCTCGTGCCGATGATGAACCTGCGTCTCGCCCGCCCGGCCGTGCTCGTCGACATCACCCATGTGCAGGAGCTACGAGAGCTGCGCGTCTGCGCCGATGCGGTCACTATCGGCGCCGGCGTGAGGCAGCTCGCCGTGGAGCGATCCGCTGACGTCGCGGCGGCGCTGCCGATCCTGCGCCAAGGGCTCGCGTACGTCGGCCACGCGCCGATCCGCAGCCGCGGCACGGTGTGCGGGAGCGTCGCCCATGCGGATCCGCTCGCCGAGCTTCCCGCCATCGTGCTCGCGCTCGACGGCGTGATGGTTGCGGCCGGCCCGGCGGGCCGGCGCGAGATCGCCGCGGCGGACTTCTTTCGGAGCTATTACACGACGGCTCTGGAGCCGGACGAGCTGCTGGCCGAGATCCGCATCCCGCGGCCGCCCGAGCGCTGGGGATCGGCGTTCCTCGAGCTCGCCCGTCGGCACGGCGACTTCGCGCTGGCGGGAGTGGCTGCGCTCGTCGACGTCGACGACGATCGCCGGATCCGCGGCGTTCGGCTGGCGCTGAGCGGGGTGGCGGAGGCGCCGGTCCGCGCCGTGGAGGCGGAGGGAGCGCTCAGCGGGGCCACGCTCGACGACGGGCAGGCCCTCCGCGCGGCCGCCGACGCGGCGATTCGCACCATCGACCCGATGTCGGACGTCCACGCGACCAGCGAGTTCCGTCGCGAGGTCGCCGGCGTCCTCGTGCGTCGAGCGATCGTGCTCGCGGGCGAGCGATCGATCGAGCGAGCGAAGTCCGTCCGATGAGCGACCCGCGTCCGGCCGGCCATCCTCCCCCTCCCGCCGGGACGATTGTGGCAAGCGGGCCGACGCTCGTCACGCTGCGCGTCAACGGCGAGGTCCGTCGCGGGCTCGCCGATCCGCGCATGCTGCTGTCCGACTTCCTAACCATCTCATGGATCAATTACGCACGCCGTCAATTCACCGACCCCGGTCATGGCTATTTCTACATCGAAGAAATCCTGGATATGACGCAGCACTGGTATCGCTACCCGCTGCAATATCTGGATGCGCATCCCTCTCCCCGTTACCTGATTCTTAACTACGACGATTTGATCCTGCGCCCGGAGAGTGTGATTCGCGGTTTCTATGAGCAGTTTGGCTATCCCGACAAGCCCGGACTGCCCATCATCATTGACCAGGCCGTCAAAGAAACGCTGGCGTTTCGGAGTGACCATTCCTATTCCCTTGAACGAATGGGGTTCACCCGCGAACAGATCGTGGAAATTTACAAAGACATCTTCGAACGCTTCAATTTTGAAACCCGCGAAGACCTGCTCCCCATTGAGCGTATTGAACTGGATAGATAAAGAGAATCAAAAAGAGCGTCCAGCAAGGACGCTCTTTTTGATTCTCTATTCTTCGGTCTTACGCCTTTTTACAGGAGTTTTCTTCACGGCAGTTTTCTTCGCTGCTGTTTTTGTTGACGCAGGTTTCTTTGCGGCGGATGTTTTCCGCACAGGCTTTGCAACCGCTTCCTCTTCCACTTCATCCTCTACTTCAACAATAGCCTTCACACGAGCAGGGCGCGGACGTGGAGCCTTTTCGACTTTCTTGAGTTGATACTCTTCTGCCCAACCTTCCGCAGCGGCAAGTTGAATTTTCCCGTAACGGATGAGCAGCATGACCAAACCAGCCATTGCCATTAGGAAGGAAACGGTCATAGTGTAGGTGATAAAGGTCTCACCGATACGTGCCTGATCGGGTCGGAAGAATTCGATGAATGTGCGGGAAAGTCCCGCCAGCATGAGCCATGCGCTGAAAATCGTCCCCGCCTTCAACTGCTCTTCATAACGGCGGGAGAGCCAGAGCAGGAAAAGCACGATCAACACATTCAGGATCATTTCGTAGGCGAAGGTCGGGTGAAACCGAGTCGTCTCCACCGGGAACAGGCTCACAGGGAATTGAGCGAGGCGATGATTCGCCGCGATGGGAATGCCCCACGGCAGAGTCGTCGGCGGGCCGTACAATTCCTGATTGATGAAATTTCCAAGCCGCCCAAACGCCTGTCCGAGCAATGCGGCAGGGGCAACAGCATCCAAAAACAGCCAGGTGTCATAGCCGTTCCGTTTTAAGAAGATCACCAGCGCAATGCCGCCAAAAAGCAAACCGCCAAAAATATGCAAACCAGCGATCGGCGGGCGGATGATGGAGAGGGGGTCTTGAATATAGGATTGATTGCCAGCCAGGGTGCTGTTCGCTACATACCATAAACGCGCGCCCAAAATACCAACGATCACCGCCCATACCATCGCATCGACCAGTACTTCGCTATTCTCACCACGGCGGCGGACTTCGCGCTCGGCGATCCATGCGCCGATGAGAACACCGCTCATTACGATCACGCCATACCATGTTACAGTGATCGGCCAGATGAACAATTTAAATGTGAAAATTACAGGGTCTATCATGATTTCCTCTGAGTTATTTTTCCGCGATTATATCACCCGTCGAATTTCAATAAGAAAAGTCATGTTATCATCCAATCACTACACTCCCGGGAGAACCTATAATGTTCATGTTTGTTCTGCGCCGCCTGATCGGAATGACGATTCTCCTCATCGGCGTCAACTTTCTTACATTTGCATATGCCCATTATGGGCGTTTCGAACAACTTAAACAAAACCCCATCTTTGCACAGGAAGGCAAGGCGGAGCCAGTCCTACCTTTTTATAAGGAATATATCGATGGCTTTATAAACGGCAGCCCGATCCCCATTCCAATGATGACAGGAGTGGATGTATGGGAACTGGTGAGTCTGGCAACAAAGAACAGCCTCGGCTTGCTGGGACTTGCATTTTTCACCAGTCTGCTGGTCGGGCTATTGATTGGTATCAGCGCTGTAAAAGTAGAGCCACCCCGCGTGGCAAAATGGCTCATCCCCGTTTCCACTATCAGCCTTGCCATGCCGGGCTTTTATGTCGGCGCAATGCTGATCACAATTTCCATTTACTATCTGCTCTATACACCCGGGACACAGGCGAGTTTGCCCTTCCCATTAGGCGGCTTCGGCTGGGATGCACACCTCGTTTTCCCAGTCATCGCTCTTTCATTTCGCCCTTCCATTCAGATCGCCCAAACAACAGCCACCCTGCTTGTAGAGGAATTTTCACACACCTATGTGACCGTTGCACGCAGTTTGGGACATTCCTGGCGACTCATCAAATATAAGACCGCCCTGCGGAATATTTATGTGCCGCTGGCACAGGTGATTGCCACCTCTCTCAGCGTGATGATCGGAGAATTGATCCTGCTTGAATGGCT
>JANJTP010000067.1 GCA_024711025.1 Solirubrobacteraceae bacterium
ACGCCTTCATGAGCGGTTTCTTGCGCGGCTGGTTGAAGGGCGAGAGCCACCAGACCAGCGCCACCTGGGCCAATGCCTGCGGCGCCTTCGCGGTGAGCCGGCTGCTCTGCGCGCCCGAGTACCCGAGCTGGACCGAGCTCGACTACTTCCTCAAGCACGGCAGCAAGGAACGCGCGCTGCGCAAGGACGAAGCCATCAACCATGTCCACTGGGCGACGACGCGGCGCGGCGAATCAGCCCCGCCCAGCCGGCCAGGCGCTCAGGAGGCCACGTCGACGTCGCGCGCCGAGGGCGCCGGGCCGACAGCGTCCGGCGGCCCTGCCGACGGCCGCGCCGGTTGCGTAGGCCGCCGTTGGCGTCGCCGGAGCGATAGCTCGCGACCCCCGCTGAGCCCGCCCGGTCGCAGCAGCAGCACCAGCGTCATCAGCACGCCGAGGATCACGAGGCTCGAGCCGTCGGGGATCGTCACCGTGACCGGCCCGAGGCCCAGCCCGTTCTCGGCGTCGCCGAGAAGCGTGTTGAGGAAGCTGATCAGCAAGGCGCCCACGACCGCGCCCCAGAGCGAGCCGACGCCGCCGATGACGAGCATCGCCAGGGTCAGGAAGGTGAGCTGGAGGTAGACCTGCTCGGTCGTGATGCTGCCGAGCTGGTGGACGAGCAGGCCGCCGGCGAGGCCGGCGAGCGCCCCGCTTAGCACGAATGCCAGCAGCCGCTCGCGATGGATCCTCACGCCGATCGCCTGGGCCGCCGCCGGATCCTCACGTGACGCGCGCAGCACCCGCCCGCGGCGCGTGCGCTGGTAGGCGAAGGCGACGAGGACCGCGACGATCGCGCCGATCGTCGCGTCGGATATCTCGGTCGTCACCGGGACGAGGGTCAGCGTCTTCGCGCCCGGGCCGATCTTCTCCCAGAAGCGCAGCACGTTGTGCGTGATCTCCAGGACCGCGAACGTTGCGATGCCCGCGGCAAGCCCCGAGAGACGCATGAGGGGGAAGCCGAAGACGAGCGCGTAGATCGCGCCCAGGGCCGCGGCCAGCGCCAGCGAGGCGAGGTTCCCGATCTCGGTATCGGCGAGGAACGACCACAGCTCGGGCATCACGAGCGGCTTCGTGACCGCCGGGATCGTCAGCACGCCCGCCGCAAAGGCTCCGACGGCGACGAAGCTGATGTGGCCGAACGAGATGACGCCCGAGTTGCCGACGAACACGTGCAGCGCGACCACGATCGTGACGGCGATCAGCGCCGTGATGAAGTCCTGCTGGGTGGCGTCGGACATCGACGAGCCCACCAGGGCCACGACCACCAGCAGGGCGATGAGCGGGACGAGCTCGACCAGCGCGCCGCGGACACGAGAGCTCATACCCGCTCCACGGCCTGGCCGCGCAGCGGCGCGAACATGCCCGCCGGCCGCACCAGGAGGACGATGATCACGAGCGCGAACGTGAACGACGGCAGGAACACCCGCATGTCGGCCGAGAGCGCGTTGCCCAGCACCGCCGTGAGAAAGCCGATCGCGAAGCCGCCGGCGGTCGCGCTCGGCAGCCGGTCGATCCCTCCGACGACCACCCCGACGAGGCCGAGGATCGCCACCTGCAGCCCCAGGGTCGGCGTCACGAGCGGCGTCTGCGCGGTGAGCAGCAGGGCGACGACCGCAGCGAGCACGCCGGCGAGAACGAAGGCGAGCGCGATGACGCGGTTCGTCCTGATGCCCAGCAGCCTGGCGGCTCGCGGATCGGCCGCCGCCGCGCGCATCTGCAGCCCGATGCTCGTCCGGTTGAGCATCAGCGCGAGCCCCGCCAGCAGCGCCCCGCCGAGGACGAGCTGGATGATCGTGACCCAGCGCACGTCGAGCTCGCCGCCGATCGCCGGGCGGTTCAGGTCGGAGAGCAGGTCCGCGGTGCGGCCCTCGGGGCCGAACGCCACCAGCCAGACCGCCTCCAGCGCGAAGGCGACCGCGAACGTCGCGACGAGCGCCGTCGCGGGCGAGGCGCCGCGCAGCGGCCGGAAGGCGATCCGCTCGGTCGCCACCGCCATCGCGACGGAGACCGCGATGCAGGCCGCGATGCTCCCGACGAGCGGCCACGAGCTGGTCAGCGCGAGCGTGTACGCGCCGGCCGTGATCAGCTCGCCGTGAGCGAAGTTGATCAGGCGCATGACGCCGAAGACGAGCGCCATGCCCACCGCGACGAGGGCGTAGACCGCGCCGAGCGCGACTCCGTCGATGATCCACTGCAGTGCCGTCATGAGCCGAAGTAAGCCTCTCTGATCGTCTCCGTCGCATCGGCGTCGTCGGGCGTGAGCGTCATGCGGACCGCGCCGTCGCGCATCACGTACGTCCGGTCGGCGAAGGCGATCGTGCGCTGCGCCCGCTGTTCGACGAGCAGGATCGTCACGCCGCGCTCGCGGATCGCCTGCAGGGCCTCGAAGACGATGTCGACGACGGTCGGCGCGAGGCCGAGCGATGGCTCGTCGAGCAGCAGCACCTCAGGCTGGGCGAGCAGCGCCCGCGCAATCGCGAGCTGCTGCTGCTGGCCGCCGGAGAGCGCGCCGGCCTGACGCTCGCCGAACTCGCGAACGATCGGGAACAGCGAGTGGACCCACTCGAGGTCGCCCTCGAGACCGTCCTCGCTTCGGCGCCCGACGAGCCCGAGCTTCAGGTTCTCGGCGACCGTCATGTCGCCGAAGACGTGGCGGCCCTCGGGCACGAGCGCGACGCCGGAGCGGACGATGGCGTCGGCTCCCTGGCCGCGCAGCGAGCGCCCCGCGAGCCGGACGTCGCCGCCGCGGGCGCTCACGTCGCCCATGATCGCCAGGAGGGTGGTCGTCTTGCCGGCGCCGTTGGGGCCGATCAGGCCGACGACCTCGCCGGCGGCGATCTCGAGCGAGAGGTTGCGCACGACGGGGACGGGTCCGTACGCGACCGTCAGGTCGCGGACCGCAAGGGCGGGCTCAGACACCGACGCCTCCGCCACCGAGATAGGCGCTCGTGACCGCGGCGCTGGCGCGGATCTCGTCAGGCGTCCCCTCGGCGAGGCTGCGACCCTGGTCGAGCACGTAGATCCGGTCGCAGACCTCCATGATCAGCGCCATGTTGTGGTCGACGAGCAGGACTCCGGCGTCGTGCTCGTCGCGCACCGCGCGCACGACCTCCGCCAGCGCCGGGACCTCGCCCTCGTTGAGGCCGGCCGCCGGCTCGTCCATGAGGACGAACGTCGGCTCGGTGGCGAGCGCCCGCGCGACGCCGAGCTTGCGCTGATCGCCGTGGGGCAGCGCGCCCGCCGGCTCGTCGCGGTGGCCCGCGAGGCCGAGCGTGCCGAGCAGTTGCTCCGCGCGCTCGCGTGCTGTCCGCGCCGAGGCGCCGACGCCGAGCGCCGCCACCTCGACGTTCTCGCGCACGCTCAGGTCACGGAAGACGTGTCCGTGCTGGAAGGTCCGCGCCAGGCCGGCCCGCGCGCGACGCGCGGCCGACCAGCTCGTCACCTCCCGGCCCTCGATCTCCACCGAGCCGCTGGTCGGACGGTCGAAGCCGGTGATGACGTTGATGAGAGTGGTCTTGCCGGCGCCGTTGGGGCCGATCAGACCGATCACCTCGTGGCGATGGATCTCCAGCGTCACATCCTGGAGCGCCTGCACGCCATCGAACGAGCGTGACACACCGGCGGCCCGGACAGCATGTCCGGGCCGCGCGGCGATGTCGTTGACCTGGGGCATCGATCCCCTACGGCAGGTTGACCGGATGGTCCGCCTTGACGAGGCCCGCGAACCCCGGCTTGCCGTCCTTGATGTCGATGATCCGGTATTCGCGACCGAAGACGGTGTGCAGCTCGGGCGAGAAGCTGATCTTGCCCACGGTCGTCTCCAGGTCCTTCGCGCCCTCGAGCGACTTGGCGAGAGCCGCCCCGTCGGTCGAGCCGCCGTTCTCCTTGACCGCCCAGGCGATGGCGTCAACCGCCGCGGCGCCGCCGAGGAAGCCGCCGGTCGCCGGCGGGGCCTTCTGCTCGGTCATCTTCGCGATCAGCGCCTTCACGTCGTCGTTCGGATCGTCACCGTAGACGGAGGCGTACGTCACGAGGGTGATGTTGTTCGAGACCTTCGGGCTCTTCGGCAGCCAGAACGCGCTGTCGATCGACCACGGACCGTAGATCGGCGTGTCATTGCCGAGGCCGCGGATACCCGACACGAAGGCCGGCAGGTCCTGTTGCGTCGTGGCGCAGATGTTGTACAGGTCGGCCTTGATCCGGTTCACGCGCGTCACGACGCGCCCGATCGTCCGGTCGCCCTCGGTGAAGCTCTCCTCGCCGACGACCTTGCCGCCGAGCTCCTCGAACGCCGTCTTGAAAGCGGCACAGGAGAGCTGCGTGTAGGTGATCGACTTGTCGGTGACCGTCACCGCGGTCTTCAGCCCGCGGTCGATCGCGACCTTGGCGAGCGCCGCCGCCTCGTCGCCGGAGAAGTTGCCGAAGCTGAACGCCAGCTTGCCCTGCTCGCCGAAGCGCTTGGGGCCGATCTGCCCGGTTCCCTCGCACGGCGCAACGGTCAGCAGGCCCTTGGAGATGCCGACCTGCATCGCCGGGGTCGCCCAGTCCGCGTCGCAGGTCGCCCACATGATGTCGGCGCCGCCGTCGGTGAGCTCGATCGCCGCGGACCGCGTGCGGTCCGGATCGAGCCGGGTGTTGAGGACCTTGAACTCGATCTTGCGCCCGTCGACGCCGCCCTGCGCGTTGATCTCGTCAGCGCGGATCTTCGCCGCCGTCAACGCCGGACCGTCGAAGAACTTCATCAGCTTGGTCTGGTCGACCGCGGCGCCGATGACGATCGGACCCGTCTCCTTGGCGGTCGTGCCATCCGACCCCTTGCTGCTCTCGCTGTCGCTCCCGCCGCAGGCGGCGAGCACCAATGTTCCCAGCACAACCGCCATGCCCGCAAGCATGACGCGCAAACGTCCACTGGCCATGGACGTCCTCCTCTCCGAGTGGAATGCCGTCAGGTATCTTTGCCACAGGTTTGATCAAATGTCAAGCATTACGGCCGAGTTTGGCCGCCACACGCGCGTCATCGCGTTCCCTCGTGACGTCCCCCGCCGCATGGACGGGACGTACGATGCGCCCGCCGTCAGCTCGCTCGACCGGCGCCGGCCCGGGCCCGTCGCCGCAAGGCGCCCGTACGTAGCAGCCGGCGCGCGACGATCCGGCCCGACGCGGCGTTGAGGCCGGGCCCCGGGTAAGTGCTCGCGCCGCACTGGTAGAGGCCGGGCACCGGTGTCGCGTGCGATCCGTAGCCGGGCAGCGGCCGCCACGCGTACGACTGGTCGAGGGTCGTCGCGCCGGAGTAGGCGTCGCCGCGCACGAGGTTGAGGTTGCGCCGCTCGAGGGTCTGAGGCGAGATGATCGCGCGCCCCACGGTGGCGACCTCGATGTTCTCGATGTGCCGCGCCAGCAGCGAGACGATGCGGCCGGCGTAGGCATCCTCGAGCTCGGGGGTCCACGTGCCGTCGCCGACGTCGATCTCCCCCTTGGCATCCCCGACCGGCCTGTACGGCGTCTCCTGCAGCTCGATCCAGATGATCGCGCCGCCGGCCGGCGCGCGTGTCGGGTCGAGCGCGGTCGGCTGGCCGCAGACGATCGTCGGCTCCGCCGGGAGGAGTCCCGCGCGTGCCTGAGCGCACGCGAGGCTGACGGCGTCCATGCCGGCGCTGACGTGCACGATCGGCGCCCGCGAGAGACGAGCGTCGCCGCGCCAGCGCGGCGCCTCGGAGAGCGCGAGGTGGATCTGCATGCCGGCCCTGTCGCCGAAGCGGAAGCGGCGTGCCTGCTCGGTCGCGCGCCGCGGCGCGACGCCATCGGGCAGAAGGCGGCCGTAGAGCTGCGTCGGCGTGGTGTTGGCGATCACGGCGCGTCGGGCGTGGATCTCCTCGCCGCCGACGACCACCCCCGCCGCCCGGCCGCCGCGAACCAGGATCCGCTCGACGTCGGCGCCGGTGCGGACCGACGAGCCGTGGTCCATGATCAGCCGGGTGAGCGCGGCGACGAAGCGGTCCGATCCGCCGCGCACGACCGGCATGCCCACGCCGTGCAGCGAGCCGACGAGCGCCAGGAGCTGGAACGCGCCGCCGCCGTCCTCAGGCGTCATGCCTGTGTGCAGGACCCATGGAGCCACGAGATCGGCGGTCTCTCGCCCTTCGAACCGGCTTTCGAGCCACCCGCGCGCGCTGGCGGTCAGGCGCGAGCCGAAGGCGACCGTGTCGCGGACGCCGAGCCGCCGGCAGAGCCGCGCCGCGAGCCACAGCGCCCGCGGCGAGTACAGCTCGGTGCCCAGCAGCTCACCGATCAGCCCCATGTGGGCGTTGAGGCCGTCGAGCTCGCGCAGGTAGGTCTCGCGGTCCGGTCCGGTCAGCGCCTCAGCGGTCCGCCGCGGATCGCGATGGGCGACGACGCACCCGCCGTCGGGGCGCACCGTAGCGGTGACCACGTCCTCGGCGTTGACGTACTCCAGCCCCCGTGTGCGAAGATCCGAGCCGAGCTCGGTCCATGCGGCCGAGCTGCAGAACAGCGGATGCCAGCTCGAGAAGGTGTCGTGCCGGTAGCCCGGGGACGTGAGCTCCTCGGTGGCGACCGCGCCGCCCGCTCGCTCCTCGCGCTCGAGCACGACGACCTCCCAGCCTGCCCGCGCCAGATACGCAGCGGCGACCAGCCCATTGTGCCCGGCCCCGACCACCACCGCATCGACCGTTCGGCTCATCACGACCTCCCACGAGATCCTGCGTCAGCACTCGCACTCAAGCCCCAAACCTGATCAAATATACGTCATGCCCGCCACGCGCCCAGAGCAGAACGACCATCGAAGCCCCTCGGCGGCGGACGACCTCTCGGGGCGGCTTGCCGGAATCGCGCACACCGGCGGCCACCGCACGCTCGCCGAGCGCGCGTTCGCCAGCCTCCACGAGGCGATCGTCACCGGAGTGCTGCAGCCCGGCGAGCGGCTCCCGATCGAGGAGCTCGCCACCGTGCTCGACATGAGCCCGATGCCGATTCGCGAGGCGCTGAGGCGCCTCGACGCGGCCGGGATGGTCGAGAACGTCCCGCACCGCGGCGCCCGCGTGACCGAGCTGTCGATCGACGACCTGCGCGAGGTCTACCAGGCGCGGCTGGCGCTCGAGCCGCTGGCGATCCGCCAGGCGGCAATGCGCTTCACGGACGCGGACGCCAAGACGGCGAGCGACGCGCTCCAGCGCCACCGCACGGCTGTGCGCCACAACGACGTCGTCGCGGCGTGGCGCGCTCACACCGACTTCCACTTCGCGCTCTACGACGCCGCCGGCTCACGCTGGCTGATCCGCCTGGTGACGCCGCTGTGGGAGACCAGCGAGCGCTACCGCCATGCCTCGAGCCCGATCGCCTGGCGGCTCGATGCGCGCCAGCGGGAGCACGACCGGATCCTCGAGGCCTGCATCGCCCACGATCCCGAGCGCGCCGCGGCCGAGCTGCACAACCACCTCGTCGGAACGGCCGAGCACGTCAGCTCCGACATGGGCGGGCCGCAGCTCTTCGAGCTGCGGCCGGTGCCGCCGGCCGGGAACGGCCGGGACGCGGGCAGCTGACCGCAGCCGCCCGTCCGCCTAACCATCCACTCGCCCGACCCCGACCCCGGCACCGCCGGCACGGCCCGCTTGCGCGGCCGGTCAGCTCGAGGCGGCTGCCAGCGCGTCCTCGATCGTCGCGCGGTTGCGACAGGGCACGTCGGCGGGGAAGCCCTCGAAGGCCGCGGCCGGGGCGAGGCCGACGAGCTCCGCCTCGGCGACTCTCGCATGTCGCGCCACCGCGGCGACGACCTCGCCGAGCGGCACACGCAGGTGGTCCTCGACGTTCATCGAGATCTGGGCGACGGCGCCGCGATGGGCGAGCTCCAGCCCGATCGCGCGGACGCCGGGCAGCCCCTCCGCCCCGCCCTCGCGGATCAGCGCGGCGATGCGCCGCGCCTCGTCGACGCTGGCCGGGCCGGCGAGCTCGACGTTGAACGCGACGAGCGGCGGCCGCGCCGCGACGAGCACGGCGCCGGCACTCGGGTGCAGCGAATGCGGTCCGAAGTCCGGCACGAGGTCGCCGGCCACGACGCGGCGCGCGAGCCCCGCAGGCCCGCCGCGGCGCAGCTCGGCACGAGTGCGCCCGCCCCCCAGCAGCCCGTAGAGGAAGACCGGCAGCCCGAGCTCGTCGCCGAGCAGGTCGGCGGCCAGTAGAGCCTCGGCGCACGCGGCGCCGCGCCGCTCCGCGTCGAGGAAGACGACCGGCGCCACGTCGAGCGCCCCGACGTGGGGGTGCAGGCCATCGTGGCGTCGCAGATCGATCCGAGCGACCGCCTCCCGCGCACCGGCGAGCAGCGCCCTTGCGACCTCGCCCGGCGGCCCCGCGAGCGTGAAGACGGCGCGGTCGTGATCGCGGTCGGCGTGCGGCTTCCCGAGCAGCCGAACGGCCGGCGGCGAGGCGAACGCCGCGCCGATCGCATCGACCACGCTCGCGTCGGCGCCTTCGGAGACGTTGGGGACGGCGGTCAGGATCGTGTCGGTCATGCGCATGGGCCCGCGCCCGCCTCCGCGCGACCCCCGGGATCGCCCTCCACGAAGCGCTCCGCGAGGCTACACTCCCCCTCCCCGCCGGAGTAGCTCAGTCGGTTAGAGCAGCGGAATCATAATCCGCGTGTCGGGGGTTCGAGTCCCTCCTCCGGCATCGTCAAACGTCCTGCATCCGGCTTCCTTTCGGCTGTGCACTTGGTGCGCGCGGAGCCAGTTCTAGGGGCGTTTGTGTCCCGAAACACGCCATGACGTGACGGCCGTCGGTGTCACGGATGGCTGTACATCAGTCCCGTCGCAAGGTCGACCATCACGTGGTGATCGCCGAGGCGTACGCACGTCTGGGACGCGACCGCGAGCGCGCGCTGGTCCGCATCGATCATCCCGGATGTCAGCACGATGTTCTTCAGCTTCAGGAACTTGCTGTTCTCAGTGTTCGCAAGATTCTCGGTTCCCATGCATCGACCCGCGAAGTGGGCAGCGTCCGGCACGCCAGTGATCGCTGCGGCCTGCTCCGGCTACGGACAGGTGCAGGGTGGCGAGCGAACCGTCCGGTACTGCCCGAACGTGCGCGATCGCCTCAACGATCTCAGACCACCCTGGTCCAGCCGCTCGGCGCTTGTAGGTCCACAGCGGCACGGAAGCTAGAGACGATCACGGACGCGGCCCGGCCCGCTACTCATCTGGCGCACTTCGCGCGGGAACATCCCGGAACTTGCGGCGAAACGCCGTGACGAGCCGGAAACCGTCCGCCGCGCACCGTAGGTTGCGGCCCATGACGGAACGGCAGTCAAGCGAGGTCGAGCGGGTTCTGCTCCACATCTCCGACGCGCGGACGCGCGCCCGCAAGGCGACCGAAGTCGTCGCGAAGGACGGGGCCGAGCCGCACATCATCGCGGCGCTGCAGGACGCTGAGCGCCAGCTCGGTGAACTCCACCGCAAGCTCGCGCAGGGCACGTACTACGCGGTGCCCGACAGCTCCATCCGTCTCGCCGTCTGACGCGAGACCGTGTCGGGTCCTTCCGGCGAGGAGATCCAGCGCCGGCTTGTCGGCTTCGCGCGCAAATGGAGCCTCTACCGGGGCAGTGAGCGCGCCGAGGCGCAGACGTTCCTGAACGAGCTCTTCGCGTGCTACGGCTCCGACCGTCGTGACGCAGGGGCCCGATTCGAGGAGCCGCACGAGGGACGATTCGTCGACCTCATCTGGCCACGTAAGTGCATCATCGAGATGAAGCGCCCGAGCGAGGCTGGGCGTCTGGCATCCCATCGCGACCAGGCGTTCGGGTACTGGCGCAACGCCGCGGATCCGGCGCAGAACGTTCCCGCGCCGCGCTACGTCGTCCTGTGCGCGTTCCAGCGGTTCGAAATCTGGCAGCCCGGCGACTACCCGAACGAGCCGCGTGCAGAGTTCGACTTGGTCGACCTGCCCGACCGGGTCGATGCGCTGATGTTTCTCGCCGAGCGTGAGCCGGTGTTCGTCGAGTCGCAGGAGGCCGTCACGCGACAAGCCGTCGGCCTGCTGACCGGCCTCTACCAGCAGCTCGGCGACACGCGGGCCGCCGACCCAGCCGTGCGGCGCAACTTCCTCCTGCAGTCGGTCTGGTGTCTGTTCGCGGAAGACCTCGGCCAGCTCGAGGGCTACCTGTTCACCCGCATCGTCGACGAGCTGATCGCGAACCCTCAGCGTTCGAGCGCCGACGACCTTGGCCAACTCTTTGCCTGGCTCAACAGGCCGGGGCCGCGTCCAGCCGGCGGGCTATACGAGCAGACGCGCTACGTCAACGGCGGCCTCTTCGAGGAGCCGGCCGAGGTCCACCTCGGCGTCGAAGAACTCAGCGTCCTGCGCCTGGCGTGCGAGTACGACTGGCGCGAGGTCGAGCCGCACATCTTCGGATCGCTTCTGCAAGGAGCGCTCGGCCCCGACGCCCAACACGCCCTCGGAGCCCACTACACGCACGAGGTCGATATCCAGAAGGTGGTCGGTCCGTCGATCGTCGAGCCATGGCGCGAACGGATCGAATCTGCCTCCATGCTCGCCGAGGTCCAACGCCTGCAACACGACCTCCTCAACTACGTAGTCCTTGACCCGGCGTGCGGCTCGGGCAACTTCCTCTACACGGCCTACCGCGAGCTGCGCCGGCTCGAGCGCCGGCTGCATGAGCGCGAGCACGAGTTCCGGCGCGACCAGGGCCGGCGAGCCGAGCAGGGAGCGCTCGCCGCGTTCTTCCCGCTGACGAACATCAAGGGGATCGAGATCGACGCCTTCGCTGTCGCGCTCGCTCGCGTGACGCTCTGGATGGGCCACAAGCTGGCCGTTGACGAACTCAACCTTGACGAGGCGACTTTGCCCCTTGGGGATCTCTCGGGCGTCCGCGCCGCTGACGCACTGCGAGTCGCGTGGCCGCAGTCCAGCGTGATCGTCGGGAACCCGCCCTTCCACGGCGACCGGAACTTACGCGGCCTTCTGGGCGGCGACTACGTCGAATGGCTCAAGAACGAGTTTCACTGCGGGATCAAGGACCACTGCGTCTACTGGTTCCGCAAGGCCAACGATCACCTCGAGCCCGGGCAACGGGCAGGCCTCGTCGGCACGAACTCCATCTCTCAGAACCGTGCCCGGTCGGCCAGCCTCAACTACGTGGTCGAGAACGGTGGTGTCATCACCAACGCCGTGTCTACCCAGGACTGGCCGGGTGAGGCGAACGTCGATGTCAGCATCGTCAACTGGGTGAAGCTGCCCGCGACACCTCCGACGCGATTCGTCCTTGACGAGCGGGATGTCGAGGCCATCGACACGGCACTCGAGGAGTCCACCATCCCCATCGCCGATGTGCCGCGGCTGCCGGCGAACCGCGGGCGCGCCTTCCAAGGGTTCCTCCCCGGTGCCCAGTACGACCTCGACGTCGAATGCGCGCGGCAGCTGCTCGACCGCACCGATGCGGACTACGCAGTCGTGGTCAAGCCGTATCTCGATGGCCGGGACATCACGCGGACCATCGATCAATGCCCGACGCGGTACGTCATCGACTTTGGTCAGATGTCTCTCGAAGAGGCCGTGGCGTATCCTGGTGCACTGGACGTAGTTCGGGAACAGGCGCGGGACGCCAGGGAAGCGAGCACGAGCTACAGCCGCAACCCACGGTGGTGGCAGTTCCTCTGGCCGAGGCCGGAGCTCCGGCAGCAGTCCGCCACCTTGGACCGCTTCATCGCGGGCACCGCCACCGGCAAGCGTGTGCTCTTCGTCTGGTGCCCCGTCGACTGGAGACCCAGCAACAGCACGAACCTGATTGCGCTCGACACCGACTACGTCATGGGCATCCTGACGAGCCGTGTTCACACCGACTGGGCGGCAAAGAAGAGCTCGACCCTCGAAGACCGGATCCGCTACACGCCAAGCAGCGCCTTCGAAACCTTCCCGTGGCCGCAGGCTTCACCCGAGCAGAGGGATCGGATTGAGTCGGCGTGCCGTGCGGTCCTCGAAGCACGCGGTGCCCTCTGCCGCGAACACGAGATCGGACTCACTACGCTCTACAACCGCGTTGACGACGGCGCCTTCGCGGAGCTGCGCGACAAGCACGAGGCGCTTGATCTCGCGGTGATCGCAGCCTACGGGTGGAGCCGCTCTCTCTTGACCGACGTAAGAAGCCGGAACCAGGCGCTCTACGAGCTCAACCGCGCCATCCTCGCCGGCGAGCGCGCCTACGACCCGTTCTGATCGTCGGCCCCGCATTGGCAGTACATCACGGCGCGCGCAACACCGAAGCGGCCGTCGTTCACCGAGCTCCTATACACCGGCGAGGCTGCCCTAGCCCGTACTCCCGTCGCCGCCGGGCGCGTGCCGCGGAAACGGATCCTCCGGACCAGGCCACGCCGCGGGAAGCCCAAGAACGGTCGCAGCGTCCGCGCGCGCAGCGTGTGCCACGAGGCGGTCCTCCTCCACCCTCGACGCTGCGAAGGGCAGGTAGAGCGTCAATGGGTGGGCGGCCCAGGGGTGGTGCCACAGACGCGGGAGCTGGCCGGCGCACGTCTGGGGAAGGATGTTCGATCCATGCAGGACCGCGCTCACGTGCCGAGCTGATGGTCCGCCGAACCCTTGCCACAGACCGTCCGGCTGTCGGACAGCGGTTGTGGTCAGCGGATCCGTGACGCTCACTTGGTTCGCGCGGGAACCGAACAGCGCTTCCTCGACGTCATCGTCATCGGCGAACGACGAGAGCGAGAGCACCGCGATGACCAGGGGGATGCGCGGACGTCCGTACCGGCGACTCTTGCCACGAAGCTTCGCCCCCAGCTTCTCCCGATCGTTCACCCACCCCACCGAGACCGGTCCGATCCCGATCATTCGATGACCTGGAGCCCCACGGGCTTCCGGCGAGAATGCGAACGCCCGGAGATCCACCTCCCAATCGGCAGCGGGAGTGAACGACCGCTCGGGAGGCTCGGCGCCCGCCTCAGACTCGCGCCGGACAGCGTCCGGGTCGAGGCTCTTGAGCCACTCGCGGACGTCGCGCACGAAACGCGCCTTTGGAGGTGACGACGCGCCAACCTGCTCGAACGCGACGCTCAGGATGAAGTCGGGGTCAGCGACGGACTCGAGCGCATCAAGGACCTCGGCCTCCCGGGCGCCGTGCCGGCCGTCTTCAACGAGACCCGAGAAGACCGTGGCTGCTTCCATGAGGAACGCTTCCCCGCCGCGCGTCAGCTCGAAGTCTGGCCGGCGAACCGTCGTGCCCATATCCGGATGCGTGGCAACGGCGAATCCGAGGCGCCGGAAGACCGCGTGCAAGTACAGCTCCCACCAGGCTGCGAAGTGCTGCCCTGGCGCATCGCTCCTGAACCTGCGCCTCAGATCGCCGTCGGTATCGGGGAACTCGCGGTACCAGACATCGAGCTGCTTGCGGATCCGGCCCCAGAACAAGGCGTCCACCCGATTCAGGAACGCGAAATGGCTCTCCCCGTAGCCCCCGGGTTCCGCAGCTGATGGGCATTCGGGGGTGGTTTCGGGGTCGTGAACCCCTTGAACGAGGGGTTTCGGCTCGGCTGAGTGCGAAAATGCGTGGGCACACGGCTAGCGCTATGGGTGTAGCATTGATGCGTGGTTTG